>DAIPYJ010000012.1:4855-66509 GCA_036782775.1 Candidatus Dormiibacterota bacterium | reverse complement strand
TCCTCGACAGTGTCGCCCGATTTTGCCAACGAACTTCGGTTACAGGACACTAGGAGGCAAGGATGATCACCGAGAACAAGACGAAGTTCCTCGACGACGAGCTCGAGCAGTTGCGGCAGCAGGGGCTGTTCCGCCCGCTTCGCGTGCTCGGCGCGGCGCAGGACACCGAAACCGTCGTCGATGGCAAGAAGGTGTTGAACCTTTCCTCGAACAACTACCTTGGCCTGACCACCCATCCCAAGCTCAAGGCGGCGATGATCGAGGCGACGCAGAAATGGGGCGCAGGCTCGGGCGCCGTCCGGACGATCGCGGGCACAATGTCGGTCCATGAGGAGCTGGAGCAGCGCCTTGCCCAGTTCAAGCACACCCCGGCCTCGCTGGTTCTGCAGTCGGGCTTCACGGCCAACGTCGGCGTGCTGCAATCCATGGTCAAAGAGGGCGACGTCATCATCAGCGATGAGCTGAACCACGCCTCCATCATCGATGGCATCCGGCTCTCGAAGGCGGAGCGGTCGATCTTCAAGCACCGCGATCTCGACGACCTGGAGCGCCACCTCGAGAAGCATCGGGACAAGCGGGTCAAGCTCGTCGTCACCGACGGCGTCTTCAGCATGGACGGCGATATCGCCCCGCTCAAGGGGATCGTGGAACGCGCCGAGGCTTTCGGCGCGCTGGTGATGGTCGACGACGCCCATGCCAGCGGCGTCCTGGGCAAGAACGGCCGAGGCACGGTGAACCACTTCGGGCTCGATGGCCGGGTGGACTTGCAGATCGGCACGTTGTCGAAGGCGATCGGCGTCCTGGGTGGCTACGTTGCCGGGGCGCAGGCCGTTCGGGACTTCCTGATCCATCGGGCGCGACCGTTTCTCTTCAGCACCTCCCATCCGCCGGGCGTTGCCGCCGCCTGCATCGCGGCCATCGACGTCCTGCTCAGCGAGCCGGAGCGGATCGACCGCCTCTGGAAGAACACCGCGCGATTCAAGGATGGGTTGCGGCGCCTGGGATTCGACACTGGAGCGAGCGAGACGCCGATCACCCCGGTGATCGTCGGCAAGGGCTCGGTCGCGATGGAGCTCTCCGATCGGCTCTTCCAGATGGGCGTCTTCGCCCAGGGAATCGGCTATCCGACGGTGGCGGAAGGGCGGGCGCGTATCCGCACCATCGTCACGAGCGCTCACAGCGAGGCGCAGCTCGACCGGGCGCTGGAAGCCTTCGAGAAGGGTGGGAAGGCACTGGGCGTGATCGCGTAACCTTCACCTCGACCGCGACATATATGACCAGGTCCTTCGGGTGACCGAACGTTCGGCGGCAGAGCTGCAGGACGAGGCGCGCCTGATCGAGGCGGCAAAGCGCGACCGCGTCGCCTTCGCGGCGCTGTACGACCGCTACTTCGATCAGATCTACTCGTACTGCTACTACCATCTCGGGCGGCGCGAGGAAGCCGAGGACCTGGCGAGCGAGACCTTCCAGCGTGCGCTCGAAGGCCTCGACGAATTCGAATGGCGAGGGATTCCATACTCAGCATGGCTCTACCGAGTCGCGTCGAACCTGATGTCGAAACGGCGGCGCCGCCCGCCCTGGGTGGAACTGCCGGATCCAATCGCGGCTCCCGGGGAAAACGATCCCGAGCGGCTCTGGCTGCGCCGGGAGCAAGGTGATGCGCTTCACCGTGCCGTCCGCAAGTTGCCCCTGGATCAGCGCCAGGCGGTGCTGCTCAAGTTCGAAGCGCGTCTCAAGAACAAGGAGATCGGCGTCATCATGGGCCGCAGCGAAGGCGCGGTGAAGCTGCTGCTGTTCCGCGCGGTCCACGGTCTGCGGCGCCGGATGCAGGAGGAGGCGAAGTCGGGATGAGGCCGCCGCAGGACGACGTCGAGTCGCTGGCCCGGGCCATCGATCGGATTGTGTTTCACGAAGGCGGCAGCGCGCCTGGTCCGGAGGCCAGCGCCGGCTCGCTGGCGATGATTTCCTACTTGAACGACAGCTTTCCGCTCGTCACGCCGCCCTCGGGGCGACGTGACCGCGTGCAGCGGCGCCTGATCCGCGCGCTCGGCATTCGGCGGTCGTCGCCCGCCGGTTGGGGAAAGCTGGAGGCGGAGCTCAACCGTCGCCTCGGCAACCTGGATCACCGCTGGACTCCGGTGGTGGGCGGCGCCGCGCTGCTCGTTCTGGGAGTCGTCGGCCTCGCGTTTTGGCGCCAACGCGGCGGCGTCAAGCCTGCCAGCGCAGCCTTGCGGTGATTTCACAGCTTCGTTAAGCTGCGAAACCTGGGGAGGCAGACGCCGTTACACGTTCGGTCGATGCGAACCTGGCACGCCGGCGCCCGCTGGTTGACACTGCTTCCCCTGCTGCTGAGTGCGGCGGTGCTTTCCGACACCGGGATCGGCAGGGTGATCCCGACGCCAAGCGCCAGTCACCTGGTCGTGGGCGAAGCGGCCGCGCCGGGCATCGATGCGATCGACGAGGACAACGGCATGGACCTGCTCTTCGACCATCGGTCCACCTCCACGCCCAAGCTAAACTCCACGCCCAGCACGGCGGAATTGCTTCGCTCCGAGTTGCATCCGTCCAGGGCGCCGATTCCAAGCGGGCCGACGACCTACGTGCCGATTCTGCTCTACCACTACATTCGGATCAACCCGAACCCGCGTGACACCGTCGGCTTCAGCCTCTCGACGCCGCCGGCGATGTTCCGCTTGCAAATGCAATACCTGGCCGATCATGGGTTTCACGTTATCTCGCTGCACCGGGCGGTGGCCGCCATCAAATCGCATAGCCCGTTGCCCTCGCGGGCGGTCGTGCTGACCTTCGACGACGGCTACGCCGATTTCTTCACCACCGCTCTCCCGATCCTGGCAAGCCACGGGTTTACCGCCACCGACTTCGTCATCAGCGGACGGATGGGGCAGTGGAGCTTTATGACCCCGAGCCAGGTGGTTGCCGCGGACGGCATGGGCTTCAATATCGGCGCCCATACCGTCGATCACGTCGCACTGGCGGCGCAATCGCCGTCGAGAGCCAGCTGGGAAATTCGGACCAGCAAGGCCACGCTCGAGGGGTTGCTTGGCCACAAGGTGCTCGATTTCGCCTACCCATACGGCAGCTTCAACGTCTATGACGAAGCGCAGGCGCAGAGCGCCGGGTTCGAGACCGCCGTTTCCACGCTCTACGGCACGATCCACACGCCGGGACAGCTTTTTTACCTCTCTCGGATGCGGCTGGGCGGCGGACTTCCGCTCAGCTACTTCGCCCGAGTCGTCGGCGGGCCGCCGCCGACGGCGGCCGAGCTGGTGGGCGCGCCGACATCGACCCCAAGCCCCTCAGTCAAACCATCTCCCATCCCGACGCCATCACCGTCGCCGTTGCCGACCGCGGCGCCAAGCGCCACGGCGGACCTGCCGCGCCAAGCCGCGATCTGGCTGTGAGCGCGGACGAGGAGCTGCCGCCGAAAGAGGCGGCGCGAATTCGCGGACGGGAGCGAAAGGCCCGGCCGCCCAAGATGGTGGTCGACAATGCGGGTGTGAAACGGATCCAGGTGGCGCTGCGCAATCGTGCGCGACGGAAGAAAAAGTAAAGTAGCTTCGTGACGGCAATTCGCAAAGCGGTGTTTCCGGCCGCGGGCCTGGGAACGCGCTTTTTGCCGGCGACCAAGGCCCAGCCGAAGGAGATGCTGCCGGTCGTCGACAAGCCGATCATCCAGTACGGCGTCGAGGAAGCCGTGGCGGCCGGCATCGACCAGATCATCGTCGTCACCGGGCGCGACAAGCGGGCCATCGTCGATCACTTCGATATCTCGTTCGAGCTGGAGCATTACCTGAAGGATCGGGGCAAGACGCGTGAGCTCCAGGTCGTGCGAAAGATCTCGGACATGGTCGACATTACCTACATTCATCAGAAGGAGCCGCTCGGGCTTGGTCATGCCGTCTTGATGGCCAAGGACCTGGTGGGCAACGAACCGTTTGCCGTCTTTCTCGCCGACGACATCATTCGGTCGCAGACGCCGGCGATCAAACAGATGATGGACGTCTACACCCAGCGGCAGGCCTCCGTGCTGGCCCTGCAGCGGGTGGAGCCCGATCAGGTCTCACGCTACGGCATCGTGAAGGTCGGCAAGAGCGACGGCAGGATTCACGAAGTGGTCGACATGGTGGAAAAGCCGGAGGCCGGTAAGGCGCCCTCGAACCTCGCCATCCTGGGGCGCTACGTGCTGGAACCGGCCATCTTCGGTCTCCTCGAGAGCACCCATGAGGGTGTCGGCGGTGAGATTCAGCTCACCGATGCCCTGCGGACGCTTGCCCAGCAGCAGACCGTGGTCGGGCTCGAGTTCGACGGCACCTACCACGACGTGGGCACCGTCCTCGGCTTCCTCAAGACCTCGATCGCCTTCGCCCTCGAGCGCCCCGCCTTGCGCGAGGAGCTGCTCGGCTACCTTCGAACCGTCGACGGCGCCCGCCCGACCCCCTGAATCGTGCCTGCGTCCCCCGGCCGAGGGCCCTCGCCCGGGGCTAGGAGTTTGCGCCAATCCGAGCATATAATTAGGGGTCCGTTGAATGGCTTTAGCGACACCTACCTTTGGGCACAGAAATGGCAGTTTCAGGGAGACGCAGATCCGACGAGGACCGGGTCGTTCGGTATCTCAATACCGAGGGCGACTTCGAGGTCGAGGTTTCGCACACCCTCAACAAGTGGTGCGTGACTGTCTTTCAGCTGCCCTCCAAGCAGGTCGTGGCCCAGGATTTCTTTCCTGAGCGCTGGAAGGCGCTCGCCCGCGCGCAGGACTTCGTCCGCATCCTCAACACCCGGAACAAGCCCCAGCCGGACCCGGACGACGAGCCCTGATCCGTAATTCGTCGGGGGGCTTCTGGCTCCAGGAGTGGGGGGCGCTTGCCTTCGTGGTGGCAGTCATCCTCGGGTTGCTCGTGGTGCCGGCGGCGCTGCTCCTTCGCGGCGGCCCCCCCGCGAGCACGCCCGGTGGCCAAACGTTGCTGACGCCACAACCATCGATCTGTTTCGAGCCGCCGTCGGCCAGCGCGACGCCCTCGACCAGCGGCAGCCCGAAAGCCTCGGCTTCGGCGACGCCTACCACCACCCCCGCGGCCACCCCGAGCGGTACCGCGATCAGCAGCGCTTCAGCGAGTCCCTGCCCGTCGCCGAGCCCAGCGTCCCAGTCGCCAACGCCGACCGCATCAGCGAGCGCCAGCCCCAAAGCGTCGGGCTCCCCCTAGCGAGCGTTACTGGAGGACGATCGAGCCGTTGCTCGGTACGATCTGCGAACGGCGCAGCTCCAGCTCGGCCATGACCTGCGTGTCGTTCAAGAGGGCGAGCAGGATGGTGTCGCGCAGGGCCAGTTCGCCGATCCGCACGCAATCCTTTAAAAAGGGGAAGACGAGCGGCTGTACCAGGTTGGCCAGGTAGCGCAGCTCGTTGGCCGGGTCGCCGGCGCCCGCATGCAGGCTTTCATCGCGAAAGGCGAGGATGAAGACCTCGTCGCTCAACGGAATCAGATCGGTCCAGGTATAGGCCTCGCCGGGGGCGTCGGGGATGAGCGACCGCTTTTGGCGGAACAGTTCGAGGCGTGATTGCAACTGGCGCATCGGCGCCGAGGGGCCTTCGATGATGAACGGAACATCCTTCAACGGCGCCTGGCTCGGCTGGGCAGGATAGCGGGCGGAGAAGCCCACCTCGGCCTGGCCCGCGAACGGCGAGGGGACTTTAATGACGAGCTCCTGGAACATTGGCTCGAAGGTCCTTCTGGGTTTGATTATATCGCCGCTAACAGGTTCAACGGAAATTGACGGGCGCTCTTGCGGCTCGTAGCCGGCAGTGGTCGAGCACCCCCTTTGCGTCCCGGGCGTTGAGCACGTGGTTGGCGGTCAATCCCGCGCGGCGCGCGATCTCGATCCCGTATCGCCGGTAGTCGTATTCAGCCGGGTAGTGGGCATCGTTGTCGATCGCGATCGCAACCCCCGCTTCGCGAGCCTTGCGCGTCCAGCTGTCATTGAGGTCGAGCCGGTAGGGACTGCTGTTGACCTCCAGCGCGATCCCGGTCCGCGCCGCCATCGCGATGACGGCGTCGATGTCGAGGCTCGTCTCCCCGCGCCGGTCCAGCCGGCGCGAGGTCGGATGCGCGAGCACGTCGACGTGCGCCGATTGCATCGCGGTCAGTACCCGCTGGGTGATGACGTCCTTCGGCTGGTCCAGCCCGGTATGCACCGACGCCACCACCAGGTCGAGCCATGCGAGGCAGTCGTCCGGCAGGTCGAGCGTGCCGTCGAGCAGGATGTCGACCTCGGCGCCATTGAGGACCGTCGCCCCTTGGCCGGAGCGATTGACTTCCGCAATCTCCCTGGCGCGTGCCGTAAATCGTTCGGGCGTCAGCCCCTGCGCCACCGCCAGCGATTGGGTGTGGTCGGTGAGCACGATGTAGGCATAGCCGCGCTCCTGCGCGGCCTTCGCCATCACGCTGATCGGGTTTCGCCCATCGCTCCAGTTGCTGTGCGTGTGCAGGTCGCCGCGCAGGTCACCGGCCTCGATCAGCCGGGGCAGCGCGCCCGATGCGGCCAGCTCGATCTCGTCGCGGCCCTCACGAATTTCCGGTGGGATCCAGCCACAACCGACGGCCTCATAGACCTCGGCTTCGGTCTCGCCCGCGATGCGCGTCCCGTCCTCGCGGTAGACGCCGTCCTCGTTGATCCTCAAGCGGCCCATTCGCTCCGCACGTGTGCGGAGTTGGTCGTTGTGGGCCTGCGAGCCGGTGAAGTATTGCCAGGCGGCGCCGAAACTTTCCGGTTTCACCGCGCGCAGATCGACCTGCATCCCGTTGCGCACTCGGATGCTGGTCTCGACGCGACTCTGGGCGACCACGCTGTCGACCTGCGGCAGCCGGGCAAACTCGCGACCGAGGTCCTCCGGGTCCGGCCCTGCGACCAGCAGGTCCAGGTTCCCGATCGTTTCCTGGGCGCGTCGCAGGCTGCCTGCGACTTCCGCCCGAACGACACCGCGCATGCCGCGCAGCGTCACCAGAAAGGAATCGGCCAGCAGCCGGGCCTCGGGGAAGAAGCGGCGGCCCTCGGTTCGCTTCAGCATTGCGATGCCCTTGACGATGTTCTCCACCGTCCGTGCCTTGATCCCGCGAACCGAAAGCAGCCGTTGGTCATGGGCGGCAGCCTCGAGGTCGTCGATGGTCACGATGCCAAGCGCGTCGTAGATGTCCTTGGCGGTTCGCGGCCCCAGCCCGGGCACGCGGGTCAGCGCGAGCAATTCGGGTGGCACCTCCGTCTGCAGGCGCTCGAGGAAGTCGAGCTTGCCCGTGGTCACGTACTCGGTGATCTTCTGCTCGATTGCCGCGCCGATCCCGGGGACCTCTTTCAGGCGGCCGCTCTGTATCAGCTCTTCAACTTCAGTGGTGAGATTGTCGAGCTGACGCACGGCCTCGCGGTAGGCCCGAATCTTGTAGAAGTTCTCGCCCTTGATCTCGAGCAGGTCGGCGATGCGATTGAGCATGGCGGCGATATCGGCGTTGCGCACGTCGCCTTAACCTAGCAGGGATGTTGCTCCGCGGCGTCGTGGTCATCGATCTGTCGCGGCTCTTGCCGGGTGGCTATTGCATGCAGCTCTTGCGCGACCAGGGCGCGCGGGTGGTCAAGGTGGAGCCGCCCAACGGCGATCCGATGCGGCAGATGCCGGGCGGTCAGGCGATCTTCGACGCCCTTCAGCAGGGCAGCGAGCTCATCCGGCTCGACCTCCGGAGTGCCGAGGGGCGCGCCGCGCTCCAGGACCGACTTCGTGGTGCCGACGTGCTGCTGGAAGGCTTTCGTCCGGGCCGCATGGAGGCCATGGGGCTCGGTTATGAATCTTTGGCCGCCGTCAACCAGCGGCTGGTCTACTGTGCCATCACCGGCTACGGCTCGCGCGGCGCGCTGGCGCAGCGCGCCGGTCACGACCTCAATTACCTGGCGCGAAGCGGGGCACTATCGCTGATGCCGCTGTGCAATGGCCTGCCCCTAATCCCCGGGCTGCAGGTTGCCGACATGGCGGGCGGTCTCCAGGCAGCCTTCCTGATCGCCGGCGCCTTGCAGCAACGCGCGAGCAGCGGCCGCGGCGCCCGTGTGGAGGTATCGATGAGGGCGGTGATGAAGGCGTGGACGATCCCGGCGCGGGCCGTGCGGCGGGAGGGAGGATCGATGCCGCTCACCGGCGAGATGCCCTGCTATCGGGTCTACGCGGTGGCGGACGGCTGGATCAGCGTCGCGGCGCTGGAGCCGAAGTTCTGGGCGAATCTTTGTGAGGCGATCGAGCGCCCTGAGCTGGTATTACGGCAATTCGACACCGCCGTGATCGGCGAGCTCGAGCACGTCTTCCGCTCGGCACCGCGGGCGGCATGGATCGAGCGGTTCAGCGGTCGCGATGTCTGCGTTGAGCCGGTGCTCTCGCTCGAGGAGTCCGAAGAGGACTGAGGCGGCCGCAGCGACCGCCTCAAGTGCGTCGACCTAGTGAAGGAGATTCAATGTGTTGGTGCCATCGTCCACGAACAAGACTCCTGGGGAGGTCTGGTTGACGGCCAGGCCAAAGAGCGTTCCATTTCCGTTTGGTCCAGGCGGTGCCGGGCTGGTGTCCAGCATCTTGACCGCGACCTGCCGTCCGGTCGGTGTTGTCTCAACGAGATTGCCGTCGCCACCGTTAACCGTCAGGATGTCGCCGTTCGGCGCCATCGCCAAGCCGAGCGGGTCGTTCAGGGCGCCGCCGCTTGAAACCGTCGATCCCGCGATGGCGGTGGCCCGCATAACCGCATCGGGGATTGCGGCGATCCGATTCGCCGCACTGTCACTGACATAGAGCGTGCCATTGGAAGCGAGGCCGACTCCGGTTGGCCCGACGACGAGCGCTGCCGGGTCTGTTCGCTCCGGGAACCCGGTGCCGATCACGTGCTCATCCGTCACGGTTGGCATCCCGCTGCGGAGACCGCTCAAATCAAGTCGCACCACCGTTCCTTGGTCGACCGTGCCGCCACCGGCGGCCACGGTTCCGTTTAGCACGTTGGTGACGAAGAGGCTTGCCGATGAACCGTTGTCCAGGGCGGTCATGTCCCAGGGGCCGTTAATCGGCCCGCCGCTGATCGTCTCTCTGACATTTCCGTCGGAGTCGATGACCAGAAGACAGCCAGCCTGCGCCGTTGCGGCGGTGCCGTCTTTGGTTGGCAGGCTACCGACGATCACCCATCCACTGCTCAAGGCAACCAGGGCCGTCGTCAGTCCAAGACCACCTGGGCAGGGACCGGGCAGCTTGTTGGCAGCGAGACTCGCGAATAGGCTGAAGGAGCCGGTCGATGGCGAGATCTCGACAATCGTGCTGCCCGTCCCCTGCAGGTTACGGTGATTGTTGAAGTTGCTGATCAGGGCGTCGCCCGCCGTGAGCTTACCCGTTGTGGCGGGCGCGACCACGAGCCCGTAGGGGTTAACGTCACCGTTCTTCGGCACGGTGGACGAAACGGTCTGGATCGTGTTGAAACTGGCAACGAACGGTCCGCTCGATGCCTGCGCCATCAGTGGCCAGGCGCCGGCGGCGCAGGCAGAAATCGCGACGGCCAATCTCCTGAGGTAAGCCATAAAGACCCTCCTTGTCCCCTTGGGAGTTGTGCGCTTGTTGCAGAGGTATACGGGCGTCGGTTACACAACTGAGTTGGGCAGCCGTTTGGTGACTTACCAATTTCTAAAGCCCCTCTCAGGCGTTCTTCATGCGGCTTGAGGACGATTGGGGCATTACTGGGTTGGGAAGGTGAATTCCGGTATGAAGATCAGTCGTCGTTGGCTTGCTCTGCCCGTCGCGGTCGTGGCCGCGGTCGCGATCGGCGTGGCTGCCGTGCAGGCGGCGCCCTCGCCGTCACCGTCGGCCGGGGCAAGCACCAAGAACTACGCCCAGGTCTTCGCCGACAAGTTGGCGGCGATTCTCGGCTTGAGTCCGAGCAAGACTCAGGACGCGCTGAAGAACGCCGAGCTCCAGACCGTCGACCAGATGCTGGCCGACGGACGGATCACGCAAGCGCAGGCGGATGCGCTCAAGGCCAAGATCAACGCCGGCCAGGGCCTGGGCCCGATTGGTGGCTTCGGCTTCCCGCGGGGTGGCGCCTTCGCGCCCAAGCACGGACTCCGCGGGCTGATGACCGCTGAGCTCAATGCGGCGGCGTCGGCGCTGCATATGAGCACGAGTGACCTGATGAGCGCTCTGCGCTCCGGGAAAAAGCTCAGCGATCTCGAGGCGCAGCAGAAAGTGAGCGATAGTGCCGTCAAGACGGCGATGCGCAACGCGGCAAAAGGCGTGCTCGACCCGTTGGTCAAGAACGGCACGATTACCCAGGCACAGGAAGATGCGGTGCTGGCGGGAGTCGAGAGCGGCAGGCTCGGCGGCTTCGGGTTCAAAGGCGGCTTCCGGCATGGTGCGCCACCTGCGGCATCGCCACAAGTAACCCCGGCCGCGTACTTCTCAAACCTCTAGCGCCGTCGTATTGCTGGCCTAAGCTGGCCTCGGGAGGGCGGAAGCGCAGGGCGAGCTAGGAATAGCGCCGATAGAGCGCTTCCACCTGGCGGCGCGTCTGCTCGGGCGTCCCGCTGTTGTCAATGACCTCATCGGCCCGCGATCGCTTTTCATCGAGCGGCAGCTGGGCCGCCAGTCGCTGCTCGGCTTGCTCTGGCGTGAGGCCATCACGCGCCACCAGCCGTCGCAGCTGCGTCGCCCGATCCACCCAGACGACGACGACCTTCTCGACCGTGCCCTCGCGCCCGCTCTCGTAGAGCAAGGGGATGTCGAGGATCAACACTCCGGCCCGGTCGGCGCGGGCCTCGACCTCTTGCCGCATCCGCTCGCGGATGCGCGGATGCGTGATGGCGTCGAGCGTTCGCCGCGCGCTCGGGTCGGCAAACACGGCAGCGCCCAGTCGAGGGCGGTCGAGGTGTCCATCGGGCCGCAGCATTTGCGGACCGAAGGCCTCGACGATCTCCGCCAGCGCCGGCTGACCGGGCTCGACGACCTCGCGGGCAAGCTGGTCGGCATCGATCACCTCGGCACCTAACGCGGAAAACATCGAGGCGACCAGCGACTTGCCGGAACCGATCCCGCCGGTGAGCCCCAGGACTCGCATAGTGCGTAGCATTACCAGAGATGACGCTGGCCAAGTCGATCGCGGTGCTGGCCGTGCTGCTGGCGGCGGTCATCTACTTCGCGATTCGAGCCCGCAAGCTGTACCGGATCCTGCGGCTCGGCCCGAACGAGAACCGGATCGACAACATCCCCGAACGAATCCGCGGCGTGCTCTCTTACGTCGGGGCGCACACGCGCATGTTCCGCAACGCCTACTCCGGGATTCTTCATCTGTTCATCTTCTACGGCTTCGTCGTCTTGTTGACGGCGATCCTTCAGGCCTTCGGCGAAGGCATTTTCCCCGGCTTCAGCCTGGCGCTGATCGGCGGCACAACCTGGATCGCGTTCTTGCAGGACCTCTTCGGCGTGCTGGTCCTGGTTGGCGTCGTCATGGCGCTGATCAATCGACTCATCATTCGCCCCCGGCAGTTTCACGAAAGCAACGAAGTCGACGCGCTGATCATCCTCGGATTGATCGCGGTGATCATGATCGGCATGCTCGGTCAGAACGCCGCGCATGTTGCGCAGGGCAACGACCCATCCGCGCCCTGGCGTCCGGTCTCCTCCGCGATAGCCCGGCTCTTCGGCTCATTCGGCTGGCAGGGCAGCCACGCGATCGTGCCGCACGAGGTCTTCTACTGGATGCATATCCTGGCGGTGCTCACCTTCCTGGTTTATATCCCGAGCTCGAAGCACCTGCACATCATCGTCGCCATTCCCAATGTCTTTTTCCGCAAGCTCCCTCCCAAGATCGGCGCGCAGCTGCCCTCGATCGACCTGGAGCACGCGGAACACTACGGCGTCAACCAGGTCACGCAGTGGTCCTGGAAGAACCTGCTCGACCTCTATTCCTGTACCGAATGCGGGCGGTGCCAGGAGCAGTGCCCGGCGTTCCTGACCGGCAAGCCGCTCAATCCCAAGATGATCATCGTCGACGCCCGCGAGAATCTCTACAAGACCGTCCGCGACGCGCCGGCCGAGCAGCGGCGCGATGCGCCACAGCCCCAGAAGCTGATCGGCGAGGCGATCAAGGAAGACGAGATCTGGGCCTGCGTCACCTGTGGCGCCTGCCAGCAGGAATGCCCTGTCTTGATCGAACACGTCCCCAAGATCGTCGACATGCGGCGAAGCCTGGTGCTGGAGGAAAGCCGCTTTCCCAAGGAAGCCGAGGGCGCGCTGCGCAGCATCGAGACGCAGGGCAATCCCTACGGCCTTCCGCGCGCGCAGCGGATGGACTGGGCGAATGG
The DNA here is from genome assembly GCA_036782775.1 of Candidatus Dormiibacterota bacterium. GTDB lineage: Bacteria > Chloroflexota > Dormibacteria > CF-121 > CF-121 > CF-13. Next base: position 54,132 of record DAIPYJ010000012.1, on the reverse strand, counting down.
CCTCGATGTGAAGACAGTCGCAGAGAAACCGGAGGCCGAATATCTCTACTTCGTCGGCTGCGCCGCTTCCTACGACGAGGCCAATCGCGCCGTCGCCCGCGCCTTCGTCGGGCTGCTGCAGAAAGCCGGCGTGGACTTCGCCATCCTGGGCCGCGAGGAGACCTGCAACGGTGACCCTGCCCGGCGGGTCGGCAACGAATACCTCTACCAGCTGCAGGCGCAGCAGAACGTCGAGACGATGAACGGCGCGGGAGTCAAGAAAGTGATCGCGACCTGCCCGCACTGCTTCAACACCATCAAGAACGAATATCCGCAGTTCGGCGGCCGATACGAAGTGGTTCATCACACCGAGCTGCTGGCCGAGCTGATTCGCGATGGCAAGCTGAAGCCGGAGAAGGCGGTCGAGGGCAAGTTCACCTATCACGACTCCTGCTACCTCGGCCGCTGGAACAACATCTACGACCCACCCCGAGAAGTGGTGGAATCGATTCCCGGCGCGGAGCTGGTCGAGATCGAACGGCACCACAAGCGGGGCTTCTGTTGTGGAGCCGGCGGTGGCCGGATGTGGATGGAAGAGAAGATCGGCAAGCGGATCAATCACGAGCGTGTCGATCAGACGCTCCGGACGGAAGCACCGCATGTTGCCACCGCCTGTCCCTTCTGTCTGACGATGTTCAGAGACGGCATCTCCGCGAAAGGCGCGGAGGACCGTTTGCAGGTCCGGGACCTCGCCCAATACCTGGCCGAATCGGTGGATCACAGTTGACGGCGGCCTGGCAAACGCGTACGCTAGCGGGTGCTATGTGGCAGATCGGTGTGTCAGGTAACGCCTTCAAGGGCGGAGCTTGCCCACTTCGGGCCGCATGGCATTGAAAGCCGACTGAACTAGACCAGACGACAGCGCTTTCGAAACCGTGAGGCCCCGGGGCCCGCGGTTTTTTGTTGTTCATCGGCATCCAACGCGAGGAGTTGAGAAATGGCGATCCAGGCGACGGAATTGAATCCCACGGCGGTCGAGATGGAGGGCATCTCGAAGCGCTTCGCGCAATCGCGGCGCTGGCCGTGGCGGCGCAAGAACCGGAAGGACAAGCGCGCCCTCGACCAGGTGTCGCTGCATGTCGAGAGCGGCCGGATCACCGGCATCCTGGGCGCGAACGGAAGTGGCAAGTCGACGCTGATCCGCGTCCTGGCCACACTGCTCACTCCCGACTCGGGCACCGCCTCGGTGTTCGGCTACGACGTCGTCAGCCAGCCCGCCGACGTCCGGCAGCACATCAACCGCGTGTCGGTCGAGGCCTCCTTCTTCAAGGAGATGAGCCCGTGGGAAAACCTCCTGTATTCGGCGCGGTTGTATGGCAGCGGAGGGTCCGGGACCCGCGCGCGCGTCGAGGCGATCCTGAAGCGGCTGGGCCTGCCCGAAGACACGCTCGACAAGCCGATGAAGCAGCTCTCGCGCGGGCAGCAACAGAAGGTTGCGATCGCACGCAGCTTCCTGACGACCCCAATGCTGCTGCTGATGGATGAGCCCACAACCGGATTGGATCCACGGTCCAAGCGCGAGGTGCAAGACCTGGTGCGCGCCATCCGGCGCGACCGCGCGGCGACGGTGTTGCTTTGCACCCACGACCTGCAGGAGGCCGAGATGCTGTGCGATCGCGTCGTCGTGATCGACCAGGGGCGCGTCCTCGCCGACGGCACCCCCGCCCAATTGATTCGTGAACACGGTGCGGTCGAAGGCACGCTCGAAGGAGCCTTCATGCGGCTCACCGGCAAGAGCCTGGAGGAAGACGAGGAGAAAGAGGAATGAACATCTCAAACGCTCGCATGGCACTAAAGCGCCGCTCGCGTGGGCCGATGGGCCCGAACAGCCTGCGCTGGGAGATGAACGCCTTCGTCGGCTTCATCGAACGGCAAAAGAATCTATATCGGCGGTACTGGGCGTGGGAGGCCGTATGGCTCCTCTACAACCTGGTCAGCGTGCTCAGCATTGGGTATCTGGCGTCAGGCCTGGCCAGCTTTGGCCTGGAGAAGTCGAGCGTCAACTTCCAGCAGACGCAGCTGTATCTGCTGATCGGCGCGCTGCTCTGGACCTACCTCTCAATGGTGTTCTTCGAAGTGGCCTTCGCCATCACCTGGGAGCGCTGGGAGGGCACCATCGAGTACACCTTCATGGCGCCGATCAAGCGGTTGACGCATCTGCTCGGGATGTGCGCCGCGTCGCTGCTCTATGGCATGCTGCGCGCCGCGATCATCGGCTTCAGCTTGATCTTTCTCTTCCGGCTCGATCTGACGAATGCCAACTGGCTGACGGCGCTGGTCATCTTCGTCGCGGCCACCCTGCCGCTGCTTGGCCTCGGCATCTTCACCTCCATCCTGCCGCTGCTCTCACCGGAGAAGGGCGAGCAGATGGCGTTCGCCGTACAGGGCGTCTTGCTGCTGATCTCGGGCGTCTATTACCCGATCACGGTGCTGCCCCTGCCGCTGCAGGTCTTTGGCATCCTCTCGCCCTTGACGTACACGCTCGACGGCGTCCGTCAGGCTCTCCTGCATAGCTTATCGCTCAGTGGCGCCGGGGGAGATATCGCCATCCTGGTGGCGATGGGCTTCGTGCTGGTGCCGGCATCGGTCTGGTGCTTCGCGCTGGCGGAGCGGCGTGCGAAGCGTCTCGGCCTGCTCAAGCGCAGCGGCTAATAAATGAAGCCGAGGATCCCACTCATCGAGGTGATGGTTCGGTAGTCGACGATCCCCCACCCGCCACCGGCTCCATACCAGTTCATCTCCGAGATGAGAAACGATCCATTCGGATTGACCGCCTCTACGTAGGCGACGTGGCCACTGCTGGCCGAGGCGCCCGCCACTCCGGCTGCCATCACCATCACGGCTCCGACTCTGGGGGTGGACCCCTCGGCGAAGCCGTAGGCCCGCGCCATCGACCACCATTGATACGCGAGTCCGTGCCAGGGGATATATCGCTTATGCGAAACCCACCAGGTGCAGTAACCGAAGGCATAGCCGGCGCTATTTCCCGCGGGCGCGACCACGGGCCCCGCTGGCGCCGCCGGGGCTGCCGCCCTCGCGACCGCGGAGCCTGCGGCTGTCCTGCGCGCGCGCTTCGACGTCGTTCTCGACGATGTCGGGGCGATCGCGGCAGTCGCCTGCGGTTTAGACCGGGCGAGGATCAAGGCGATAGCCCGTTCGTCGTGCGACCCCGGCGGATCGATGACGACCGATCCGGCAATGCTCGCGGAGCCGATTTCCGGCTGCGGGCCGTTCTCTGTTGTCGCCGCGAAGGCGTGCGAGGCGGCGCCGGTGCCGGCGCTCAGACCGAAGACCGCGACGAGCGCACCCCCGGTGCACGCTTGTCGCAGGCCCAGGTTGATCTTGTGAATCAGGCGGCAACCTCCTTCCTCTGAGGGTGGCGCTGGTCATATGGGACGGTGAGTGTCTCGACAACTCAAACCGTGAAGTAACTAACCGTGCCCCACCCTAACCAACGGGAGCAGCTCATGTCAAGTTAGGTGCCAGTCGTCGCCTCAGTAGATGAAGCCGAGGATGCCACGCATCGAGGTCACCCGACGGTAGTCGACCCGGCCCCAGCCGCCGCCCGGCACGCCCCACCAGTTCATCTCCGAGACGACGAAAGAGCCGTCCGAGTTGACCGACTCGACGTAGGCGACGTGGCCATCCGGAGATGCCGCCCCGCCGGCGGCCATCACCATGACGGCGCCCACCTTCGGTGTGGCCCCTTCGGCGTAGCCGTAGGCTCGCGCGTTCCACCACCACTGCGCCGCGTTGCCACGCCACGGGATGTACCGTTTGTGCGCCACCCACCAGGTGCAGTAGCCGTAGGCGAAGACTGCGCTCGAGTTCCCCGCCGTGCGAGTCGGGGTCAGCGTCGCTTGCGTCGCCGCGAGCACCATTGCCGGATGCGCCGCCGGTTGCAGAGTGCGAGATGCGGGCGAGGCTGTCGCCGCCGCCTCTTGAAATAGCGAAACCGACGAATGGACGACGGGAAGCGGATGCCGGTCAGGGTCGGCCGTGGGAGCGAGCGCCACAGCGGGCGCGCTCGAGGCAACCACCGCCATCACGCTCTGGCCGGGTGAAGCCAACGCACCGAAGCTCAACGCGAAGATGACGCCGCCGCCCGCGGTTCGCCGCAAGGTCAAGCCAACGGAACGATTCACGGATCCAACCTCCTTCCCTAGGTGGAGCGCGCTCGCCGTCTTCAGCGGCCATTCAAGACGGGGCGTGATCAGAGGAGGTCGGACGGTTACTTAACTGGCCGTGCTACACCCTACTACAAAGGGTGCACTGCTTGTCAAATCGGCCGCCTGGGAGCGATCGGCGAGGCGGACTTAGAATCAAGCCAATGTTGAGCCGGATCGACCACGTTGGGATCGCTGTTCGAGATCTCGACGCCGCGATCCAGGTCTATGAGCGACGCCTTGGCCTGCGGGCGTCCGGGCGCGAGCGGCTCGAGGGCGAAGGCATCGAGATCGCGATGATCCCCATCGGCGAAAGCCGGATCGAGCTGATCATGCCGATCAATCGGGAATCGAAAATCGACAAGTTTCTCGAAGAGCGTGGCGAGGCGCTTCACCATGTGGCCTATGCCACCGACGACGTGGGGGCCTCTCTCCAGCGAGCGGCGATTGGTGGGGCCCAGCTGCTCGACGGCTCAGCACGACCGGGCGCGCATGGAACTCGGATCGGGTTCGTCCATCCGAAAAGCGTGTGCGGCGTCCTGACCGAGTTCGTCCAGGCGGATGGCGAGACCGGCTCCTGAACCGGCGGGCGAGGCGGACGAGCCGGCAACCGACAGCGGGCTCTCGCTCAAACCGGTCTATCGCGCGGATGACGCCCCAGTCGAGCCTCCGCCTCCCGGCGAATTCCCCTTCACCCGAGGCATCTATCCGCAGATGTACCGGCGCCGGCCCTGGACGATCCGGCAGTACGCCGGGTTTGGCACCGCCGGGGAAACGAACCGGCGCTTTCGCTACCTCCTGAAGCAAGGACAGACGGGGCTGTCGGTCGCGTTCGACCTGCCGACGCAGATCGGCCACGATGCCGATTCGCCGATGGCGCGCGGCGAGGTTGGGAAGGTGGGCGTGTCGATCTCCTCGCTCAAGGACATGGAAACGCTGCTGGCCGGCATCCCGCTCGACCAGGTGAGCACCTCGATGACGATCAACGCGCCGGCGGCACTGCTGCTGCTCCTCTACGAGCTCGTCGCGGAGCAGCAGGGCGTGGCAGGCGACCGCCTGCACGGCACGGTGCAGAACGACATCCTCAAGGAATACGCGGCCCGCGGGACCTATATCTTTCCGCCCCGGCCATCGATGCGCCTGACCACGGATCTCTTTGCCTACTGCCGGGAGCGGCTGCCGAACTGGAACACGATCTCGATCTCCGGCTATCACCTGCGCGAGGCGGGTGCCACGGCCATCCAGGAGCTCGGCTTCACACTCGCCCACGCCATCGCCTACGTGGATGCCGCCCGGCACGCCGGACTCGAGGTCAACGCCTTTGCTCCGCGGATCTCGTTCTTCTTCGCCGTCTTTTCCGATTTCTTCGAAGAGGTGGCGAAGTTTCGCGCCGCGCGTACCCTCTGGGCCTCGCTGATGAAGGAGCGGTACGGTGTCACCGACGCCAGGGCGCAGGCTCTGCGCTTCCACACCCAGACCGGTGGCAGCACCCTGACCGCGCAGCAACCGTACAACAACATCGTGCGGGTGGCGCTGCAGGCGATGAGTGCCGTGCTTGGCGGGACCCAGAGCCTGCATGCGAACTCGTTCGACGAGGCACTCGGCTTGCCTTCGGAGGTAGCCGCCACCCTGTCGGTGCGGACCCAGCAGATCATCGCCCACGAGTCGAACGTCGCCAGCGTCGCCGACCCACTGGGCGGCAGCTATCTGGTCGAAGCGCTGACGACGGAGCTCGAAGCCGGTGCCCGCAGCTTGATCGAGGAGGTCGACCGTCGGGGCGGCGCGATCGCCGCCATCGAGACCGGGTTCACCCAGGACGCGATCCAGGAAAGCGCGTATCGCTTTCAGCAGGCGGTCGAGGAAGGCCGCCGCGTGGTGGTGGGGTTGAACCGCTTTCAGAGCGAGGAGGAGCGGATCGAGATCGTCAAGGTCAGTCCGCAGCACGAGCGGGAGCAGGTCGAGGCCCTCAAGCGGCTGCGGGCTGAGCGGGACAGCGCCGCCGTCAAGGCGCAACTGGCCGAGGTCCGGAATGCGGCCGAGGGCGGCGCGAACCTGCTGCCGCCGATGCGGGAGGCGCTGCGCGCCTATGCCACCATAGGAGAGGTGTGCGGGGTGCTGCGTGAGGTCTTCGGCGAATACCGTCCCGGGATGCGTAGCTAGAGATGGCGACCCGGGTCAGCAGGGAGGCCGCACCCTCACCGTCGGAACGGGAGATCAACCGCCTCCGCAAGCGCAAGTACGACGCCATGCACCGCGGCGGCGATCCTGACGAGAAGCAGCATCCCAAGGGCAAGCTGACGGCGCACGAGCGCGTCGACCTCCTGCTTGATCCAGGATCGTTCACCGAGCTCGACGCCTTCGCCGTCCATCGGACGGAGGCCTTCGGGATGGGGGACAAGAAGATTCCGGGCGACGGCGTCGTGACCGGCTACGGGACCGTGGACGGGCGAGAGGTCTTTGTCTTTTCCCACGATGCCAGCGTCTTCGGCGGGTCGTTGGGCGAGGTCTTCGCCGAGAAGGTCTGCAAGGTGATGGACCTCGCGGTCCGGGCCGGCCGGCCTTGCATCGGCATCAACGACTCGGGTGGCGCCCGCATCCAGGAAGGCGTGGTCAGCCTCGCCGGCTATGCGGACATCTTTTACCGAAACGTCCGCTCCTCTGGCGTGGTGCCACAGCTTTCGGTTGTCGCCGGGCCCTGCACCGGAGGCGCTGTCTACTCCCCGGCGATCACCGACTTCATTTTCATGGTCGAGCATCTCGGCTACATGTTCATCACCGGCCCCGAGGTGATCCGAGTCACGACGGGCGAGAAGGTCGGGTTCGATGAACTCGGCGGCGCCGAGGTGCACAACATCCGCAGCGGGGTGGCGCATTTCCTGCACGACAGCGAGCCGGCCGCGTTCGCGGCGGTCCGCCGTCTGCTCTCTTACTTACCGGGCAGCAACCGTGAACGTCCTCCCGCGGCCGAGAGCGACGACAGTCCCGATCGCCGGGACGCGTCACTCCAGTCGCTGATCCCCATGAACGCCCACCAGCCGTACGACATGAAGGCGGCGATCTGCGCTGTCGTCGACCGCGACAGCTTTTTCGAGGTGCAGGAGCACTACGCGCAGAACCTGGTCGTCGGCTTCGCAAGGCTGGCCGGTGAGGTCGTCGGGATCGTCGGCAATCAGCCTCGCATCATCGCCGGCGCGCTGGACATCAACGCCTCGGTCAAGGGGGCCCGCTTCGTCCGCTTCTGCGACGCCTTCAATATCCCGCTGGTGACGTTCGTCGACGTCCCCGGATTCCTACCGGGCACGGCCCAGGAGTACAACGGCATCATTCGCCACGGCGCCAAGCTGCTTTACGCCTTTGCCGAGGCGACCGTGCCCAAGCTGACGGTGATCACGCGCAAGGCGTACGGCGGTGCCTACGACGTCATGTCTTCCAAGCACATTGGCGGCGACTTCAACTACGCCTGGCCGTCGGCGGAGATCGCGGTGATGGGTCCGCAGGCTGCGGTCAACATCATCTTCAAGCGCGAGATCGCTGCTGCCAAGGATCCGGCGAAGAAGGCGGAGCAGCTGGTCGACGACTACAAGGAAAAATTCGCCAATCCCTACGTTGCTGCTGAACGCGGCTTCGTCGATGACGTGATCGAGCCCCAGGACACCAGGCCGACGCTGATCCGGTCGCTGCAGCTGCTGAAGGACAAGCAGGTCGACCGGCCATTACGACGTCACGGAAACATTCCGCTGTGAAGTTCCTCGAGTACCAGGTCAAGGAGCGCTTCAAGGCCGTCGGGATCCCGGTGCCCGACGGCCGCCTGGCGAAAACGCCCGACGAGGCGGTGCTCGCGGCCGGCGCGCTGGGCGCGATCGCGATCAAGGCGCAGGTTCCGGTCGGGGGGCGAGGCAAGGCGGGCGGGATCAAGCTCGCTCGAACCCCGATGGAGGCCAAGCGCGCAGCCGAGGAGATCCTGGGGATGACGATCAAGGGCTACCGGGTGCAGGAAGTCTGGTGCGAGACCGCGCAGGAGATCAACCGCGAGTTCTACCTCGGCCTGACCATCGACCGCGACGCGCGCCTCCCCGTCCTGATCCTGAGTGCGCAGGGTGGGATGGAGATCGAAGAGGTGGCCGCCTCGCACCCCGAGGCGATCGCGCGGCTCCATCCCGACCCGTGGCGCGGCCCGCTCCCGTTCGAAGTGCGAAGTCTGATCTTTCGCGCCGGGCTGGGGCCGCTGCAAACGCAGCTCGCGCCCTTCGTGAGCCGGCTTTACACCCTGGCCAAAAGCCACGACGCGATCACCATCGAGATCAACCCACTGGCGCTGACCCGCGATGGCGGGCTGGTTGCCGCGGACGGCAAGCTGGAGATCGACGACAACGCGGTCTTTCGGCACAAGGACCTGCACGGCGTCGATGAATCGGGCGGCGATCCGCTGGAGGCGGAGGCGCGCAAGCGGAAGCTGACCTATGTCCGGCTCGACGGATCGATCGGGGTGATCGGCAACGGCGCCGGCCTGGTGATGAACACGCTCGACCTGGTGCAGCGCGAAGGCGGCCGGGCAGCGAACTTCCTCGACATCGGCGGCGGCGCCAAGGCCGAGGTGGTACACAGCGCGCTCGAGCTGGTGAGCAGCGATCCCAACGTCAAGGGGATCCTGATCAATATCTTTGGTGGCATTACGCGGGGCGATGAGGTGGCGCGCGGCGTCATCGAGGCCTCGCAGGATTTGCGCCTCACACTGCCCCTGGTGGTCCGACTGACCGGAACGAGAGAGGAGGAAGGCCGCCGGCTGCTGCAGGATGCCGGCATCACGCCCAGGGCGAGCGCCACCGAGGCCGCGCATACCGTGGTTGAGCTGGCGCGCGCGGCGCGATGAGCATCCTGCTCTCGCGCAGCAGCCGCGTGCTGGTTCAGGGGCTCACCGGTCGGGAGGGAAGCTTCCACACCGAGCAGATGAAGGCCTATGGCACCAACGTCGTTGGCGGCGTCAGCCCGGGGAAAGGCGGGAGCACACATCTCGGGGTTCCGGTCTTCGACACGGTGGCCGAGGCGGTGCAGGCGACCGGCGCCGACGTAACCGGCATCTTCGTCCCGGCACCCTTCGCGCCCGATGCGATCATGGAGGCCGCCGCCGCCAGGATCGGATTGATCGTCTGCATCACCGAGGGCATTCCGCTCTGGGACATGGTTCGGGCGCGCGCCGTCGTTAAAGAGGCGGGCGTCCGGTTGATCGGCCCCAACTGCCCGGGGCTGGTCACGGCGGGCGAGGCGAAGGTGGGCATCATCCCCAACCACATCAACCATCCGGGACCCATTGGCATCGTTTCGCGCAGCGGCACGCTGACCTACGAGGTGATCCAGGGCCTGAGCCAGGCCGGCTCTGGGCAGACGACCTCGGTCGGCATTGGCGGCGATCCGATTCTCGGGCTGTCCTTTGCGGACGTGTTGCGACTCTTCAAAGACGATCCGCCGACGCGAGCCGTCGTCATGATCGGCGAGATCGGTGGCAGTGACGAAGAGGCGGCCGCCGAGCAGGTCCTTGGGAAGGGCTACGGCAAGCCGGTGATCGGATTCATCAGTGGCCGCACCGCGCCGCCCGGAAAACGGATGGGCCATGCGGGAGCGATCATCTCGGGCAACACCGGGACGGCGGCCTCGAAAGTGCAGGCGCTCAAACGCGCCGGCGCCGAGGTCTGTGACACCATCGAGGAGGTTGTGGCGGCGGCCGTCGCCGCCGTCGGCCAGCCGTCGAGCGCCGCACCGCGCTAGCCCGCGAGCGGCGCACCCAGGGGACGCCGGCGCGCGGACCGACACGCCCGCGCTGGCGCTGGCTGCGTCGAGTCGGCATCGTCCTGCTGATGCTTGTCGTGGTCCTCACCGTGATCGCCTATCTCCCGGCGGGAAGTCTGGCCGCCACGGTGCCGGCGCCGAGCCGCGGTGCGGCCGTGGATGGACTTCCGTGGTTGCGCACGGCAAACGGCGCCATCATCGACGACCTCGGACGCACGGTCTTATTGCGAGGCTTCAATACCGACGCGCTCGTCTCCTATCCGAAGGACCCACCGCCACCGTTCGATGAGACCGACGCGACGCTGATCGAGCAAGCGGGATTCGACGTCGTGCGTCTTGGGATCGATTGGGCACAGCTCGAACCGGTGCGCGGTCATATCAACCAGGCATATCTCGACAAGGTGGCGGCTATGGTCGCGACGCTCAACCGCCACCATCTCTATGTCGTGCTCGACATGCACTTCCGGTTGGGCTGGAGCCCGCGCTTCGGTTACTCCGGTGCTCCCAGTTGGGCGACCATCGGGGTGCCGAACTGGAACCCGCTGCCGCAGTACTCGTGGAGTCCGGCCCTCTCACCGGCGGCCTTCACCTCAGACACCTACTTCTGGCTCTCGTCCGACTGGAAGAAGGATTTCTACATGACCTGGCAGGCGGTCGCGAGCCGCTTCAAGGACGACTCGGGCGTTGCCGGCTACGACCTCTTCAACGAGGCGCATCCGCTCCCGATCCCGCCGCGCATCTTCGACAAGAGCTTCCTCTGGCCGATGTTCCGCGACGCGATCCAGGCGATCGGCCAGGTCGACGCCAACCATCTCTTCTTTGTCGAGGGCATCCTGTTACTGACCATGAACACCGTCGTGGTGCACCTCTCGGCGCCCGACATCGTCTACGGCACGCATCTCTATGAGGGCTCGCTGGTCCCGCCCTTCTGGACCGGCGATCCAACCTTCCTGGATCAGCGGATTCAGCAGCGGGTCAAGGAAGCGGCACAGGTCCCGGCGCCGCTCTGGGTCGGAGAGCTTGGCTACGACCTGACGCAGCACGCCGCCATCTCGTATGCCGACGCGGCACTGAACCGGATGGACGACCTTGGCGTCGGCTGGGCCTGGTGGCAATGGCGGGAGAACAAGTACTGGGGAATCGTCGACGCCGGCGGTCAGATCGTGAACATGCCGATGCTGCGCCACCTGGCGCGGCCGTACCTGGTCGCGTCGCCTGCAGGCGTCCGCGCCGGGTGGGGCGATGGTATCGATGGGCGTTTGCGGCTGACAGTCGCGTCTGCACACGCCGACCAGCCGGTTGAGATTGGTTGGTCGGCTGTGACCCTCGGCGCGCCGGTTGCCACCGGCACGTGTCTCGACAGCTCGCACTGGGATGCGACCGCCGGCCGCCTCATCCTCGGCTTGGATCCCACATCGGGCTGTCAGGTGACGATCTCGGCCAGGTGAAGCCGCCCGCCTGGACCATTTACGGCGTAATCGCCGGCCTGTTTGGGTTCGGGACGACGCTGGCCGGCAACTTCGTCATTGTTTGGCTTCGTCCATCCGACCTCTGCCACATCGGCCCGCTGATCATTCCGCTCAGCATGCTCGGCGCCGTCGTGGCCTTTCTCTTCTTCGCCGGCGCCGCCGGCTTTGCCACGGGTCTTGCCAGCGACGTATCAAACGAGCCGCTGCTGGCCGGAATCCTGGTCGGAGCACTGAGCGGTTGTGCGCTGGTCGCCTTGCTGATCTTCGGCTCTTCCATCAGCCAGCGCATCCAGGAGCTGACCGCGCTCTGCCCTGACGGGGGGTCGATTTCATTCGGCTCCACGCCGCCACCCGGCGCGCTGGCGAGCCCGCCTCCCGGTGTGCTCGAATCGCCAACTGGACCGACAGGATTGGGGCTGTCGCTCTTTTCAGTGGCGATCACCGTCCTCCTCGGAATTGGGCTTGCCACTGGAATGGCGCTCGTCGGCGGCATCGCCGGTCGGGCGGTCAGCCGGCGCGCGTCGTAGGTCACAGCCTTGCGAGAGGCGGTTTCGAAGGCGCGCGCGATTACCAGGGAATCGAGGCTAGCAGAGCCCGGACAAATGGCGCCGAATTCTCATGAGGATTTCATTCCGGCAAAGCTGTCTTCGAGCGCGGTTTCGAAGGCGCCGAACGCCTCGTCATCATGCGTCGTTGAGACAAAGGCTGCTTCCAGCGGCGAAGGGGGAAGCAAGACCCCTGACGATTTCATCTGGTGGAACCATGCGGCGAAGTGGGTGCGGCTGGTTGCGCTGGCGGTTTCGTAGTCGTCAACTGGAGCCGCACCGAAGAACGCGGTGAACATCGAGCCAACCCGATTCACGGTCACTGCCAGACCGGCTCGAGCCGCCGCGGATTCAAGCGCCCTGGCAAACCGCGATCCGCATCGCTCGAGCTGCCGGTACGAGTCGTCACTGAGCGCCCGCAGGGTCGCAAGCCCCGCCGCCACCGCCAGTGGGTTGCCCGAGAGCGTGCCGGCCTGATAGACCGGCCCCGCCGGTGCGACCTGTGCCATCACCTCGCGGCGGCCGCCGTAGGCACCGATCGGTAGCCCTCCGCCGAGCACTTTGCCGAGGCAGGTCAGGTCTGGCGTTACGCCCAAGAGCTGCTGGGCGCCGCCCGGGGCCACGCGAAAGCCGGTGATGACCTCGTCGAAGATCAGGAGGCTGCCCTCGTCATAGGTGATCCGTCGCACTCCCTCGAGAAATCCCGACGCGGGGGGAACGACTCCCATGTTGCCGGCGATCGGCTCGACGATCACGGCTGCGATTTGCTGCGGCCAATGGTCGAAAGCGAGGGCCACATCGTCGAGGTGGTTGTAGCGGGCAAGCACCGTATCCGCGGCGGCGCCCTGGGTAATGCCCGGCGTGCCGGGGATGGCAAGGGTGGCGACGCCGGATCCCGCCGCGACGAGCAGGCTATCGGCGTGGCCGTGGTAGCCGCCAATGAATTTGAGGACCTTCGCGCGACCGGTCGCGGCGCGGGCAAGGCGAACCGCTGACATGGCGGCCTCCGTTCCCGAGTTGACGAGCCGCAGCATCTCGACGGATGGCATCCGCTCGGACACCAGGGCAGCAAGCTCGACCTCACCCTCGGTGGGCGCGCCGAACGTGAGGCCTTTGTCGAGCTGGGCGCGGAGCGCCTCGATCACCGCCGGTGGCCGATGGCCAAGAATCAACGGACCCCATGAGCCCACCAGGTCCAGATATCGAGTGCCGTCGACATCCCAAACCCAGGGGCCGTCGCCGCGGGCGATGAATGTCGGGATTCCGCCAACCGCACGGTAGGCGCGGACCGGGCTGTTGACGCCGCCCGGGATTAGCTGTTCGGCTAACTGGAAGAGCTGCTTCGAGCGCTCAGTGCTCGCCAGCGTCGTCCGCATCGACTCCAAACGCCTGGCCGATTGCCGAGCGGGTGCGCTCGTCCTGGGCATGCCGCAGCGCTTGAATCGGCTGGTGGAGAAGGCGTGCGGTCAGTGAATGCGCGAGGTCTCGCATGGCGCGCTTGCCAGCTTGATCATCGTCCGGCAGGCGAGCGGCGAAACGCTCGACCGCCTGATCGCGCCACTGATTCGCCTGGTGCATGACGGCTGCAATGACATCGGCTGCCTTACGCGCCTCCAGGGCGTCCTCCGTCGCCTCAAGCTCTTCGACCAGGATGGATTCAGCGGCTGAAATCCGCGCCCGGTGGTGATCCGGGTTGGGCCCAGCCATCGATTGCAAATCATCGATATTCAGGAGACGAACACCGTGAATGGCACCGACCAAGGGGTCGATGTCACGCGGCACCGCCATGTCGATCACGAGCAGCGGGCGACCTGCGCGACGCCGTTGCAGCGCTTCAATCATCGATGCATTGAGCAAGAAGTGAGGCGCGCTGGTCGCTGACAGGATCACGTCGATGCGGTCGGCGACGCCGTCGATCTCGCCCATGGCGATCGCCTGGGCGAGGCCGCTGCCGGCGGCGTGTTGCGCGCGCTCGACGGTCCGGGAAGCAACGAACAGGCTGCCAACCCCGTGCTGCCGGAGCAGCCGGAGGGCGATCCGGCTCATGGGCCCGGCACCGACCACGAGGACGCCGCGCTTCGGGAGGTCCCCGAGAATCTCGTCCGCCTTCGATACGGCGATGTGGCTGACGGAGAGCGCCGTTCGACCCAGATCGGTCTCGGTCCGGACGCGCTTTCCGGCGCGAATCGCTCCGCGCATGACGATCTCGATGCTGGGATCGGTCAGGTGGTGATCGCGCGCCAGGCTGACGGCCTCTTTGAACTGCCCGAGCACCTGGCTCTCGCCAATCACCGCCGACTCCAATCCGGCCGCGACCCGGAAGACGTGCTGTAAAGCCGGGCGGCCGGTCGCCTGGTACGCATGCCGCCGCCAGGTGTCGAACGGCAGTTGATGCGGCCATTCTCCGAATGCGTCTACCAGGCGCTCTGCTGCCATCGGGCCCGGCGCCATCGCATAGAGCTCGGTTCGATTACAGGTCGACAGCAGCACACCGCTGTCGAGCAGGTCCCGATCGACGAGGCGCTGCACACACTCGCCAACGGCACTCGCTGGAATGAACGCCTGTTCCCTGATCGCGACCGGCGCCGTCTTCTGGTTGAGTCCGACGACGACGAAATCCACGCTCTTTTGACGCTATCACACGATCCCACCTGGTCCCGGCTGCCTGCTGGAAGTTCGGGTGATGACCTGAGTGCCAGTAGGCTTGTTCGGCGATGAAGGCCGACACGATGACGTCATACGGTGCGCTCTTTCGCGTCCGCGGATTCGGCCGGGTCGTGACGGCGACCGGATTCTCGCGTCTCGGCGGTCAGATGTGGGAAATCGTTCTCGTCTTGTTCGTGCTGACCCGTTACCGGTCTCCGGAACTCGCCGGATTGAGCGTGCTGATGTCAACCGTGCCCGGCCTCGTGTTAAGTCCGGTCGCGGGTGCCTTGCTCGACCGCCAGGGAAGGGTCCGGCTGATGATCATCGACTATGCGCTGACCGCCGTCTTGCTCACCGCCATGGTGGCGCTTTCCCTGGCGCATGCGTTGCCGCCACCGCTGTTGCTCGCGTTGGTGACGGTGCTCTCCATCAGCAACATCCTCAGCATCACCGGGGCCCGGTCCCTCTTCCCCCTGATGCTGCCGGCGAACCTATGGGACCGCGCCAACGGCCTGGATACGAGTCTCTACTCCCTGGTGTCGGTCGTCGGCCCCGCGATCGCGGGCCTCGTGGTAGCGAAGTTCGGGCCGGAGGCCGGGCTGATGCTCACCGCCGGGGCGGCGGCCGCCGCCGACCTGTGGCTGATCGGCGTCGGCGAGCCGATCGCGCGCGTGACCGCGGAGCAGTCCCTGATCAAGGACGCCTGGGCAGGGCTGCTCTACGTGCTGCGCCATCGCAGTCTCCGTGGACTCGCGATCACGCTGTTCCTGATGAACCTCGGTGCTGGCGTGCTTCCGGTTGGCATTCCCGTCCTGGTCCTTCACCAGCTGCAGGGCAACGCCGCGACGGTGGGTCAGGTCTTTGCGGTTTTCGGCTTGGCCGGGCTGCTTGCCGGGCTCGCCGTGGGACGGCTGGACACGGCCGAACACGAGCGAACCCTGATCCTCGCCGGGGTTTGCGCCCAATTACCCGTGCTCGTTGGTCTCGCCTTTTTACCCAGCCTGCCGATCGTGTTCCTGCTCGCGGCGGTGGCAGGGGCCTCGTCCGCAGCCACCAACGTCGGCATCTTTGCGCTGCGTCAACGGCGGACCGATCCATCATGGTTCGGCCGCGCCTTTGCCGTCTCGTTGAGCATGAACTTTTCGGGTGCGCCGATTGGATCGGCGATCTCAGGGCCGCTGCTGGCGCAGTCGATCCCGCTTGCCATGCTGGTCGGAGCGGGGATCGGGGCGCTCGCCTTGCCGGCGGCCTTCCTGATCCCGGCTCGTCGCGATGCGGTGCTCGCCGTCTCCGACCGTTAGACGGGAAAGACTCCGTGCTTGCGGTTGACCCGGGGCCGATGGGTCGTCGCGTACGAGGCGAAACGCAGCGCCAGCTCGCGGCGGAGGTCACGCGGGGCGATCACGGCGTCGACGATCAGGTCTGAGGCCAGCCGGTAGAGATCGATATCCTCGCGATACTCGTCCTGCAGTTTCTTGATGTAGGCGGGGCGCTCGCTTTCCGGAAGTTCCTGGATCTTGTTGTAGAAGACGGCGTTGACCGCGGCGCTCGGTCCCATCACGCCGATCATCGCGGTCGGCAGCGCGAGCGTTGCATTCGGCTCGTATGCCGGGCCCGCCATCGCGTAGAGCCCGGCACCGTATGCCTTGCGAACGATCACCGAAAGCTTAGGAACCGTTGCTTCCGAGACGGCGGCAATCAGCTTGGCGCCGTGCCGGATGATGCCCTGGCGCTCCACCGCCGTGCCGATCATGAAGCCAGGCACGTCGGCGAGGAAGAGCAACGGGATGTTGAAGGCGTCGCAGAGCCAGATGAAGCGGGCAGCCTTGTCGGCCGAGTCGACGAACAAAATGCCGCCCTTGTGCATCGGCTGGTTCGCGATGACGCCGATCGTCCGTCCCTCAATCCGTGCCAGACCGCAGATGATCTCTCTGGCGTAGAGCTTCTTGATTTCGAAGAAGCTGCCGGCATCGATGATGCCATCGA
Organism: Candidatus Dormiibacterota bacterium; assembly: GCA_036782775.1. GTDB lineage: Bacteria > Chloroflexota > Dormibacteria > CF-121 > CF-121 > CF-13. Next base: position 37,497 of record DAIPYJ010000012.1, on the reverse strand, counting down.
CCAGCTGCTGCATGTTGAAGGGACGGCCTTCATCCTGGGGCACGAGGCTGTCGAGGTCCGCACCCGATTGCGCCTCGGCGGCCGGTCGAGGCAGTGGAAACTCCGCCCAGTTTTGCGGGAAGTAGCCGAGGTAGCGGCGGACCGCCTCGATCGCGTCTTCCTCGCTGGAGACCAGCACATCGCAGAGCCCGCTGACGCTGGCATGCATCCGGGCACCGCCCATCTCCTCGAGGCTGACCTTCTCGCCGATGACCATCTCGGCCATCCGCGGCGAGCCGAGGTACATGCTGGCGTTGCCTTCGACCATGATGGTGACGTCGCAGAAGGCGGGAATGTAGGCGCCGCCGGCGGCCGAGGGGCCGAAGAGCAGGCAGATCTGTGGCACGACGCCCGAGAGCTGCACTTCCTGGAAGAAGATCCGGCCCGCATGCCGGCGCCCCGGGAACATCTGCACCTGCTCGGTGATCCGCGCGCCGGCCGAGTCGACCAGGTAGAAGATGGGGACGCGAAGCCGTTCTGCGGTTTCCTGGATGCGGACGATCTTTTCCACGGTGCGCGGACCCCACGAGCCGGCCTTGACCGTGGGATCGTTGGCCATGACACACACGGTGCGACCCTCGATGGTGCCGATGACGGTGACGACGCCGTCGGCGCCATAGCCTGGCTCGTCGCTGTGCGCCAGGAGACCGTCTTCGACGAGCGAGTCCGGATCGAGTAACAGCTCGAGCCGCCGGCGGACGGGCAACTTGTGTTCCTGGCGAATCTTCTCGGCATACTTCGCAGAACCGCCCGCGCGGGCCGCGTCAGTCCGCGCCTCGAGGGAGTCCCCAGCTGACGGCTCGTCCTTGCGCTCGAGGGCACTCATCAGCGGAATTGAAGTCTATCGTCCTTGGTTTCGGCTGACCGAGGAGGCGCTTCTAGAATGAATTTCGTGGAGGACGTCGTCCTCGTCGCGGCGGCTCGTACGCCCTTCGGAAAACTGGGTGGTGCGCTCTCGACCCAGACTGCACCGGAGCTTGGAGCGGTCGTCATCAGGGAAGTGCTGGACCGCGCGCAGGTCGACGGGAGCCAGGTCGACCAGGTCATCATGGGCACCGTCATCACCGCCGGCATGGGACAGATTCCCGCCCGTCAGGCCGCGATCAAGGCAGGAATTCCGACCAGCGTCCCCGCGCTGACCGTCAACAAGGTCTGCGCCTCGTCGCTCAAAGCCGTCAACCTTGGCGCGTTGCTGATCCGCAATGGCGACGCCAAGGTCGTCGTCGCCGGCGGAATGGAGAGCATGAGCCGGGCTCCTTACCTGCTGGAGAAGGCGCGCTTCGGCTATCGCCTGGGTGACGCCACGCTGGTGGACAGTATGGTGCACGACGGGCTTACGGATCCCGCCAACGGCTGTCACATGGCGGTCGAAGGCAGTACGGTCGCGAAGGAGTTCGAGGTCTCACGCGAGCGCCAGGACGAATACGCCTTTCGCAGCCAGCAGCGCTACGCCCAAGGGCTGAAGTCAGGGCATTTCAAGGACGAGCTCGTCCCGGTCACCGTGCCGAACGGCAAGAAGACGCCGACGACGGTCGACGCGGACGAACAGCCGCGGCCGGACACCACGATCGAAGGGTTGGCGAAATTAACGCCCGTCTTCAGCGCCGACGGAACGATCACGGCGGGCAACGCACCGGGCGTGAACGACGGGGCCTCGGCCATCTTGTTGATGAGCGAAGGAGAAGCCGCCCGACGCGAGCTTCCGGTGCTTGCCCGCTGGCTGGCGTACGGCGAGTCGGCGGCCGACACGCCCTACCTGGCGGTGGTGCCGGCGACCTCGATCCAGGCGGCGCTGAAGAAACTCGGCAAGCGGGTCGCCGATATCGACCTCTTCGAAATCAACGAGGCGTTTGCCGCGGTCGCTTGCACCGCGATGGACTTACTGGGCGTCGACGAGCAGCGTGTCAATGTCGATGGGGGCGCGCTCGCCGTCGGGCATCCGATCGGCGCCTCCGGCGCGCGCATCCTGATGCACCTCGTCTACGAGCTGCGCCGCCGCGGCGGCGGCTATGGCGCCGCCGGCATCTGTTCGGGAATGGCCCAGGGCGAGGCCACCGTCGTGCGCGTCGATTCCGGCCTCGCGGCCGACGCGAGCGGCGCTTGAGTGCCATGCGAGCGTTTGAGCGGTAATGGATTTCGCCCTGACTCCCGAGCAGGAGGAGATTCGCGGGCTCGTCCGCGACTTTGCCGAGCGGGAAGTCAAGCCGCGAGCCGAAGCCATCGATCACAGCAGCGAGTTTCCACACGACCTGGTGCAGAAAGCGGCCGGCCTCGGCCTGCTCGGCATGCTGATCCCGGAGGCGTATGGTGGCGCCGGACTCGACCACCTGTCGTTCGCCATCTTCATCGAGGAGATCGCGCGCTATTCAGCGGCGACGGCGGTGTTCCTCGACGTGCACGGCTCCGTGGGCAGCGAGCCGATCGTGCTCTTCGGCAGCGAGGACCAGAAGCGGCGCTGGTTGCCTGATGTCACCTCCGGAACGCGGCTGGCTGCCTTCGCGCTGACCGAGCCTGAGGCCGGATCCGATGCTGCCCATCTGAAGACGACGGCCGTCCGGCGGGATGGGCGCTACCTGCTCAATGGCAGCAAGATCTTCATCACCAACGCCGGCGAGGCCGGCGTCTACGTGGTGATGGCAGCCACCACGCCCGGCGCCGGCGCCGATGGCATCAGCGCCTTTCTGGTCTCCGGCGACAATCCCGGACTCAAGGTCGGCCCGCGCTTCAAGAAGATGGGGCTCAACGGGTCGGCGATCGCGGAAGTGCACTTCGAGGATTGCGCCGTCGAAGAACACGACCGGCTGGGTGAGGAAGGCCAGGGTTTTCGGATCGCGATGCGGGCGCTCGACAGCGGACGGATCGGCATCAGCGCCCAGGCGGTCGGCTTGGCCCAGGGCGCCCTGGATGACGCCATCGCCTACGCCGGCGAACGGAAGCAGTTTGGCAAGCGGATTGGCGAGTTTCAAACCATCCAGAACAAGGTTGCGGACATGGCGGTCAAGACCAGGGCCGCTCGCTGGATGACCTGGACGGCGGCGTCCCTCTGCGACGCGGGCCGGCCGTTCACGCGCGAGGCATCGATGGCGAAGCTATTTTCGACCGACACCGCGATGGAGGTGACGCTCGAGGCCCTGCAGGTGTTCGGTGGTTACGGCTATCTCGAGGAGTATCCGATGGCGCGCCGCGTCCGCGATGCCAAGGCCTGCCAGATCTACGAGGGCACCAACCAGGTGCAACGGCTCGTGATCGCACGCGACCTGGTCGGAGCGCGATGAACGTCTTCCTCAGCGAGGAGCAGGAGCAGATCCGGCAGATGGTGCACGACCTCTGCCTGGAGCGGGTCGAGCCGCGCGCCGCCGCCATCGATGAGTCCGGTGAGTTCCCCTGGGACATCAAGGAGCTGTTCGCCAAGAACGACATCCTCGGCATTCCCTTCACGCCGGACTACGGCGGCGTCAGCGGCAGCGCGCTGACGCTGATCGTCGCCGTCGAAGAGATCAGCAAGTTCTGTGCCAGCTCATCCCTGATCCTTGCGGTGCAGTCTCTCGGCAGCCTGCCGATCAGGCTGGCCGGCAGCGAGGAGCAGAAGCGCAAGTACCTGCCGCCGCTGGCGCGGGGCGAGCGGCTGGCCTCCTATGCACTGACCGAGCCGGGGTCCGGGTCGGACGCGGGCGGGATGCGCACCCGGGCGCTCAAACACGGCGACACCTACGTGATCAACGGCAGCAAGACGTTTATCACGGGCGGCAGCGTGGCGGACACGATCGTCGTCTTTGCCAGGACGGACCAGGACGGCGATACGCCGGCCCGCAATATCTCCGCCTTCATCGTGGAAAAGACCATGCCCGGCTTCAAGGTGGGAAAGCTCGAGAAGAAGCTGGGCATTCGCGGCTCGCCGACGGCGCAGCTGTTCTTCGAGGACATGGCAGTCCCGACGGCGAACCGCATCGGCAACGAAGGTGAGGGCTTCAAGATCGCGATGCGCGTGCTGGACCACTCGCGGCCCGGCATCGCCGCCCAGGCACTTGGGATTGCCGAAGGCGCGTTCGACCTGGCGAAGCGGTACGCGCGCGAGCGGCATCAGTTCGGCAAGCCGATTGCGGAGTTCCAGGGCATCCAGTTCATGCTGGCCGACATGGCGACCCAGATCGAGGCCGCACGGTCGCTAACCTACGCGGCGGGCGATGCGCTCGATCGGAAACTCTCCGATATCAGTCTCAGCTCGTCGATGGCGAAGCTGTTCGCGTCCGATACCGCGATGCGGGTGACCACCGACGCGGTGCAGATTCTCGGTGGCTACGGTTACCTGCGCGAATTTGCCGCCGAGCGGATGATGCGGGACGCGAAGATCACGCAGATTTACGAGGGGACGAATGAAATCCAGCGATTCGTGATCGCGCGCGAGCTGTTAAAGGAGAACACATGACGATCAAGCAAGTCTTCGTCGCCGGAGCCGGCCTGATGGGCGCCGGGATTGCGCAAACCGCGATTTCCTGCGGCTACCAGGTCCATCTTCGGGAGGTCGACGAGGCGTTGGTCACTAAAGGCGTCGACAATATCAAGAAGCGGCTCGACAACCTGGTGCAGAAAGGCAAGCTCGACGCAGCCAAGCGGGAGGCCGCGATCGGGCGCCTTCAGGCGACGACCTCGCTGGAGGCGGCCGGGCGGGCGGACTTCGTGGTCGAGGCGATCACGGAAAACTTCGAGGCCAAGCGCGAGCTGTTCAAGCGGCTCGACGGCATCTGTCGCCCGGATGTGATCCTGGCCAGCAACACCTCGTCGATTCCGATCACGAGGATGGCGGCGGTGACCAAGCGACCGGACCGGTTCATCGGCATGCATTTCTTCAACCCGGTCCCGGTGATGCCGCTGGTCGAGCTCACCCGCGGTCGGGACACCTCCGAGGAGACTGTCAGCACCACGCTCGAGCTCTCCCGCGCTCTCGGCAAGACGCCGATCACGTCGCTGGACTACCCCGGCTTCATCGTCAATCGGATGCTGGTGCCGTTCGTGAACGAGGCAATCAACGCCCTGATGCAGGGACTGGGGACCCGGGAGGACATCGACCAGGGCGCCAAACTCGGCCTGCATCACCCGATGGGGCCGCTCGAGCTGGCCGATTTCGTCGGCCTCGACACGCACCTGTATATCTGCAACGTGCTTTATGAAGGTCTCCACGATCCCAAGTTCGCGCCGCCGGCCCTGTTGCAGCAGTTGGTCGATGCGGGGCACTACGGCCGCAAGAGCGGCCGGGGGTTCTATCGCTACGGCCCGGACGGGAACCGTCAACCGGACTGAGAGATCCGGGCGGATCGATGAGTTCCGCCGTCTAAAGAGGTCCAAGGATGAGAACACGCGTTGGAAGTTGGAGCAAGGAGAAGTCAATGAGCACCAGCATCGGTATCGGAGTGACGGCAATTCGAACGGTAGCCGTTCCCGTCAGTGATCATGACCGCGCGCTCGATTTCTACGTCGGCAAACTTGGTTTCGAGAAGCGGCTCGATGCGCCGTTCGGCCAGGGGCTGCGCTGGGTCGAGGTGGCGCCGGCCGGGTCATCGATCACGATCGCGCTCGCGCCCCCCGGAGGCGACTCCCAGCCCGGCCGTGACACCGGCATTCGCCTCAGTACGAAGGATGCGGTCGAAGACCATACGCGGCTGCAGGCTGCTGGCGTTGCGGTTGGTGAGATTCTCCGGGTTCCCGGCGTCCCGCCGATGTTCTACTTTCGCGACGCCGACGGAAACCAGCTCTACGTCGTGGAGGGCTAATTAAAGAAGGGGTCGCACACTAGGCGCGCCGTCGAACCGGCTGCTTCGCCGCCGTGGCTTTGGCACCTCGGCCAAGAAACGATTTGGCGAGGATCCCGAGCGATAACAGGAATGACGCTGCCGCAAGCACCGCGGCCCCCGCGGCGATCCATGCCCAGACCGCGCCCGAGGCGGTCGCGATCTGCTGAACACTGGTGCCTCCCTTGACGAGGTGAATGGTCAGAAATGAATACCAAACACCGAAGCTGCTGACGGCGATCAGCAGTGCTCCGGTGCGCCGCACTCGCGCGATCCACAATCCGCCTGCCAGCCAGACGGAGGCGAGGACCGCGGCGGCAAACGCGCCGTCCTCCGGATTGGCGCTGCCGAAGTCGGCGCGATGGAGATCGTCGGTGGCTTGCAGGATCACGAGGATGGTGCCGACCATGGCCGAAAGCAGCAGCGGCAGCATGTCAAGACCCCGGCGCCGTCCACGCGGGTTGGTCCATGCCACGGCGGCACCAAACACGACCAGCATGCAGGCAGGAATCAAGGCCATATCGACGGTGGCAATGGGCAGCCCTTCGTTCCTCACGAAGGTCGCAAGGGCTCCGGCGCTCGAGACGAAGTGCGAGGAGGTGATCAGACCAAATTCGACAAAGGCGATCAGCGCCGCCACAAAGATCCCCACGCGCCCGAAGTACGAAAGGGCGATGGAAAACAGCCAGATGACTCCAACCGCGATCGCAACGATGGCGTAGACCGCGTTCACCTGAGCGGCATGAAACTCGTGGTAGAGATTGAAGGCGGCCAGCGCCACGGCGATCACGCCGCCGATCACGAGGACAACCCTGGCGGGGAGGAAAAAGGGGCCCGTTTGGCGACGGCCCTGGGTCGCGGTTGTCACGGTCCAACATCTTACGAACGACTTGGCCCGCTCTACGGCTATTCGCTAGACTCGAACCAGGAACATTGGGAAGCGAACCGCGCCGGCGGAGGGCGTCCGCCGCGCTCGGCCCAGCGCACCCGCGTTCGTACGTGGCGCTGGCGCTGGCCGTCTTGCTCGGTATTGTCGTGCTCGGCGCGGGAGTCGCCGGTATTCGTCTCTGGTCGACCATCAAGGCGATTTCGCCGCGCACCCAGCCAGGGGACCTGATCTCGCTAGTCCAGGCGAAGAACGACGACCCCAGTTCGGTTGCCTACAAAATCAAGCACGGCCAGCGAATCAACGTGCTGCTGCTCGGCTACGGTGGGCCGGGGCACGATGGCCCGTATCTCACCGACTCGATCATGCTGCTCTCGATCCAGCCGGCCAGCCATCAGGCGCTGATGGTCTCGCTCCCCCGCGATCTCTGGGTCAAGATCCCGGCGCTGTCAGACAACGGCACCATCACCGGAAAGCTGAACAGCGCCTACGCCATCGGCACCGATCACGCGGATTACCCCGATGTCCGCTCCCAATACAAGACCAGCACGGCTGGCGGGGACCTCGCCGCGGCCACCGTCTCCCGGATCACCGGCCAGCCGATCGACTACTGGATCGGCGTCGATTTCAAGGCGTTTCGCGATGTGGTCAACGCGCTGGGCGGCGTTCGGGTCAACGTGCCGACGGCACTCGACGACCCCTACTTTCCCGCCGGCGAGACCACCGGCATGATGCACGTCCACTTCAATGCCGGCCCGCAGTGGATGAACGGCGAGCAGGCCCTGGAGTACGCGCGCTCCAGAGAAACCACCTCTGACTTCGACCGCTCGCGCCGGCAGCAGTTGATCATGCTGGCCGTCCGTCAACGGGCCTTTTCCCTGAACGCCATCCCAAAGCTCTTTTCGGTGATGAGCGCGCTGAAGGACAACGTCCGAACCAACCTGAAGGTTGAGGACATGCGGCAGCTCAGCGATCTGGCCGGCGGCATCAAGGAGGCGGACATCCACCGGGTCTCGATCGACACCAGCAATTTCCTGCGAAGCGGCTACAGCGATGACGGGCAGTACATCCTGCGGCCGCTCGACCCCAGCTACGGAACCCTGCAGCGTTACCTCGCTGCCGCATTGCCGGATCGCGGGGTCCTGAGCGAGCCGATCGCCTTTACGGTCCAGGACGGAAGCCGCAGTTACTGGCTCCCGTACGGCGTCGGCACGCCGGCAACCATCACGACCTCCCTGTTCCAGGCGATCGGCCTTCCGGCGACTGCCGGCGGGCCGAGCGTGCAACGGGTTACTCAGACCCAGATCCTGGACGCGTCCGGCGGGAAGGCCGACCTCCTGGTCAACTGGCTGCAAAGCTACTTTGGGGCGACGGTGAAGCCGGTGACCACGGCAGCCGGAGCATCGCAGGTCACGGTGGTTCTCGGATCGGATTTCACGAGCAAGGCCTTTCCCGCGCCCTAGCGATACGATGGCGTCGAGATGAGTTTGGCCGGGGCCTTGCTTTCCGGCGACGTCCGCGCGCTGGCGCGGGCCATCTCGATGGCGGAGGATCGCGATCCAGAGGCGACCGAGCTGGTCGCCGAAGTGCAGCCGCAGACCGGCAAGGCGTATCTCGTCGGGCTGACCGGATCGCCCGGAACCGGTAAGAGCACGCTGGTCGACGCGCTGGTCAAGGTGATCCGCGAGCGCGGCCAGACGGTCGGGGTGATTGCGGTCGATCCGAGCAGCCCCTTCACCGGCGGGGCGGTGCTGGGCGACCGCATTCGCATGTCCCGGCACACGCTCGACAAAGGCGTCTTCATCCGCAGCATGGGTGCGCGCGGACATCTTGGCGGATTGGCGGCCGCGACGCGAGAGGCCATCCACCTGCTCGATGCCTACGGCCGGGACGTGATCCTGGTGGAAACTGTCGGTGTCGGACAATCGGAGCTCGAGATCTCGACGATCTGCGATACCGTCGTCCTGGTCGTGATGCCGGAGTCGGGCGACGCGGTGCAGACGATCAAGGCCGGGATCCTGGAGATCGCCGACATCTTCGTGGTCAACAAGGTCGACCTGGGCGGGGCGGAAAAGACCCGCCGCCTGATCCAGGATGCGCTGGCGATGGGCCCGAAGCATGACTGGCGTCCCCCGATCGTGATGGTCTCCGCCGCCAAAGAGGAAGGGATCGGCCCCGTGTGGGATGCGGTGCTGGAGCACCGGCGCTACCTCGAGACCAGCGGCAACTTGAGCGCGCGACGGCAGCAGCGGCTCAAGCACGAGGTGATGGCGATCGTAGCCGAGCGCTCCCGGGAGGACGCCCGCCAGAGGTTGGAAGGGGATACGCCGATCGGCCGTCGACTGGCGGAGAACCGGAATGGGAAACTTAATCCGTACGCCATCGCCGACGAACTGCTCGGCGAGCGGCGGCGAGGAGGCAGCTGATGGCGGTTCGGCGGAAGACGGCCTACGAGGAGTGGGCGACGCAATATCGCGCGGGAAAACGCGCGCCCAAGGAGGGCGCCGGCACGATCTCGGGCGTGCCGGTCGCGCCGCTCTACACGCCGGATGATTTGGGGAAGTGGGACTACGATCGCCAGCTTGGCTACCCTGGCGAGTTCCCCTATACCCGGGGCGTCTACCCCTCGATGTATCGCGGCCAGCTCTGGACGATCCGGCAATTCGCCGGGTATGGCACGGCCGAAGAGACCAACCGACGGTACAAGTTCCTGCTGTCGCAGGGACAGGCCGGCCTTTCGGTCGCCTTCGATATGCCGACGCTGATGGGCTACGACTCGGACGATCCGCTGAGCCAGGGCGAGGTTGGCCACTGCGGCGTCGCCATCGATTCGCTGGACGACATGGAGACGCTCTTCTCCGGCATTGACCTCGATCGGATCACCACTTCGATGACGATCAACTCGCCGGCGGCCATCCTCTACGCGATGTACATCGCGGTCGGGGAGAAGCAGGGCCACGCGTTGAAGACGCTCGGCGGGACGCTTCAGAACGACATCCTCAAGGAGTACATCGCGCAGAAGGAATACATCTTCCCGCCCGAGCCGTCGATGCGGCTGGTGGTCGACACCATCGTCTTTGCCGCGAAGAACATGCCGCGCTGGAACGCCGTGTCGATTTCGGGCTATCACATCCGTGAGGCCGGATCGACCGCGGTCCAGGAGCTGGCCTTCACGCTCGCCGATGGCATGGCGTATGTCGAGGCCTCGATCAAGGCGGGACTTCCTGTCGACGAGTTCGCGCCACGGCTCAGCTTTTTCTTCGACTCCCACATCGATTTCTTCGAAGAGATCGCGAAGTTCCGCGCCGCCCGGCGACTCTGGGCGCGGATCATGCGCGACAAGTACGGCGCCAAAGACCCCAAGTCGTGGATGCTGCGCTTCCACACGCAGACCGCCGGCGTCTCGCTGACGCGCCAGCAGGTGGAAAACAACATCAGCCGGACAGCCTACGAGGCGATGGCGGCGGTGCTGGGCGGAACCAATTCGCTGCACACGAACTCGATGGACGAGGTGCTGGCGCTGCCGACGGAGCGCGCCGCGCAGATCGCGCTGCGCACGCAGCAGGTGCTGGCGCACGAAACGGGCGTCACCAACACGATCGACCCGCTCGCCGGCTCGTACTTCTTGGAATCGCTCACCGACGAGATGGAGCGCGGCGCGCAGGCCTACTTCGACCGCATCGACGAGCAGGGCGGCGTGCTGCGCTGCATCGAGAACGGCTTCTTCCAGCGCGAGATCGCCGACGCCGCCTTCGAGTTCGAGCGAAAGCTGGAGGCGAACGAGCGCATCATCGTCGGCGTCAACGCCTACCAGGACGGCGAGGGCGGCGAGGTGCCAACCCTGCGGATCGGGCCGGAGACCGAGCAGGCCCAGGTGCGCCGGTTGAAAGCGCTGAAGCAGCGGCGCGACAACACGACCGTCAGCAACCGGCTGGACGAGCTGAAGCGGGCGGCCGGCGGATCTGACAACCTGATGCCGCCGCTGCTCGATTGTGTCAAGGCGTACGTGACAGAGGGCGAGATCATGAGCGCGCTGAAGGAGGTCTTCGGCGTGTACCGCGAGCCGATCCTGTTCTAGATGATGCGGCTGCGCTACTCCCTGATCGGCCGCATCGCGGCTGTCGTGATCGTGGTCATGGTGATCGCCTTTTACGTCGTGAGGCGCCTGAGTGCCGGCTGAGGCGGCGACTCGGCGGAGCACCGGTCGAGAGCAGGCCAAGCACTACCGGGTGCTGACCGCCAAGGTTGGCCTCGATGGTCATGACCGCGGGGTGAAAGTCGTCTCGCGGGCGCTCCGCGATGCGGGTGTCGAGGTGATCTATGCGGGACTGCGGCAGACCCCGGAGATGGTGGTGGAGGCCGCGATCCAGGAAGACGTCGACGCCATCGGCGTCAGCCTGCATAGCGGCGCCCACATGACCCTGATTCCTCGAATCCTCGAGCTGCTCAAGGAACGCAACGCCGCAGACATCGTCGTTTTCGGTGGCGGCATCATCCCGCCCGATGACGCCGAGGAGCTGAGGAAGATGGGCGTCGTCCAGATCTTTGGCCCGGGCACCTCGCTGCAAACGATCATCGAGTTCGTGAACAGCGGCTTCAAGGCGGCGTGATCGCGGCTGCCCCGCGGAAGCTCGGTCGCTTCCAGCTCCACTGTTTGAGCGATGGTCACTGGCGCATGGACGGCGGGTCAGTCTTCGGCGTGGTGCCGAAGGTCATGTGGGAAAAGCTCAAGACGCCGGACAGCAGGAATCGAATCACGATGGCGACGAATTGCCTGCTGGTTCGGACGCCCGAGGCAAACATCCTGATCGAGGCCGGCATCGGACCCAAACTGTCCGAAAAGGAACGCGAGATCTACGGCTACGACCGCGAGCCAGGGATACCCGACGCGCTGGCTGGCGCCGGGCTGACGCCGCAGGACATCGACCTCGTGATCGTCAGCCATCTGCATTTCGACCATGTCGGCGCGCTCGTCTGCCCCGGCCGGGACGGCGAGCTGACGCCGCTATTTCCGCGGGCGCGGCACGTCGTCCAGGCGAAAGAGCTGGAGGCCTGGCGGAACCCCGATCCGCGGAGCAAGCCGTCCTACAAGCCGGAAAATCTGGCGCTGCTGGAACAGCAGGGGCGCTTATGGGTGGTCGACGGCCAACAACAGGTGGCTCCTGGGATCGAGGTCAAAATCACCGGCGGCCACACCGCGGGCCATCAGGCGATTTACGTGCGTGATCAGGACCAGACGGTCGTCTTCACCGGCGACTTCCTCTTCATGCCGGCGTTCCTGAAAATCAACTGGGTGAGCGCGCTCGATTTATTCCCGTTGGAGTCGATGGAGCGCAAGGCGGCCTTTCTCGCCGAGGCCGCCAGGGAACGCCAGCTGATCTGGTTCTATCACGAGACCGAGCAGATGCTCGGTTACTGGACCAGCAAGGGCTTCGAGCCGATTAGCTGACGATCAAGAGCACTTCGCCGTGGCACTGCTCGCACTCGCCGCGGACCACGTAGTTGCCGGTTTTGAGGTCCATCGCGGACGGATTGAGGATGGCGACCGCGGCGCGGCACTGACGGCAGTTGGCCTTCATCGGCGCGACCGGGGTGGCGGGTGGCTGAAAGGTCCAGGTGTGCGGAGCGACCTGGTGCATCGTCGGGTGCGCGATCGCCATGAAGGTCTCCACTTGCTGTAACGCGATGGGCCGCCGAAGGATCTCCGCCGTTCGGTCCGGCTCGCTACCGCAAAGACCGTAGCTCCAGACCGGTCGCTTTCGTCCGGAGCACCGCTTCGCAGGCAGGGCAGCGCTGAACCGTGACCACCGTCCCGGTCAGCATCGAGGCCGCCGACTGCTTGCGTGGCTCGACGTCGTGACCGCATTCGGCGCAGTGCACGGTCTCGATCGGCGTATCTTTCGCCCTTGGCGTTTCCATCAGTCGTACCGTTGGTTCAAGGGTACGACTTAGTAGACGATGACCGGAGTGTTGGTCGGCGTCCAGTTCCAGAGCCACGGCATGTTGTGCGGCGGCACGTTGACGCAGCCGTGGCTGCCGTTATCCTCGCCAAACGGATCGTAGTGGGGATATTCGGTCCCGGGGCCGTAGTAGGCGCGCCAGTTCGAGTCGTGGATTCCGGCACCGCCGTTGAACCACATGACCATCTGCACCTTGGTGTCGGGATACCAGTACGGCGAGCCCTTGGGCCAGGGTGAGTGCATCGTCCAGGGGGAGACTTTCCAGTAGACCTTGAAGTTTCCGGGGTCGGTTTCCAGCCCGGGGCGGCCGGTCGTCACGTAGGTCCAAAAGACCTGCTTGCCCTTTTCGAACGCGCGCAGCACCTGCTCTTTGAGCGAGACGGTAATCGCCTTGTTGGGCAGGTTCTGGCTCATGTCATCCTGAAGCACCTTGTCCTGGACCATCAGGCCGCCGTGGACTTGCTGGACTGCCGTGAGCGTGGTGGCGGCGTTCAGCTGGTCGGCGAGCCGCTGAACGTGCGCATCGATCACGGAGACATCCATCTGGAAGGTTTTCGCGGTCTGCAGATCTGACTGGATCTGACTGAGGGTGCCACTGGCGCTGGCGCGGGCCGCTGTCAGGTCGCCGTGGTCCTGGGCCGCGATTTGGGCCGCGTACTGGGCAATCAGCGTGTTGGTCGTTTGCTGGTCTGCGATCAGGATTGACAGCTTGGAGAGCGGGGCCTTGAGCTCGGTTGTCAGCGCGCGGTAGGCGCTGACGGTGGTGGCATCGTCGAGCTCGATCTGCGCCTTCGAGGGCAGACCATTGAAATCGACCATCAGTTGCTCGTCGACGCCGACCTGCTTGGCCTTCTGCAGGTTGGTGCTTAGCTGGGCGACATCGGACTGCGCCGCGCTGCGGGTCTGGGTGAGCAAGTTGTCGATCCGCGACTGCAGCTGTTGGTGGATCTGGGCTTCATCGGTTGCCTGGCGGTTGAAGAACTGGATGCGCGCCTCGTTGAAGGGGGCCGTCGCGGCCGGCGCCGCCTGTGCCGAGGTGGTGGTCTCCTGTTGCACCAGGTCGGAGTACTCGGCCGATTGAAGCCCCAGGGTGATGGCGCGGGACTGGTCAGCGAGCACCTGGGCGCGCTGGGTCTGGTAGTCCTGCTGAGCGATCGCTTCGCGAATATCCTGGGCGCCGATGACGCCGCCGACCACGACGAAAGTCCCAAGGACGACGCCGATTCGGAGACCATTGCGACGAAGGAATCTAAGAGTTGTTGCCAGCACCGCTGTCACCGCATTGTAGGGACATCCTGCACAGGGGGTAACGTCCAAACGGCGGAAAAGTTCCGGTGAAGGCCCTTTCAGGAATCCGGGGACGCTGTGCTAAGATGGCTGCCGCCCAATTCGGGCTGAAGGAGAATTTCGCCTGGCCACCACCACGCCGGTAAGCCTCAAACTCGAGCCGAGATCCGATCAGGGACGGCATCTGCAGTCCCTGCGCCGGCAGGGCCGGTTACCCGGTGTGATCTACGGACACAACGTGGACCCGGTGACCGTGATCGTCGATGGTCGCGACTTTGTCCGTGCCTTTCAGAAGGTGGGGCGCAACCAGCTGGTCGACCTCCAGGTCGGCGATGAACCGGTGCGCAAGGCGCTGATCCGCGAGGTGCAGCGCAATCCACGGGACGGCGATCTGCTGCATGTCGACTTCTACCAGGTCAACCTGACCGAGGAAATCGAGTCGGACGTCCCGATCGAGTTGGAAGGCGAGGTCGAGATCGTGGCCAAGGGCGAGGCGGACCTGCAGCGCGGCCTGCACGAGCTCAAGATCGAATGTCTGCCCGCCGACCTGCCGCCGGTGATCACGGTCGACGTCTCGTCGCTCAAAGAGATCGACGACGAGCTGCGCGTCAAGGATCTCAAGGTCCCGTCGGCGTGCAAGATCCTGGACGACCCCGAGGACCTGATCGTCAAGGTCGCCGCCCATCGCGAAGAGGTCGAAGAGGTCGCCCCGGCGCCGGCCGCCGCCGAAGTGCCGACTGTGGGCGAGACCCAGGCCCCCGCCGAAGGCGAGGGCGAAGCGCCGGCCGAAAGCTAGCCGCTGCCAGCGCCCATAATGGGCGCGATGTTTGCCGGATTCGCCGTCCTGGTTACCTCTGCCACGGCATCGGCATCGGCCAGTGCATCGGCGACCAATGGCAGCGCCTCGGTGGCCGATACCTTCATCAGCTACCTGCCCAACCGGCACGATTTGTTCAAGATCGCGGTCGCGACCCTGATCGTGTTGGTCTTCTACTTTCTGGCCCGGCTGATGCGCAGCCTGGCGGGAAGACAGTTACGGAGGACGCGGGCCGACCCCCAGGTTGGCTTGCTGGTAACCCGGCTGGCGTTTCTGGGGACGCTCCTTCTCGGCATCATCGCGGCCTTCACGGCGCTCTTCGGCGACGCGACGCTGGTCTTTGGTGGCTTTGGCTTTTTCGCCCTCGCCTTCAGCCTTGCCTTTCAGGACATCCTCAAGAACTTCATCGCCGGCGTGTTTCTCTTGTTGGAGCGGCCGTTTCGCCTGGGCGACGAGATCACGGTCGACAACCGCACGGGAATCGTCGAAGACATCCAAATGCGGACGACGACGCTCCGGACGAGTGACGGTCAGCAGGTCCTGATCCCGAATTCGCTCGTCTATACCGGGACGATCATCAACCGCACCCGGTATCCGACGCGGCTGTTCACCTTGACGGCGAAGATCCCCGACGGCAGCCGCCCGGATGGCATGGTCGATCGGTTGCGCGATCAACTGAAGGCTCGGCCCGACCTCGCCAAAGACCCGCCACCGCAGGTCGTCATCCAGCCGAATGTCGACGGCGGGCTTACGCTCGAAGTGCGTTACTGGCTCGACTATCGCAAGAACGACCCGGTCGCGGTGCAGGCGGCGGTCGGCCAGCAGATCTACCAGGCAATCCAATCCTCGGGCTGAGGCTCCTTCGGCGGGGCCTGGCCGTGCTGGGCAAGTACACGCCTGAAGCCCGCCAGTTCCTCGTCTTCTCGCTGCTGATCTCGGTCGCGTTCAGCGTCTTCAACCTCTTGTTCAACCTCTATATGAGCGGGCTCGGTTTCTCGAACAGCGTCATCGGGCTCTTCAATTCATTGCCGGCCCTGGCGCTGATCGGCGTCGCCCTCCCCTTCGCGGCCTGGGCCGACCGGATCGGCTATCGGCCCTTCCTGCTGGTCGGCATGCTGGCGGCACTGCTCGGTTCGGCGGGACTGGCGGTCTTCGGCGCTCCCCTGCCGGCGGTGTTAGCCGCGGGCACCTTCGCCTTCTCGTTGACCGTCCTGGATGTGCTGAGCTTCCCCCTGCTGGCGCAGGTCAGCGACGAGGCGCAGCGCGTTTCGCTCTTTGCTGTCAGTCAGTCGGTTGGCTGGATCGCGGTATTGATCGGCGACCTCCTCGGCGGCCTGATTCCCGAGGCCGCGGCTCGAGGGGGAAATGTCTCGAGCGCGTCGCCCGCGGCGATCCGGACCGCGTTCATCGCGACCACGGCGCTCGTTGTCCTGGCGGTGCCGTTTCTCGCGCGGGCAATTCGAGCTCGGACATCACGGGCCGCGGTGCTGATGCCGGCGCGCGGAATGCTGAAGGTCGATATTCCGCGCTTCTCCCGACTCATGCTTCCCGGATTTCTCCTTGGAGTCGGCGCCGGCATGTTCTTAACCTTCGTGCAACTGTATTTCGCCCAGCGCTTCAAGCTCACGCCGGGCCCGGTCGGTACCATCCTCGCGGTCGGCGCCGCCGTGACCGCGGTCGGGACGCTGGCGGCGCCCGCGATCAGCCGCCGGATTGGCCTCACGCGAACGGTCGGATTTGCCCAGATGGTCGGCTTTCCCCTGATCCTGATTCTTGCGTTTGTGACCTCACTGCCGCTGGCGACGGCGGTCTTCTACGTCCGGCCGGTTGCGCTGAACATCCAGGCACCGCTGGTCATGGTGTTTGGCATGGACTACGTCGTCCCCGAAGAACGCGCCCGTCTGTCGACGGCGCTGATGGTCGCCGACGGCATCGGCGTCGGCGGGATCGGACCGCTGATCAGCGGGTTTCTGCAAGTGTGGGGCGGTTTCCAGCTCGCCTTCTCGGTGGCGGCGGTCTTCTACCTGCTGGCCGGACTCACCTTTGTCCTACTGTTTGGACGGATTCGCCTTCCCTCAGAAGCCCGGCCTGCACAAGTGAGGGGGAGCAATGCCGGAGACGCCCTATAGTCAGCGGATGGCGCAGGAGCCGCTGTTTCCCAGCGCGGAAGCGCCGCTCGGCAAGGACCAGCCGCTGGCCGCGCGCATGCGGCCTGCCTCACTCGACGAGTTCGTCGGCCAGGAGCACCTGGTCGGTCCGGAGCACGAGCTGCGGCGCGCGATCGAGGAAGACCGGATCGGGTCGATGATCCTCTGGGGGCCGCCGGGCAGTGGCAAAACCACGCTGGCGCGATTGATCGCACGGGTCACGGCCTCGCATTTCGTGCCGCTCAGCGCCGTCAGTGCCGGAGTCGCGGATCTACGGCGCAACATCGAGCAGGCACGAGTCCGCCGGGCGCAATCCGGACAGCGGACGATCCTCTTCATCGACGAGATCCACCGCTTCAACAAGGCGCAGCAGGATGCGGTGCTGCCCTTTGTCGAAGAGGGCGTGATCACGATGATCGGCGCCACCACCGAGAACCCCTCGTTCGAGGTCAACGCCGCGCTGCTGTCTCGCACGCGGGTCTTCGTGCTGGGCCCGCTCGACGATGCGCAGATCGGGGAGATCGTCGACCGGGCGGTGCGCGATGCGGAGCGCGGCCTTGGCAGCCAGCGCGTCGACTTGCAGGCCCACGCCAGGGCGGCATTGATTCGGCTGGCGAATGGCGATGCGCGGGTGGCGCTCAACGGCCTCGAGGCGGCGGCGGCTCTGGCGCGGCCACGCCAGGGACGGCGGACGGTGACGGCGGCGCTGGTCGAGGAGGCGGTGCAGCGCAAGAACCTGCTCTACGACCGCGCCGGCGAGGAGCACTACAACATCATTTCCGCGCTGCACAAGAGCCTGCGCGACAGCGATCCCGACGCCTCGCTCTACTGGCTCGGGCGAATGCTCGAGGCCGGGGAAGACCCGCTCTACATCGCCCGGCGATTGATCCGATTTGCATCGGAAGACATCGGACTCGCCGACCCGCAGGCACTGACCCAGGCGGTCACGGCGCAGCAGGCTGCCCATTTCATCGGCATGCCCGAGGCCAACCTGGCGCTGGCGCAGGCGGTCGTCTACCTGGCGACCGCGCCCAAGAGCAATGCGCTCTACGCCGCCTATTCGACGGTGCAGGAGGACGTCGCGCGAACGCGCGCCGACCCGGTGCCGCTGCATTTGCGCAACGCGCCCACGCCGTTGATGCGAAATCTCGGCTACGGCCGGGGGTATCGCTATGCGCACGACTACGAGGATGCCCAGGTCGAGCAGCAGCATCTGCCTGATGCGATCAAGGACCACCGTTATTACGAGCCGACCGACCGTGGCTACGAGAAGACGATCAAGGAGCAGCTGGACGCCTTCGCCGCGGCGCGCCGCCGGAATCTCAAAAAGAGCTAGAGCTTCGCCTCGACGTGCGGCTTGAGCGCCGCGTAACCGTTCGCCATCACCTGCTGATGGTTGCGCGCCAGCAGGTTCTTGGCCAGGGGCGCGATCAGGTTGAGAATCGGATTGGTGGTCGCGACGTCCCAGTAGTAGACCGCTTGCGTAGCCCCGTCCGCCTCGCGAAAGGCCCAGCGGCCCGTCCCGACCAGGTCGCCAGTTGACCGCAGGAGGAGGTGTCGATTCTCTTCCGCCTCGAGGACTTCCAGGGAATAGCGGAGGCTGTAGGGGAGGGAGCCACGGACCTCGCACCAGATGATGGACCCGATCGAGCGGCCATCGCCCTGGACCAATCTGACCTGGCGGAAGTTCTTCCACCAATCGGGGTAGCGCCGAATGTCGAGCACGACGGACCAGGTTCGCGCGACCGGTGCCTGAAAGCGCCACTCCGTGATGAAGTGGTAGGGCTCTGGCACCCGAGTATTTTATGAGCGTGCTCTTCAGCGTCGTGAAGTTCCTGCACATCCTCTTCGTCATTACTGCGGTGGGAAGCAACATCACCTACGGCTTCTGGCAGGCGCGCACCGGAAACGTGCAGCAGATGGAATCGTTCGTGCTGCGGGGCGTGAAGTGGATCGATGATCACGTCGCCAATCCGGCGTACGGACTGGTCCTGGTGACCGGCCTGATCATGGCGGCCTGGCGGTACAGCCTGACCACCCACTGGATCGTCGCCGCCATCGTCTTGTATGTGATTGCGATCGGCGTTGCGCTCGCGGTCTACTCGCCGGCGTTAGCGCGCCAGATCGAGATCCTGGATAAAGACGGGATCGGCGCGGCCAGCTATCGGCAGGCAGCGACGCGAGCGACGGTCGTCGGGATCGCCGTCATGGTGCCGATCCTCGTGATCATCTTCTTGATGATCAGCAAGCCGAGCTTCTAGACTCAGCCCCCTCCCCGGCCCTCCCCCGCGAGCGGGGGAGGGAGTGAGAACCCGGGGCGAGGGAGGGTTTAGTTCGGCGTCCTAGAAGCCGTGGTCCTTGACCCAGGTCGAGGCGATGTCGGTCGGATCGTTTTTGTCGACATCGGCGCTCTTGTTCATCGCGGTCAGATCGGCCGTATTGAGTTTGGCGTCAATGCTGTTGAGCAGTGAGGTCACCTCACTGTTGTCCTTGTCGCTGCGAATCAATGGCACGATGTTGTCGGCCTGTTGCAGGTGCTTGTCGTCCTGGAGCACGACCAGGTTGTTGGCCGCGATTCCGCCATCACTCGAGAAGACGAGCCCGATGTTGATCGCGCCGCTCTTGAAGGCGGCGTAGGTCAAGGGGCCGCCGGCGTCGAGCGACTTGAAGTCCTTGAAATTGAGGCCGTAGGTCTGCTTGAGACCGGGCTGGCAGAACGGCCGCTGGGGGCATTCTGGCGGGCCACCGAGCACCCACTGGCTGGCGACTGAGGAGACATCTGAGAGCTTGGTCAGATGGTTTTGATCGGCCTCCGACTTGGTGACCGCGAACGCGTTCTGGTCGACTGCCTGGGATGGGTCGAGCGCTTTGACGCCCTTCGGATTCAAGACGGCATTGAGCCGGCTGACGTTATGCTGGGCATCCGAGCTGGCGTCGACGGTGACCCCGGCCTTGCCCTCGAAGAAGGTCAGGTCGGTGGCCGCATAGCCGGCGTAGAGATCGATCTGGCCGTTCTGTAGCGCCGGACCAACCACCTCTCGGTTTCCGAGCTTGTCCTTGTAGTTGATGGTGTAGCCCTTGTTCTGCAGGGCATCGCCATAGATGTGCGCCAGGATGATGCTCTCCGAGAAGTTGAACGACGCGATCGTGATCGTGCCTTTCGGCGACGTTGATGAACTGGCGGGCCCACCGGTTGACCCGCATGCCGTGGTGATCAGGCCCAGGGCGACCATGCTGGCGCCCAGGACCGAACTCCGCTTCAAGAACATCTTCCACCTCCAGAAAATGACGAAGAATTCAAATCGCGACGGTCGAGGGGTCGAGTGCTGTTCCTAGTACCTCCTTCTCCGCGGGTTTGGATCGCCGCAGCGCGACCGGCGTGACCAGCCGTTGCACTCCGGCGAGTGAGAATTCGACGATCAACGATAGGACGCCGACCAGGATGGCGCCGGCGTAGAGCATTGGGTAATCCTGCTGCCCCAGCCCGTCGACGATGAAGCGACCGAGGCCGCCCCAGGCGACCAGGGCGGCGAGGGTTGCGGTCGCCACGATGTTGACCGCCGAGGTGCGAATGCCCGCCATGATAAACGGGATCGCGATCGGGAGCTCGACGCGCCAGAGCACGATCGGATCGCGCATGCCCATGCCCTTGGCCGCCTCGCGCACATCGTGGTCGACTTCGCGCATGCCGAGATAACTGTTGGTCACGATCGGCGGAATGCCGAGCGCCACCAGCGCCACGAAAGCGGGCACGGCGCCGATGCCGACCAGCTCGACGGCGATGACCAGCAGGGCGAACGAAGGGATGGCCCGTCCCACGTTAGAAAGGTTGATGGCGAGCGCGCCGCCGCGCCCGAAATGACCGATGAAGATGCCAATCGGCAGGGCGATCACCATCGCGGCAGCCAGCGAGGCGGCGGACATCAAGACATGCTCCTCCAGCCGGTGCGGGATGCCGCCGTCACCCTGCCAGTGCGAGGCGTTCAAGAACCAGTGGACGACCTGGCCGATGAAGCTCATGTGACCGCTCTGCCTCGCGACCAGGGTGTGATCAGACGTTGGAGGCCGCTCAGGCTCAGATCGGCGATGATGGCCAGCGCCACCGAGAGCACCGTGCCGACAACCAGGGGCGATCGGAAATCACGGATCAGCCCGTCGAGGATGAGGCTGCCCAGGCCGCCTTCGCCGATCAGCGCCGTGACCGTGACGAGGCCGATGGTGGTGACGGTGGCGATCCGGATACCGGCGATGATCGAGGGCACGGCGAGGGGGATCTCGACCTGCCACAGTTGCCGGCGCGGCCGGTAACCCATGCCACGTGCCGCCTCGCGGACCTCGGCCGGGACCGCGTCGAGACCGGTGACCACGTTGCGGATCAGGATCAGGAGCGTGTAGCTCACCAATCCGATTTCGGCGGTCAACGTGCTGAGCCCGGTGAAGGGGATCAGGAACGAGAAGAGCGCCAGCGAGGGGATGGTGTAGAGGATGCCGGTCAGGGAGAAGATCGGTCCGCGCCACAGCCGCCGGCGCCATCCGAGCAGTCCGAGCGGCACCGCGATCAGGACGCCGATGGCGACAGCCAGAACGGTCAGCTGGATGTGCTGGATGAGGGCGGCCAGGATCGTATCGAGGTGGCGGGCAACCCAATTCCACCGGATCCAGGGGTCAGTGACGGCTCCCACGCCTCCGGTGGCGAGCATGCGCCGATGCTAGCAAGCACCCGGCCGGCTGGCAATTTACAGTAGAAGTTTCCAATGATCCGGCTGGAAGGCGTCACCAAGCGCTACGGCAGCCAGCTGGCCGTGCGGGATCTGACGATCGAGTTTCCCACCGGCCAATTGACGATGCTGGTCGGGCCCTCTGGCTGCGGCAAGACGACCACGCTGAAGATGATCAATCGCCTGATCGAGCCCAGCGGTGGACGGATTTTCCACGACGACCAGGACGTGACGCACATCGACCCGATCGCGCTGCGCCTGCGCATGGGATATGTCATCCAGAACGTGGGGCTCTTCCCCCATATGACGATCGCCGACAACATCGCGACCGTCCCCCGCCTGCTGCGCTGGGACCGCGCCCGAGTTCGGGAACGGGTGGACGAGCTGCTCCACCTGGTCGGATTGGAGCCGCGGACCTACGGCCGGCGCTATCCGCACCAGCTTTCAGGCGGTCAGCGGCAGCGGGTCGGGGTGGCGCGGGCCCTGGGAGCCGATCCACCGATCCTGCTGATGGATGAGCCGTTCGGCGCCATCGACCGGATCGCCCGCGAGCGGCTGCAGAACGAGTTTCTGCGCATCCAGCGTGAGGTGCGCAAGACCGTGATCTTCGTGACGCATGACATCGATGAGGCGATCAAGCTAGGCGATCGGATCGCGATCATGAACCAGGGCCAACTGGTGCAGTACGACACGCCGCCGGCAATCCTGGCGAAGCCCGCCTCGGATCTGGTGGTCGAGCTGCTGGGACCGGACCGGGGTCTGAAGCGGCTATCGGTTACGCCGATCGACCTGGAGCAGCTGGAGCGGCCACCGCTGGTGCATCCTTCTGATTCGCTGGAACGCGCCCGGCAGTTGCTCGATGGCCGCTGGAACCGCGCGCTGGTCCTCGACGATAAGGAGCGGCCCGTCGGTGAGCTGGAAAAGGAGGCCGCTGATGGTCAGGGTGCCGTCGCCGATCGCCTGCAGCCGCTCGAGGCCGTGGTCGGCGCCGATCGCACCTTGTATGACGCCTTCTCGCAGATGCTGATCCATCACGCCAGCTGGGTCGCGATCGTCGATCGCGATCGCTTTCGCGGCGTGTTGACGCCCGAGGCATTTGTGGCGGCGATCCAGCGGGTGCCTGCCGAGCGCGAGGGCGCCACCGCGCCCCGATGATCCTCAATCGGGGAAACCTCTTTTCCTTTCTGGTCACGATGTTCGTCGGCGCCATCTTCCTGCTGATGCTGTTTGAGACCTGGGCGCTGTTCACCGGGAACAAACCGATCAGTGATTACTTCCGTGAGATGGTGCACGCCTTTCCCGGTTGGGCGTTCGTGGTCGCGATCCTTGCCGGGATCACGATCGGCCATTTCCTCTGGGGATCGGCGACTGGACCACTCGCTCCGGCGCCGCGTCGCCTTGGAGAGGTAAGGGAGGCGCGTGCTGCAGATTAATCCCGGCTCGATCCTGTCGCTGCTGGTCACGATCTTCGTCGGGGCGCTGTTCCTGGTGATGCTCAACGAGACGATCGCGCTCGGGAAAGGCCAGGACCCGATGACGAACCTGATCCGGTCGGTGATGCGCGCCTATCCGCGGCTCAGCTACGTGGTCGCGGTTGTCATCGGAATGCTGCTCGGCCACCTCTTCTGGCAGTAGCCCGGGGCGTTCTTTCGCCGCCCGTTGGCGGCTTCGCTCAGGCGGTCTTGCGGCGGCGGGCGGACGTCTGCCGGCGCGCGCTCTTCTTGGTTGGTGCGGCGCGCCCTTTCTTTTTGGTCTGCTCGATGCTGGCGCGCAACGCTTCCATCAGGTCGACGACCTTGCCTTCCTTCGCGCTCGGCGCTTCGGGCAGCGGCGCGCCGTCGACCTTGGCCTTGATCACCTTCTTGAGCGCGGCCTGATATTCATCCTCATAGCGCTCGGGGTCGAAGGTATCGCTCAGGTTTTCGATCAGCGAGATCGCCATCTGCAGTTCCTTGGGCGAGACCTTGGCGCTGTCGACCTCGAGGTCTTCGGTCGACCGGATCTCGTTCGCATAGAGCATGGTTTCCATGGAGAGCACGCCCTCGTAAGGGCGCACCAGGCAGAGGTTCTCTTTATCGCGAATCGCCACCTTGGCGACTGCCGCGCGACCAGTCTCTTCAAGCGCCTGGCGGAGCAGCGCGAAGGCCTTGGCGCCGGTTTCCTCCGGCGCCAGGTAGTACGCCTTGTCGTAGTAGATGGGATCGACGTCCTCGAGTTTGACGAAGTCGGAGATCTCGACCGAGTGGACGGTTTTAACTGGAAGGTGCTCGAGGTCGTCCTCGGTGATGGGGACATACTTCCCCTTGGCGTACTCGTAGCCGCGGACCGTGTCCTCCCAGGGGACTTCCTTCTCGTGCTTGGGACACCACCGGATGTTCTTGAGCCGGACATTGTCCGCCTTGTGCAGCAGGTGGAAGTGGACGTCGTGCGACTCGGTGGCGGTGTAGAGGCGCACCGGGATGCTCACCATGCCGAAGGATATGGTGCCGGACCAGATGGAGCGTGGAGTGCGTGCCGCCATACCTGATATCAAGAGTATCACGTTCTCTGCAAGGGCCATCGCCCGATCGTCAGGGCGCGGCTAGACTGCGCTCGTTGTCTCCCGCCCTCCTGCTGCTGATCCTGGTCGCTGCGGTCTTCCACGCCGCCTGGAACGCCCTGCTGAAGGCCTCGGAGGGGCCGCTGGCATTGGCGGCGCGGGCGACGAGCTACGGCACGCTCGTCGCGCTGCCGGTGGTGGCAGTGGTGTGGCTGTTGCAGGGGCGGCCCGGGATGCCCCTGGCGGTGTGGCCGGTGGTTATCAGCTCCGCCGTGCTGGAGCTGTTGTATTTCATCGCGTTAACCAGCGCCTACGAGCGCGGGGAGCTGTCCTTGGTCTATCCCATCGCGCGGGGAACCGCGCCCCTGCTGGCGGTGCTCGTGGGCCTGTTGCTGCTGCGAGAGCAGGTCGGGGGATGGGCGCTGGGCGGTGTCATTCTCCTGTTGGCAGGGATCTGGTTGATTCGGCGGCCGACGCCGGCGTCTGCCGCTGTGGTCCCGGCGTTGATCACCGGGGTTTTGATCGCGGCGTATAGCTCGGTCGATAGGGTCGGCGTGCGCCTGACGTCGCCCTGGCTTTACGGGTGGTTTTTATGGTTCTTCGAGGCGCTGCTGCTGCTTGGCTACACCCGGGTCCGGAGGGTCGCCCGGGCCAGGCTGTCGGTCGAGCCACGGCGGTCCCTCCTGGTCGGGGTGCTGATGACCGCGACCTATTTCATGATTCTGTTTGCTTTGAGTGTGGCGCCCCTCGCCGTCGTCGCGCCGGTGCGCGAGTCGGCGATCGTGCTGGTGACGGCGTGGGGAATCTGGCGGCTCCGAGAGCGGCGCGGCGCCTGGCTTCGCTTCGCGGGAGCGCTCGCCATCGTCGGGGGAATTGCGCTGGTCGCGATGGGCTAGGAACTCGTTCAACGGATTCAGGGAGGTGTTCGAGTGCGTCTTGAGCTGTTATGCGAGCTTCGTCTTCGATATCGCAGCGACTTTTTACTTCTCAGGCCATACGGCGGCGAGCAAGGCGCCGGCTACGGCGAGGTCGACGGCACGGTGGTCGGGGGCAGGCTTCGGGGACGTTTCCAGGGCGTCAATCATCCACGGCGCCGCAACGACCGCGCCATGCTGCCGGCGGTGGAGGGCGCGATCAAGACGGACGACGGGTCAGACATTCTCTTTTCTTTTGCCGGCCGCACGGTCTGGGTCGATACACCGGCCGGGCGCCAAGGTCGGCAACTGCTTGGGGTCCTCTTCGAGGCGGAGGACGAACGTTATCGATGGCTGAATGACACCTATTGCGTGCTCGAAGGCAAAATCAGCCCAGAGCCACCCCATGAGATGCAGGCTCGGATCTACTCATGTGTGAGCGAAATGGCCTAGGCGAGCGGCGTGCGCATTATGGTCCTGCTTTGGAGGCGGAACACAATTTGCAGTGGTCGGGGCGAGTAGATTTGAACTACCGGCCTCACGGTCCCGAACCGTGCGCTCTAACCTGGCTGAGCTACGCCCCGCTGGCGAAAGGCAATGATACCCTCTCCGGTGCGGCCGCCCATTGCCCTCGTAGCTCAGTGGATTAGAGCGCCGCCGTCCTAAGGCGGGCGTCGCAGGTTCGAGTCCTGCCGAGGGCAGTTGCCCTCCTTCCCTACGATTGGGGCGATGCTCGCGACGGATCTCCACGCCGCCCTGCAGCCCGTTGCCTTCCTCATCGGAACCTGGCGCGGCGAGGGCGAAGGCGAATACCCAACCATCAAGCCGTTCCGTTACCGGGAGGAAGTTCGCTTCACGCACAATGGCAAACCGTTCCTCATCTACAGCCAGCGAACCGAGGCGATCGATACTGGCCAACCGATGCATGCCGAAGCCGGCTATCTTCGCGTCGTCGGTGAGGGCCGTGTCGAATTCGTGATAGCCCAACCGATCGGCTACGCCGAAATCTCGCTCGGACGAATCACAGGAAATCGCGTCGACGTCGAATGCAGTAACGTCGCACGTACGCCGACCGCCAAACCAGTCACCTCCATCAGCCGCTCCTACTGGCTCGAAGGCGAATCCCTCCACGCCGAAACCACCATGGGCATGGAGGGCATCGCACCGGTCCGCCATCTAAGGGTCAGGTTCGAGCGGGCGACATCGGAGAGACGCGAACGAAATGTCTGAGTGGATCTACTTCATTCACCCACCGCGCGACAACTTCGCCGACACCATGACGCCGGAGGAGGACCAGGTCTGGAGCGAACATTTCGCTCGCCTGCAACGCCTGCACGCCGAAGGGACGCTGGTGCTGGCCGGCCCCACGCTCGGAAAAACCAACACCGGGCTCGTCATTATCGATGCTCCCGACGAGGCCACCGCTCGGCGGATCATGGAGGAAGATCCAACCATTGCGCGTGGCCTTGCCCGCGGCGAACTCCGCCCCTTTCGGGTTTCACTCCTCCGCCAGCGGCCGCTCGACTGACGCGCTCGCGATGTCGGTCGACTAGTGGCCGACTCGCTCCTGCGCGCGCCGCACGATATCGGGTACAACCCGGCGCGGTAACAGCCTCGCCATCCAGGGAACCAGCTTGTTGGTGAAGCCTGGGATCACCACCGTCTTCCCGGCCATCAGTCCGGCATAGCCGGCCGCCGCCACCGAGCGTGCGTCGGCAATCTCCCCCCGCACCAGCTTCGACTCGGTAAGTCCGCCGCGCGCCTGAAAGCCAGTCCGCGTCGGGCCGGGACAGAGCGCGGTGACCGTCACGCCGCTGGCGCGGAGCTCGTTGGCGAGCGCCTCGGAGAACGACAACACATAGGCCTTGGAGGCGTAATACACGGCCATCAAGGGTCCCGGCTCGAAGGCTGCCGTCGACGCCAAATTCAGGATTCGACCCGATCGCCGCGCGAGCATGGCCGGCAAAAAGAGTTTCGTGAGCGCGGTGAGCGCGACGACATTGACCTGCAGCAGCTCGAGCTCCCTCGTCAGGTCGGTTTCCGCAAATCGTCCGAAGACGCTGAAGCCGGCGTTGTTCACCAGCACTTCGACCGTCATTGCCGCCGCCGTGACTTCCTCGAAGACTTCGTCGACGGCTGCACTCCGCGAGAGATCCTTGGCCAGTACCAGGGTCTTTACCCGATGCTCGGCTTCAAGCCGAGATGCCAGCTGACTCAGCAGGTCACGGCTGCGGGCGACCAGCACGCAGTCGAAGCCGTGCTGCGCGAAGACACGGGCCAGCTCGTATCCGATCCCGCCCGAGGCCCCGGTGATGAGCGCGGTGTTAGCCATTGCCGCCGGCGCCAAAAACCTTCTCCCCGGCGCGAACCGGCAGCGTCAACCAGTTCTCGCGCGGCGCCAGCGGACATGCCCAGCGGGCGTCGTAGGCGCACGAGGGGTTGTAGGCGTAGTTGAAATCGATGATGACCTCGGCCGAGCCGGGACGAACTTCTAACGCCAGGCCGTCAGTGTTCTTGACCGTATCGAAGAGGTAGCGGCCTCCGCCATACGTCTCGCGGCCGGAGGTCGCATCGCGAAACGGCAGGAACAGTCCGCCACCGTAGCCCACCAGGCTGAACACCGTCAACTGACAGGCCGTGCCGACGATGGCAAACCGCAGGCGGCCGGCGCGCCGATAGGTGATGACGCCGTCTTCGCCGCCGGTGTCGATCTCGATCTCCCCGCCCTCTGATGCGGCTTCCAGCGTGCATCCGATCCGCATCAACGGATCATGGTCGAAATAGTCGAGCCCGCTGAATCGCTGTCGCGCTGCCTCTGACAGCGGCGATTGCGGATGGCTCCGAAAGAGGGCGTCGCGTCCCCGGCGAAACTCCTGCACCGCCGTCGGTCCGGTCAGGCGGTAGAGATCACCCACGCGCCGGCGCCAATCGACCAGGTCGAGGTAGCGCTGTGGATCGCCTTCGCCAACGGCCGGCTCACCGCCGGCAACCATCAGCTCGTCCGTTCGGCGGCCTGGATCGCGGGCTCGCGCTCGACCGAAGCGGCATTCCCCTCACCGGCAGCGGGTGGCCCGTCGGCAGCGGTTGCGCCGTTACCGGCCGGTCCGCCCGAGGCAACCCCGTTGCCTCCGCCAGCAAACCCACCGCGGCGCCGGCCACGCCGTCGTCGATACTTCCGTGGCGGCGAGGGCACGGCCACCCCGCCTTCCGCAACCACCGCTTGTCCTTCCTGTGGTTCCGCCCCATTGCCGCCGACCGGCGCTCCCGCCGGGAGCGGACGCGACCCGAATCCCTCCCGGCGCCGCCGCCCGCCGGCTCCGACGCGCTGCCGGCGACGATCGCCGCGCCGGCGACCGCCCGCCGCCTGGTCCATCGCATGCACGGCGCCGATGCCCGCCACGCGTCCCTCGCGCTCGATGTGCTCCAGCAACGGCCGGTACAGGTCCTGGCCCTCGCGCCCGGTCATGGTCTCGATGTCGCCGACCACGACCAGCAGCTGCTTGGCACGCGAGATGGCGACGTTCAATCGCTGCGCCTTCTTCAGGAATCCAATCCGCTCGGCCTCGTTGCTGCGAACCAGGCTCAGGATGACGACGTCGGCCTCCTCGCCCTCGAACGCGTCGACGGTGTCGACCGCCAGCCCCGGCAGCGCCACCATCCGCAGCTCGCGCTTCAGCTGGGTGACCTGGTCCTGGTACATCGCGATCACCGCGACCCGCAGGTAGTCGAGCCCCAGCCGCTGCAGGTGCCGCACGACACGACCGACCGCCTCGATCTCGGCGCGGTTCGACAGGCTGCCCGACCCGCTCTTCTTCTCGCGGCCGCGAATCGTCAACCAGGTCAGATTTCGATTGAAGGGCCAGGGCAGCGGCGAGCGCAGCGCTGCCATCTCAGGCGAATTCCGCAGCCGGCCGTCGTAGGAGGCGACCGAGACGTAATTCCCGATCGGCGCCGCCATCCGGTACTGCTCGTCGAGCATGATCAGGTTTGTCTCGGGGATGACCGCCCAGCTCAGCTCGAAGAAGCTGGCGTCGCGGACCATCACCTTGGCCTCGTCATCGTCGACCGGAAAGGCGGCCGCGCTCTCATCCAGGACGGGGGGCAGCTGCCGGTGGTCGCCGACCAGCAGCCAGCGCGGCGCCAGCCGCAGCAGCGGCAGCGTTTCGGTGAATCGCACCTTGTTCGCCTCATCGAGGATGAGCCAGTCGAACATCTCCGCCTCTTTGCAGGCGAGCGCGATGCGGTTGACGGTGCCGAACACCACGTGCGCATTGCGCACCCGCGGATCGTCGGCCTCGACGATGCTGGCCCGAAATTTCGGATCGACCTTCTCGGGCTCGGCGATCCGCACCATGCGCAACGACTCGAGGCCCTGCAAGCGCTCCTGCGCGTTGTCGACGGCGGTGTTGGCATGCGAGGTCATCAGGATCCGGACGTTGGGATCGCGTGCCACCAACTGCCGCACCGTCTCGACGATCGAGGTCGTCTTGCCCGTGCCCGGCGGGCCCTGGACCAGCTGGATGCTGCCGGGGTAGAGGTTGACGGCACAGCGCACCGCCTGCTGCTGGCTCGGATTCAGGCGCTCATCAAACGGTTGTAGCTCGCCGGCAGATGGAGGCAGGACCTCATCCGGCGCGATCAGCAGCGCCGCGACTCGCCGCAGGCTGATGTCGCCATTGGCAAATCCGTTCAAGGTCCGCTGCTGGACCTCCACCACCGCGGTGATTGGCTGTGGGCGGATGGTGCCCGGGCCGAGGACGCCCTCATCGCGAAGCTTGACCAGCCAGCGCCGGCCACCACCTTCGCTGCGCAGGAGCGCTCCCTCACGCTCGGCGCCATGGGTGGGGCGGATGACGACCCGATCGCCTTCCTTGAAGCCGCCCCGCCGGCTCAGGACGATCAAGGCGCCGGCAGCCCGGTCTCCGTTGGTGGCGCCGCACACCGAGCATTTGGCGCCGTTGGGCTGCAGGCTCTCGCATTTGCTGCAGATCACGCCCTCGCTCTCCGCCTCGTAAGGCCGCGCGTCCTGCTCCGCCTGCCAGGCCAGCCACTGCCGCTCATGGTTGGCAAAAGCCTGGCCACCCATGACCAGCGGCAGGTTCCCGGCCTCTTCCAGCGCGGTCAGCTGCCGCCGGACCCAATCGTCTTCCGGCACATAGCTGGGCCGCTCGCGCACCACCTCAGCGACCTCAACCGTGAGGACGTCGCCCGCGTCCTTGGTCGGGTCGGGGTCAGGCTGCACGCGCTCGACGACGAAGGCCAGGTCACGGCCCGGAAGGCCGAACAGCTGGCCGACCAGCCCGAACCGCTCGATGCTGGTCTCGGTGCGTTTCTGGAGATTCAGCGTGTAGCGCACCGGTGCACTCTTCAGGTCGACGTAGCCGTCACCTTCGGTGGCTTCGGTCAATAGCGGCATCAAGGCGTCCTCGCCGAGATGGGCGAGGAGCGTCTCCGCCTGGCTCTGTTCCGCAGCGCACACATGCAGGCGAACCGCCGTGATGTCCGGTGCCCGGTGGGCAAACGGCGACCCCGCGGCAACAGGCGGCAACCGTAAGGTCAATGGCGCTCCTTATGGCGCATAAAGATTGGGCCTGGCTTCACAGGTGGGCCGACAGCAGCCACCCCTTCTGCGGAGCGTCGGACAGGCCAAATTGGCGACCTGTCTAAACCCGGCCCCAGTATAGCGCCAAATACGCCTGCCCGCCAGTTCGGCGGTTGCCCTAGCCTGTAGTCAGGATGGTCAGGGCAGCCTCTCTCACTCCATCTGAACGTCGCATCCAGCGGGCGCTGGAGATCGCTCCGGGGGCACTGACCTGGACCATTCTGATCGCGCCGATCGTCGCCTCGTTTCTCTTTGCGCCCTACATCGCGCTGGCCATCTTCGTGATCGACATCTACTGGTTCGTCCGCACCGCCGTCGTCGTCCTGGGCATCCGCAGTACCTACCGCAAGATGAAGGCGGCCCGGCGAATCGATTGGTGGCAGCGCTGCCTCGAGCTCACCCCTGGCCCTGCCCAGCCCGATCCACGGCGGATCGTCCATGCGGTCCTGATCCCCACCTACACGGAGCCCTACGCGATCCTGCGCGAGACGGTGCGCGCGATCGCCGAGGCCGAGTACCCGGCCGAAAACAAGGTGGTGGCGATCATCACCCGCGAGAGCGACCGCCCGGGCTGGGAAAACGTCCGGCGCCTCCAGGATGAGTTCGGTGCGAGGCTCCGCGCCCTGATCCACATCAAAGACCCGCTGCTGCCGGGCATCGTCGTGGGCAAGTCGGCGGCGATGGCCTACGGCGGTCCGGTCCTCCGGCGCGAGCTGGACGTCATGGGCCTCGACCCGGCATCGGTGATCATCACCGACCTCGACTCAGACTTCCGGGTGCATCCACAGTATTTCGCCTACGTCACCCATCACTTCGTGACCGATCCGCGGCGGCTCGAATGCATCTACGAGCCGATCCCGATGTTTCACAACAATCTCTGGCGCGTGCCGTTCGCCGTCCGCATCATGGCGAGCGCCGCGACCCAGTGGCAGATGTTTCTCTCCTCGCGCCCGGACCGCCTCGTGGCGTTCAGCAGCTACTCGATGTCGCTTCAGCTGGTCATCAACGCCGGCTACTGGGACGACGACGTCATCCCGGAAGATTCGCGCTTCTACTGGAAATCCTTCTTCGCCACTCACGGGGGAATGAAGATGGTGCCGGTCTTTTTGCCTGTCTATGGCGACGCGCCCGAGGCCGCCGACCGCGGCGTCTTCTGGGAGCGCGCCAAGACTCACGCCAACCAGTACAACCAGATCAAGCGCTGGGCCTGGGGTGTCAGCGACGTGCCCTACGTCACCGTGCGGCTGCTGCGCCACTCCGAGATTCCGCTGTGGCTGCGCGCCCGGCGCTATGGCTACATGGTCTTCAACCACCTGACCTGGACGACGCTCCCCGTGCTGCTCTTGTTTGGCGCCGCGCTGCCCCGCATGCTCCAGCTCGACTGGAACCTTTCGACACGCGCCGAGAATCTCGGATTCTGGGCCTTCATGTTGATCAACATCGCGTTCCTCAACATCGCGGCGCTCATCCTGGTCGAGCGCCGCATCAATCCGCCGATGCCGCGGGAGTGGAGCTACCTTCACCAGGTCTGGGCGTACCTGCAACTCGGGCTCTATCCGGTCGTCGGCCTGGTCTTTAGCGTGCTCCCCGCGCTGGAAGCGCAGACCCGGCTCATGGTCGGCATGTACCTCGAGTACAAGGTGACCGAGAAGGTAGCAACCGATACCCCGACGATCGAGGGCACCGCCTGACGACGGCCGCCCGCGAAGGGTAGAGACCCGGAACTTTTCCGGCTCGGTCGCGTCCAAATCCCAGGAAGCGGTCGCACCCGCGATCCAGGAGGTTGTAATGCTTTCCGTCAGGTCGCGCCATGCTGTTCGTTTGGCTCTCGCGGTCGCAGTCTCGTTCACCTTCTTGCTCCTCGCCGGGGCGGCGGCGCGACTCAGCGCCACCGGAGCGCAGGCGGCCACCACCATCCCATCACCGAGCCCGACGGCACAGGCCGCG
>DAIPYJ010000012.1:0-4845 GCA_036782775.1 Candidatus Dormiibacterota bacterium | reverse complement strand
CGACGACTGCCGCACAAGCCGCTGTCATCGTCACCGGGTCCGCAACCATCGACGTGATCCCCGACGTCGCGCGCCTGGTCGTGAGCATTCAAACCACGGCGCCGACCGCGAGCCAGGCTGAATCGCAAAATGCCGCGGCCGCTGACAGCGCGATGAGTCACATCGAACGCGCCGGCATCGCCTCGGTCGACATCAAGACGCTGGGTATGCAGGTCTGGCCGCAGTATGACTACCGCAGCAGCCCACAAGTCCTCACGGGCTTTACCGCGACCCAAACGCTGCAGGTCACGATCCGCAACTTGAGCCGGATCGGTGCCGTGATCGACGCCGCCGTTGCCGGCGGCGCGACCAGCGTACAGGGCATCACCTATGACATCACCGACCACAGCGCCGCCAGCGCCCAGGCGCTCGCCAAAGCGGTTGCCGATGCGCAGGTCAAGGCACGGGCGATGGCGAATGCCGCAGGCATCCGTCTCGGCCCGGTCGTCTCGATCACCGATATCGAGTCGACGCCCTATCCCTTTCCCATCATCCGCGCGGCCACGGCAAGTGCCGGCTCATCCGGGACCCAGGTCTCACCGCCCGACGTCCAGCTGACGGTGAGCGTGACGGTTGGCTGGTCGATCGCCTGAGGCCGGTCGCAGCAGGATGTAGGCCGTCACCAGACCGATGACCATGGCGCCGTAGAGACCGGCCGACGAGAGCCAGGTCAGCGAGGGATCGCCGAGATAAACGGTGGCGCGGGCGCTGTCGAGCTGCGCCTGCGCCTCCAGCAGCAGCCATCCGACGACGCCGATCGCGAACAGCCACCAGCGGCGGTCGAGATGCACCCAGGCGTAGACGATGCAGAGCAGCAGCGGCGTGAAGTTCCAGAAGGAATTCTTCGGCGCGGCCACGACGCCGAGCCAGAGGCTCAACGCCAGCGCGCCTTCGAGGCTGCGCTCGCGAGCTTGCAGCAAGACGATGATCGTCGCCACGGTCAGTAGCGCGACCAGAACCAGCATCACCGCCTCGACCGGCAGGCCGGGAAGCGGTGGGCGCGTCCAGGTCGAGGCGATCGCCAGACGGCTCAGCCAGCCGTTGATCGAGACGTTGCTCCAGTAGGTATCCGGGGCAAGAAACGAGCCCGCCGTTGCCGCCCCACCGCCTGGAACAAACAGCTGTGGCAGCAGCAGGATGACAAAGGTCAGGACCCCGTTTCGCAGCATGCGCCAGCGTTGGCGAGCAACGCCGGCCAGGAATCCGGCGATCGGGAAGAGCTTGATCGCCCCAGCGATGCCCACGGTTGGTCCCGGCATGACGCACCGATAGGCCACCGCCAGCAGCGCGAGGACGATCAGGTTGGCCTGCCCGAAATAGAGCGAGCCGATCACCGGCGGAAAGAGACCGGCCGCGGCGCCACCCGTGAGCGCCAGCCACCATCCGGCGCCAGGAATCGAACCCAGCAGCAGGCCGACCGCCAGGATCAGGGCCAGCACGCTGACGGCGGTAAAGATAAAGGCGGCCGATTGCGGGGAGAGCAGTGCCAGCGGCCTCAGCAGTTCAGCGAAAAACACCGGATAGGAATAGCCGGTCCCGGTTTCGCTGGATAGCCCTGCCTGCTGCTGGACCGCGTGCAGCGCCGTGATGTCATAGGGATTGCGGCCGCGGTTGAGCAGGGTTGCCGCCGCCCAGTAGTCGTTGAAGTCGTTGAACAATCCCGAGGGACCGCGGGTCAGGGCCGAGTGAAAGACACGCGCGAGCGCCACGGCCGCTGCCAGCGTCCCTCCGCACAGTGCGGGCAGGGGCAGCAGGCCGGCGGTTCGTGCTCTCAGCGTAGGCCGACGGCGCGCTGAACCCGCTCGAGCGTGGCGTTCGCGACCGGCGTCAGCCGCTCGGCCGCCGCCCGCAGCTTGCTCTTCAGGGCGGCGTCGTTTGAGCGAATCTCGCGATACCGCTGCTGAATCGGCGAAAGCGCCTCGATCACGACCTCCGCCACCCGGCTCTTCAGCACGCTGTACGGCTTGCCGGCAAACTCCTGCTCGACGGCGGCCCGTTCTTTGCCGCAGGTCGTCTGGTAGATCTCGATCAGGTTCGCGACCCCGGCGCCGGCTGGGAATCGCACCGCCGGCTCGGCGTCGGTCTGCGCCCGGGCAAATTTCTTGCGGATCGTGTCCGGGCTGTCGAGCATGAAGACCGCATGGCCGGGCGTTTTGTCGGCCAGGCTCTTGCTCATCTTTTTTTCTGGATCGTCGAGTCCCATGATCCGCGCGCCCGATTTCTGAATCAGCGCCTCCGGCAGCGTAAAAATCGGGCCGAAGCGCTGATTGATGCGCTGCCCGATGTCGCGGGTCAGCTCGACATGCTGGCGCTGATCTTCCCCGACCGGGACGAGGTTGGCATCGTAGAGCATGATGTCCGCCGCCTGCAGCACGGGATACACGAGCAGCCCAGCGCCAACCCGTTCGTGCGATTCGCGGCCCGATTTTTCCTTGAAGGCCACCATCCGCTCCAACCAGCCCATCGGGGTGTAGCACTCCAGAATCCAGGCCAGCTCCGAGTGGGCGGGGACATGCGACTGCACAAAGATGGTCGAGTGTTGCTCCGAAATCCCCGACGCAATATAGGTTGCCGCCAGGTCGAGGATGCGTTCCTGCAGCAGCGTCGGATCATAGGGCAGCGTCATCGCGTGCAGGTCGACGATGCAGAAGATGTTGTCGTACCGGTCCTGGTCGCGAACCCAGTTGCGGATCGCCCCCAGGTAGTTGCCCAGGTGAAGCCCGCCGCTGGGCTGGATGCCGCTGAAGACGCGAGGCTTTGCCGGCGCAGGCATCCCCGAATGTTAAGCAAGCCCTCAGGCGTTAGAGCAGCTCGATGGTCTGGGTGAAATCGGCCGTCACCGTCTTGCCGGCCGAGACCACGACCCGCGACGGGCCGGCGAAAGGCGGCTTTGGGCGGGGCCCGGTTGAGAGCGAGGAGCCAAACACATCGAGCTTGACCGCGTAGGTTCCAGGTCTCAGGTCGATCGTGTAGGCGCCGCTGTTGTCGACGTCCACCGATCGAGGTGTCGATCCGTCGGTCGAAAACGTGAGCCGCACTCCGGATCGCGGGCTGACATGGCAGCCGTTTTGATCGTCACGGTTGGCGCCGCCGCAGGCGCGGACCATTACGTGGCCGATGACCGTCCCCGTTTGCGATCCGAAGAGCGCCGGCCCGGCCGCGCAGCCACTGACCAGACTGAGGAGCGCGACCGCGATCAGGGCCCGTGCAAACCTGGCCATCTCATCAAATTAGACGTGGTTTGACGCAGAAAAGTTCCGTCATCAGGCTCCGGCACAGCCGGTGAAGCTCAACTACAATCCGCGCCGTGGCCGAGCGCCTCGCCTCCCGCACGCTGCGCAACAGCGTGCTGGTGGTCGGCGCGAGGGCGGTCGCGAAGCTCGCCGTCTTCGTGGTGGTGGCGTTGCTCCTCCGTTACCTCGCACCGGAGCAGTACGGCCGCTTTGCCGCGATGGTGGTCTACGTCACTCTGGTCGGCGTGATTGCCGACCTCGGCATGCAGACGGTGTTCATCCGTGACGTCTCGCGAGACCGCGATCTCTTCAAGCGCTATCTCGGCACGCTGATCAGCGCTCGGCTGCTGCTCTCCTTGGGCGCCCTCCTGGTGCTGGCGCTGGTCCTTCGCATCCTCAGCCCCGCCCTGCTTCCCTACACCGTCGCCGGCTTCGTGCTGCTCCTAACCACCAGCTACTCGAGCCTGCTGCGGGCCATCTTCTACATCCGCGGCCGGCTCGGCTATGAAGCCGTCGCCATCGTGATCGAGGCGCTGATCGTGCTAGCGCTGACCATCGTGGCGATCCACGGCCGTGCCGGCTGGGACGCCTTCCTCTGGTGTTATTCGGCGAGTTATCTCTTTACCAGCCTCTTCGCGGTCGGTGTGCTCTTCGGACGCTGGCGCGAGCGGGTGGCGCCTCGATTCGAGATGACGCTCCTGCGCGGCCTGCTGATCGCCGGCGTTCCCCTGGCGCTGGGCTTCACCATCACCAGCATTTACGCCCAGGTCGATGTCGTGCTCCTCCAGCTCTTCAAGGGATTCCAGCTGGTCGGCTGGTATTCAGCGGCCAACCGCTACATCGATGCGGTGGCCTGGATTCCGCAATCCGCGATGGGCGCCGTCTTTCCCGCGCTCTCGATGGTGGCCGCCGCGCGTCAGCCGCAGCTCGCCTTTGCCTACCAGAAGTCGTACAAGATGCTGGCCGTGCTCGGCGTGCCGCTCGCGGTCGGAATCGGCGTGCTTGCCTTTCCCCTGATCCGCCTGCTCGCCCCCAGTGGCCATTTCGATGCCGCGGTTCCCGCCCTGCAGCTGCTGGCGCCATCCGTGCTGCTCCTGTTCGTCAACAACGCCTTCATCTACACCCTGACCGCGATCAACCGCCAGCTCGACTTCACGCGCTTGACGGTGGCCACGCTGATCGTCAACCTCGTCCTCAATCTCGCCTTGATCCCGCCGTTTAGCGTGCTCGGCGCGGCGAGCGCATCCACGCTGACCGAGTTGGCGCTCTTTCTCGGCGGCTGGTGGCTCCTCCAGCGGCAGGCGCTGCAGCTGGCCCCGGTGACCAGCATCGGCCGGGTCCTGATCAGCGGCGGGCTGATGGGTGTGGCCGTCTATTCGCTGAAGGGCTTGCCGCTGATCGCGCTCGTCGTCATCGGCGCCGCGCTTTACAGCGTGGCGCTGATCGGCGGCCGCGCCCTGACCGGCGAGGAGTGGTCGATCCTTCGCTCCGGACTGAGCGGCCGACCCTAAACTACTCGCGTGGTGCGTCCTGGAAACTGGACCAGGCTAGCGGGTGAAAGTCCCGTCCGAGT
>DAIPYJ010000011.1:65742-66652 GCA_036782775.1 Candidatus Dormiibacterota bacterium | reverse complement strand
CCCGTCTCCCGCTTTTCCGGGCATATATCAGCGACTTGCTCGAAACGCGTAGGCCGGAGATCCGTTTGGCTTTCGCGTAGTAGACGAAGTTCTCCGGCTGGTCGGATCTTCCACTCTCAGCGTTGATCGCCCGGCAACCGGAGGGGGCCGCGGCCGTCGACCGCGGCCCCCTCCAACGAGCCGGCTACAGCGTGTGAGGGGTCCGCCTGGACGGG
The DNA here is from genome assembly GCA_036782775.1 of Candidatus Dormiibacterota bacterium. Lineage (GTDB taxonomy): Bacteria > Chloroflexota > Dormibacteria > CF-121 > CF-121 > CF-13. The sequence continues at coordinate 66,437 of DAIPYJ010000011.1, read as the reverse complement.
TCGCCCGGTGCCGTCGGCGCCCTCCTGGTCGGCTTGGTGAGCGTGGTGCCCTGGATGTTATTGGACGGCAGCGTCTGGGCGAACGTCGGCAGGTTCTTGGCGCGGACTTGGGTGGCGGCTTCGAATCCGGAGGCTAGCCGAATCAGCGTGGGCTCGCTGAACGCCGTTCCGAAGAAGCTGATTCCGAGCGGCGCTCCGAAGACCATACCGGCCGGAACCTGCACGATCGGATAGCCGGGAGCCGCTGCGAGGCCCGACGTCCCGAAGATGAAATGGTCCCCATACAGCAGGTCGGTCGCCCACGCCGGGTTATCCGTGGCTGAGACCACCGCGTCGAGGTGGAACTGGCTGATCGCCGCGTCGATGCCGTTGACGCCGGCGTTGTGGTCAATCGCGAGCGCTTGGTTGTAGGTCTGGCCGCCGAACGCCGGCTGCGGGTCGTCCGGACCCGGGGCGAGGCTCTCGGCGAGATCGAAGATGTCCTGGTTGAAGAACGGCATCTCCCGGGCGGCGTTGGCGTTGTCGAAGTCGATGACGTTCTGGAGCGTGCCGCCGGCCACCGGCACCCCGACGCGGCTGCTCAAGTAATGCTGCAGGTCCGTCCTGAAGTCGAAGAGCAGCACCAGGAGCTCGCCGTCCGCAGGCGCGAACGTGAACCCGGCCGCATCCAGGTCGATGACGGTGGCGCCGGCCGC
>DAIPYJ010000011.1:0-65732 GCA_036782775.1 Candidatus Dormiibacterota bacterium | reverse complement strand
CGTCCACCTCGCACTCGGGATCCGTCTCGGAGTGATGGATCGTCGGCGGAATGATCCCGTGGAAGACGCTGAGGGCGGTCACCGCCGCCTCAAACGAGTCGAGCACCGGCTGGGGCGTCGGGACGAACGGGTCGAATCCGCCCAGCCCGGCCCGTGTAAGGCCGAGCCGAGCGCCCTTCAGCCCTTTCGCGCTGAGGAACTGCGTGTAGTCGGTCGGGAGGTTTGTCGGACGGGTCTTACCCGTCCCGTGCCACCCGAGGGGGACTCCTCCCGTCGCCGGGTCCCGACCGTCCGAGCCGATGCTCTGGATCACCCCCAGCGCAGCGGCCGCATCGGCGACGGTCCGCCCGTGGATCCCGACCGTGTCCTGGGTGTGGGAGATGGGGACCACGCCGGCGCGGCTTGTCAGGCCGACGGTGGGTTTGATCCCGACCACCCCGTTGGCGTTGGCCGGGCAGACGATGCTGCCGTCCGTCTCCGTCCCGAGCGAGACGGCTGTGAAATTCGCCGAGACCGCGGCCGCCGAGCCGGAGCTGGAGCCGCAGGGGTTGCGGTTGATCCCGTAGGGGTTGTTCGTCTGACCGCCGCGGCCAGACCACCCGCTGATGGACTCGAAGGACCGAAAGTTGGCCCATTCCGAGAGGTTGGTCTTGCCAAGGATGACGGCTCCACCGGCCCGGAGCTTCGCGGCCACGGTCGAGTCCTGTGTTGCGGAGCTGCCCACGAGCGCGAACGATCCCGCGCTCGTCTGCATCTTGTCGCCGGTGTCGATGTTGTCCTTTAGCAGCACCGGGATGCCTTGGAGCGGCCCCAGCACCCTGCCAGCGGCGCGAGCGTTATCGGCTGCCTGGGCCATCGACAGTGCGTCCGGGTTCAGCTCGATCACGGAGTTGACGCCCGGACCCTGCTGGTCCATCGCCAGGATTCGCTTGAGGTAGAAGTTAGTGAGCGCAACCGAGGTGAGCTGGCCGGACGACATCATCGACTCCAGCTGAGCAACCGTGAACTCATTGAAGTTCGATGGCGCGCTGGCAATACCGGTGGCGGCCTGAGTAACGGTCGACGCTGTCAGGAGCATAACGACGGCGACGATGGCGAACGCACGCTTTCGCATCGACAACACCTCCTCCCTTTTCCGGAGGCCTCACGCCTCCCAGGCTGTTGTAACACGTTCGGACCGCTCGATATCCGAGCCGGCCACGATGTCGCTGAGTTATGAGAACGTGCCCCCTCAGTCACGCCGATGGGAAGCGTTTAGCACCTCTTGCGGCGCTGGCCGGCTTTTAGCCCGGATGCCGGGAGCTTGAGGTCCGTGATCGCCTGATACATCGGGGTAAACGTTCGAGCGATGTGGCGGGCTGACAACCTCGGGCCATGTTCAGGTTCCGCTCAATAACGGAGCACCGAGCAAGCGATATCTATGCTCAGGTCTCCCCGGCACGCCATACCGCATCACCAGCTCAACTCGGCCGGCCTGCACCAGGTGATCCAGATAGCGCCTCGCCGTGACCCGGCTGAGCTGAGCCCGATCGGCGACCTCGCTAGCGGCCAAGGCGCTACCCGCTTGCTGCACGATGCGAAGCACCAGCTCCAGCGTTGTCCGGGACAGTCCCTTCGGCAACGCCTCAGCCGTCCCGCCTTGACGCAACATCTGGTAGAGCGCATCTACCGCATTCTGGTCGGCTTCAGAGAGCTCCGCTAGCCGGCGGCGCATCGCCGCATAGCTCTGGAGCTTGTCTTGAAGGGCCGCGAAGCGAAACGGTTTGATCAGGTAATGGATCACGCCCCCATGCATTGCGGAACGGAGCGTTTCCACGTCGCGGGCCGCAGTAATGGCAATGATGTCTACCGCATCTGCACCGACCTCACGCACGGACCGCAGCACTTCGAGCCCAGAGATATCGGGCAGATAAATGTCGAGCAGGACGAGATCGGCCTTCGTGCTCGCGACCATCCGGAGCGCGTCCGCACCGGTGCCAGCGACACCAACCACGGTGAAACCGGGCACCTTCTCGACGTAAGCCCGGTGCAGCTCGGCAACCCTGAAGTCATCATCGACGATCAGCGTGCGGATCATGCATGCACCTCAGCCGGCTTAGACCTATCTGGTACTGGCTCCCCTGACTTGCCATGAGGCTCGACCGGGAGTCGCACTGTAAAGACGGCACCGCCGCGGTTCACTACAGTGACTTCGCCGCCGCGTCGAGCGGCAACCTGCTTGACCAGGGCCAGGCCGAGTCCACGCCGTGCGCCGGGCGGGGCAACTTTCGTGGTGTAGCCTTCCGCAAAAATCCGCTGTGGATCATCTCCAGCGATCCCCGGTCCCGAGTCGTGCACGCTGATCACGAGCTGCGTGTCTGTCTTACGCATCGAAACTTCCACCCAGCGCGGCCCGCCATTAGGGCTGGCAGCCACTGCCTCCAGCGCATTGTCGATGAGGTTGCCGACCACTGTGATCAGGTCGCGCGGATGTCCGGCGTCTCCGTCCAGCCGGCTATCAGGCGAGAGGCGAAATGCAATGCCTCTTTCCGCGGCCACGGCAGACTTTCCGAGCAAAAGCGCGCCCAGCACCGGGTCGGCGACGCGCTCCAGTAGGGATTCGGTCAGCTCCTGCGACACCGACGACGATTCTGTGGTTAGCTGCATCGCCTCCTCGTAGCGGCCCAGCTCGATCAGTCCGGCAATGGTGTGCAGCCGGTTGGAGAAGTCGTGCGCCTGCGCGCGCAGCGCCTCGGTCACGCTCCTTGCGTTGTCCAGCTCACGCAACAGCCCTTCCAGCTCGGTCCGGTCCCGGAACGTCGCGACGTAGCCGATCGTACGTCTGCGAACCACTACCGGCATCCGACTCACGACCAGCACCCGATCCGCCGCGAGCACGGTTTCGTCGGCCCCGGTCACCTGGCCGTTGAGCACCTCACGGACACGACCAGCCGGCAGCACGTCGATCAGACGCTTCCCCTGGACATCGTCGGGCAGACGCAGCAGGCGGCGCGCCTCATCGTTGATCAGGGTGATCCGGCCTTCCAGGTCAGTTGCGACCGTGCCTTCCCGAATGCCGTGCAGGCTTGCCTCCCGCTGCTCGAGTAACGCCGCGATCTCCTGCGGCTCGAGTCCAAAGGTCTGCCGCTTGAGATGGCGAGCCAGTAGCAATGCGCCGATCACAGCCAGCCCCACCGCCACCAGCAATGCCAGGATCAACTGTCTCAAGTCATTCATCAGCTGCTTCCAAAGTTCTGTTTCAAGGAAGCCGACCGAGACCATGCCGACCACCTTGCCGGTCCCATCGAAGATTGGGGCCTTGCCTCGAGCCGAGGTTCCCAGCGTTCCATGCTGGATCCCGACGAAGCTGTGACCCGCCAGCACCGGCGCAGGGTTTTCATCCACCTTCTTGCCGATCAGCGACGGGTTCGGGTGCGAATAACGAGTGCCGTCGGGCCCGGTTATGACGATGAAGCTCGCACCGGACGCCTTGCGCATGCCTTCCGCCAGCGGCTGGAGCGTCCGCGACGGGTCCGAGTCGCGCAGCGCTTCGCGAACTGAAGGCATTCCGGCGACGGATTCCGCCACGTTCAGAGCCTGCCCCTCGTAGCGTGAGTCCAGCTGGCTCCGCTCGACGGCGACTGTCACGAGTGTCCCGATGATCAGCGCCCCGACAATCACGGCCACCTGTAAAACGAGGATGCGTGATGCCAGGCTGAGCCGAAGCAGCCTGCCCATTGCAGCCATCGTATCCCGTCCCCGCCTCAACGCAAAGCGACCACTAAGACCAAAACGCCCGTAACCTCCGCAAGGCTTTTCAGCCTGACAGTGGGCGTTTTAGGGTGGCTGCTACATGGCTGCTCCGGCAATCGAGCTCCGCAGCGTGACCAAGCGCTTTGCCACGCCGAAAGGCGGCGTCTACACGGCGATCCGCGACCTGACCATGGAAGTCGGGGAGGGGGAGTTCTGCTCCGTGGTCGGTCCCACTGGTTGCGGCAAGTCCACCACGCTCGCCCTGATTTCCGGACTCGAGCCGCCCAGCGTCGGTGAGGTCGTGGTGATGGGGCAGCCGGTGCGCGGCATCCCGGACGGAATCGGCTATGTCTTCCAGACCGATGCCGTCTTTCCCTGGAAGACTGTCCTCGAGAACGTGGCCGCCGGCCCGCGATACCACGGCGTCGACAATCCCCGCCAGCGAGCCCGGGAGTGGATCGCACGGGTCGGCCTGGCCGGCTTCGAAGACCGCTATCCTCACCAGCTCTCGGGCGGCATGCGTAAACGGGTCGGCCTGGCCCAGAGCCTGATCAACGGTCCGCGCATCCTCTTAATGGACGAACCCTTTTCCGCCCTCGACGTGCAGACGCGGACCTTGATGGAGAACGAGCTCCTGTCGCTGTGGGCGGCGAGTCGGCCTTCGGTCGTGTTTGTCACCCACGACCTGGAGGAGGCGATTGCCCTCTCCGACCGGGTCGTCGTCCTGACGGCCGGCCCCGGCACGGTCAAGGGGACCTACACGGTCGATCTCCCCCGGCCGCGCAACGTTGCCGAGATCCGTTTCCAGCCGCGGTTCACCGAGATCTACGAGGCGATCTGGAGTCAATTGCGCGATGAGGTGCTGGTGAGTTATGAGCGTCAGAAGCACGCTGCCGCGGTCTAGCGTGTCCGCGGAGCCGGGCGGTGGGTCGGCTCAGCAGGGTGGCCCAGCCGCACCTGTCGCTCCTGCCTGGGCCCTCGCGCCTTCCACCTCGGACGCCGAGCTGCTCGCCCAGCGCCGTCGCGCTATCCGCCGGCGTCGTTATTTCGTCTACGCGCTGCGCGTCCTGTTTGGTGTCGTCCTCGTTGCCGCCTGGGAGCTGAGCGCCCGGATGAATTGGACCGATCCCTTCTTCTTCGGCATGCCTTCCCGAATCGCGGCCCGGCTGTGGCTCTGGATTACGCAGGGAACTTCGCTCGGCCCGCTCTGGCTGCAAATCGCGATCACGATGGAAGAGACCATCCTCGGATTTATCGTCGGTGTTCTCTTCGGAGTCACGTTCGGGGTGCTCCTCGGCCGGATCCGTCTGCTGTCTGACGTGCTCTCGCCTTACATCAAGGCGGGTAACTCCATCCCGCGCGTTGTGCTCGGGGCCATCTTCACCATCATGTTCGGCCTCGGCCTGATACCGAAGGTCATGACCGCCGGGATCCTGGTCTTCTTCGTCGTCTTCTTCAACGCATTTCAGGGTGTGCGTGAGGTCGATCCCAACCTGATTGCCAACGCGCGCATCCTGGGCGCGAGTAACCGCCGCCTGACAACCGAGATCATCGTGCCCTCGGCGCTCACCTGGATCGTGGCCAGCCTGCATATCAGCTTCGGCCTCGCCCTGGTCGGGGCGGTGGTGGGCGAGCTCTTCGGGGCTACGCAGGGTGTCGGCGAGCTGATCTACAACTCGAAAAACCTGTTCGACGCCGATGGCGTCTACGCCGGGATGTTGCTCCTGGCCGTCCTGGCGCTCGTGGCCGAGAGCCTGATCACCCTGATCGAAAACCGGCTTATCACCTGGCGACCACGACAAGTTAGCGGCGCAACAACTATTTAGAGGAGGATTCGATGCAGGCATTGACTGGTAAAGCGTTCGTCGGGCTATCAGTGGCGGCCCTGCTGCTCAGCGCCTGTGGAAGTGGCAACAACACGTCCACCGGCGCAAGCGGATCATCAGGCTCGCCGGTCAAATTGACGCTCATGGTGGGAGGGCTGAACAAGCAGATCTACCTGCCCAACATGCTCGCCAAACAGCTCGGCTACTTCGCGGCGGAGAACATCGACATCACGCTCGACGACGAGGCATCCGGACAGGCCACCGAGGAAGAAGTCGTGGCGGGCGCCGTCGACGCCGGCTCCGGAGCCTACAACCACACGATCGACCTGCAGGCGAAAGGGAAGAACATGGAGACCATCTGCCAGTTCGGTGTCGCGCCTGGTGAGGCCGAGATGGTAAGGGCTAATGAAGCCAGCTCGATCACATCCGCCGCCGACCTCAAAGGCAAAAACCTCGGTATCACCGAGCTTGGCTCCGGCACCCACACGCTCACCATGGCGCTGCTGGGTAAGGCGGGCGTGGATCCGGCCTCGGCCCATTACATCGGGGTCGGAGCGGGCGATACCTTCATCGCGGCCATGCAGCACAACCAGATCGATGCGGGGATGACAACCGAGCCGACCATTACCCGGTTGGTCCAGAGCGGCGTCGGCAAGGTGCTCATTGACCTGCGCGACCCGAAGTCCACGGAAGCGGCGCTCGGCGGCGACTATCCCTTCATCGGCATCTTCGCGAAGAACGATTGGGTCAACAGCCACAAGGACGTTGCTCAGCGCCTGGTCAACGTCTACACCAAGACGATGAAGTGGATGCACAGCCATACTGCCGCTCAGATCGCGGACAAGATGCCGGCGGATTACCTGCTCCCCAGCAAGGACCTTTATGTCACCGCGCTGCAGAACCAGATGGGTCAGTTCAACACCGATTGCAAGATGCCGTCCTCGGGTCCGCAGACCGTCCTCAATGTGCTCAAGAGTTACGTGCCGAGCTTCAAGAGCGAGAACGCGACCATCGACCTGAGCAAGACCTACACCAACCAGTTCGCCGACAACGCCAGCTAAGCCTTAGCTCCCGATGCCGTCGGAGGAAAGCCCGGCTACCCGGGCCTTCCTCCATGTTTATCAACCGGGTGGCTCAACGCGATTAGCCGCTCGCCGGGCCGAACGCCGCATACGCGGCCCGCTCGGCCGGCCCTCCGATGGCGCAACGTGGGTAAGCCGAGGCGTTCGGAAAATCCGGATCCAACGCGCCGGGCTCCAGGTGAACGCACGTGATGATCGACCGGAGAGGATCCCCGGTGAAATTGGTGACACCGTATTCGACGGCTTCAAAGGTCGGACATTCGTCGAATCCAGGCGCGAAGGGACGCCGAAAAGTGCAGCGATCGGCCGGTCTTGGCTTAACAATCACATTCTCAGGCATAAATCTCAAAAATCACCCTAGCACCCTTCCGCCAGAGTCTCAAGCCAACGAATTCAGAGCGTCGGCAGGCTGACTGCTAGGGCTGTCTTGCCGTAGCGCCGTTCCTGTAACTAATCAACCCTGCAACTCGTGGATGCGAGTCTTCCAAAAGTCCATTCCACGGCGAAAGCGGTCGAGCTCGCGTGCGAGCACGACCATATCCGTCGATTCCACCTCGCGGCGAGCATCATTCCGACTCATCGCATCGATCGTTTGACGTGTGGCAGCCACCATTGACTGTTTGCCCTGTACGAGTTCCGTGTATACGGCCAACCAGTGCTCTGCGTCTTCCAAGAGACGAGTGTCTCGCGCCTCGCCCGGAAGAAGCCGATCGGGCTGTATCGCCTTTTCCGCCGCAACTTCGGGCTTGGCATCATCCATTTGCTGCCAAACATACGACGCCACCGGCTTCTGCGGCAAGCTGCAACGCAAGGCTGATCTTGAGCTAGCTGACCGACGACTTGCATGCCTCCGATCAGCCATCATGGCCGCCGATTGCCATCCGCCACTATTAAGACGATGACGCACCGCGCTCAGCCGGGGATCTTCTATCTGCCCGAGCGAGGCAGCGACGAGGCCAACCGTCAGAAGGCGATGCGCGCCATCGTCTTCTCGTCACTTGGTCTGTTGCTGACCAGCAGCTTCGAACTTGGTGTCGTCTTCCTATCTGGCAGCGTGGCCCTGCTATCCGATGCCTTGCACAATCTCGGCGACGTCTTCACGACCGTTGGCGTCTATTTGGGCTTTCGTGCGTCGCGACGGACGGCCACGGCAAGGTACCCGTATGGTTATGGCCGCGCCGAGGATCTTGCGGGCATCGTGATCGTCGCCGCGATTTGGGCAAGTGCCGTGCTCGCAGCCTGGCAGTCCTACGAGAAGTTTGTCTCGGGCCGCGGCACGAGCCACCTGGCCATTGGCATGGTGGCGGCCGTCGTTGGCATCGTTGGCAACCAGCTAGTGGCCCGCTACAAGCTCAAGGTCGGTCGTGCGATCAAAAGTGCGCCCCTGATCGTCGATGCCAAGCATTCGATGCTCGACGCGATTGCCTCTGGAGGAGCCTTGGTCGGCCTGATTGGTGTGGCACTGGGTTTTCGCGCGGCCGACCCACTAGCCGGCTTTGCGATCGCCCTGCTGATTGTGCACATCGGCATCGATGCGACTCGGGATGTGGTCTCTCGCCTGATGGACGTTCATGACGACGAAGTCGGCAGGACCGTGCTTGCTGCGATCAACCAGATCCCAGAGGTGAAAGCGGTGACGAACCTGCGCGTGCGCTGGCTGGGACGGCAGGTCGAGGTCCGCGTGAGGGTGCACCTTCCTCCGACCATATCGTTCGTGGAGGCGCACGAGCTGAGCCATCAAGTGGAAAAGACGATCCTGGAGGCTATTCCCGATGTCCGGGAGGTCGCCGTTGAGTCGGTTCCCGACATCAGCTCCGAATCGAAGACGGAGACCAGGTCAGAAGCGATCTAACTTTTTGCCGAAGGTCAACCAGATTCTCCAAACGCCGGGCCGAACTTGTTCGGCTGGGCAGGGCTGACTGGTTGATCGACCCGGATCGCCCAGGCGGGATGAATCTCTGCCCAATTCTCAGCGACCCTCCCCTGGTAGAGGACACGGTGAAGGATGTTGGTGTCGATGACGTAGGGCCCGGTGACCGTGACGTGCTCGCCGGGAGCGGGCATTTGTGGATCGATGAACCCTCCGGCGTCGGCATCGTTATTTCTGAAGAGAAGACCTTCGGGGTGCTGCGGAATGATCTCGACGACGATGTGTGGGCCTAAATGGTCGGCGCAGGTCTGCAGCGCGTTGGCCGGTTTCAGCAGCCCCGAGAACTGAGGATCCAACCGGACGCGCAGGTGGACGTCACCATCAGGCTCGACCTTGAAACAATCGACGACGCCGCTCACCGTCATGCAGCGATTCAGCACATGGAGGCGGCTGGGGAAGTAGACGCCGGCTAAGGGTGGACCGAACTTGCACTGGCCGGCAGCAAGCTCGAACTTGAGGAACGGAATCTCGACCCAGTTGTACGCCGTCAATCCAAGGAGGCCGAGACTGGCGATCAGCCCGATCGCAACCAGCAGCGCCCACGAGCGGCGCCAGGTCGACCGGATACGCCAGCTCATTGGTCCCCATCTAAGCATCGCAGCCAGGCGTGGGGCCCGCTTAGCCTAAGCTCTCTACGGGCGTCGCGAGCGGCAGTGATACCGTAAACCGGCTACCACTGCCTGGCTTGCTTTCAGCGTCGATTCGCCCCCCGTGTTGCATCGCGATATGTCGCGCGATGGCAAGCCCTAAGCCGAGTCCCTGGCTGTGCGCATTTTTCCCGCGGTAGAAGCGCTCGAATAGATGCGGCAAATCCTCGGGAGGAATGCCCATCCCCTCGTCGGCGACAGCGATGGCGACGGTTCCGTCGTTGAAGGTGCCGCTGACTTCGACATGCCCATCGGGCGGTGTGTATTTGAAGGCGTTATCGAGCAGGATCAGAAACAGCTGCTTCAGATAGTCGCTGTCGCCATCGACGACGGCATCGTCGATCCGCTCGAGGTTCCGATAGCGCAAGCGTCCGTTTGTCTGGCTGAGTTGCCGGCATGCATCAGTCAAGACGTCGACCACGATCACCGGGCGATGTGGAGCCGCGGGCGCGCCCGCGTCGGAACGCGCCATGATCAGGAGATGGCTGACCATCCGCGCCATTCGGTCGGCCTCGACTCGAATATCGGCGATCGCGCGCCTGGCGAATTCGGGGTCGGACCGTCCAGTCCTGACGAGCAGGTCCAACGAGGAAAGCATGATGGTCAACGGCGTGCGGAGTTCGTGGGAGATCTCAGCCAGAAACCGTTTCTGTGCGTCATGCGACGCCTGGACCTGTGCGTGCGCTTCCTCTAGTGACTTGAGCATGCCGTCGATCGTCTGCGCGACGCGGCCAATCTCATCGGGTGGTCCGGTATATCCAATGCGTTGGGTGTGATCCCGGGTCGCGGCGATCCGGGCGGCGGCGCTGCCAATCCGCCGCAGCGGTCCGAGTGCCCTGCGCACCAGGAGCCACCCGGCGATTCCAGCCAGGATCAGCGCGAGCGCAGCGCCTGGATAGAGAATCGAACGCAGCCGATCCAGGGCGACATAAATCGTTTGCGGCGAGCGTGCGACGAGCACGTAGCCCTTGAGCATGCCGCCAGAGGTGATCGGTCGGCCACAGAGGATGAGCATCCGGCCACTGACTTGCTGCTCGGTGACATTGCCGGCCCGGATCGCTGAGGGAATAAAAGGAAGAACGTGTCCCGACAGATTGCTCGAGGTGCTCAGCACGTGGCCGTTTGGATCGACGATCTGGACAAAGATATCTGGGGCGCTGAAGACATCGGTGCGCGGCATCAGGATTTGCGAGCTTTCGATCGGTTGTGCCGCCGCGATGAGAGTGGCGCGTTGGCGGACATCCTGATCGGCTTCGCGGAGCAGGCTGTCCTTGGTGAGCTGGAAGACAGTCAGGCTCAGGGCGGCGAGGACCGCGCCCATGATGACGCTGAACCAGAGCGCCAACCGAACATCGACGCCGAGCGCCTTACCCGCGAAGCGCATAGCCGATGCCGCGGATGGTCTGGATCAAACGGGTGCCGTCCGCGCCTTCGAGCTTTTGCCGCAGGTGGCCGATATGGACGTCGAGCGCGTTTGTCTCCGGCGATTCGTCAAACCCCCAGACGCGGTCGATCAGCTGCTGGCGGGTCAGCACCTGCCGCGGATGACGCATGAAGAAGAGCAGCAGGTCGAACTCGCGGCCGGTCAAGTCGATGACCCGGCCGGCGCGCTGGGCCTCGCGCGTCCGGGGATCGACGACAAGGTCGAGGTAGGTGAGCGGCTCATCGCCATCCTGATGGCGGCGGAGCACGGCGCGAATCCGGGCCAGCAGCTCGTCAAAGGCGAACGGCTTGGCCACATAGTCGTCCGCGCCGAGATTCAGCGCGCTCACCTTATCGGCCACGTCGTCGCGGGCGGTCAGCATGATGACCGGCACGTCGGTGGCAAGCCGCAGCCGGCGGCAGACTTCGAATCCGTCCGGCTCGGGCATCGCGATGTCGAGCAATACCAGCTGTGGCCGAGTGGTCCGCGCCGCGTTCAATCCGTCGGTGCCGTCGGGTGCGGTGGTCACCTCGAAGCCCTCGAAGGCGAGGCCACGCTGCAGCAGTGAAACGATCTTCGGATCGTCGTCGATGAGAAGCACGCGGGTAGCCATCAGTTGAAGCTTGACATGATCTGCACGACACCGTCGGCGGTACCGGTGACGAAGACCGTCCCGCTGACGGGGTCGGCCGCGACGGTGTTCGGCTGTCGTGGGGTGGAAAATCGAGCGACCTCGGCGAGGGTGTCCCCGACTAGGTGGTATTCGACTGCCTGGTTACGAGCCGTCAGCGTCAGGAACAGTCGGGCATGGACGGTGTCAAGGGCGATGCCATAGGGCGTTCCCTGCACCGTCCGCCGGCTTACCAGATGCGGCGCCGGAGACGAGGCATAGGTCAGCAGGGCATTGCCAACCGTGTCGGTGACGAAGAATCGGCCCTCGCCATCGCCCACGACATGCGTTGGCCCGGCCCCGGCGGGCAGCGTCGCGATCGTCGCCAGGGAACCGGCATCGATGAAGCGCACGGTGTGTGATCGCACCCCGAGCACCGCCAGCACGCTGGTCGATGCCGCGATGCCACCGGGCTGCTTCGGCGCAGGGATCGTTGCCACCACCTGCACGGCCTCGATGACGGACAGCGTGTCGGAGAACTCGTTGGTGACGAAAACCCTGCTGCCGAACGGAACGGCATCATGCGGCTGGTGCCCAACAGGCGTAGAGCTCACGATGCGTCCGCTCGTCACGTCGACCTGGATCAACTGCTGGGCCTGCTCAGCCGGGACCAACAGCGAGCCCGATGTGCTGAAACGAAGATGGCGCGCGGAGGAGGGTAGCGCCACCCGACGAAGGGTTGATCCGCTGCGATCGAGCACCACGATTGCGGCGGGCGAGCGGACGGCGACCGCGATCAGGCCGGCTTCGGGGTCGACGGCGATCCCCTCCGGCCCTGCGCCGACCGCGACCAGCCTTCCGGCGGGTGAGGCGGTAACCGTTGCCGGCGCTGCCGGCTCACCGACGCGTGGTGCTGATGATGCGCCGCAGGCTGCGAGCGAGAGCGCCAGCGTCACCGCCATCGCCAATCGCCAGCCAGTCGATTCTGGGTGAGCCACATCGATCAGCGGATCAGCCCCCGGTCCTTGAGTGCGGCAAGCGCTCCCTCCGAGCGATCCACTGACGGCTGCGTAGCAACCCATTGGGCGAGCTCGCTCAGGCACTCGTCGCGATCAGCCTCGGCGCTGAACCCGAGAAGCCGTTCGGCACGGCTGATATCCGCATAGCAGTGCCGAATGTCCCCGGCGCGGTAGAGGCCGGAGATTTCGGGGGCGTGATCGATACCCAATCCTCGCGCTAACGTTTGGGCGAGCTCCAGGACGGTAACCGAGGTTCCGGTCCCAATGTTGATCGGATAACCGGAGGCCAATGGCGAGTCCATGGCGAGGAGATTGGCGCGCACGATATCCGAGACATGAACCAGGTCGCGTCGCTGGCCGCCGTCCTCGAAGATGAGCGGCGCTCGGCCACTGAGCAATCGGGCGCAGAAGACGGCAGCGACCCCCGTGTATGGGTTGCCAAGCGCCTGGCGCGGACCGTAGACGTTGAGGTAGCGCAACGCCACCGCGTCCACGCCGTGCGCACGGGCACTGACCAGCGTGATCTCCTCAGAATCGCGCTTTGAAATCGCATACGGCGAGGTCGGCTGCAGGGGCCACTCTTCATTTGTCGGCCTCGGCGTCAGCGCGGCGCCGCAGATCTGGCAAAGGGGCTCCCACCGGCGCGCCCGCAGGTCTTCCGCCGATCGCGTTCCCCGGCACTCGCCGTGCTGAGCACACCAGTAGGCGCCCTCGCCGTAAACCACCATCGACGACGCCGCAATCACCCGGCGGATGCGATCACGACGCGCCACGATCTCTTCCATGAGGATGGCGGTGCCGCCGCCGTTGACCTCGACATAGCGATGGATCTCGTACATCGACTGGCCGTTTCCCACCATGCCCGCCTGGTGGAAGACCAGCTCCATCCCGTTCAGGGCGCGGCGAACGGCGTCGCGGTCGCGTAGATCGCCGACCATCAACTCGGCATCGCTCGAAAGGAATCGCGCGCGACCGCCTTCGTGTGCCTGGGGATCGAGGTTGTCGAGGACGCGGACGTCGAATCCTCGCGTCAGCAGGGCGTCAACCAGATGCGAGCCGATGAATCCGGCGCCGCCAGTCACAAGGACTCGTGTCATGGCGACTTGCGCCAGACGGTCACGCCGTCCGCTTCTGCCTCCATCGTGTAGCCGGCCGCGGGCAACCGCGCAATTGCCGCGGCGTACCCATGCGCCTGACTTTCCTGCGAGACACTCGCTGACCGATCGATGACAATCCACCGGGCGCCGAACCCGGCGGGAAACTCCCAGATCGACGGGCGCTCCGACAGATGGGGCACGAGATTCGAACTCGCCCCGACCTCATCGCCCGACGGGATGAGACGCAAGATACGAGTGACGTCAGCGGCGCGCCCGAGACCCGGCACGTCGGTCCCGAGGCGCGGTAGGACCGGCCCCAGCACGACCCAGGTCGCTGCGGCACCGAGTATGACCATCACGCCGCCGCTCATCGCGGGCAGGCGCTGCCAGCCGAGCAGCGCGGCGATCATCAACAAGGGCACCGCGGGGATCGAATATTGCAGCCGCAGTCCGGCCTGATACGGATCGGTGGATAGGAACGCCGGGATCAGGGGCAGCAACGCGGCCCCCATCGCGGCTGGCCGGAAGATGGGAAGAAATCCGACGGCGGCGAGCAAGAGCAGGAGAGCCGGCAACGCCGGGGAGCTCGCCAAGTTCTCCAGCCAGAGCCAAGGTCGCGTCAGCGTATGGAGCACCACCTGCTCGGGCGTCGATCCCAGGTACGCATAACGAAGGACCAGGTCTCCCGGTGCGCCGTGTCGGATAACGGGCATGGCCCAGAAGAGCACGACGATGCCGTACCCCAGCGCGGCGATTGCCGGCACGAGGCTGATGCGCTGGCGCGTCATGATGAGCGCCAGGATGGCGATGCCGATCGTTACCAGGACGCCGTCTTCCTTGGCGAGCATGGGAATGATGGCAAACAGCGCAAACCAATGCCAGCGTCGCTGGAGCGCGAAGAGGATGGCAAGGAAGACAAAGGGCACGGCGAGTGTCTCCGTGTGGAAATCACTCGCGACGGCGCGCGCGATTCCGAGTTGCAGCAGGTATGCGCCGACCACGAGCCACGCTCGTTGCAAATCGAGCAGGCGCCGGGCGATGGCGTGCAGCGGGACCGCGGCGAGCCCAAGCGCAATCGACTGGGCGCCCAGCAGCCAGAGGGGCGACGCGACGACGCGATAGATCGGGATGAAGAGCAGCAGGGCGGGTTCAAAATGCTCGCCAAAAAAGACATAGGGGATGAAGGTCGATCGAAGCCCATGGCCGCGTGAGGCGTTCCAGAGAACCTGGTCGAAAAAGCCCAGGTCGTAGGCGGCGCTGTGAAAGCTCAAATGGCGGACCAGCGCCAATCCGAAATAGGCAAACGATGCTCCCAGCGCGAGCGCCCAGATGAGCACTTGGTGAGGCCTGGGCTGCGCGATCTCGCTTGTCGCAATCCGTTCCGTCCGTGCGATCTCGTCGCGGGCGACTAAGCGCATACGAACGCCTCCGCCAGCGCCTCCACTTTCTGCTGCTGCTCGAGATGCCGATGTCGCACCTGGTTCACGGCGTCGGCCAGTGGAAAGAGCGAGCGGGTCACCAGCATGTCATCGTCGTCGGCGGCGACCGGGTGCCAGTAGACACCGTCGGCGGTCACCGTGACTTCGGGGATGAGGGCGGGCACCGTCAGCACGACACCCTTTTGTGCCAGCCCGCGACGGGCCTGCGGCCGAATCACCTGGTCGTCGCGCCGGATGCCGAGCTCATCAAGAAAACCGCGGAGCTCCGACTCGATCGACCCCTCTTCGGTCAGGGTGGTTGCCACGCGTACCCGAAAGCCTTCGGCCCTTGCGAGGCGGATGCCGGCAATCGCCTTCTCCCACGAGCCCTGACCGCGATGGCGGTCGTGGAGTTCCGGCGTCGGGGAATCGAGGCTGATCTGAAGCGCGAAACCATCGCGCGGCATCCGGCGCAAGGCTTCGAGCCGGCGGCCCCGTTGAAACAGCATGCCGTTGGTCAGCAGGGTCGTGGGCAGCACTGTTACGCAGCTGCGCACGATGGCGTCGATGTCGGGCAGGATGAAGGGTTCGCCGCCGGTGAGGAAGAGCTCGGTCACGCCGGCCCCCGGCGCTTCCCCGACCAGCGGCCCGATGCGCTCCAATCCGAGAGCGCGCCGATTCGCTGTTGGGGACGAGCGGACACAACAGTAATCACAGGCCAGGTTGCAATCGAAGTTCGTATAGAGCCAGAGCCGTGCCGGGATGGTTTCCAGCCCCGCCGGCTCCCGCAAACGTCCTCGCCGCACCTCGACCCAGTCATCGTTGACGCGCACCACGGTGTTGCCGCTGCGCGCGCACCAGGTACGGACCCTCTCGATGTCCGCCGCCGAATCCAGCGGAACCCTGGCCACAGCTCCGTCCGCCAATGGCTGCAACGCGTCGATGAGGTCGAGAATCACCATCGCAACGGGATCTGCTGCTCTTTGACCGCCGCCAGCAGCGGCTCGTAGCCCGCCAGCTGCGGACGGACCCACGCCTTGAGGCCTTCGAGCTCGAGGATGCGGCGATGCGCGGGAATGTTCCAGTCCATCCGAAGCAGATGACTGACCCAGGCCTCGCTCCGCTCATGGTCCAGGGACTGAAGCGCGGTGAAGTTGCAGTGGCAGTACTCGGGCGATTCCCAGAAGGCTTCCAGTGCTCTATCGGCAAGCTCGCCCTTCCCGACGCTTTCCCAGGTGCTAATGCCGATGGCTGCCGCATCGGCCTGGTCACTCAACACGGCACGGATGGCATCGAGCTCGCTGCGACCGGTATCGCCGTGCTTGCCCACGTCGGTGTCGAACCGCCTCACGGTGACGGCGCCGTCGACCAGGCCGGCGTGATGCAAGAAATAGAGGGGGAGGATCGCGGCTTGCGCCGAGTCGCGCGATCCGAGCGCCAATCGTCGTCCTCGCAGCGACGCGAGTCCGCGCAACCCGGCGCCGGCGCGCGAGACGAAGACGGATTTGAACACGAGGTCGGCGTCGCGCATCGCCAGCGCCTGGCAGGTGCCCGACGTGAGCCCCAGGCATCGGACCCACGCCAGGTTGGTGTTCCAGGCGATCTCGATCTGCCCTTCGAGTAAGGCATCGACCTGGCGCTCGTAGTTAGAAAAAAGCACAAAGTCCATGGGGGCGTCGCTCTCGCGGAAGTACTCGCGGATCCCCTCCCAGATGGGGACGACGTTCGCGGTATAGGCGACCGCGCCAACCACCAACGGCTTTGCCATGGATCGACCTCAGAACAGGGGCAGGCCGGTGATGGCCCTGCCGTAAAAGTCGTATAGCACGTCCGCGGTGGGCGCCATGACGTGGCCGGCTCGCGCGTCGCGGAAAAAGCGGTCGATGGCGAGCTGCTGCGAGAACGCCGCGCCGCCGCATACGCGCATGGCGCCATCGGTGATGTCGAGCGCGGCGTCGTTCGCCGCCGCCTTGACGCCGAGGACCTGCAACAGTGTTCCGTCATCCGGCGAAGCCACGCTATCGGCGGCGTGGCGCAGGTACGCGTCGTTTGCGTCGAGCTCGATCTGCATGCGCGCCAGCCGGGCGCGAATGGTTGGCAGGTTCGCCAGGGCATCGCCGGTATGTTCGAAGCGCGTGCCCGAGGCGTGCTTGATGGCGGCCTTGACGGCCGCACGCGCCAGCCCGAGAGAGACCGCGGCGTTGCCCAGGTTGAACCAGGGCAAGACCGCCTCCATCATCGATTTGAAGCCGCTGCCATCGGCGCCAATACGCCGGTCTTCGCCAACCAGAAGATCGACCGCCATTGGCGACGAGGCATTGCCCCGCATGCCCATCCCGCGCCAGGGCGCCGCGACCGTCATCCCTGGCTCGTCGCCGCGCACGACATAGAGGTTGCTGTCCGTGGGACCGCGATCCCCGGCGGCCAGCGTCGACACGACGTAGACATCGGCGTGGCCGGCCGAGGTGACCCAGCTTTTGGAGGCCCGGACCCGGATGGAGCCGCCTTCGTAGACCTCGCGCGAGACCGGCGCCCAGAAATGGCTTCTCGAACCGCGCTCGCTGAAGGCGAGCGTCCCGAGCCAGTCGCCCGATGCCAGACGCGACAGCACGTGCGGAATGCCCGGAGGCGGTGCGCCCGTGATGCACGCCACGGCGCTGACGTGCATGAGGTAGATCATTGCGCTCGAGCCGCAGGCTTCGGCCAGTGCGGAGACCACCTGGACGAATTCGCGGGGGCCGGCGCCGAGCCCACCGTCGCCTTCCGACACCGTCAGGCCGAGCAGGCCCGAGCTTCGGAGTGCCGCAATGGTTTCCGTCGGAAAGGCTCCCTCCGCGTCGACCGATCCCGCGTTGGCACGCGCGACGTCGAGCACGCTCACCAGTCGTTGCTCAACGGTCGTCGAATCTTCGGTAATGACAGCCATCTGTGCCTCCTTACTTCCGGTTGATTCGGGCCAGGGTTGCGCTGGTATTGGGGGCGAATTCACCGTCGAGGGACAGATCGAAGCGCAGGCGATTGAGACCCAGCACGTCGTCGACGTCGTACCAGGGTTCGGTTGAGCGGATCTCGAGCCCGGCGGCACGGGCATTCGCCATGACCTGCGCGCAAACGTCTGGCGTGCTCCAGGCAACCCCCACAAACAGTTCGGGTGCCGGCCGGGTGAGGCCGAGGGCGCAGAAGCCGCCGTCGCTGGTCGGCGCGATCATCGCGTCCGCCGTCGGCAGCCCCGACCTGCAGGAATCGACGATCGCATATGGAAGATTCGGGCTGTCGCTGCCGACGATGACGGCCCGACGGGCTCCGAGACTGAAGGCATCCACGAACGCCTGATGAATGCGGACGCCCAGGTCTCCCTCCGCCTGGCGCCGCAAATGCGCGCGCGGGGCGCAGCGGCGAAATTGCGCTGCAGCTCCAGCCGGGGTGAACGTGATCAGGTGCGCCGGCGCCAGCGAAGCCCATCCGATGGTGTCCATCAGGAAGGCCTGTTCGAGCCGATACGCCTGCTCATCCCCAATGCCGGCCGCCAGGCGCGACTTGCCGACACCCGGCTGCGGCCAGCGCGCCAGGAGGATCAGCCATTCGTCGGATGACCAGCTCCGAAATGGGCTGTCGCTCACCGCGGTAACATCCGCACCCAGGCCAGCGATCCGACGATTCCCATGCCGGCCCCGATCGATCCGCGAAGGGTACCGCCAACCTTCGACCGGCCGGCTGCACGTGCGCGGTAGCCGACCGGCACCTCGATGATCCGCGCCTGCACTTTTGCCGCCCGGGCCAGCATTTCCGCCGGCCAGGCAAACTTCGACGCCCGCATGGCGAGACTCGCGAGGGTGGTCGCCCGAACCGCGCGGAAGGGACCGAGGTCAGAGAGCCTGACGCCGTAGAGCGAGCGCAGCAGCGCCATCGAAAGGCGGTTACCCCATCGCTGGTGCGCTGGCATCGTGCCAGGGTCAGCGCGCCGGGCGCCGCAGACGATGTCCGCTCGGCCATCGAGGATGGGCCCCACCAAAGCGGGGATGTCCACCGCCGGCATGCTGCCGTCGCCATCGATGAAGACCAGGACATCATTCCCGCGCGCCTCGGCGATTCCCCGGAGGCAGGCCTTGCCATACCCGCGCTCCGGACAGGTCACGACCACGGCACCGGCTCGGCGCGCCACTGTGGCGGTCTGATCCTGACTGCCGTTGTCGACGACGATCACCTCGGCATCGACCGTCGCCCTTATCTCGGCGACAACATCGCCGATGGCCCCGGCCTCGTTGAGCGCCGGGATGATCACGGCGACCCGGCTCACCCCAGCCATCCGGACGCCCTCGGACGACGCGAATCGAGGCCGAACCAGCGGCCGGCGTGGATCGCGGCCAACACCAGCAAGGGCACCCATTCGACCGAGTACTCGAAGACCCACTGGTTGCTCCAGAGCGACGCGAACTGCAGATGTAGTTGGAGCAGCGCACCGACCAGGGCAGCCAGCGTCGCGAACAGGCCGACGATCAGCAGAACGCCAACGACGACCTCAACCACCGCCTCGGCGGGCCCAAAGAGGCTCCAGTTGGGCGCGATCAGCTGGTCGACCAGGCTGCGATAGGGCGGGACCGGATTCCGGTGCGCGTAGAAGATAAGGATGCCTTTGGCTCCATTGAGGTCGATCAAGAATCCGACGGGCGTCTTCGCGATCGAGGGGATGAACTTGGCAAGGCCGTTGGTGAGAAAGACGATGCCGAACCAGATGCGAAGGGCGGCGATTGCCCGGCCGAAGAGCGGACTCAACTCGCGCATGCCGGTTGCGCTCAAGCTCGCCGATCCCTTTCCCATCCCAAACCGATATACGGCGGAAACGTGAAGGCGCTATTAAGGAAATCTAAGGCGTCTTCCCGGCCAGCGCCGCCTTGAAGGCCGAGGCGATCGCGGCGTAACCCCTGGCATTGGGGTGAAGGCCATCCGCGCTGAGATAGTCGGGATGGAGATCGGGCAATTCTCCCTGCGTGTGCAGGTCGACAACAACCGCGGATTCCTCGGCTGCTACGCATTGGATGCCGGCGTTGTAGGCGTCGACCATGGCGTTGAGCTGGGCTGCGGTCGGCGCCTCTGCGGGGAAGGGACAGTGGAGCGACCCGGATGGCGCATTGCAGCTGAGATACGCAGGGAGCCGATCGAGGTAGGGGGTATTCGCGATCAGAATCTCGCGAGTACCGGCGGCTCGCAACCGCTGGACTAACTGCTGCAGCTCGGTCTCGTAGGTGACTGGTGAAACGCCCGCGATCAGATCATTGACGTTGAGCCAGATGGTGACGATCGTCGGATGGACGCCAATCGCCGCCGGCAGTTCCAGCTGCAGCGCGTCGGCGGTCGTCGCGCCAGGGAATCCGAAGTTGTAAAAGACCGCCGAATCCGGCAAGGCGATGTTGAAGAAGATCTGCGGCCAGGCCTGCCGGAGGTGATCACCCACCCCGACGCCAACCGTCTCGCTCGCCCCGAGCGCGGCATAGACCACGGGCGCAGCCACGGCAGCGGGTCTCGGACTTGGCGTCGACCGCCGGGCTCCCGTTGGAGTAAGCGATGTGCAGGCCGCCAGCGTCAGGACGAGGCTCAGCAGGCAAAGCGAGCTCAGCCGCAACCTCATGCCGCGCTCACCGCCTCGAGGGCAGGCAGCCGCGCCGCCTGTAGCGCCGGCGCGACCGCAGCCAGCAACGCGAGCAAGACCGTGCCAAGGACACCGGCGGCGAGCAGAGCCGGCGAGACCTCGCCCAGCGACACGCTTTGCAACCCCTGGGTCAGGAGATAGTGGTTGACGGATTGACCAAGCCCTTCCGCAACCAGGACGCCGAGCAACGTGCCGATCGCGCCGCCCAGAGCTCCCACCGCGAGCGCCTCGATGAGAAACCAGCGAAGGATGTCCTGGTCGCGTGCCCCGATGGCTTTCAGCACCCCAATTTCCCGCCGGCGTTCGCGGACGGCGGCAAGTAAAGCGTTCGCGATCCCCAGGCAGGCGATCACCAGGGCGATGGTGCCGATGCCACCGAGAACGATATCGACCACATGGAGATATTTCTGCACGGATGCAACCAGATGCTCGGGGGCACTGGTGGCATATCCGAGGACGGTGATCTCGGCGCGGACTGTATGCACCTGGTCGAGACTGCCCGCCACGACCACCAGGCCGGAATAAGGCGAAACCGGCAACGGATCATCGCCGTCACTGATCCCTTGTAGCGCCCATCCCCGCGCGATCTGCGCCTGCTCGAGGGGAACCAGAAATTCGCCGTCGCCGACTTGTTGGGCGACGACGCCGACGACCCGGGCCTTGATCCAGCGCGCCTGGCGCCGCAGGTTGCCATTGATGACGTGCGATTGCGGCATTCCGACCTCGATCTCCGTCCCGAGCACGACTCCCGGATGGTGGACATCGAGATGAAGATGATCGAGGTACCCTTGCGTCACCGCGACTTCGTCCAGCGAATGGAGGCTCGGCAGCCGGCCGGCGAGGACCGTGATCGGGAGGTTGTTCACCTGACTCAGGTCGGTGCCAACCATGGCGTCGAAGATCCAATTCGGCAAGATGGGCGTCTCACCGTTGGTACCTGGTACCGCGGACAGACCCTGCGGCGGTGGAATGGCGAGCACCGGAGCCGCCAGGAACGGTACCACCGAGGCGACATAGGGCGCGCGCCGAATGGCTCCCACCGCCGCGTCGTCGATGTTCTTCGGAGCGCCGGCCTGAAGGTTGTCACTGTCGAGCTGCCCGGGGTTTGGAAGGGCAGCCGCCACCTTGATCGCCGCTGCCGGACCACCCTTGCTCAGCTGGCTGACGATGCGGGAATCCGCCGTCGCGCCGACGCTTCCCAATGCGACCAGCAGCCCGGTCCCCAGAACGACCGCCAACAGGGTGATTGCCGTCCGTCCGGGGCGACGCAGCAGGCTTCGTAGCGCCAGCGTCAGTTCGTCTCGCCAGCTCATAGGACGATCCGGCCAGAATCGATGACGACGCGGCGATCGGCGCGAGCAGCGACCAGCGGATTGTGGGTGACCACCAGGAGAGTGCAACCGCGCTCACGCCGGAGGCTCTCGAGCAGGTCCATGACGCCGACGGCGGTCTTGCTATCGAGATTTCCAGTCGGCTCGTCCGCGAGGAGCAACCGTGGATCATTGGCGAGCGCCCGCGCGATCGCGACCCGTTGACGCTCACCGCCGCTGAGCGACGATGGCCGGTGGTTGCGTCGCTCGAGCAGGCCGACGGAGGACAGCAGGGCACCGACGTGTTGCCGCCGCTGGTGCGGAGGCACGCCCGCCAATGACAAGGCCAGCTCGACGTTCTCGGCAGCGGTCAGCAGGTCGACCAGCCCGAAGTGCTGGAATACGAAGCCAACCGTGGTGCGCCGATACTCGGCCAGCTGATCACGACTGAGCGCCCGCATATCGCGCCCGTCGATGGCCAACGTTCCCTCTTGAGGGCGGTCGAGCCCACCGAGGAGGGCCAGCAAGGTGCTTTTGCCGGCGCCGGACGGACCCATGAGGGCTACGTAATCACCAGCGGACACCTCGAATGAGATGTCCGTCAGTGCCTGGACCCTTGCGTGAGGCGTTCCGTACTCGTGGCTCAGGCCGCGAATCTCAATCCGCAAACCGACACCGGGCGTGCTCTCGGGATCAGGCAGTGCCACGGAAGAGTCCGCCAAGGGTAACCCAGTAATAGACCACGTAAGCGCCGACGAGCAAAAGCAAGATGGCGCCGGCTGGCTCGATGATCCGTCCGACGCCACGCAGTCGGCGCAAGAGCTCGGTCTTGAAGAGGGCGGCCGCGATCGTCAGTACCGCCAGGACGACGGCCATGCCGATGCCATAGAGCAGAAATTGCAGCAGTCCGCCAAGCAGGCCGCCGGCAAGGGGTGCAAGCCCAAGGACGGTGAGAAAGACCGGCAAGGTGCAGCCAAGGGATGCCAGCGCGTAGGCGATCCCGTAGGCGAAATATCCAGACATGGTGGTGCGACCGGCGGCCGGCCCGAGCCGGTCGGCAAGCTTGGTCGTGCTGGCTGTGTCCAGGCTCCAGCCTGACAGAACCGCACCGCCGACTACGATAAGGACGACGCCGATGATGAACCCAACCAGCGGAAGCACTGATGAGATCGCTGTTCCCGCGACGCCAACCGCAAGCCCGACCAGACCGAACACCGCGACGAAGGCGGCGGTGACGCTGAGCGATACCTTGAGCGGGGTCGAGATGGTGGTGGCGATCGAACGACGGCGGCCGCGGTCATCCTGAAGGTAAAGGCCTAGATACGCCGGTAACAGGGCGAATCCGCACGGATTGAAGGCGGCCACCATGCCGGCGAAGAGGGCGTAGATCCGAGGCAGCGACTGACTGGGACGCTGGGCGAGCGCGGAAGCGGCTGACGAAGCGGATTCGACGCCGATCGCGAAATGGCCATCCGGGGCCAAAATGAACGCGGCGAGCGCAGCCAGGAAGAGGGCGCCTGCCGCGGCTGCAATTCCGAGCCAGGTCCGCCGTATCCCAAGCGACACGCGTGCCTAGGAGCGCGGCGTGGATGGACCCGGCACAGCGGCCGTGCTACTTGACGGCTGAATCTGATTGAACCCGGCCCTGAGCTGGCCGGTGTTGCCGATGATGCTCGAGCCAGAGGCAACCAGCGGACCCGGTGTGGAGTCCCACCCTGCCTGGGCCCCGTAGAGAAAGAACGCATCCCAGGTGATGCCCGGTTGCTGCGTCACGTGGCTCGAGAACCACTGGCCGACGATCCGATGGGGATCCCAGTAATAGCTGACTCGTGGATCGGAGAGGACGCGCCGATCGATCAACTGCTCGGAGTCGCCGGTCAGCATCGGCAGCCAGACGACCTCAACCCGCAGCGGAACCGACGGGTGTTTCTTCAAAATCTCCTGCTGCACCCAACGGGCGCCGGCATTGCAGTCCGGTCAAGTGGGGGAGACCAGCAGGATGAGCCGCGGCGTACCGGCATCGTGATTGAATGCCTGCTGCAAGGTGCCGATGTCGTTCAGCTGGTGAACGGAAACCGGTGACCCTGTCTCACCGACGCGATTGATGAGTTCGCCAAAGTAGCCACCACGCACCAGAAAGATGCCGACAAACAGCAGCACCGGGGCGGCAATCGAGAGGATGGAGCGGACACGCGTCCGGCGCATTGAGCCAGTCTTCACGGTACACAACTACAGGACGACGTTACCCTGAGTCTGAGCGCTCAGCCTGTCCCAACGTTAAAGGCCACGTGAAGGCCGGATGAAGAGCGTGGCCTCCGATATGCTCGAAGACGATGTCGCCTGGCCTTTCTGCTGGAAGCCGTCTGCCGACCTTTGTCCTCCAAGATCAGTCTGGATCTGAGAGGTCATTGCCCGATCCTGCAGGGCCGAACCTGGTGATCTTCTATCGGGGTGATTGGTGACCCTACTGCAATGGGCAGCTGGTCAGCTTCGCCAGGAAATGGGAAGAGTTTCAAAAGCGGCAAATCCGGATCTACGGGATCTCGGTCGATTCGCCAGAGCAGAACCAAGCCATGATCGACAAACTCCTTCTGCCATTTGACCTCTTGAGTGATCCCGAGGGTGAGGTTGTCATCAAGCGGTTCGGGCTGTGGGATTCCTCGGGTCGGATCTCGAAGCCCGCGCTGGTGCTTGCCGATCAGACGGGCCTCATCCGCTATGTATACGAAGGCAGAGATTTCGCTGATCGGCCCAAAGATGCGGTGGTCCTGGAAGCGCTCAGCCATGGCTAGGGGCGATCCCGCGTTCAAGTTCGAGAATCTGCTGCCGTACTACAACGGCGCCTACTTCGCGTCCGTCGCCATCAAAGGCCGGCTCGTCGCCGCTGGTCAGACGGTGGCGGCTCTTGAGGTGACGGCGTATCAAGAGATGATCGTTGAATTTCGTGACGCTATCCGCCAGACACAGAAGTTGCGCCAAGCCCGCAGCTAATTGCTGGTGTGTGTAGGTTCGCCCCGATAGGCGACAAAAGACCTTTCAGAAATCCGCGGAAGTCTCGCTGCTACGCTGACACGGGACGGTGAGGTGCTGGAAACCGAAAAGCGGCTGAGCAAGGTTCTTATCGTCGATGATCAGGCAGACATTCGGTTACTGCTCGCTACCCGTCTCGGACTTGAGCGGGACATCACCGTCGTCGCCGAGGCTTCGAACGGTGCAGGTTGAGCCCCACCCAACCGTCGAAGGCGTTGACGGCTTCACCTATTAGTCATTGATCCGGACAACGCCGTCGAGTTCCACAAGCGGTGGACCTATGACGTCGTGCCGGGAGCGGATGAGCCGCTGCATGAATTGCGGAAGCGGCTGCTGGAGGAACTCCCCGTCGGCTGATCCGTGGCGAGCTTCAAGCCGGCTTGATGTTCTGATTCGAACGGAAGACGTTATCCGGGTCGTAACGTGCCTTGATCCGAGCGAGTCGGTCATACCGGTCGCCGTAGGCGGCACGGATCCGCGACTCGCCTTCATCATTGTGCAGGAAATTCACATAAACGCTGCCGGTGGCGTGTGGTTCCATCGCCCCGAAGAACTCGCGACACCAGCCAATGTCTGGGTGCTGTGGGCCGCCCTGGGACCAGGCAGCGTTGATGTTGATGGCATGAGCGGCATCGCGTCCGCCCGCCGCGGAGAAGTCTGCAGGACGCCGGGCGATCGCACCGCCCATGTGAAAGAGGAGCGTGTAGGACGAGGGTGACGTCTTTTGCCATGCACGGCTCAGCAAGACATCAATGGCACCGTCACTCAGCGGAGGAAGGTAGTGCGACTTCCAGTAGTAGCCCCAGTGGTGGGGGACGCTCGCGTCCAAGAAGCCTTGATGAGTCAGGTAGGGCTGGCGGCGAACCAGGTCTGCCACGGGCGGCCTGAAGCGGCGCAGCGGTTCGAGGAGTGCTTCACCGCGGTCGAGGTCACCGGAATAGAACGGAATGACGATCAGCACGTTCGTGCCTCGTACGTCGGGTGGCACCCAATCGAACGGGGGCGCCGTTCGAAGGTTGAGATACACAGCGAGCTCATCGGGAGCGCTGGCGATAAACTCGCGATAGAAGGCGAGGACCTCACGGGCTTGGTCAGGGCGATAAAGCAAGGGACCCGCCAGGACTTCCTTTCCAAGCGGATGGAGCCGGAACTCGAACTCCGTGACGATGCCGAAGTTGCCTCCGCCTCCGGAAATCGCCCAGAAGAGGTCTGAATTCTCGTCAGCGCTCGCATGCAACCGAGTACCGTCGGCAAGCAGGACCTGAGCTCCCACCAGGTTGTCGGAAGATAGGCCCCAGCGCCGGCTCAACCAGCCGAAGCCTCCTCCCACAGTGAGTCCCGCGACACCGGTGTGGGTTACGATGCCGGCCGGCGTGGCCAGTCCGTGTGCCTGAGTGGCACTATCCAGATCACTCCACAAAGCCCCCGGCTGCACCCGTGCGACTCGCAGTTGTGGATCGACCTCCACCTTCCGCAACGCCGAGAAGTCAACAACGATTCCGTCGTCGCAGAGCGCTGAGCCTGCCACATTATGCCCGCCACCGCGGACGCTGATTGGGAGCCCCTCCTTTCGCGTAAAGGCCAGCGCTCGGGCTGCGTCGTCGCTATTAGCGCACTGCGCGATCAGCAACGGCCGCCGGTCGATCGCATCGTTCCAGATTCGCCGGGCGGAATCGTAGTCAGGGTCTTGCTGTCCGATCAGGCGACCGGTAAACTCGGCCAAGGTCGGCGTGGTAAGCACGCCGTCAGTCTGGACAATGGCTGGCCGAATGGCAAGGACGAAAAATGTACTTGCGTTTCGATCCAGCCATGCGAAACTGAAGGCGTGACGGAATACAACCAGTACTGTCCGATCGCGCGCGGCGCGGCGATCTTCGCCGAACGCTGGACGCCGTTGATCGTTCGAAACCTGATGCTCGGGTGCCATTCCTTCAACGCCATTGCTGAGGGGGTGCCGAGAATGTCCCGTACGCTCCTGACCCGGCGGCTCAGAGAACTCAGCCGGCTGGGTGTTGTCGAGATGCGGCCGAACCCGGATGGGCGTGGGCACCTCTACTTTCTGACGCCGGCCGGGCAGGAGCTGAAGGAAGTCACCATGGCCCTCGGCGCCTGGGGCGCGCGCTGGATCGAACTTGGGTCGGGCGACTACGATGCCTTCGTCGTCCTCTGGGCCATCTGCCGCCTGGCGTCGCCGGAGTCGCTTCCGCGCCAACGCCGTACGGTGCGCTTCGACCTAACCGGACGGAAAAGAGAGCGGTATTGGGTGGTTTTCCAGCGTCCTGAGGCCGAGGTCTGTTTGAAGCCACCTGGATTCGATGAAGATCTGGTGGTGACCACGACCGCCGAATGGCTCACCAGGTGGCACGCCGGATTGATCTCCTGGCAGGACGCTCTTGGCCGAGGTTTGATTCGACTCGAAGGAATGCCGGCGGTTGCTCAAGCCCTCCCAAGATGGGCGCCCTTGAGCGCTTTTGCCCGCATTCGCCCGGTTACCGCCTCACGCGCGTAGGGCGTTTGCCCCCATATGCCAGTTGAGACGAGATACGCCAAGAGCGGAGCGCTGAGCGTCGCCTATCAAGTCATCGGGGAGGGCCCAATCGATCTGCTTCTTGTGCATGGTTTTGTTTCGCACCTGGACATCGCCTGGGAAGAGCCGCACCTGGCCCAGTTCCTAAACCGGCTGGCGAGCTTCAGCCGTCTAATTCTGTTCGACAAGCGAGGGACCGGACTCTCAGATCCGGTGGCCGAGCCGCCGAGCCTGGCGGAACGGATGGACGACATGCGGGCCGTCCTGGATGCGGTCGGGTCCCAGCACACCGCCTTGTTTGGAATTTCGGAAGGGGGACCACTCTCGATTACCTTCGCCCGAACTTTCCCAAGCCGGACCTCGGCACTCGTCGTCTACGGTTCCTACGCGCGTTGGCTGCAGGCTGATGACTACCCATGGGGACGCACCCTGGAACAATTTCAGGATTTTCTGGCGGGCATCGACCGCGCATGGCAGACGGGAGAGTGGTGGATTCAGCACAATCCGACGGCGCTCAAAGAAGAGCGGTACAGAAAATGGTGGGCTCGCTATCTCCGGGGCGCGGCGAGCCCAGGAATGGCTGCAGCGCTGGTGCGAATGAACTCGCAAATCGACGTAAGGAACCTGCTCCCACAAATTCAGGTGCCAACGTTGGTCCTGCATCGAACCGACGAGCGTTGGTTTGACGTTGCCAACGCCAGATACCTGGCATCGCGCATTCCTGGCGCCAAACTCGTTGAGTTGCCTGGAGTTGACCACGTGCCCTGGGTCGGTGAGGCTGAGCCCGTCTTGCGCGAGGTTGAGACCTTTCTGGCTGGCGGTCGGCGCCGACGCCGCGGCCGGGCTTTTGGCGTCGGTCCAGAGGCGCTAACCGTCCGGGAGCGCGAGGTCGTTCGGCTGGCCGTCGGGGGCGAAACGGCGGGAGCCATTGCCATGCATCTCCATATCAGTGAGCGCACCGTCGAAAGCCATTTGGCCAGTGCCTACCACAAGTTAGGGGTCCAATCCCGGGTTGAGCTCGCTCGCCGAGCTGGCGATCTCGGCATTTAGCCCGCTCGAGAATTCAGTACGGGTACGGATGTAACGCCGCCCTCCTACCACTACCGTGAAGGCATCAGAACTGCTCCCCCAGGGGGCGATAGGAGAAGTGAGATGGCTTCGGAATCAAGTTGCTCGACGGTTCGACTGCCGGCACCCAGCTGGACGAGCTGGCACGAAGCGATTCACGTTGTAACCTACCCGGCTCACCTGAGGAAGACGATCACGATCGCGCTGCTGATTGGCTCGATCTTCGTGGCGCTCAACCAGCTGCCCCTGTTTCTTGCCGGTCATGCCGATGGCGTCGTCGTAGCCAAAACCTTGATGACCTTCCTGACGCCGCTTTGTGTTTCGAACTACAGCATCCTGGTTGCGACTCGCAGGAAACGAGCTTAGGCGGCACAGCGTGCATCAACGGCTCATCCGCCTCGTTCGAAAGGAGGCCAGCGAGACGTAGCCGAGTACGAGACTGACGAGTTCGGCAAGCTTCGTCACGATTCCCGGCAGATCGATGTCCTCTTGGCCGCCGAGAGTCGTGCTCGTCGGTCGGCCCGCCAGGGGGAAACCGAGCCAGACGTGAACGGCATAGAGAAACACGAGCGCAGCATTCAGCGCAATCACCGCCAGGAAGACGAATGGTGGCCGACGCTTGACAAAGGTCACGGTGATTACGACCACGGCGAGGGCGATCTGCAGCGCGCCTGCGGCGAAGAATCCGAGGCCAAGCAGGGTCGATTCATCCAGATGCGCGCTGGCTAGCACGAAATGCATCGCCCCGGCGAAGGCTAGCGCCAGGCTGAGGATGACCTGGGACCAGAGCCGGACGGAAGGAGAAATCCATGGAACCAGCAGCACCGCGATGAACGTGAGCAACAGCAGGATGGCGTTCAGGGCCAGGATCACGACCAATCGGGTCGCGGTCGAGGGACCGATGGTGATGCCCCGGAAGATGGCACTGCCTATCACGAAGCCGGCCGACAAGGCCAACGCCGCCAGCGCAGTCAGCCAGGCCGCTGCGGGCGGCCCAACGCGTCGAAGCTCAACTCCACTCCGATTGAACGTCCGTCCGCCGGAGGTATGGTCCATGGCGGTTACCTCCTTTTGCTCGATTGCATGCGCGTCCCCTCGCGCGACGGCACCCTGTGAATGGGCCCTGATGGGGCCTCACATTTGATACGAGTGCGGGTTACACATTCCACGGGCAGCAGCGGGGTGGCGACGTACCGGATACCCCTAATGGGTATAATCGCGCCAATGAAGCCGGGCTATCGAAAGGACAAAGACGCGCTCTTGGCCCGCCTCGGGAGAGTGGAAGGCCAGGTTCGGGGGGTTTCTCGAATGGTCGCCGAAGACATCTACTGCATCGACGTCCTCACCCAGGTCAACGCCGTCAAGGCGGCTCTTGACCAGGTCGCGTTCCTCCTGCTCGAGGATCACATCAAGGGCTGCGTGACCACGGCGGTGCGCCAGGGTGACAAGTCGAAGGTCGACGAGCTGGTCAAGGCCGTCGAGCGATTCGCGAAGGCGTAATCAGGAGCCAGGCCACCGAATGATCCACGTGCTCAGTGCCGTCGGCGACAGCCTCCGCATGGCGTTTTTTATGTTATGGGATACCCTGTGGCCGCTGATCTTCGGCTTCGGCCTCTCGGGCGCCGTCCAGGCCTTCGTTTCTCGTTCCGAAATGCAGCGGGTGATGGGCGATCACCGGCCCCGCACCCTCGGAATCGCCGCCGCCTTCGGCGCCGCATCCTCGTCCTGCTCCTATGCCGCGAGCGCGATGGCGAAGTCGCTCTTTGCGAAGGGCGCCGACTTCACCACCGCCATGGTGTTCATGCTGGCGTCGACCAACCTGGTGATCGAACTCGGCCTCGTGCTCTGGATCTTGATCGGCTGGCAGTTTGCCGTGAGCGAGTACGTCGGCGGCATCATCATGATCGCGCTGCTTGCGCTCGTTGCCCGGTTCTTCTTCCGGCCGGCGCTGGTGGAGCGAGCGCGGCAAAAACTGGCGGGCGTTGGTGGATCTGACCGGAGCGTAGGTCACAACAACCACGAGCCCGTGGCAGACCAACCGCACACCGTTCCGCTGAGTCGTCGTCTCCGCTCGCCCGCCGGCTGGGCCGATGCGGCGAGCTATACGATGGCCGACCTCGTCATGCTGCGCAAGGAGATGGTGGCCGGATACCTGGTTGCCGGCTTCCTTGCCGTTCTGGTTCCGAACGCGTTCTGGAACGCGATCTTCTTCCACGGCCACGGCGTGGCCACCTCAGTCGAAAACGTGATTGTCGGGCCGCTGATCGCCATCATCAGCTTCGTCTGCTCGATCGGCAACGTGCCGCTGGCGGCGGCCCTCTGGAAGGGCGGCATCAGCTTCGGCGGCGTGGGGAGCTTCATCTTCGCCGACCTGATCACGTTTCCGCTCCTTCTTATCTATCGACGCTTTTACGGCTGGACGCTGACGCTTCGCCTCCTGGGCGCCTTCTGGCTGGTGATGGCGGCGGCCGGGCTGGCAACCGAATATCTCTTCACCTGGGCTGGGCTGGTGCCGGCGTCGCGTCCGGTCCAGGTCGTGCAGCCCGCTTTGCAGTGGAATTACACGACGTATCTCAACCTCGTTTTCCTGGGCCTTTTCGCGCTGCTCTTCTGGCTGTACCGAAACCGCGAGCGGCTCGGTGGGGGCGCGCGGTACGCGATGGACCCGGTATGTGGGATGCAGGTCGAGCGGGCGCTCGCGCCGGCGAGCCTGCCCCGGGGCACCCAGACTATTTACTTCTGTTCCGACCGCTGTCGCGAACGATTCACCGCCAACCCCGACCGGTTCTCGACTCAACCCAGTGAGCAAACGGAGACGGAACACGAGCTAAGGAGGCCAACGATGGCAGAGGCAACCGACCCGGTGTGCGGAATGACCGTCGACACGCAGTCAGCGGCGGCCAAGCGCGACTACAACGGAACAACCTATTACTTCTGCAATCCAGGGTGCGCAAAGGCGTTTGACCGCGGCCCGGACACGTTCGTCGAGGCGAGCCAGACCGCGTAACGCCGCGAAGCCTTTAACGCCGGCCTGGCTCAAGAGTGAGGAATCCGATGCCCCCGGCTGCAAAAAGCAAGGCCCCGCCAACGAGGAATAGGTCACGAATGCCGATAACTTCGACGAGCGCAGCACCGGCGGCGACGGATAGGAGCCGCGCGGCTTGCCAGACGAAGTCAAGCAGCGCAAATGCGCGTCCACGCAAGTCTGGCGGAACGGTGCGCTGGACCAGAGTCTGGAACGACACCATGCCGCTTGAGGTATTGACGCCGTAAAGGGCGAGCAGGAAAGCTCCACCGACGCCGCTATAAAGGAGGCCAAGCCCAATGTCGCCAGCCCCACGAATGACATAAGCGGCGCTCACCACACGGGACGGACGCAGCTGTTCGAGCACCGGGACCATGACTGGTCCGATCAGTGCTCCGATTGCAATGGCGCTCAGCCAGAGCCCGTATCCGGTTCCGTTTAGACCGTACGCCTGGCGCGCGAGGACAACAAGCAGGGCTGACGTTGCACCTACGGCAAGTGCCGCCAGTCCTTGAATGGTAAGCAGCGGCAGCATGAGCGGGACCTGCCGAACCGCTCCAAAGCTTCTCTGAACCTGAAGCCATACGGCGCGCGGCTTTTGCTCGAGTGCTTCGAGTTCGGGCAAGCCGATGAGGAGTACAGCGGAGCCCAGGAAGCTGATCGCGTTCAGCCCAAACGCAACTCTCGCCAGACCAAGGGCGACCAGGAGTCCCCCTAGCGGCGAAGCCAGTAGCTGCAGGGCTACACCGGCCGTCCACTGCAGCCCGTTTGCTCCCGGCAGGGCTCGATCAGGCACGAGCCTCGGAACGACGGCATTCGAGACTGGTGAGAAGATGGCCGTACCCAGCGCTAGCCCGAAACTGACCGCGACTGCAGTCGGGAAGCTTGGGAGGAGGGTCAGCACGCCGGTGGCGCCTGCCCGCAGCATGTCGGCGGTCACCAGGAGCCGACGAGGTGGAACGCGGTCCACGATCAGTTGGCCTGCGGCGGCGCCAATAACGAGGCCGACGCTCTCAACGAAGACGGTGGCTGCAACCGCGCCGGCTCGGTGGGTGACATCGAACACGAACAGGGGAAGGGCGGCAAAGTTGACCGTGTCGCCAGTTCGGCTGAGCACGGCGGCCAACCAAAGGCGCCGGTAGCCGGGCTGGCCCAGGGCAAGCTGGTATCCGCTGAGGGCAGCACCTAGAGGATGGCGCAAGACGGGCCTGCGCAATGTGCTCTAAGGATGCGCCCTTGGGCTTTATCGCCGGCCGCTGCTCTCGTCATCGGCTCTCGCCACCGAAACCTAAGGATGCGATGGAAAACTGAAGTCAGCGACCGATTAAGCTGGCCCGACGCTGTGCCCGTGCGTCGCGACGTCCAGGACGATGGCGGCGATGGTAAGCGCTGAGACTGCCAGGGGGATACTCAACCCAAGCCGTCCCCACCGTCCCGGCAGATTGATTGGCCTTGCGAGTTTCAACAGTGCAAAGGCCACCAGCATGAGTTCGAACGCAGTTGCGACGACGCTGGCAAAGCTGACCGATTCCGGAACCCACGGCTCGGGACCGATGGGGACGCCACTGGTGCGAGAGATCACCCAGAGTGCGGCGATGCCCGCACTGCCGACTGCTGCCGTAAGAAGCAGTGGTCGCGAGAGCCCTCGGATGACGACGAGAGCACTCCAGACAATCTGTGCCAGACCCAGGCTGACGAAAAACACGCCGTAGAGAGGAAACTCACGGTAGTGCGCGGCCGCGACAGCCAGGTGGATCGTGCCTGCGCCGCCGGAAAGGGCGACCAGTGACGCCGCGCCGACGCTGAGCGTGCGTTTCGCGGACGGTTTTGACCGGTCGGCCGGAATGATGAGGGTAAGGATGAGGACGAGGGAACCGGCCGCCGCCACGAACAGGCCGGGCCCCAAGGTCGGAAGGAACGTCCCCTGAAGCGTCGCAAACACCTGAAGCAGCTGGGCGATGAGATAGGCACTAAAAACGGCCAGAATGCATCCCAACACTCCGATGGCGTACCGCAGCTGTTTGCGCGGCCGAACCGAGTAGATGATCGAGAGGGCAGCTGCTGCCACGGCGCCGGCTGCGAGGGCCCGCCCGTTCAGGCCGCTGATCCCGCTATAGCTGCGAATCCCATGAAACACGCTCAGCCAGGGCAACACGGCACCGACGAAGACCGCGATCGCCCCGAGTGTCGCCAGCGTCGCGATGAGGTTCGAACGATTGTTATCGGTTGACAAGCGTTGCACGTTCATCTCCTAAAACCGGTCCGCTGGTGGATCCGGCTGTAAGTCGCCGGATCCACGACGACCGACGTGTCGGGTCTATGCCGGGGCGGTAATGCTCATGCCGGGACCAAGCACCTGGAAGAAGAGAAATGTATTGGTCGGGATATCGGCGGTGCAGTTGCCGGCCGCCTGGCAGGCCTGAACCGCTGCCTCGCTCTTAGCACGGACGATTTCGTTCCACGCCTTGATGTTCTTGACACCGACCACGACCACCGGCCACCAGGTCGACTGAAACGACTCGTCGTCGATCAGGATGTGGCTGTGCGGCGGAAGTGTCGCATTGCTGGAACCCATCAACCGGGAGAGGTCGATGGTGTGAGGATGATCGATGCAGCTTCCAGCGATTGGACACTGAAGTGTTGCATCCGGCGGTGAGAACCCCATCGGCGTTACCGTCCGCAGTGGACTGACGACCGCTCCGCTAGGTGGATTCACTTGAGCCGCGGCACCGCCCTCGCATGAGGAGGTGGCGCCGCTGGATGGCGGCTGCTGACAGAAGAAGTCATGGCTGTACTCCAGGTCAACCGTTTGGCCATTGAGCCACGCCTCGGTGAAGCCGATGTTGATGCAGTTGCTGCCACCGAACTGGCAAGGCAGTGAGGTCGTCGAGGACTGCCCACCGAAGACAGAAGTCGCGCCAACTGCCGAACCGAATGCCGCAAAGACAAGGAGTAGAAGAACGGCTCCCAAGCGAGCCGGAGACATCGACGAGATTCGCTTCATCCGTATCCTCCTTGAGTCGTCGGTTTATTGCGGGTCTTTATGCAATATTCCCTACCTCCATTGCTATCGCAATTGGCCTAGATAAGACTGTTACGTTCGCTCGTTACGAGCGCAGGTGGCGAAAATTTGTGGACCTCTCTAACGGCTTGGGATGTTTGCAGCTCTTTTTGCCCGCTCGGCCATAGACTGTCCTCGGCACCAATCGGGGCAGGGCTCCAGCAGCGAGCGGGAGAGGCAGTGGTAACAGCGCCCGCCGACGTCGTCCTCATCGACGGCAAGATCCTTGACGAAGAGGTCGACGACTCACGGGATCTGGAGCAGGCCTTTCGATGGGTGACGGTCTACGCGGAACTGCTCCGCATCGCCTTGAAAAGGCAGGCCGATCAGCACACGCCGGCCGATGTTCTAAGGAAGCAGGTCGACTTGTATGGCCGTCGGCTTGCGCTTTGGAAGGACCGCTGCCGAGTAATCGCGGACCGTTATCCCTGAGGGCGAGCGGTTCGCTTGGCGGCGGGGATCCTTCGGCTACGAAGGATAAAAGGCGACGCAACACGTCCCCGGCCGAGGGTCCAGCCTGGCCTGGGCGTCGCTCATCTCCAATCCATCGAGCACACCTTCCATCAGATGGAGGTTGGCTCCGCAAACCAACTGCCGGTGGTCGCGTGCAAGTGCATCGAAGGGACAGTTGCGCAGCCTCACAACCTGTCCGTCGCGGAAGGGCTGGAAGCCGTAGCCCTCGAGGACGCCTTCTAAGGCCGCGCGTCGACCATGCGGGAGGGAGGCCTTACGAATCCGGAAACGATCGCCATCCGCCATCTGCACTCCAAAGTCTCGGGCCGTACAAGCCAGCCGTTCATCGATAGAGGTCTCACCCGGCTGGTCGATGGCGGCAGCGAGCAGCTGGGCGACCAGTTCGTACCGCCGTTCCGGGAGGGTGACCTCCACCTCTTGGTCTGCGCGCTGGTAGAGCTTCGACGGCCGGCCAGCTCGGGGTCCGGTCTTACCCGACAGACGCCGATACGTCGCCTTGAGAAGGCCGACCTCGACCAGCCGATCCAGATGAAAGGCCGCGAGCATCCGGCTGATCCGGGCCGCCTTGGCTGCCTCGTCGCGTGAAATGCCGTCGGGGCGTTTGGCGGCCTGCACGTAGAGCTTGCGCCGGGTTGGATCGTTGAGGGCCGCCACCGCGCGCAGCCTTTCGTCCAGTCTCTTCATCGGGCCCAATTTAAATGCAGATCCTTTTGCGCATCAAACTTGACTTCCGTCACGCCGCTCATATAAAACTAATGCTAATTAGTTTTATAGGAAGACACAAGATGGCCCGCAACCCGCTCGTGATCGCCTGGAAGCAGTTCCCGCCGTTCGCCCGCTTCGGGGTACTCGTCATCGTGCTCGGGACGATCTACGACACGATGGCGCACCTGCAGGCGCCCGGGTATTACGGCTCATTCACGCCCGCCCAGCAGACCGGCCACCTGATCATCCTCGCCGGGATGGTGATCACGTTGGCCGCCGTCGTGCTGGAGTCAATCTTTCCGCCGCGACGCTCTCAGACAACCATCAAAGCAAGGAGGTATTCGCATGCCAATCGGTAGCTTCGTCAATAGCATTCCGCCGCCCGTCTTCCTGCTGATTCACGTCGTCCTTTTCCTCATCGGTGCCTATTTCGCCCAGCAGTCGTTTAGCAAGGGACAGTCGCTCCTTGGATGGGGCTTCGCCCTCTTCGCGCTGGCCGAGATCAGCTACATGACCTATCACCTCGACTGGACGGTCTTCCTGTTCGCGCACACCATCAGCGAGGTGCTGGACGTGGTCGCCTTCATCCTCGTCTTTACCTGGGCCAGCCAGCGCGTGTTGCGCACCGGGCTGAGCCGGGCCTAGCGTTGCGCCCTCGCCTCCTCTCCGTGAGCGCCAGAGTCCCCCTCCTGGCGCTCACGCTCGCGCTCGCGCTTGCGGCTTGCGGCGGCCAGGCATCCAAGACCGTCGCAACCGACCATGTCGATCTACCGCCGTCCTATCTCTTTTCGCCGGCCCAGATCACGGTCAAAGCCGGCACCACCGTGACCTGGACAAATCACGACAATTTCACTCATTCGGTTCGAATCCCGGCCCAGAACGGCAAGGTGGTCGGCGTCATGCGCCCGGGCCAGTCGATCACCTTTACCTTCTCCTCGCCCGGGACCTACCAGTACGACTGCTCCTTCCATCCGCAGAATATGAAAGGCACGGTCGTCGTCACCAGCGGCTAGGCGGCCGTTCCCAGTCCCTTCCAGCCCGTCGTTCTAAATAGCAGTTCAGCCCTGCCGGCCGCGAACCTCCACCTGGCCGGAATTGATGCGCGTCTCGAGGCGCAGCTGCGGGAAGGTCGCGGGACCTCGACGCAGCGACCCGTCAGTCAGCCGGAACTGCGATCCATGCCAGGGACAGGTCACGACGCCGCGGTTGACTTTTCCCTCCGCCAACGGGCCCCCGGCATGCGAGCACGTTTCTTCCATGGCGTATACCTCGCCCGCTTCCCGATAAAGAAGAATGGGATGACCGCCATCCAGCTGGACTTTCTGAGGCTTGCCTTCCACCAACTTTGCCTCCGGAAGGACTGCCGTCCATCGCTCCGGCCCGTTCGCCCAGGCGTTGTGATCGACCATGAGCCCCCGGCCAAACACCAGCTCACCCCCGAAATAGGCGGCGCCGAGTGCGAGTAGCCACCCGGCCATGCCGAGACCGCGAGCCGGACCGCGCCGTCGACGGATTCTGTGATAGAGGGAATCGAGCTGAACGACCAGTGCGGTTGCATTGATGAGTCCGTGGAGGAGACCCAGCCTCCGGTCTCGTCCATGCGTAACGGTCCAGTCGGCAAGGCCAGTCACCGCCGTGGCAACCGCCGCAGCCGAACCCGAAGCGCTCATCAACGTCGCGGGCGCGTCCATCTCGACGACATCGAAGAGAGCGGCCGCCGTCCACAGTCCTATGGGCAGGTCACTCAATACCGGGTGCAGCGCATGGCCAAGCCAGCGTCCATGCAGGACGTCCATCACGCCGGCGTCTTCAGCAGCGCTCGCAACCGGAGCCAGCGCATCGGCTACCACCCCGGCTGTTTTCTCGACCCAGGGCATGTCCTCGAGGTAACCGACAGCCTTACTGGGGACCGACTCCTGAAGTTTGGACGCTTGCATAAAAATAACCTAGATTCTTTATAGGTCGGCCGATCAGCCCGAGTCAAATGAGGTGCCAGCCGTGGCCGTAGCGCCCGTTCGACAGGTCGTCGTGGTGGCAGGGGCAAGCGCCGGCGTTGGCCGCGCGATTGCGCAGGCGTTTGCGAGGCGTGGTGTTTCCGTCGGTCTTCTGGCACGCGGGGCGGCCGGGCTTAAGGCGGCGGCACTCGACGTCGAACAGCAGGGTGGGCGAGCGGTTGTGATTCAAACCGACGTTGGTGACGCCGCCCAGGTGGAAGCGGCCGCGAGCGCGGTTGAGGCCGAACTGGGCCCGATCGATGTCTGGGTGAACAACGCGATGCTCTCGGTCTTCTCGCCCTTCAAGCAGATGGAAGCGGATGAGTTTCGGCGGGTGACCGATGTCACCTATCTCGGCACCGTGCACGGCACCATGAGCGCGCTCAAGCGCATGCTTCCCCGGAATCGTGGCGTGATCGTGCAGGTCGGCTCAGCGCTTGCATATCGCGGAATCCCGCTTCAGTCGGCGTATTGCGGGGCGAAGCACGCGATCCAGGGCTTCACCGAGTCCATCAGGGCTGAGTTGATTCACGACCGAAGCAACGTGCGCATCACGATGGTTCAACTGCCGGCGCTGAACACCCCACAATTCTCCTGGGTCAAGTCGCGTCTTCCCAGGCGAGCTCAGCCGGTCCCGCCGATCTTCCAACCAGAGGTGGCGGCTAAAGCAGTAGTCTGGGCGTCCCGCCACAACCGGCGAGAGGTCTGGGTTGGAGGCCCGACTGCACAGACGCTGCTCCTCGACAAGCTGGCGCCGGGTCTCCTGGACTGGTACCTGGGAAGAAAAGGCTTCATGGCGCAGCAGACCGACCAACCCGAGGACCCGGGCCGTCAAAACAACCTATATAAGGCGCTCGATTCGGATGAGGACCGCGGCGCGCATGGCAGCTTCGATGCCCAGTCGCATGGCGTCAGCTGGCAGTTCCTTGCCAGCAGCCACCGGCGATGGATCGCGGCGGCCGCCCTCACGGCGCTCGCGGTGAACCTGTTGCGCCCCGGCGGACGCCTTCATCGCCACGGCCGATAGGTGGACTGGCTCGGCTGGCTGACGTTCGGATTCATTGCGACCGCCGTGCTCACCGCGATCCTGGTCGCGGCACAGCTCTGGCGGCAGACCCGCATGGACCTGCCGACCATGCTGGGGACGCTGTTCACGGCAGACCTGGACCGGGCCAAGCTCCCCGGAATCGTGATCCATTTCTTCAACGGACAGGTCTTCGCGCTCTTCTACGCGTCGGGCTTCTCGCTCATCGGACACTCCGGCGTGCTGCTTGGCGGTCTCTTCGGCCTGGTGCACGGACTGCTCGCCCTTACCCTGATCATTCCGGCGCTACCGTCCATCCATCCGCGGATGGCGTCCGAACGCGCCGGCCTTGACTTCGCCGTGCTGGAGCCGCCCGCCCTCTTCGCTCGCAACTACGGCAGCCGCACGGTCGCGGTGACGATCTTCGCGCACGTGATCTACGGCGCTATCCTGGGCGCGTTCTTGAAGCCTTAGCCTCCTCGATCGACAGCGCCGCCCCGACCAGGCTCGAGTGGCTGAGCGCCTGCGGGAAATTTCCCAGCGCCCCGCCGCTCGAAGGATCGATCTCCTCCGGTAACAGGCCAAGCTCGCCGCCGAAGGCGATGGCCGCAGACATGAGCCGTTCCGCCTCGTCGATATCGCCGTTTCGTGCGAGCGCATCAATCAACCAGAAGCTGCAGGCGAGAAATGCCCCTTCGGTCGCTTTGCCGTCAGCCGGCAGGTAGCGATAAAGAAGCGGCCCACCGGCGCTGAGTTTCCTGCGAATCGCGTCGATCGTGAATCGCAAACGCTCCGGCCGGTCGCCATCGAGTTCTGACATGCCGAGGAGCAGCAGTGAAGCGTCCAGGTTGTTCGAGTCATAGGAAGCCGCGTACGAGTTGAGGCCGTTGTTCCATCCATGCTCGCGGACGTCCGATCGCAGTGCATCGCGCTCGCGCTCCCACTGAGCGGCCTTTTGCAAATCGCTGCGGCGATGTCGCGCGATCCGCGCCGCTCGATCGAGCGCCACGAAGGCGAGGAACTTCGAGGAGACGTAGTGGCGCAGCACACCACGTTCCTCCCAGATCCCGGAGTCTGGGTCGCGCCAGCAGGTGCAGGCGAAATCCGCGAGGTCGCGGATCATTCGCCAGCTGGGCCCGTCGAGCTCGCAGCCCATGCTTACCAGGTGCCAGGCCGTATCGACGACCCAGCCGTAGACATCGAGCTGGTGCTGTTCTGAGGCCAGGTTCGATACCCTCACCGGCAAACTGCCCTGGAAACCGGAAACGTTGCGCAACTCGCGCTCGCGCTTGGCCGGATTCCCCATGAGCGTGTAGAGGACGCGCATTCGAGGCAGAGTCAGCCGGCTGGCAATCTCGAGCCAGCGGAGGAAGGCCTTCGCCTCCTCGGCCTTGCCGGTTGCCATAAAGGCGCCCGAACCAAGGCTCGCGTCGCGCGGCCAGGCGTAGCGGTAGTCCCAGTTGAGGTCGCCGCCGATCCGCTCGGGCAGCGATGTCGTCGGCGCAGCCACCGGGGCGCCGGATGGCGAAAACGTCAGCATGCGGAGTGTGATCAGGCTGCGGATCACGGCCTCACGAAACGGACCGAAGTACTTGATCTCGCCGCTCCATTTCTTCCAATCCGAATCCGTCTCAGCGAGCAGACGATCGACGTCAGCGGGTGTGAGGAAAATGGCCGGGGTTCGATCGGCAAGGGAAAGGACGAGCGTCAGCGTCGTCCCGGCGCGGAGGTGAACTGATGTCGGCCTTTCGGGCGGTGGCGCATCCTGGCCGAAGCATTGGAGGAGTACGGCAATCGAGCCCCAGTCACAGAGGAGCGCGGGGCCGCGACGACTCGAGCGTGGCTTACGTCCGGGGAGGCCGAGCCTCGGATCGAACAGGATCCTCGCCTCGACCTCGCCGCCGGTGCAGCGCACTTCCCGAATCAAGGCCAGCTGGGGACGCAGGCCCTTGACGGTCACCGGCATCGCCTCGGTGACAATGGCGCTGCCGGATCGGCCTCGCCAGCGCGTTTCGAGGACGGCGGATCCGTCCCGATAGGAACGGCCCTCGACCTCGCCGTCCACTTCCAGCTCGAATCTTCCGCCGCTTTGCTGGTCGATCAGCCGCCCGAAGACTGGCTCCCCATCAAATGCCGGAATACAGAGCCAGTTGATCGATCCTCGGCGGGAGATCAGCGCGGCGGTTCGGGCATCTCCCAGCAGGGCGTAATCACCGATAGCAGGTGGGGACAACCTCTCCATTAGGCGCTTCACGTCAGCCATGGCGGTCGGCCGAGTGGCTGATTTCGCTTTGGGTGCAATTCTCTAGGGGTTATTTATTGACAGCGGTGCTATCATTCTTTACAATAGCGGACCGTGGCAATCTCCACAGGCCGGCTGCAGGCTCAGGTGCCGCCCGACTCGCTTTCAGCCCCTTTCGGCCAATGGGCTCTCGAGGCCGGCCCGGACCCCGGGCGGGAGTTGGGTCACAAGCGCACGGAGTCTCGAAACCAAAAAACCTCGAGCAGGCGCTGCCATGTCTTGCTCGTAGAAGACGACCCTGCCGTGGCCGAGCTGTACGCGACGGTCCTGAGGCTCCGCGGCCACATCGTCAGGCTTGCGGCCGATGGCCTGGCCGGCCTCGACGCCATCCGGTCGGGCCACTTCGACATCGTCCTGCTTGACCTGAGAATGCCGCGCATGGATGGACTCGGGATGTTACGGACGATGATGGGAGAGCGGGTTGGCACCAGTACACCGGTTGTGGTCCTGACCAACTACGACGATCAAGTCCTGCAGCAGGAAGCTCTCAGCCTGGGTGCACGCGACTACCTTTTGAAGAGCCGCATGATGCCCCAGGACCTGGCCGCGCAGCTATCGAGATGGTGTCGCTGATGTTTGAAGAGCAGCGAGAAGGCACATGCCCGAGTCCGCCGGGACGACCCAGAGTTCGATAGACCAGCGACTTCACCCGGGCAGCCCTGAAGCGCGGCTCCTCGATCTTGCCTACGACGCGATCTTCACGCTCGCATTACCGGAGAGCGTGATCACCTACTGGAATCGCGGCGCCGAGGACGTCTATGGCTGGCGGGGGGCCGAGGCGCTCGGCCGAAAGTCATTCGAGCTCCTCCGTACGGTTCACGATCGGCCCCGAGCAGAGATCGAGGCCGAGGTCATCCGCTCGGGGCGATGGGGAGGCAGCCTTGTCCAGACGCGGCGGGATGGCGCCCAGATGATGGTCGACGCCAGGTGGGCACTGCAATCTGATGCTGCCGGGCGTCCCGTCGGCATCCTTGAAATCAACCGCGATGTCACCGCGCTGCGGACGGCGATGAGTCAACTCGAATTTTTGAATCAGGTGTCTGCCCAGTTGAACTCGAGCCTCCAGCCGGAAGCGGTGCTCGACCGGCTGCTGACGCTGGCCGTGGGTGCAGCTCAGGCTACCCACGCGACCGTGGCACGAATCGAAGGTGACGAGGGCATCGTCGAGGCTTCGCAAGACGCTCGTCGGCAGCCGCTTCCCATCGGCTCGCGTTGGCGACTGTCCGTTCCGGGGGTGCTCGCGGCGGTGCGTGCGCGCAAACCCACGCCCTCTGGCCCAAATGAGCTGACCCACCTGTCTGAAACTCTCAGGCCGTTTATCGGTGAGCTGTCGTATCGGCTCAACGTCCCGCTCGTGATGGGGGATCAGGTCATCGGTCTCCTGATCGTCGGACGGCGGGAGGCCGCGTTCAGCCACGACCAGCAAACAGCGATCGAGCGGATGGCGATGCCAGCGGCCCTGGCGCTTCACAACGCGCGACTCTTCAATGAGGCGGTCCGCCAAAAGGATGCAGCCGTCAATAGCGAAGAACGGTTGCGGGCGGCACTCGAGCTGGGGCAGGAGTTGGCGAGCGAACCCGAACTGAGCACGTTGCTCCGCAACCTTCTCCGCCGGGCGATTTCGATGGCCGGCGCCGACGGAGGGTCGATCTGCAAGCTGGAGGAGGGCGGGCTGGTTATTGAGGATTGCCTCGATGTCGAAGGCAATCAAGTCCGTGTTCCTCGCGCTCGCGTCTCGGTCTCCGCAGTCATGCAGACCGCCCTGCGGACCGGGAGCCCTGTCCACACCGAATGGGCTGAGGTTGAAGCGTTATTCCCGCCTGACAATTCCGCGGACAAAACTCATGGGCCGGGGCCAGCAGTGATTTTGCCGCTGAGCGTTGTTGGCGAGCCAATCGGTCTTCTGAATCTATTCCGGTGCCGTCCGAACGAGCCGTTTGTCGAGGATGAGATCCAGGGGGTCCGTCAGTTCACGGCTGTGGCCGCTCTGCTCCT
The DNA here is from genome assembly GCA_036782775.1 of Candidatus Dormiibacterota bacterium. GTDB lineage: Bacteria > Chloroflexota > Dormibacteria > CF-121 > CF-121 > CF-13. The sequence continues at coordinate 22,786 of DAIPYJ010000011.1, read as the reverse complement.
GCAGATGGGCCATCTACTCCAGGAAGCCAGGCAAGGCGAGGCCGCGAAAAGGGAATTCCTGAACCTGGCCGGACATGAGCTACGGACGCCTCTGACCGTCCTGAAGGGCTACTGGTCGCTTCTCATGGACGGCAGCCTGGGAATCGCGCCGGATGGATGGAATCACCCCATGTCCATCATCGAGACCGAGCTGGCTAGCCTCGAGCGCCTCGTGGAATCACTCCTGGTGGCGGCGCGGGCCGAGGCAAACCAGCTCGAACCGGCGGTTCGACGAATCGATCTGGTGGCTGAAGCCCGGGCCGCCATCCGAAGGGCGCAGCCACGAGTCGAACTCGAGGCCGCCCGGTGTGCCTTCGAAGGGCCTCGTGAGAGTGTGCATGCGCTGGGTGACGGTGACCACTTGTCCCTTGTCCTAGATAATCTGATCCGCAACGCTCTCGACTACAGTGTGGCGCCGGCGCACATACAGATACGAGTCGAGGACGGCGCTGAGCCGATGGTCCTGGTGCGCGATGCAGGGATCGGCATCCCGATGGACAGTCGGGAGCGGGTGTTCGAGCGCTTCGTTCGGCTGGCTCCGAGCGTTATGGCCACCAAGTCAGGCAGTGGGTTGGGCCTCTTCATTTCGCGAACCCTCGCCCGTGGCATGGGCGGGGATGTGATGATCATTGACAGCGAACTGGGCAAGGGAACGACGGTGGCCGTCAAGCTCCCGAAGGCTCAGGGATAGATCGTCGAAGCTTGGCTGACAATCCCGAGGTCACCGCGATCATCAAGGCGCTTAGTGCTGATTGGCGAGGCAAGATGCTGGCGCAGCTCCGCGCCGTGATCAAGAAAGCCGACGCCGATCTGGTCGAAGAGGTGAAGTGGAAGAAGCCCAGTAGGCCGCAAGGTGTGCCTGTCTGGTCGCATAACGGAATCGTTTGTATCGGTGAAGCCCTCAAGAACGCCGTCAGGTTGACCTTTCCCAAGGGTGCGTTCATCAAAGATCCGAAGAAGCTCTTCAACGCGCGGCTGGACAGCAAAACGGTTCGCGCCATCGATTTCCACCTACATGAAGCCATCGATGCGGCCGCTTTGAAGGCGGTCATTCTCCAGGGAGTACGACTCAACGCAGCGCGCGATCGCTAGTCGTCAGATCGACTGGCGATAGCCGAAGAACTCGTGGTCCTCGTTGTAGCCCCCGTAGCCACCGCCGATTGACTTGTAGTAGCGGGAGTTGGTCCGCCGGGCCTTGCCAGCTGTCAACAGGTTGGTGATGGTCAAACTGACTTAGCGGCCACATAATTCCTTCGTGAGGGCCTCGGGTTCCGGGCTCGATGTGTTCCTTCGCCGCGAACTCAAAGGTCCGGTCCTGGTTGTGGGCCGCGGCCTGGTCGCCCTATTTGGCGTGCTGGCGATCATCATCTATCTGCGCTGGCTGCCTGGCTGGCTCGAGAGCCAGGCGGCGCTCGGCGCGCCGGCCATCAGCGCTGCTGCTCTCAGCGTGGTGGCGTTCATCGCCTGGATCGCCCTCGCCCTTCTCGTCTTTGTGCGGCGTTCGCGCGACCTCTTCGGTCTGGTTCTGGCCAGTGGTTTCCTTTCGTTTGCAGTGGTGATGGGCACGTTTACGCAGATCACCGGCATCATCTTGGAGGGGAGAGCGAATCCTTGGGCGCCGCCCTGGCCCGCCACCGTCCTCCTCATCGCCGAGGGGTTGAGCCTACCGTGGGCATTCTGCTTCCCGGACGGGCGCTTCGTATCACGCTTGACGCTGGTGCTTTCCGCACTGTGGCTGCTGATCTGGCTGATCCCTGCGGTTGGTGGTCCCTTTCTTGGAGCCTTTCCGATCGGTCCGATCGGGGAAAGGATCGTGGTGGTCACGCTGGTCGCCTCCACGATGCCCGCAGCCATCTACCGCTACTGGCGCCGGTCTTCGCCTGTTCAGCGGCAGCAGATGAAATGGGCGGTGCTGGGCGGCCTTGTCTTCGTCGTCGTCTACCTGTTAGTCGTCCCCACCGGGGCGCTCTTGCGTCCAAGCGCCTCAGGGGGGATCCCCTTTCAGGCCTTGAACCGAGCGGTTTTCTCGGCGGCGGTCAGTGGAATCCCACTCGCCCTCGCGATCGGAATCTTCCGGCAGGGACTGTTCGACATCGACCACATCCTGAATCGGACCCTCATGTATGCCGGCTTAACTGCCGGCCTCGCCATCGCCTTCATCGCCATCAGCGGCGCGGCGAATCTGGTGCTCAGCGGAGTCACGGGCCGGCAATCAGAAGAACTCGTCCTGCTTGCGTCCGTCGTGCCGGTAGCGATCGCCTTCATGCCGGCGCGAGCGCGAGCGCTGAGGCTGGCGAATCGGTACATCTCAGAAGCCAGGGTCATGACCCTGCTCTTCATCGACCTGGTTGGATCCACCGAGCGCGCCTACGCCATGGGCAATCGGCCATGGCGCGAGCTGCTCGAGCGATTTCGCGCCACCGTGCGCCGATGCCTGAGGCACTATGGCGGCCACGAGGTCGATACGACCGGGGACGGATTTTTCATCACCTTCGACGCGCCGGCTCGCGCGATCGACTGCGGGCATGCCATCGTCGAGGCCGTTAAACCGTTGACGCTCGACGTTCGGGTTGGCGTGCACATTGGCGAAGTCCAGGTCGATGGTCGATACGTCGAAGGCGGCAACGTCCACCTGGCGGCACGGGTGATGTCAGAGGCGAAGGGAGGCGAGGTGCTGGTATCAGAAGCGCTGCGAGAAGTGGTTGCCGGTTCAGAGATCCAGCTGGCAGATCGAGGCAATCATCAGCTGAAAGGCGTCCCGGGAGAGGTTCACCTCTACGCTGCCCTGGCTTAATCCAGCGCAGGGTCAACGTACGACGCATTCACGAGGAGCCGTTGACTGGTGATTGCGGTTAATTATTTCCGCGGCGAGTGAGGCGTGCCCGAGAGATCCTTGTCTTCCATTTCCCAGGCGTGGTCGAGCAGTGATACGCGCAGCGGCGGATCACGAACTGAACGGTCCAGGTTCGCGCCGCGGCACCGCGGGAGTTGTACTCCCGGATTGCCGCGCAGAACGCGTCGCGGTGAGCCCGAAGTTTGCGCCGGTCCGCCTTCTGCCAGGCTTCGACGGCGCTGATCACGCCCACCTTTGGCGCGAATTCGACGATCTCAGCGCCGTTCGCGTGACGGACGATCAAGTCGCGATCGCGACCTCCGCCACGAGGACCCTTTCGCAACTCGGCCGACACGCGCGACGCGACCTCGTCAAAGTACGCCCAGCAGGCTCGGAGTAGAGCCAGCTTTCGCTCGCATTCCGCCTCGCTCATCGGCTTCTGTTCCGGCTTCGCCGGCCTGGCCGACAGGGTGTAGAAGTCGGTCATGCCAGTTCCTTGCACGTGTTCGACCACCCTCAAGGACCCCGCCGCGCCGAACGCCTTCCCCAGCCCGGTGAGCATCGCCACCCGGGCGTACCGCGGCCGATAGCTGGCGAGCACCGTCAAGGCCTCATCCTCAGCCTTGCCGCCTCGGTCCCAGCCGGGCCAGTCGAAGGCTGAGGCGACGGCCTTCTTCTTGCCCTGTTCGATCATCACGCGAATCGGAACCGGCATCCTATTTAACGGTAGCTTGTGGCTCGGCCGAACGTTGTGCTAAGTGCCGCCCAAGGCCGGCAGGAATGGTGACTTGAAGGGCAGCATGGCAAGGAGCAACCCGGCGCCTAGAAGGAGACCGACAATCACGAGAGCCTGTCGGCTTAAGGCTCCCGGCAGCCGGCTTTGCCAATCCGCCGTCGTCAGGTCGGCGGCGCGAGGAACATACGCAACCACGTGGACGATGACGACGAGGAACCACAAGACGAACGCGGCCTTGTGCCAGGTCGCCCACTGCTGGCCAAAGCGGTAGCCGAACAGCCACAGCTCGATGCCGCTTGCGAAGAGCACGATGGTCAGAAGAACCAGCCCGGCTCCGAGCACGCGCATGACCGGTTCGGGTGGCCCAGCCAACCGGTAGTGACGATCACCCGCGTAGTACCGGGCGAAGCGATACCCCACGCTGCCGAGCTTGATCACAAGCGGTGGGATGAGGAGGAAGCCGATCAGGGCGTGCGCAAGCAGCCCAAGCTGGACACCCGTAACCACTTCTGCTGCGAGCGGCAGGAGCAGGACAACCGATGCATATCCGATCAGCCGAGCATTGCCCTGGACCGCGCCGACGGTCTCGCGAGCGATCAGGTGCCCTCCAGCCCAGAGACCGGCTGCCACGGCAGACCCGATCCCGAGGACTGCGACACCGAGTAGCTTCACCGGTTAGTGTCCAAAACCCAGCTGGGAAATGCGCAGAAGGTAGTGCTCCTCGCCTGAGGTCGCATCCTTATATAAGAGGCGCAGGCCGATCGGCCGATCGTACACGGCACCGGCAGCTCCTCCCGCCGGCTGCAGGTCCAGTGATTTGCGTTGATCGAGGATCGTCATTCGGCCATCCGCCGCTCGAGCAGGAGCACATCGCGCCAGACCCCGTGGTGCTTCCCGAGCCGCTCGCGCAATCCGACGACGCGGAATCCGCAGGCCTTGTGCAACGCGAGGCTGGCGGTGTTTTCCGGAAAGATGCCGGACTGCAGGGTCCAGATCCCCTGTTGCTCGCTCGCCTCGATCAATGCCGTGAGAACCACACGGCCAACTCCGCTTCCGCGCTCGCGGGCGGCGACGTAGACACTGTGCTCGGCCACGCCCTCGTAGGCGCACCGATCGCTGACCCGTCCGGCGGCTGCCCACCCGACCACCCGGCCGGCTCGCTCGGCAACCAGGGTCAAGTTGGGGATGTGTGCCGCCCGGAAGCGCTCCCGCGTCGGCGGCTCCGTTTCGAACGTCGCATCCCCGGTCGCGATTCCTTCGGCGTAGATCTGTCGGACCGCCGGCCAGTCGTCGTCGGTCATCAACCGAGTGCCGATGGACGCCAAGGAGCTAGCGGTAGAGGAGTTGCTGGACCATCCGCGAGAGGCTCGGCAATGGGTCGGTTTTGAGGAAATGGGCATCGAATCCGGCGGCGCGGCACTCCTCGGCCGAGGCCATTCCCGCCGTGAATGCCACAAAGCCGGTGTCCTTGAAGCCGGCCGCCCGGGCGATTCGGCAAAGCTCGAGGCCGCTGCGATGCGGCATGTGAACGTCCGCGATTACCACTGCGGGATGATACTGCTGGATCATTTTCCACCCCCGGTTACCATCGGGAGCTTCCAGTACCTGGTAACCATCGATTTCGAGCTGGGTCCGGAGCATGGTGCGAACGTCCGCGTCATCATCGACGACCAGGACCTGATGCCTCCTCGCCGCTGCCAAACCGGCGTTGACCTCGCCCATCTTCCCCGATTGACACGGTATTTGGTACGGCATCCGATGGCAAGGCGCAGTTCGACTCCCCAAATGCGACAAGCCATCGACGTGTTTGCCTTACTGGCTGGTTAGCAGAACTAACGCCTCGGCCGATCGTCGTTTTTTCTCTCGGTCGCCTACCGTTTATCGGCGGCTGTCGGCGACCGCAGTCGGCGACCGCAGTCGGCAATGGAGCCGATGAATTTGGTTCACTGAACCGGTCTATGAAGGCAGGTACCATCCAGGAGCTAGCGCCGGAGGTCAAAGGAGGAGCGGGATGAGCGGAGTTCGCGTGCTGGTCGGAACCCACAAGGGGGCGTTCGTGCTGACGTCGGACGCCAAGAGAGAGCGGTGGGATGTCTCGGGACCGCATTTCGGCGGCTGGGAGGTTTATCACCTGAAGGCCTCGCCCGTCGATCCTGACCGGATCTATCTCTCCCAGTCGACCGGTTGGTTCGGCCAGTTGATCCAGCGCTCCAACGACGGAGGTAAGACCTGGGAGCCGGTTGGGAACAAGTTTGTCTACGAGGGCGACCCGGGCACCCACCTCTATTACGACGGCACGCCGAGACCCTGGGCATTCAAGCGTGTCTGGCACCTCGAGCCCTCGGCCAAGGATCCGGACACGGTCTATGCCGGCGTCGAGGACGCCGCGCTCTTCAAAACCACCGATGGCGGACAGACCTGGGCCGAAATGCCGGCGCTCCGCAAGCATCCAACCGGTCCGTCGTGGGCGCCGGGCGCGGGCGGCCTTTGCCTGCACACGATCCTGTTCGATCCCGCGAACAACGACAGGATCTACGTCGCGATTTCGTCAGCCGGCGTCCTCCGCAGCGATGACGGCGGCAACAGCTGGAAGCCGGCCAACAAGGGCCTCCGTTCCGAGTACATCCCGAATCCCACAGCGGAAGTCGGGCATTGTGTCCACCGGATCGCCATGCACCCATCGCGACCGGAAACCCTCTTCATGCAAAAACATTGGGACGTGATGCGAACCGATGATTGCGCCGAAAACTGGCGTGAAATCAGCGGCAACCTGCCCACCGACTTCGGTTTCACCATTGAAGTGAATCCCAACGATCCCGAGACGATCTACGTTTTCCCGATCAAGAGCGACAGCGAGCACTTCACGCCGGACGGCAAACTGCGCGTTTATCGCAGCAAGAAGGGCGGCGATGACTGGGAGGCGCTGACCAAGGGCTTGCCGCAGACCGATTGCTACGTCAACATCCTGCGCGACGCCAGCTCGGTGGACGGGCTCGATCCGGCGGGCGTCTATTTCGGCACCACCGGCGGACAGGTCTATGGATCGGCCGACGGCGGCGACACCTGGAAGCCGATCGTGCGTGATCTCCCGGCGGTGTTCTCGGTCGAAGCCCAGACGTTGCCGTGATTCGCGTGCTGCTGCCGGCGCATCTCCGGCGGCTGGCGAACGTGTCGGGCGAGGTCACGCTCGAGGTGCCGGCGCCGGTCACCCAACGGTCGGTGCTGAACGCCCTGGAATCGCGCTATCCGATGCTGGAGGGCACGATTCGTGACCATACGACGCAGCAGCGGCGCGCGTTCATTCGCTTCTTTGCCTGCCAGCAGGATTTATCGAACGAGTCTCCGGACGCGCCGCTGCCAACCGAAGTCAACAGCGGGACGGAGCCGCTGATGGTCGTCGGAGCAATCGCGGGCGGCTGATGCCGGTATCCCCCCGCACCGTTTACGGGGAGGGGGTACGGGGAGGGGTCTACGCGGCGTCCCGAAGCGCCTGGATCTCGCGGTTGAGCGACAGGCGCTCGAGGCCGCGCGCCTCGAGGCTCTGCACGCGACGCGCCGTCATGCCAAGCCGGCGGGCGATCTCCCTAACGCCCAGCGGTTGCGCCTCGCCGTCGACGCCGAAGCGCAGTTCGATGACGTGGCGTTCATCGTCGGGCAGGGTCTGGATCGCGGCGCGAAGCTTCTGCTCGGTGAGGGCCAGCGTCAACCGCTCTTCGGGTCCCGGCGCCGTGTGCGGCACGAACTCCGCCAGCGGCGCCGCGTCGGCATCGCTCGAAATCGGCCGGTCCAGGCTGGTCACGGTGCGGGCGGCAGCGCGGACGGTCGCCACCTGGGCGGCGGTCACGCCGATCGCGTCGGCCAGTTCCTTGTTGGTCGGCGCCCGCCGCAGCGTATGGGTCAGCTCCGGCTCGGCCCGCGCCATCTTTCGCTCCACGTCGAGGACATTCGAGGGCATGCGGATCTCACGACCGCGGGTTTCCAACCCGCGCTGCACCGCCTGCCGAACCCACCAGGTGGCATAGGTCGAGAACTTGTAGCCGCGCCGCCAGTCGAACTTGTCGACGGCACGAATCAAGCCGAGCACGCCTTCCTGGATCAGGTCGATCAGGGTCAACCCCCGATGCTGGTAGCGGCGAGCGACCGAGACGACGAGCCGCAGGTTCGAGTTGATCATCCGGTGGCGCGCCTCCTGATCGCCCCGCTCGATCCGCTTGGCGAGCTCGACCTCTTCGGCGGCAGTCAGCAGCGGGAAGCGGCGGAGTTCGTTCAGAAAAACGCCGACCGCGTCGGCGGTAACCATCGCCAGGTCTTCGTTGTCGTAGTGCGAGGCCGGGGCCGTTTCGGCGCCGCAGTCGTCGCGCACATCGAGGCCGCGCCCCTGGAGTTCGGCCAAAAACTCTTCGCCGCCTTCGTCATCGAGCCCCAGCCCCCGAATGACGTGAGTGACTTCCGAGAGGTTGATGCAGCCATCGTCGCCGGCCCGGTCGACCAGGGCCTGCAGCGCCGCGTCCCGTTCCTGGACCGCCGCATCGTTGGATGCCATCACCATCGATCATAGGCAGGCCCATCGGCAGAGGTCGCAACTCATTTAGAACCGCGTCCAAATGACGCTCATAAGATGGAGGCGCATGGAACGCGCGCTCTGCCCCGTCCTGATCGGCCGCGACGCCGAACTGAGCCTGCTGGAAGACGCATTGGTCGCAGCCCACCGGGGCGACGGCCAGGCCGTCTTGATTGCCGGCGATGCCGGCGTCGGCAAAACCCGTTTGGTCAACGAGCTGAAGATGCGCGCCCGGCGCGCCGGCATCCTGGTGCTCTCTGGCAGCACCAGTGAAGCCGAGATGGCGCTGCCTTACCTGCCATTCGTGGAGGCGATCGGCAATTACCTGGCCGGCGTCGATCTCGAGCCCATTCGCCTCGAGCTCGGTCCGGGGACCTGCCGGCAGCTGAGCCAGATCCTGCCGCAGTTCGAGCTGCAGACCTCGCTGATCGATCCGGGCGAGCCGAATCAGGCAAAGGTGCGCCTCTACGAAGCGATGCTGGCGCTGCTGCGCGCGCTTGCCGCGCGACAGGGAATGCTGCTGGTGCTCGAGGACCTGCACTGGGCGGATGCCTCCAGCCGCGAGCTGCTCGAGTACATCGTGCGGCGAATCCGCCGCCGGACTCGAATCCTGGTGCTCGCGACCTATCGAAGCGACGAGGTCAACCGCCGTCATCCGTTGCTGCCCCTCGTCCAGGGCTGGGAACGGAGTGGGGCGATGACCGCGATCCACCTGCCGCCGCTGGCGCCGGCGGGCGTCGAGGCGATGGTGAGCGCCATCTTCGATCGCGCCCCGGTTGCACCGGACCTGCGCGATTTCCTCTTTCTCCGGACGGAAGGCAATCCCTTTGTGCTCGAGGAGTTCCTCAAGGCCGCGCTCGATCGCGGCGACATCTTCCTGACCGACGGCGGCTGGGACCGCAAGGCAATTCATGACCTGCGGCTGCCGTCGACCGTCAAGCACGCAATCCTTCTGCGGGTCGAGCGCATGAGCGAAGAGCTCGGCGGCATTCTCCGCGCCGCCGCGGTGCTCGGCCGGTCCTTCGACTACCGGCTGCTGGTGGCCGTTTCGGCGCAGCCAGAACCGACGGTGCTGCACGCCCTGCGTGCCTTCGTCAACAGCCAGCTGATGGACGAGGAGCCGTCCGGCCGCTATCGATTCCGGCACGCGCTTACCAGGGAGGCGATCTACGACGACTTGATCACCCCGGAAAAGGAGCGGCTCCATGCCTCCGCCGCGAGGGCGCTCGAGTCGTCGCCCGGCGTCGACAAGCATGAGCTCGCTCATCACCTGATGGCCGCCGGCCAGTGGGAAGCGGCCGTTCCTGTGGCGCTCGAGGCCGCGCGCGAGGCGGAAGCCGACCGCGCGTACATGGACGCCGCCCAGATCTACGAGCGCATCGTCGATCGCGTTACCGACCGTTGCGAGCGCGCCAAGTTGCTCAGCGCGATGGGCCGTGCCTATTTCTTCGCCGGCGAGTCCCGCCGCGGACAACGATATCTCGACGAGGGAATCGCAGCCCTGGAACGCTGCGGAAAAACGCAGGAAGCCGCGAGCTTTCGCCTCTGGCTTGGACGTTGCTACTGGCTACAGGCACGCCCCGACCTCGCGTATCGCGAGTATGAGCAGGCGCGCGTCACGCTCGAGCCGTATGGACCGAGCGCCGATCTTGCCATCGCCTATGTTCGGCTCGGCGGCCTTGCCGGCTTCGACAAAGACCATGAACGCGGCTTCGAGCTGGCCCACAAGGCAGTGATGATCGCCGAAGCCGCGGGCGCCGATGCGGCCCGCATCTTCGCCTATGGCTATGTCGGTGACAACCTGGCGGCGATGGGGAAGATCGAGGAAGGTCTGGCGTGGCTCGACCGCAGCTATCTCGAAGCCATCGAGCGGGGCTTCGACTGGATGGCGGAGACCGCGATGTACAACTCGATCGGCGACTACGTCCATTTTTGCCGGATCCGCCAGGCAAAAGAGCGTCTGGCCCATTACCAGGCTCGCAGCGATCCGAGCCGCGCGCGTGAGCCGAGTTATTTGCATCAACTGGCTGAGTTGGCTGTGCGCGCCGACGGCGAGCCGGAGCGCGCGCGGGCCCTGCTCGAGGCGGCGCTGCCCCAGCTCGAAGACGCCGGGGAAGCGCTATTTGCGGCCAGGATGCGGATGGACCTGGCCTATGTTTACGCGATGCTCGATCGTCTCGAGGACGCCCGCCGGACCATCTTGCCGGAGCCGGCCAGCCCTGAGCAGGGTGAGGTGATGTTTCTCCTCTACATCCGGTTGGCGCTGAACCTGGCGGCTGGTGACCTGGCAGGCCTTCGCCGCGACGCGGAACGCGTCCGAGATTCGCTGGGGCAGAACCCGAAGAAATGGAGCGAGGTGTACATGATCGACCGGGTAACTGAGGCCTTCGTCCGCCTCGGCGACCTGGGTTCCGCGCGCCAGGTGCTCGAGAGCGCCATCACCGACCGCTTCCGCGGCCACCCGCTGCTCTGGCGTATCGAGGGCCGTGTCCTGCTGGCCGAGGATCGCGTGGACGCTGCCCTACCGCTGCTCGAGCGCGCCGCGAAGGCGCTGCAAGAAGCCGTCTACCTGGACGAGGCCTGGCCGTCTCGTCGCGTGTATGCCCAGGCCCTGGCTCGAGCCGGCCAGCGCGATCGCGCTGAAGCGGAGCTGCGCGGCGTGCTCGAGGAGGCGACATCGCGCCGCCATCTGCTGGAGGCCCGCCGTGCACGCGAGGCTTTGCGCGAGCTGGGGGTCGAGATTCCCGAGCCTGCGGTCGACCGGCCGCCAGCGCAAGTTCCGGCCGGCATCCGCGAGCCCACCGAACGGCTCGTCACCGTTCTCTTCATCGACGTGCGGGATTACACGGCGCTGACTCTGCGCGAAGCGCCGGACCAGCTCGCCGATCAGATCGCGAGCTTGTATCGCTGGGCGGAGGACGAGATCCGCCGGCACCAGGGACTGGTTGGGCGCTACGAAGGCGATGCCATCATGGCGACCTTCAATGTCACCGGCGTGCGGCTCGACCATCCGGTCCAGGCGCTGCAGGCGGCGGTGGCGATTCGCGAGAAGGCGGCCTTCGCCGGCGTTCCGGTCGGCATCGGCATCGCCGTGGGGCCCGCTGTCGTCGGCCAGTTCAGCCAGGGCTCGCCGGTGACCGCGGTCGGCGAGACGATCAACCTCGCCGCCCGGCTGCAGGCTGTCGTGCACGGCGGGGAGGTCCTGATGAGTGAGGAGGCCTATCGGCGCACGCGCGATTGGCTCGAGAGCCAGGAACTGCGCGTGAGCGAGGAGTCGCTCACGCTCAAAGGCTTTCCCCAGGCGGTCCGCGCCTACCGGCTCGCCGCGCCCACCCGCAGCGGAACGGAGAAGGTGTCCTGACGGTGGCTGAAGCGCGCGTCGTTCCGCACGAGCGGCTGCCGGTGCCGGGGTCTGGCGATGAGAAGACGATGTTGAGCGCTTTTCTCGACCGCTATCGGGATAACGTGCTCTTCAAGCTGGACGGCGTCTCGACGGAGCAGGCGTCCCAGCGGCTGGTGCCCTCCGCGACGACGCTGCTCGGCGTCGTCAAGCACCTCGCCTATGTCGAGCGGGGATGGTTTCAGCACCGGTTCGCGGGCCGTCCGGAGGAATATCCGTGGCCTGAAGACGACCCCGATCCTGATGTCGATTTCCGGATCGGTCCAGGCGACACCATCGACGCGGTCCGCCGGCTCTACGAGCAGGAGTGCGCGATTTCACGCGAGATCGTTGCCGGCGCCTCACTGGATGACATGGCCGCCAGTACGCCGCCGGGACGAGGTCCGGTCAACCTTCGCTGGATCATGGTCCACATGATCGAAGAGACGGCCCGCCACGCCGGGCACGCCGACATCCTGCGCGAGCTGACCGACGGCGCGATCGGGCAGTAGCGCCGGCATCCGATCAGCGGGCTGCCGTGGCCTCCGCCTTGCGCCGTTCCTGCAAGTGCTGGTCGAGGTCGGCGGCGAACCCGTGCAGGTTCCTGGCGATACCGCTGAGGTCGCTGAGGCCCGGTTCCCTCGCCAGCTCATCGGCGGTCGATCCCAGGGATTCCAGCCGCTCATGGAGGACGGTCCAGGCGGCATGGCGGTGGGGGAGGATGAAGAAGGCGGGCCGCAGGATGTCGAACGCCGGCCCGGCCGTCTTCCCGGGAAAGCCGGCGCCGACCGGCATTCGGGTGAGGATCGGCCCCAGCGCCCGCATCACCCAGTTCATCAGGTGCTTGACCGTTTTCGCGAGGGTGTCTACCTCGGTGCCCGTCTCGCCGTGATGGACAAAGTAGCGAGCCTGGAGCTGCAGGATCACTTCGTAAATAGCGCTGAACAGGTCGCCGACCCGCCGGGTCAGCGGATCCTCGATCAGCGCGGCGTCCTCGACGTCTGGAGGTTCGTGCACATAGACCGGGATCACGGGCCGCGCCGGATCGAAGCCTGGGTTTGCGCGTCGCAGACCGAGGAAGTCCTCGAGGACCCCGACGAAGCGACCAAAATGCGAGTTCACCCAGTCGCCCCGTGCGCCCTCGCCTTGTTCCACGATCAGCTCGATTGCCTGACTGGCGGAGGCGAGGTTGGTGACGGCGGTTAGCTGCGGCCACTCGAAGATGTCGGTCGTCGCCTGCGCGTGCGCAGGTCCGATGAACACACTCTCCTCTCCGTAGCGGTCGACGAGGCGGGCGAGGCCGGCCTCGATGCCGCGGTAGAGGTGGCCGACGGTGTGCCATTCCTCCGGCCCGGGCGTCAGCTGCGGATCGTCGACGCGGATCGGCTCCATGCCGCCGACATGGCTGAAGCCCTCGGCGTCCTCCAGGGTCATGCCCTCGGGGCGCTCGAGGTACATGAAGTGCCGCAAAGCCCGCTCGCCCAAAGGAACGAGCGCGATCTGGACGTCCGCCGGGTACCAGCGCGAGAGGATCGGGAAATTCGGCCGCTCGAAGTGGGGCGCGGCGCCGACCGCGGTCAGTAGGTTGGTGGCCAGCGCCAGGTGCAGCATCTCCTGCTTGATGATGTCGATCAGGGTCGTCTCCCAGGCCAGGATGCGGTCCAGCTCGAGCTGGCTGATACCCTCGTCAACCCCGCGTTTGAGCGAAAACTGGGCATAGAGGTATTCGCAGAGGAGGCCGTGTTCGAGCTCGGAGGCCTCACCGAGGAGGTAGACAAGCTCCTCCCGGGAGTCGATCCGAATTGGCGGTTCGGCGCCCTGTCCGTTGACCCGGCCGGCCGCTGGCATCAGGCCATTGTCGCTGGAAGGGCCCTGAACACGCGTTGTATTGGCGCCGATGGCTCAAAAGGAGCGCCTACCGGTCGATTTTCACCAGGCGATGTTCCGGATTGCCGCGATCGCGTTCCTCGTCGCGGCCACCGTCAATGCCGGCAGCAGCCTGATCGGCGGCCCGAAGTTGAACTTCATGCCGATCGCGATGGTCGCCATCCTTTCTTATGTGGGGGCGATCGGGACCTGGTTCTTCCCCTGGCACCGCCTGCCGGTCGAGCGGTTCCTGGTCGTCATCGTTCTCCCCGGGCTGGCCCTGCTGGGCTTCATGCTGATGTCGACCGGCGGCATCCACTCCCAGGTCCTGCCGATGTTCATCCCGCCGGCGGTGTTCATGGCCGCGGCGTACGGCTTTCGGACCGGGCTGGCGATCGCGCTGCTCACCGCCCTCACCGCCGCCCTGCCGCTGCTGCTGCAGGGCTGGGACGATGCCTACCTGCGCACGGTCGTGGTGCTGACCGGCGCGACGATTCTCTCGGCCTACATTCCGGCGCAGGTGCGGGCGGCGCTGCTGCGTGAGTACGAACGGCGGAACAAGGAGCAGGAAGAGAGCTACGTTGCGACCATCGGCGCGCTGGCCGCCGCGCTGGACGCCAAGGACCGCTACACCGAGGAGCATTCACGCGAAACAGCCGAGCTCGCTGTCACGGTCGGCAAGCGCCTTGGCCTGGTGGGGGAGCAGCTGCGCCTGCTCGAGTATGGAGCGCTGCTGCACGACATCGGCAAGATCGGCATCCCCGGCTACATCCTGCAAAAGCCGGGACCACTGACGCCCGAAGAGTTTGCCATCATGCGCGAGCACCCCGTGATCGGCGAGCGCATCCTCGCCTCGGTTCCGTTCCTCGCGCCGCTCGGTCCGATCGTGCGCGCCGAGCACGAACGGTGGAACGGGACCGGCTATCCCGATGGGCTGAAAGGGGAGGAGATCCCGATCGAGGCCCGAATCATCCATGCCTGCGATTCGTTCCATGCAATGGCCTCGGACCGCGCCTACCGCCAGGCGCTGCCGCCTGAGGAGATCGTGTCGGAGTTTCGTAAAGGCCGCGGCGGGCAGTTCGACCCGCGCGTGGTCGATGTCATGTTGGACGTCATCGCCGAAGCGCCACCGCATGTCAGCGCCCCCGCGCAGGCGTCCGGTCAGCCGGCGCCGGTGACCGGACCACGGTCATGGGCGCAACACATGCAGACGATCGAGGGACTCGGGCAGCAGCTCGCGCGTACGACCAGCACCGAGGACATCTGCAATCTGATCGGCGAGACGATCGCCTCGCTCATCCCCCGCGACCAGTGCCGGGTGCTCTTGATGAGCGAGGATCGCAGCCGGCTCGACATCGTCTATCTGGGAGGAAATGAGCGTGCGGAGTATCAGGCCGTGACCGCCGACAATGCTTCGGTCGAGCTCGGTCAAGGCATCGCCGGCTGGGTCGCCGAGTCGCGGCGCGGCGTCGTGCTCGGCGATACGGAACGGCATCCCAAGGCCACCCACGTCGCCGGTACGGATGTCATCGATGAGTCGATGCTTGCCGTGCCGGTTGTCTTCGAGGACGAGGTGCTGGCCGTCATTGTGGTGCTGAAGCTGGGCCTGAACCAGTTCTCACTCGATCAGCTGCGCTTGCTGACGATCCTCGGCAACCAGGCGGCGGTCGCCATGGCCAACGCCCGATTGATCGACCGCCTGGCGCACGCCGCCAGCGTCGACGCGCTCACCGGCCTGATGAACCGCGACGCGTTCGAGGACGCCGTCAACAAGCACCTGCTCCGGCCGCAGTCATGGGGGACCTTGCTGATGTTCGATGTCATCAACCTGCGGGAAACCAACTCGGCCTATGGGCACCGCGCGGGCGATGCGGTGCTCAAACGGATCGCAAAGGCGATCCGTGGCTCCATCCGAGGCGACGATCTGGCTTCTCGCTGGATCGGCGACAACTTTGCCATCCTGGCGCCTGGCATCGACGCGGCCCAGGCGGCGACCCTCGCCCGGCGAGTCGAGACCGCCCTCCAATCCGAGCGGATCTCGATTCACTGGGGGGCGGCTGAATACCATGGCGACGCCCTGACCGCACAGGACCTGGTGGTGGCCGCCCTGAGGTCGATTGGATCGGTCGGCGCCGCTGCCTAGCTCCTGATAGCGGCGTTAGCAGCTGTCCGGAAGGCGCCGGCGGCCTATCAATCGAATGGGCAAACCGCCGCGCCCGATTGGGCAGATGGCTGTGAGTTTCGCGCAATTTGCTTGACGGTGAAAATCTAGCCGCCTAACGTCGCTCTCGCCGCTGAATCCAAATGACCGACACGGTCTAGTTCTGCATGCCGAGGGAGGGAGTGAGGCTCGACCTAGGTAACCGACCACGATTGTCGGGTCCGTCTACGAATCTCCTGCTTCGGCATGGCTGGAAGCTCGGCTTCGCCGTGCTGGCCCTCGTGCTGCTGACGGCACGCGGCGCGACGCAGCAAGGTCCGGTCCAGCTCCATCAGCGGGCGTTGGCCGTCGCCAGCGATGGGCCGACGATCATATCCTGCGGGGCGCTGAAGCCAGATACGGCCGGCGGAACCACGACGACCTGGACGGCGGCGCACAGCCCCTACATTCTGCCGCTCAACACGACGAACGATCCGATCCAGCCTTCGTCTGCATGTCCCTCATTTCCGCTTCCGGGCCAGGCGGCCACCACGCCAACCCCAGGGGTGGTGGTGAATCCGGGCTCCACGCTAGTCATTGATGCGAGCCTCGGGCCAGTCCAGATCTTCTCCCACGGGGCCGGCATCACCGTCTACGGCGGCAGCATCCGGACGGTCGGTACCGGGTCACAAAACTTCGTCAGCTTCGACGCCGAGCCTGATGTCGCGTCCTGGGACGGATTGCAGATCGTTGCCAGTGACGCGGCTAACCGCGGCAACGCCTCGCTCGGTTACACCAGCATCGGTCATGCTCTGACCTCCATCACGATTACGAGCGGGGCTACATCGACGATTGATCCGAGTGGCCGGCTCGACGCAAGCGGAAATCCGGCTCTTATTCCGTACGGGCTTGCGCTTTACAAGAGTGCGATCGGACCCTCCTATTTCGACGGGATCGACGTCACTGACACCCCGGCCTCGTTTATCGGTGAGAAGAACACCGCCAACTCTCCACCGCTAGCCGATGGCCTGTTTGGAACCGTGAACAATATCGGATCGCAAGGCATCAAGCTCACCTATGACGGGGCAGCGCCGGCGGGTTCGGCCGGCGTCGATATCGAAGCAACAGCATTTGGCAGTTCGGTGCCGTTCGGCGACACCACATGCCTGCCTTTGAGCCCATGCGCCGCCGGGACGATCGGCAATGACGCGATCCAGGCCAGTTTTGCCGGGTCGCCATCGGTACCCTTCACCCTGAAGAACAATCGCTTTTATCGTGCCGGCTCTTTTGGAATCGAACTGAACGGCGTCAATGATCCGCTGATCGCGACCAACCTTTTCGACTGCAATGGATCGGGCACACCGAAACCATCGGTGACTCCCTGCAGCGGTGGTGGGCTCAAGTACTCAGCGATCTACCTCAATGGGGCAACGGTCGACCTCGAGAACCGGGTCACCGGAAACACCGGCGGCGAGAATGGGCTCGACGCCATCGTCTTCAACGGCACGGTGACATCGTCGACCTTTACCTGGAAGAACGCCACAAACGCCCAAAACGCCACACGTCCGCTTGGCTATCTGATCAACGGCGGCATGACCATGAACGGCGGGACATTCAACGTGCCCGGCGGCAGCTTCGTCAAGGTGAAGGATGGGTCGATCACGCTCAACAACGCAACCCTTGATGCCAGTGATTCTGGAGCCAAGGTCTTCACCAGCCTGCGAGACAACGCCAACATCGCGAGCTGCCCAACGGTCTTCGTCCAGAGCTGTCCGAATCCGCTGCCCGCGGGTGAGTGGTCCGGAATCGATGTCGTCGGCCCGCCGACAGCGACCACCCCCAATACCGCGGCGGTGCGGATCAATAATGCGACGGTTCTCTACCCGACGACCGGAGTCTCGGCCCAGGGCGCGCACGCCGTCTCCATCGCGTCGAGCACGATCGGTCCGACCTTTGCCGATGGCGTCACCGCCGTCAACACGCCGGTCACTGTTTCCGCAACCACCTTTGGATGCGCGGCTGGCATTTGTAGTGCGCCGGCGATCGGGCACCAAGGCATCAATGCGGATTACACGACTGCCGGCGGGACTCTACTTGGCGCGCTGACCGTCACCGCTGACACCTTCCAGGGCAGCGTCGACGAAGCCATCGTCGGTACAGGGCTGGCCGGCCAGCCGGTTGATATCGAGACCAACACAATCAGGAACGCCGGGAGTTTCGGCATCAACCTTCAGGGGGCCGATCATTTAACGCTGCAGAACAACGCAATCAGCAATAGCGGCGTGGCGTCACCGACGCATTCGGCGATTTACCTCAATGGTGTCTCGAATGCCGATTTCGGCAGCCTCATCAGTGGCAACACCGGAACGGGCAATGGACTCAATGCCATCGTCTTCCATGGCGCGACGTCGACGGCCCTGACCTGGCAAACCGTTGGGCTCGCCAGCGCGACCAGTGCCAACCCGCTCGGGTACATGCTGGACGGCGACCTGACCGTCAACGGCGGCCTGACGTTGAACACTACCGACCCGAGCGGCGATTACGTGCCGGTTTTGAACAACGGAAAAATAACCGTCAAGGGGGGTCCAGTAACCGGGGTCAATGCGACCTTCACCAGCTTCAAAGAACATAGTCGGCTGCCCACTTGTGGCACGGTCTTCGTGCCGAAGGCGTCGGGCGCTTGCCAGGCACCGGCTGCCGGGGACTGGGGCGGATTGGTGCCGGCGGCGAACCAATCGAACAGCCTGATCGGGGGCGAGATTCGCTACGCGACCACCGGGATTTCGATGGGCAATCCAGGGACCGCCTTAGGAGCGGACAACCTGAGACTTACCAACACGAACATCCGCAACACCGTTTCCGACGGCGTGCACAGCTTGTCTGCAGTGTCCATCAGCGGCGGGTCGTTCACGAACAATGGTGGTTCAGCCATCAACGTCGACTTAACGGCCGGCGGTGTTGTGACCGGCCGGAGCCTTGACATCGAAAACGCATCCATTTCACGGAGCGGCTCGGACGGCATCGTCGGTCTCAGCCTCGCGGGCCAGTCGACGACCATCAAAAGCGTGGTGGTCGACCATTCGGGTGGCTATGGGATCGACCTGGTCGGTCCCGACCACTTGACGTTAAAGAACAACGTTGTGACGAACGCCGCAACAGGCTTTGCGGCGATTTACCTCAACGGCTATGACGGCGACTTTTCAAGCAACATCACCGGAAATACGGGTGCAGGGAACGGCCTCGACGCCCTCGTTTTCCATGGCACCGTGACAGGCGACCTGGCCTGGCTTACCGCTCGCAAGACGAGTGATCCGACCCGCCCGCTCGGCTATCTGCTCGATAACTCCCTGTCGATGCCGACATCGGGTACGACCCTCACGGTCAATGCCGGCGACGTCGTCAAGGTGGGCAACGGCGGAACGCTCCTGCTTCAGGGCGTCACCATGCGCGCCGACAACACCGGCACCAGCGCGCAAAAGATCTTCACGAGTCTCGCCGATAACGCTGCCGGGGTTGCCGCCTGTCCCTCTCAGCTATTACCCGGCTGCAAGGCTGCGAATCCCGGCGATTGGGGAGGGATCAACCTCAGTGGAGCGGCGGCGAATGGAGCGCTGATCAACGCCGCCGTGCGGTATGCCGGGACGGGCATTTCGATCACTGGGAGCACCGCGCACAGTCCGACGTCCTCGAGCTTCGCCTTAGTCGTGGCTCGGAGCTCGATCAGCTCGAGCCTCGGCGACGCGGTCGACGCGCTGAACACGTCATTGTCCGTGACCGACTCGACAATTACCGGCGCTGTTAACGGCATCAATGCGAACGTAGTTGGGAGCGGCGTCACCGCATATTTGCGTCTCAGCGGCAACCGGTTCATGTCCACGAGCGCCGAAGCGATCCTCGGCCAGGCGCTCGCTGGACAGCCGGTCTGGATCACCGACAACCACGTGCAAGATGCGGCAACCTTTGGCATCCGCCTCGTCGACGCGAATGCCCTGGTTCTCCGCAACAACAACGTCAGTTGTAGCGGCCTTGGTGCCGTAACTGGTTGCACTGCGGCGACCGCAGCGCCGTATCCCGCGATTTACCTCGACGGCGTCTCGGCGGACTTCGCCAACAATGTGCGCGGAAATGTTGGCTCGAACAACGGCATGGATGTCCTTGCATTTCACGGCGACGTCAATAGCGACCTGAACTGGCTGACGCCGACCGTGAATGCGACCACCCACCGTTTGGGCTACCTACTGAACGGAGCCGTCCGCGTGAACGATGGAACGCTCAAGATCCACGCCGGCGACATCGTTAAATCCTTGGGCGGTCCCATCACTATTCGTGGTGGGGTCCTGGATGCCAGTGATGCCTCGGCTGGGACAAAGTTGTTCACCAGCCTCAAAGACACATCGGCGTATCCCGTGACATGTCCTTCAGTTTTCACCGGCCTCTGCTCGTCAACCAGCGTCCAACCCGGTGATTGGGGCGGCCTGGTCGTTACTAACGACGGGCTGGGTAAGCCCGGGTCGGCGAATATCACCAATGGCAAGATCACGGATGCGGTAAATGGCGTTGCGATCGACAGCGGCCCGACCGCCCAATTTGGATCGAGCGGATTCGGTTTGGTGGTGAAGGGCACGACGATCACCGATGCGACCGGCGACGGAATCAGCGCCCAGGACACAGCGCTTCAAGTTGCGCCGATGGCGGTGAATACGACGACGACGCCGCCGACCGCAACGGGCCCAACGGACCTGGAGCGCCTCGGTTCCCATGGGATCATCGCCACGTTTTTGGGCGGACCTGCCTGCGCCGGCAGTTGCAGCGACAGCCTCGATGTCGAGTGGGCAACCATAAAGAACGTGTCGAAGGATGGCATCGTGGCGAGTGGTCTCGGTGGCCAAACAACGATCATCAGTAACAACACGATCGATGGCGCTGGCACCTACGGAATCCGCCTCACGGGCGCGGATAGCCTGACCCTTCAAAACAACGCCGTGAGCAACAGCGGCGGAACCTATCCGGCTATCTTCCTCAACCACGTGACAGGCGAGTTCAAGCACGCGATTAGCGGCAATAGCGGAACGGGCAATGGACTCAACGCCATGGTCTTCGACGGAATTGCAAACACGGTCGGGACCGATCCGTTTAGCTTCGTAATCCCGCAAATCACCGGCGCGCTTGGATACATGCTCGACGGAGGGCTCACCGTAAACGGAGACTTTGTGTCGGGACCGGGCGTAGCAAAGATCTTGACCGGTGCCATTAAGGTCAACGGCAAGCTGACCACGAGTGGAACGACGTTTACGAGCATGAAGGACGGCAGCCTCGGCATGGCGGCCTGCCCCAGTGTTTTCGTAGCAAGTCCATGCAGTCTCTCGAGCTCGGACTATTGGAGCGGGATCGACGTCGATCCGACCGGGACGACCAGCAGATTCACCGGGGGAGGCGTTCAGTACGCGACGACCGGGCTCACCATCGCCAGTGGCGAGTTGGACGTCACGGGTGCGCTTCTGACCAACAGCGGTAGCGCGACGGGGTATGCCCTTCACGCGACGGGAACCGGAAACGCCGTCGTCAGTTGCTCCGCGATTCGTAACAACGGCGGCGGAGGAATTTTGGTGGATCCGGCCAGCGGGACCTCACTGACGACGATTTCAGACAGCGATGTCTTCAGTAATGGCTCCCCGGCTCAAAACCTGACTGCGTTGCCCGGCTCCGCCAGCACTGCCCGGGTCTGGTGGGGCACCGACGGCCCACCAGCCACTGTTCAACACA
The DNA here is from genome assembly GCA_036782775.1 of Candidatus Dormiibacterota bacterium. Lineage (GTDB taxonomy): Bacteria > Chloroflexota > Dormibacteria > CF-121 > CF-121 > CF-13. The sequence continues at coordinate 1,469 of DAIPYJ010000011.1, read as the reverse complement.
ACGAGGACCTTCCCCAGCAGGCGCCCACGGCCCTCAACTCTAAGGCTGCCTGGGCGTCGATCACCCTGACTTCTGGAAACACGAATAAACAGCTCGATACCCACGGGAACCCCATCTTCGGACGCGGAACGATCACCGCGACGTTGGTCTTTGATCGAGCCATGGACACGAGCATCAATCCGGTAAGCAACCTGGTTGGGACGGACAACGTCCCGCATGCCTTCACAACCGGGAAATGGATGGACGCTAGGACCTGGACGGGCACGACGGTTGCCCCTGTCGACGGCACAACGCCGAACGGAATCAGTGGGCCCAACACCTTTACAGCGACGGCGGCGACAAGTTGCATGCCCCAGAGCGAACACAGCCGGGTTATGTCGAGCGAGACCAGCGGCACCACGCTCGATTTCTCAACGCCGACGATCGCGCCAGTCGTTGCGGCCGCCGGCCCAGACAGCTGCTCGGATGGCTCGAGTCCGACCGACCATTCGAGCGCCGCCAATCATTGCGGTGCCCACACCGTCGTTTTCAACGACCTTGCGAACCCCGCAGGATGGAGCTTGCCGACAACGCCTCCGACGGCAAGCGAGACATATGCCTTTTTCCAGTGGCGCCCTGATGCCAGCCCTTACGGGAGCACTGATCTGAAGACGATCGCGGATCTGGCGAGTGGAGCGCTGTCGCCGCTGGCAGTTGCTGGAGTCCAGGTGCTCGGGCATGACACTGCGAACGTTCCTGTGAGCCAGAGCGTGACGCTTCCGACTGCCGACACCCTTTATGACTATCGCCTGATCGCGGTAAACCTGAATGGGGTCTCGATCGGTCCCGATCGGAAAGTGAAGACGACTGCTGACGCCGCAACACTTGACGTCAGGAGCGCGGCCCCGACACCCACGGCAGGTGACACCTATCCGTTCAGCGTCACCGCCCGAGACATATACGGCAACACCGTGGCCGACTACGCGGGCACCGTCGTCTTCGGACTCGCTCCGATGAATACGGGCAGCGTTCCGGCTGCTACGCACACCTTCAGCGTCTTTGCGGCCCCTTCAGGCACGCCGGGCGACGACGGGACCTACCAAACGACGACGATCCTCACGAAAGCGCCAACTCAGACGATTACCGCGACCGACTCGATTGCAGCAATCAGTGGGCATTTGGACGTCGCGGTAAATCCAGCCCCGGCGAGCACGTTGATGGTTAATGGCTATTCGTCACCGACGACGGCTGGGGATCCGCACAGCGTTACCGTGACGGCCCTCGATCCCTACAACAACACCGCGACGGCATATAGCGGCACCGTGCACTTCACCAGCAGCGACGGTCATGCAGGATTGCCCGCGAACTACACGTTTACGACAGGCACCGGGAACGACAACGGCGTACACAGCTTCACTGCGACGCTGAAGACGGGGGGGACGCAGAGCCTGACGGCGACCGACACGGTGACGAGCACGATCACCGGCACT
>DAIPYJ010000010.1:0-68703 GCA_036782775.1 Candidatus Dormiibacterota bacterium | reverse complement strand
CCTCCGCTTGGTCGGCTTCGAGGACACCGTGCATTTCATCGCGGCAACCGCGGTGTTGGTCGCCGTCTATTACGCCGCGGGTCCACTGTTCGGGACCTGGCTGCAGAGCCGGCTGACTGATATGCCCGTCCGCATCAGCTTCCGCAGCCAGAACCGATTCGCCATTCCAGCCATGGCCGCCGGAATCGTTCTCGCGCTTGCCTGGCGGACCGCAGCCCTACAGCCGGCGGCGCTCAAGCTTGCCGACGGCACGCTGGTTGTCGACGTCGGCATTGCCCTAGCCGCGGTGACGCGGGGTCGTCCGGCATGGCTCTTCAAAGCCGGTGGACGGATTCCCGACCGGCCGGCGCTCGCCGGCGGCGCCCTCCTTGTCATCGGCTTGATCGCGCCGCTCCCGTGGTCATGGTTGCTTCCGCTCGGCCTTGCGACCGCCGCCGGAGCCTGGGCCGTATCGCAGCGCGCTCTTCCCATCCTCTGCTGCGCGATTGGCGCCTTTTGCAATGAGGTGGTCCGGGCGGTGAACGGCGGCTTCATGCCGGTCGAGGGCTCCGGATTGATGTCCGGGCTGGGCGCCGCCAATACCTACGTCGTCGCCGGCCCGCGGACCGCGCTGGCCTTCCTGGACGATCGGATCCACCTGCCCGCGCCGCTTCCAGGCATTGCCAGCGCGGGGGACGTCTTGATCGCGATCGGGCTCGCCTGGCTGGTGGCGGCGGTTGTCGCGCGGCGGCACGTCACCCGCGGCCAGCAGGCTCACGAGCAGCTCGCGACCGAACCGGCTGCGTAGCCTTGGCTGATGACCGCGGTCGGCACCAGCTTCACCCGCTGGCGGGCCGAGGCGCTCGGCCTCGACTATCGGGATGCCTTCACCGAGTTGTTGCGACTCGACCTGTCGCTCATCCGTCTTTCCGCATCCTGGCGCGAGATCGCCGAATTCGGATGGCGTCATCTCGATTGGTTGCTTGACCGAGCCGAGGAGGTGGCGCAGCCGGTCGTGATGACCGTCGGCATGAAGGCGCTCGGCTGGCCCGAGTTCTACCTGCCCGAGGGCCTCGATCCGGGCGAGCCTGCGGTGCAGCAGCAGGCGCTCGCCCAGGTGCGGGAAACGGTCGATCGCTTCCGCGACCGCACTTCCATCGTGGCCTGGCAGATCGAAAACGAGCCGTTCAACCGCTCTGGCCCACAAGGCCGATGGATCCCGAGGGCGGTCGTCCGGCGCGAGGCAAGGGCGGTTCGAGTGCTTGACCCGGCGCGCCCGATCATCCTGACGACCTTCGGGCATTTCAGCGCCGACCTCGATCGGGCATCGAGCCGCCATCAGTCCGATTGGAAGCGACGCCTTGTGCTGGCGTTTGCCGCTGAACGCGAGGCGCTGGCGGTCCTCCGCCAGGGCGACATCCTTGGAGTCGACGTCTACCGATCGATCGGGTGGGTCGATGCCGCGGAGAACGCCCAGCTCGCCCGTGCCGATGTCGATCAAGTCCAGTCGGTTGCCCGCTGGAAACGCATCGCCGAGTCGCAGGGCAAGCGCTTCTGGATCACCGAGGCGCAGGCCGAGCCGTGGGAAGCGCGCCGCGCCACCCACGGCAGCCCGCTCACGGTCTCGCCGGATTCCGTCGGCTCGCTGCTCGCGGCGCTCTCCGCAACCGGCGTGGAGACGGTCCTCCTCTGGGGCAGCGAGTACTGGCTCTGGCGCGCGGCGAACGGTGATCCCCGCTGGCTCGATGCCGTAGTCCGCACGGCCCTTGCGTGAGCGAGCGCGGCATGGTTTCTTCACTGGCACATGCAGATCTGGCTGGTACTGCTCGCCATGCTGATGCCGGTCGCGGTCAGCTTGCCTGCGACCGGACAAGTGGCGCAGCCGGTGCAGATCTACGAGCTGGCGCGTCCCGCGCCCCCTCCGGCGATCAAAGCGCGAGCCGCCGTCGTCATCGACATGGATACCAACCAGGCCATCTACCAGCTGAATCCGCACGCGCGGCTTCCTGAGGCCAGCCTCACCAAGGTCGTGACCGCGCTCGCCGCGCTCGATCTGATGAAGCAGGACCAGCTGGTCACGGTGCCGGCATCAATCGACCAGCTTCCGTGGGACTCGACGCGCATGGGGCTCAAGGTCGGGGAGCGGCTGACGGTGCGCGAATTGCTGTACGGCCTCTTCCTGAACTCGGGCAATGATGCGGCGATCACCTTGTCCGAGGCGGTCATGCCACGACCGGTATTTATAGATCGGATGAATGCCAAGGCGGCGGCGCTCGGCATGACCGACACGCATTTCGTCAATCCAATCGGCCTCGACGACCCTGCGCACTACACGTCAGCCGCCGACCTGGCCCGGGCCGCCACCGAATTGGAATCGCGTTATCCGGATGTCGCGGCCATCGCGTCAGTCGAGCGCATCACCTTGCCGGCGAGCCCGCAGCACCATCCCTATGCGCTCTATAACCTCAACGACCTGATCCGGACGTATCCGGGCGCTACCGGACTGAAGACGGGCTGGACCGGCCATGCCGGCGGCTGCTTGATCGCGACCGCGACACGTAATGGACGGCACTTGATGCTGGTGATTCTGGGTTCGCCATCGGTGTTCAAAGAGGCGACCAGCCTGCTGGATTACGGCTTCGCCACCGCGCTCGCGTAAGTCAAATCGGTTTAACGAGGGCCAGCCGATGGTAGGCTGATCCACGTACGCCCCGGTTTTCGGCCGCGGGCGCATTTTTGCGTGGCTGGAACTTCATGACCGATACCCTGCTCGAGCTGATCGACCGCCTCCCCGCCCACTCGCGGTTGGAGGAGTGGTGGCGCGCGCCGATGAGCACCATGGACGCCCACGGACTTCCGGCGAGTGCCCTGCCGGTCTTCGCCGCCTGGCTCGCCCGGCGCAGCGCACGGCCACTGCTGGCGCTGGTTCCCGATCCGGAGGGATCGTTCCAGGAAACTCGAGCCTGGTTTCGCGAGGACGTCCGGGCGGTCGTCTTTCCGGCGGTCGAGACGCTGCCGTTTGATCGCCTGGCTCCCGACGAGGAGACGGTGCGGCGCCGGCTGGAAGCGGTCGACGCGCTGGAGGCGGGCGGGCCGCTCGTCTGCTTCACTTCGTGGACGGCGATGACTCGGCCCACCCTCTCGCCAGATGCGCTCGGGCGTTGGGCCTTCACACTCAAGGTTGGCCAGAGCTATTCGCTCGATGACCTGGTGCATCGCCTAACGACGCTGGGCTATCGTCGTGAAGCGCTGGTCCAGGGCCGGGGCGAGTTCAGCCTTCGGGGCGGGATCCTCGACTGCTATCCACCGGGTCGCCGGCGTCCGGTCCGCGCGGAGTTTTTCGATGACGAGCTGGAGTCGCTGCGCGAGTTCGATCTCGAGACGCAGGGGTCAACCGGCAGCGTGGTCGAGGCCCGGGTCCTTCCAGCCGCCGAGCTGATCCTGACGCCCGAGGCCGTGAAGGCGGCCGAGCAGAGCCTGGATCAGCTGGATTTTCGCGAATGCCTTCCCGAAGTCCGCGACCAGTGGTTGACCGATATCGAGCGCGTCCGCAGTGGCGCCTACTTCGACGGGATCGAGGGCTTTCAGGCCTACCTGGACCCGTCCCAGCCGACGCTCCTCGAGCATCTTCCCGCCGACGCGCTGATTCTGTCGATCGACGCCCGTCGCTCGGCCACCCAGGCTCAGCAGCGAGAGAGCGAGCTGGCCGAACTGGTCCAGACCGAAGTCGAACGCGGCGAGCTACCCCGGGGAATGCGCTCGGGCCTGATCACCACCGCGACACTGGCGACCAAAGCGTCAGCCTTCCGATCGCTCGCGATCGGCGGCGCCGGCGACGAGGGCACGGTCGACCTTGGTTTTGAGCCGGTCGATGCTTATGCCGGGCGGATCGACGCATTCTCGGATCGAGTTCGCTCCGACGCCCGCGAAAAGGGGCGCATCCTGATCGTGACCCAGCAGGAACGCCGGCTAAGGGAGCTGCTCGAGGATCGCGACGTCTTTCCCGCCGGCGGCGTTTTCGTATGGTCGCAGACGCCGCTTGCCCCCGGCTTGGTCGTCCTCGGTGACCGCGCCGTGGCACAAGGATTCCGGGTGCCGGCGGTACAGCTCGATGTCTACGGCGACACCGACCTCTTCGGTGGCCTGCGCCAGCGGGTGCGCCGTGGCGTCGTTCGCGCCCGCACCACCACCTGGCAGCTGGAATTCGAACCCGGCGACCTGGTCGTGCATGTCGATCACGGCATCGGGCGATTCGTGGGCATGCGCGTCATGGGCGAAGCGGGCCAGGAGCGCGAGTACATGCAGCTCGGGTACGCCGATGGCGATCGCCTGTTCGTTCCGGTCGAGCACCTCGAGCGGGTGCAGAAATATGTCGCGGGTGGCGACGCTGCACCGAAGCTACAGCGGCTTGGATCGGGAGAGTGGGACCGCGCCAAGCGCAAAGTGCGGGAGTCCGTCGAGGAGGTCGCCAAGGACCTGCTCGACCTCTATTCCAAGCGCGAGATGGTCGAAGGCCATGCCTTTGGCGAGGACGGTCCGTGGCAGCAGGAGCTGGAACAGTCCTTTCCCTATGACGAGACGCCGGATCAGATCAAGGCGCTCGACGAGATCAAGGTCGACATGGAGGATTCACGGCCCATGGACCGGCTGCTCTGCGGCGACGTCGGCTTTGGCAAGACCGAGCTGGCCTTGCGCGCCGCCTTCAAGGCGGTGATGGACGGCAAGCAGGTGGCGATGCTGGTGCCCACCACGGTCCTGGCCCAACAGCATTACCTGACTTTCGGCGAGCGGCTACAGCCCTTTCCCGTCAAGGTCGACATGCTGTCGCGCTTTCGAACCGACGCCGAGGCGGCGGATGTCCTGCGCCGGTTGACCACGGGCGAGCTCGACATCGTGATCGGGACCCACCGGCTGCTGCAGAAGGATGTGCGCTTCAAGGACCTGGGCCTTGTCATCCTCGATGAGGAGCAGCGCTTCGGTGTGATGCAGAAAGAAAAGCTCAAGCAACTGCGTGCCTCGGTCGATGTCCTATCGCTCTCCGCGACGCCGATCCCGCGCACCTTGCACATGTCGCTGGCCGGCATTCGCGATCTCTCCGTGATTCAGACGCCGCCCGAAGAACGCCTTCCGATCAAGACCTTTGTCACCGCCGACGACGACGACCTGATCAAGGAAGTGATCCAGCGCGAGCTGCAGCGCGGTGGCCAGGTGTTCTATGTCTATAACCGCGTGCAAACGATCAAGAAGGCGGAAGAGCGGGTCAAGAAGCTCGTGCCGCAGGCCCGCGTGGTCGTGGGGCACGGCCAGATGCCGGAGACGACGCTGGCCGAGGTGATGCTGAAGTTCGTGAAGGGCGAGGCTGATGTCCTCGTCTGCTCGACCATCATCGAATCGGGCCTCGACATTCCGAATGCCAACACGATCATCGTGGTCGATGCCCACCGGATGGGCCTGGCTCAGCTGTACCAGCTGCGCGGCCGCGTTGGCCGCGCCGGTCAGCGGGCCTACGCCTATTTCCTCTACAACCCGACGCGCTCGCACACGGAGAATGCCGACAAGCGCCTCGACGTGATCTCGGAGCTGCACGACCTTGGCTCGGGATTCAAGCTTGCCCTGAAGGACCTCGAGATCCGCGGCGCCGGCAACTTGCTCGGCGTCGAACAGCACGGCGCGATTGCCGCCGTTGGGCTCGAGATGTACAACTCGATGCTGCGCGAGGCGGTCGAGTCACAGAAGAAGGGCGTCCCGGTCGAGATGCCCGCCGGCTTGAGCCTCGACCTGCCCCTGGAGCACTTCCTGCCGCGCGAGTACGTGCCCGACGAGAAGCTGCGGCTGCAGGTCTACCACGACCTGGCCGCGATCGAGGATGAGCAGGGCCTGGAGGCGGCGGAGAGGAATCTCACCGACCGCTTCGGGAAGCCGCCGGCTCCGGTGCGCAACCTTATTTATGCGCTGCGCGTCAAGCTGCTCGCTCGCGCGGCCCAGGTGTCGGCGATCGAGACCGACGGCGACCTCCTCGTGATTCGCCTCCCTGTCGGCTGGAACGGGGATGAGCGCCGGCTCGAGGCGCAGTTCCGGTCGATCCTGTACGTCCGATTTGGCAAGGTCCGCATCTCGCTGAGCAAAGCCGGCTCGCAGTGGAAGGAGCGGCTCCTCGATGTCCTGGGCGAGGTCGACCGGCTCGGTCGAGTCGCGGTCGCCGTCTGAGCGTTTCGCCGGCCTTGCCTGCAAACCGTCCGCACGAGATGACGATGGACCAGCTTTTCGAATATGGCTGGCGTCTCGCGAGTCGGTCGGCGACTCGATCTGGCGGCCCCCGTGCGCATAGATGGATGAGGTCGCTGGCAGCCGATGTCCGAGACGAACTCGAGCGACGAGGTTTCGACGTCCAGCTCTCAGCCGAATTGGAGGATCAGATCCCTGAGATCGACGGCCACGCCGACATCTGGCGGGTCTTCCTGAATCCGGATCTTCTGGCGCGTGCGATTCGAGCGATCGCCGCCCCCTTCGCGGGCGAAGGAATAACCAAGGTCGTCGGCATCGAGTCCCGCGGCTTCCTGCTGGGCGGTGCGGTGGCGGTGGCGCTAGATGCCGGCTTCGCCGGCGTCCGAAAAGGCGGCGCCCTTCTTCCAGGCCCAAAACTTCGTGAGCCAATGTGGGCCCCGGACTACCGTGGCCGAGTGCACGATCTACTGCTTCAGGCGTCGGCGCTCGACCGCCGGGATCGCGTCCTGCTGGTCGACGACTGGATTGAGTCGGGCAACCAGGCCCTGGCGGTTAAACACCTAGTCTTGCGCGCCAATGCAACCTTCGTCGGTACCTCCGTGATCGTCAATCAACTGCCGACTGACCGCGCCGGCGATTTTGCGTCGTTGCACTATCTCGTCAGATATTTCCCCCGTGACGAGAAGTAGCATGTGCCCGGTGGAGACGCGCCGCGTCGCGACCACAGGTCGCAAGTGGGAACGAATGGTGGGATACGCACGCGCGGTTCGTGTTGGTCCCGTGATCGAGATCTCGGGCTGCGCGCCAACCGCCGGCGATGGATCGACCGTCGGTGGCACGAGTGTCTATGAGCAGACTCGCCAATGCCTGCGCGTCGTGGGTGAGGCGTTAGCCGCGGTGGGAGCCGGGTTCGACGATGTCACCCGGACGCGCATCTTCACCACCGTGCCGCGGCGATGGCGCGAGATCGGCCGCGCGCATGGCGAGGTCTTTGGGGCGATCAAACCCGTGACGTCGATGATCGGGGTCCGCGGCTTTTTGGATCCCAGTTGGCTGGTCGAGATCGAAGCCAGCGCCTATCGCGTTGACTGACGCCAACGATCACGACGTCGAGCGGCTCGCCGCCCTCCTCGAGGTGGTTCGCCGGCTCCGTTCACCTGGCGGCTGTCCCTGGGATCGGGAGCAGACGCATGCATCGCTGCGGGCGACCATGCTCGAGGAAGCCTACGAGGTCCTGGAGGCGATCGACGAGAAGTCGATGCCCAAACTGCAGGAAGAGTTGGGTGACGTTCTCCTCCAGGTCTTAATGCAGGCGCAGATCGCCGAGGAAGCCGGCGATTTCACGCTGGCGGATGTTGCCGATTCGGTCCGTGACAAGCTGGTTCGCCGTCACCCGCACGTCTTCGGCGACGTCAAGGTCAGCGGAGCCGAGGAGGTTCTGCGCAACTGGGACGCCCTGAAAGCCAAGGAGTACGGGCGTGAGTCCGCGCTCGACGGGGTCCAGCGGTCGTTGCCGGCGTTGCAGTGGTCCTGGTCATTGCAGCGTCGGGCGGCCAACGTGGGCTTCGACTGGCGCGACGTCGATGGCGCGCTGGAGAAGGTCCGCGAGGAGCTCGACGAGCTGCGGGAAGCCCCCACTTTGGAAGCACGCGAGGCGGAGTTCGGTGACCTGCTATTCACGATGGTGAACGTTGCGCGCAAGCTCGGCATCAATCCGGAAGACGCGCTGCGCGGCACGACCGGCCGATTCGAGGCCCGCTTCCGCACCATGGAGGCGGAGGCGCGTAGCAAGGGGCGCGCCCTTGGCGAGATGGAGATCGAGGAGCTCGATCGCTATTGGGAAGCCGCCAAGGAGAAGGAGGCGTAGCGCCAATTCGCCGTCTTGCCAATGGCTGAGGCTGTGCATATAATCAGCCCGTTTCGGGCCGGCTTGATCACGCAAACAACCCAGATCACATCTTGAGCACTACCGAGCCAAAAGCCTCCCGCGCGAAGGTGCATCTTGCCGCGCCCGATCGAGTGATCTGGATCGTGGTCGCCGCGATCGTTGTCTGGGGAGTGTGGGCCTTCGGATCGGAATTGATGCTCAATCTGCGGCTGGACCAGCAGGTTCAGCAGCTTCGTGACGGCAATGCGCAGCTGGCCGCGTCCAACGCCGAGACCCGCAACCAGCTGGCCGTCTCCGGCTCTCCCGGCTCGCTCGAAGAGGCGGCCAGAAAGGCCGGCTTTGCTCGGCCCGGCGAGCAGGTTTATGTCATCGTTAAGCCGAGCGACTCGGCATCCGCGGTGGCCGTTGGGGAAGCGGCCGTACCCAGTCTGGTGTCGAGCGTACATTCGGCCGTGCGGCGGACGGCGACCAAGAACGACGGCGGCGTAATCGGCGCGATCGAACACTTTTGGAGGAACTTATGGCATTAGGAGGGTCTGCGGGTTAGGTGGCAGTAACGCCTGGGACGGTGGTGGAAGGGACGGTCGTCGGGATCACGAATTTCGGAGCGTTTGTTCAGATCGAGGGGGCGGGGACGGGGCTGGTTCACATTTCAGAGATCGCGAACGAATACGTTCGCGACGTGAACAACCACGTCAAGATGAACGAGAAGGTCAAGGTCAAAGTCCTCAACGTGGACTCGACCAACGGCAAGATGGACCTCTCGCTGAAGCAGGCGGCGGTGCCCGAGGGGCCGCCTGGCATGTCGACCCCGGTGCTGCCGCGCTCCTACCGGCGTGGCGGTCGGGGCAAGCGCGAGCTTCCAGAGGGCGCGGACCCGGTGTTCGAGGAGAAGCTCTCGAAGTTCCTCAAAACGAGTGAGGAGCGGCTGCTCGACATCAAGCGCAACCTCGAGGCCAAGCGGGGCGGGCGATTTAAATAGCGCCCCCTCACCAAACCCTCTCCCCCTGAGGGGGAGAGGGAACCGTGAAGCTGGGGGGAAGGGGAATTGCTAAAGCGGGGGGTACAATATCAGCGCGGCGTGGAGCAGTGGAAGCTCGTCGGGCTCATAACCCGAAGGTCGCGAGTTCGAATCTCGCCGCCGCAACCAAGCATCTGAAGGAAGAGGAGCCCGAGCGGCTCCTCTTCTCATTTCAGGCCGATTTCCTGGCGGTCAGGATCGCCCACTCCGACCGCTGCGTCAGGGTGATGGTGCGATCGGCAGCCAGCATCTCCTCGAGACGCTGTAGGCCGAGCCGGTACTCGAGGGCTGGCAACAGGCCCAGGGTCGAGATATACCGGCCTCGTACGCGGTCGACGACCTCGGCCAGGGTCATCGTCTTGCGCTCCTCGATCAGCTCGACATCGACCTGAGCGAATCCCGCCCGCTGCAGCTCCGAGACAAGGGTGGCGACCGGCCGGAACCGGGCGCCGTCGATCATCGGGATGCTCGGAAAATATTCGTTGAGGTAAAAGCTGTTGACGTGGGCAGGCGTGAAGGTCCAGATGCTCAGCTGTCCGCCAGAACGCAGCACCCTTCGTACCTCCGTGAAGGCGCGGGCTCGCTGGCGCAGGAGATGCACCACCATCACCATGACGACGAGCGCCGCCGCCTCATCGGCAACCGGGAGGCGATACGCAGTTCCGTGCAGCCATTCGACGCGCCCCGCCGCATCCTTGGCGCGGGCGACCTCCAGCATCCGCTGCTCGGAATCGACGCCGATGATGCGCGCGTCGGTGATGGCGCCGAGCGGCAGTGTCATCCGTCCGGTCCCGGAACCGACCTCGATCACGAGATCATTCGGCGTCAGCTGCGCGGATGCGACCATCCGCTCGAGGCGCTGGCGATCGCCGGTCGATAGTGGTCGCAGCGCGTCATATCGTGGTGCGATCTCGGCGAACGACGGCGACATCCTTGCTAAACTACCAATCGCTCTGGGCGGAGTAGCTCAGTGGTAGAGCAACCGGCCCATACCCGGTATGTCGCAAGTTCGATCCTTGCCTCCGCCATTGCCTTCGCCGGTGATCCCCTGATGTGCCGGTTTACGGCGTGCCGCCGATGATGCTGCCGCGGCGCGTCGCCGTGACGATCAGCCTGCACCGGGTCTTCACCGCCGGCGAGCGGGTGGTGGTTGCCGTCTCGGGCGGTCCGGACTCACTGGCGCTCCTCTGTGTCCTGCGCGAGCTGCTTCCGGCACTCCCGCTCTATCTCACCGTCGGGCACTTCGACCATGGGTGGCGAGAAGACAGCGCAGCCGATCGCGAGTTCGTGCAGTCGCTTGCCGAGCGCTGGGGCTTCGACTTCCGCAGCGCGCGCGCCGATCCCGGACTGCCACACACGGAGAGCGCCGCGCGCACGGCCCGCTATGCCTTCTTGCGGCAGGTCGCGAGCGAAACGCAGAGCTCGGTGATCGCGCTCGGCCACACGCAGGATGACCAGGTCGAGACGCTCTTGCTGCATCTGCTGCGCGGGAGCGGCTCACGCGGTCTGGCGGCGATGCGGCGACGGGATGGTGACCTTGCACGACCCTTGCTGGACATCCCGCGTGCCGACCTCGAGGCATACCTCGCCCGCCTTCACCTGGTGCCACGCCGCGATCCCTCGAACGACGATCCGCGGTTCACCCGGAACCGCCTGCGCAAAGAGCTGCTCCCCGCCATTGACGCCTTCGATTCCTCGGCCCGCGAGTTGCTGGCTCGGACGGCCGACATCCTGGCGGAGGAGGATCGCTACCTCGATGCCGAGGTGGCGCAGCTCCCTCCGGAGATCGCCAACGACCGCGCCGCCTTTCGCACCCTACCGCCGGCGCTGCAGCGACGGGTCATCCGGCAGCTGATCCCCGAGGCTGGCTTCGTCGAGATCGAGGCGGCGCGCCGTGCCGATGTCTCAAGCGGCGAACCTTCAGGGCGGGCGGCCGCGACTGACCAGGCGGCCGACCTCCAACTCACGGTAACGGCCTGCCGTTGCGATCCGGCGACCTTCAAGGCGCGCGACCCGGTCGGGCATCTGGACGCCGATCGCGTCCAGCTGCCGCTGAGCGTCGCCACTCGCAAGCCGGGGGATCGCATGCGCCCGCTCGGTCTCAAGGCGCTGAAACGTCTACAGGACATCCTGGTCGACGCGCATGTCCCGCGTCAGTCGCGCGACAGTCTCCCGATCGTTTCCGATCGCGAAGAAATCGTGTGGATTCCAGGCGTAACGGTGTCCGAAAGCAAGCGGGTGACACCGAAAACCATACATCAGCTGCATCTCGAAATAGTGCGCGGCTGAATTCGTTCTACCTCGTATTGGCACACAGATTTCTTAAAAATGCGGTGCTAAGATGAGGCGGCCATGAAAGGGCGTAACCGCAACATCTTCTATTTCGTCCTGCTCGCTGGTTTGCTCGCCATCATCTACGCGACCTACAAGAGCTTCAACACGGCGACCGCGCCTGTGGACAAAACGACCTCCGACCTGATCCAGGCCGCCGACTCGCACGAGATCGGCTCGGCAACCATCAAGAGCAGCGGCACCGAGGTCGACTGGACCGACAAGGCCGGTAACCATTACAAGACGACGTTCCGCGACACCTTCCCGATCGAAACCAAATTCGCCGACGACAACGTGGCTTTCAATACCGAGGCCCCCAGCTCGTCGAACCTGCTGCTGTCGGTCGTCCTGCCCAACGTCATCCTCTTCCTGGTCATCGGCGGCTTTATGTGGTACATGCTCCGCCAGACGCAGAGCGGCAACAACCAGGCCATCTCATTCGGGCGCAGCCGCGCCCGCCTCTTGAGCGGCGACAAGCCCGCCGTCACCTTCAATGATGTCGCCGGCGTGGAGGAGGCCAAGCAGGAGCTGACCGAAATTGTCGAGTTCCTCAAGTTCCCAGAGAAATTCACCGCGCTGGGGGCGCGAATACCGAAAGGCGTCCTCATGGTTGGACCTCCGGGCACCGGCAAAACGCTGCTCTCCAAGGCGGTCGCCGGCGAAGCCGGGGTGCCCTTCTTCAGCATCTCCGGCTCCGAGTTCGTCGAGATGTTCGTCGGCGTCGGCGCCAGCCGCGTCCGCGACCTCTTCGACCAGGCGAAGAAGAACTCGCCCTGCATCGTTTTCGTCGACGAGATCGATGCGGTCGGCCGCCAGCGCGGCGCCGGTCTGGGCGGCGGTCATGACGAGCGCGAGCAGACGCTCAACCAGTTACTGGTCGAGATGGACGGTTTCGAGACCAATACGCACGTCATCGTGATCGCGGCCACCAACCGGCCCGACGTCCTCGACCCCGCGCTGCTCCGTCCCGGACGTTTCGACCGGCACGTGACGCTCGACCGGCCCGACATTCGCGGCCGTCGCGCCATCCTCGAGGTCCACGCGCGCAACAAGCCGTTCGACGGCCAGGTCGACCTCGAAGTGCTGGCACGGCAGACGCCAGGCTTTTCCGGCGCCGACCTCAGCAACCTTATTAATGAGGCCGCGATCCTGGCCGCGCGCAGCAACAAGAAGGCGATTGGCCAGGTCGAGCTGGAAGAAGCCATCGCCCGTGTGATCGCCGGCCCGGAGCGCAAGTCGCGCATGATCACCGAGCAGGAAAAGAACGTTATTGCCTACCACGAGATCGGGCACGCACTGGTGGCGAAATCGCTGCCCAACGCCGACCCGGTCCACAAGGTCTCGATCATCTCGCGCGGCATGGCGCTCGGCTGGACGATGCAGTTGCCGACTGAGGATCGTTACCTCGTGTCCCGCAGCGAGCTCAACGATGACATGGCGGTCATCCTGGGCGGCCGCGTCGCGGAGGAGCTGATCTTCGGTGACATCACCTCGGGCGCCTCGGACGACATTGGCAAGGCGACCAAGCTCGCCCGCCGAATGGTCACCGAGTGGGGGATGTCCGAAAAGCTGGGGCCGCTGACCTTCGGCCACAAGGAAGAGCTCGTCTTTTTGGGGCGCGATCTGGGTGAGCAGCGGAATTACTCCGAAGAGGTTGCAGGCGAGATCGACCAGGAGGTCCACCGCCTCGTCGACACCGCCTATCAGCGGGCGAAAAAAATCCTGACCGAGCGCAAGGACAAGCTCGTCCAGCTCGCCGATTACCTCAAACGCGAGGAGACGATCGAGGGTTGGCAGATGGACGCCGTCCTCAACTCGCCCGACGGCAAGGTGCCGGAGCGGCCGGCGCCGGTCAAGCCGGAGGCACAGCGACCGCCGCACGTCCAGCCGAAGATCGACGACCGCGGTCCGGAGTTGCCCCCCGGCCGTCTCGAGCCCACGCCGGCCTGACGGCTAGCCTGCCAGCGGGGAACTCGCTGCTGCCTTTCTGATCGGGCGCGCGATCAACTGCGCGTTGACCTTGCGCAGCCGGCGAACCTCGGTTAGCAGGCTTTGCGAAACCCGTCGCTGCTCTCGCAGCGCACGGCCAACTCGAGCGATTCCGGCGGTCACTTCGTCGAGCTCGGCCGTGAGTAGCTCTGCTTCTTCCTGGCGGGTCACCATCTCACGCTACGCATCCCAGGCAAGGAGAGGCAACGGTCCCAATACGAACGGCGTCATATTGGACGCACCGTCATCGGCGAAGGGTATCCGGGACGCCGGCGCGATCGAGCAGATTTCGAGAAGCGCTGATGCGCCGAGCCACCTTACGATGGGCTTCGTTCCAACGAACCCAACGACAAAAGGAGGAATGAAATCGTGATCAAACTCAATGTCACGTCGATCATCGTCCTGGATCAGGACAAGGCCCTCGACTTCTATGTCAACAAGCTTGGTCTCGAGGTTGGCAGCGACGTCAAGCAGGGATCGTTTCGCTGGCTGACGGTCCGGGTGCCAGGGGATTCCGGTACCGAAATCCAGCTGCTTCAGCCGGGACCGCCGGTGCACGACGAGGCCACGGCCGAGAAACTCCGGCAACTGGTCGCCACTGGTGCGCTCAGTGGCCTGGTGTTTGTGACCGACGATTGCCGCGGACTCTACGAGAAGCTCAAGGCCCGGGGCGTCACCGAGTTCACCCAGGAGCCGAACGACAATTTCTATGGCATCGACATGGGAGTCCGCGATCCCTTCGGCAACGGCATTCGCTTTCTCCAGTACACCTCGGCAGGACGGAAAAGTGCCAAGGAGCCCGTCGCAGCCGGCTGACGAGAAAAACCCTCAGAAGATAGGGGAGCCTAGGTCGAGATATGGCCGCGGTCGCTTCCGCGGCCCCACCATCCCGCGCGTGCGGGCTGCGGGTTATGGCCGCAGACCCCGTTATAGTGGAGACACCGCTTGGATCCTCGTGACCGAGACGGCAAGCATGCAGAAACCGACCATCGGCGTCATCGGGCCCGGCCGCGCCGGATCAGCCCTGGGCCGGAGCCTCCACAAGGCCGGCTACACCATCGCCGCCATCGGCGGACGGAATCCAGACAACGTCCGAGCCCTAGCCGAGGAGCTTGACGCCAGGCCCTGCCAGTCGCCGGCGACCACGATCGACGTCGCGGATCTGACGATCGTCGCCGTTCCTGACGACGTGATTGCGTCGCTGGCCGCCGAGATGGCGGAGTCGCTCTGTTCGGCGGCGGGCAAGGCCGCGGTTCACCTGAGCGGCGCCCAGGATCGAACTCCGCTCAAGCCGCTGGCAGAGCAGGGGAGCCTCCGGGTCGGCGTCTTCCACCCGCTTCAAACCTTTCGGCGTGGCCCACAAGCGGCCGAGAACGTCCCGGGCACCTATTTTGGTATCGACGCCGACGGCGTTCTTCGCGAGCAGCTGAGCCGGATGGCAAGCGACCTGGGCGGCCACGCGTTCGACCTCACCCACGTCGACCATGCGCTCTACCATGCGGCGGCGGTTTTTGCCGCGAACTACCCGACGATGTTGCTCGCCGAGGCGATCGCCCTTGCAGCCGATGCCGGAATCGATCCGGAGACGGCGCGCCAGGGCATGACGGCGTTGCTCACCGGCGCCGTCAACAACCTTCGCGATCTGTCGCCGGCGGACGCCATCACCGGCCCGGCGGCGCGCGGCGACGAAGGCACGATTCGCAAACACCTCGAGGCGCTCAGCCGCGATCCCGAGCTGCAACGCCTCTACCGCCAGCTCGCCGACCGCACGAAACGGCTCGCTCAGGGCAAGAAGGAGGACGCAGCATGACGGTCAACGTTCGCGATCTGCGCAAGTGGAAGGCCGAAGGCAAGAAGTTCACGATGCTCACGGCATACGACTACACGACGGCCAAGTGGCTCGACCGGGCCGGTATTCCGGTGCTTCTGGTTGGCGACAGCCTGGGCATGACGATGCTCGGCTATCCAGACACCCTGAGCGTGACGATGGACGACATGATCCGGCACGCGAGCGCCGTCGTGCGCGGCGCGCCGAACGCGCTGATCATCGGCGACATGCCGTTCATGTCGTACCACGCTTCGCTGGAGGACACGATCCGCAACGCCGGGCGCTTGATGCAGGAAGCGCGCGTCCACGCGGTGAAGATGGAAGGCGGCGGCCGCATCATCGACCACACCTGCCGGCTCACCTCGATGGGCATTCCGGTGATGGCGCACCTGGGCCTGACGCCGACGTTCGTCAACCAGTTCGGCGGCTGGCGCGTGCAAGGCCGGACCGAGGATTCGGCGGAGCAGATCTTCAAGGACGCGCAGGCGCTGGAACAGGCGGGTGCCTTTGCGGTGGTGCTGGAGGGCATGCCGAGCGCCCTGGGAAAGCGCGTTTCGGAGGCGCTTTCGGTCCCGACGATCGGCATCGGCGCCGGGGCGGGATGCGACGCGCAGGTGCTCGTCATCCAGGACGTCCTCGGGCTCAATCCCGATCATGTCGCCAAGTTCGTGCGCCAGTACGCCACGCTGGGGAAGAGCATCGAAGCGGCTGCCCGGCAATTCGATCAGGATGTCCAGGCGGGCGCCTTTCCGACCGCCGAACACGAGTACGCCGCCCGCTGACCAGCACCCCTCTTCCTCCCGGAGCGGGCAGGCTGAGGGTTTAGTCATCGAGTCGGCGATGGCAATGCAGGACCAGGCGATTGCCTGGCGGCATAACGGCGAGGAGATCGGGTTCGTCCCTACGATGGGCGCCCTGCATGCCGGCCACGACGCGCTCCTCGAGCGCGCCCGCCGCGAGAACCAACGGGTGGTCGCCAGCATCTTCGTCAACCCGCGGCAGTTCGGGCCGGCGGAAGACTTGAGTCGGTACCCGCGACCGTTCGAGGCCGACCGCGACCGCCTGAAGGCGCTCGGGGTGGACGTGATCTTCCATCCGCCAGTCGAGCAGATCTATCCGCCTGCGTTCAAAACCGCCGTCGATCCCGGCCCGCTCGCCCAGGTTCTCGAAGGGCAGGTCAGGCCGGGACACTTCGCCGGGGTCCTGACCGTCGTGCTCAAGCTCTTCAATTTGACCCAGCCGAAACGCGCCTACTTCGGCCAGAAGGACTTCCAGCAGGTCGTGTTGGTTCGGCAGCTGGTTCGGGACTTTGCCCTGCCGATCAGGATCGTGACCGTCCCGACCGTTCGCGAGCCGGACGGGCTGGCGATGAGCTCGCGAAATGCCTATCTCGACCAGGGGCAGCGTCGGGAGGCCTCCGCGATCCATCGGGCCCTGGTCGCGGCGGCGGATCGCTTCAAGGCGGGCGAGACGGACCCGAGCGCCCTCGAAGGGGCGGCGAAAGATGTGCTCGGAAAGGTTCCGCAGCTGGAGATCGGGTACGTTTCCGTGGTGGAAGACACGACGCTGCGTCCACCCATCCGTGTTCAGCCGGGCAATGTTTTGGCGGTCGCTGTTAAACTTGGATCGACAAGATTGATCGATAACGTCGTGTTCGGAGCCGAGCGGGTCTGAGTTCAGACCGGCGCTCGAAGATTAAGGCGAAGGGGCGGACGACAACTTCAAAAGTGAAGGCAAAGCCGAGCGCCAAATCGGCGCGCCCGAAGACGGGCTCAGGATCGAAGAAGGGCGCCTCCGTGGCCCGAAAGACGTCGGTCGCCGCACGCCCGGCCACCAAACCGGTCGCGCAGCGGGCGCCGGCACCGGCTCCAGAGCCGGTGGCTCCGACCGTGGTCCAGCAAGCTAAACCTCAGCCGCCGCCGCAGCCACCGCTGCCGCCCGGCGTCCCGATCATGCCCTTCCCCAGGCCCACGATCCTGGGTCTCGGCTCGCCCTGGCGAACGGCAGGTCGTCCTCCGGGGATGCCGCCGCGCCCCGCCACGCCGCCACCGCCTCCGACCCCGGCTCCCAAGCCGGTCGCCCCGCCGGTCATCACCATGCGGTTTCCCATGGCGACCGTCGACAAGCTCATCAAGGAGGCACTGGCGGAGGACGTCGGCGATGGGGACATGACAACGCAGGCGCTCTTCCCGGGCAAGGTCAAGGCGCGGGGCAAGCTGATCGCGAACGAAGACGGCGTGCTGGCCGGCCTGCCATTCTTCCGCCGTGTCTTCGAGCTGGTCGACAAAAACATCAACTTCGAGGCGCGCTCGACCGATGGCGCGACCCTCTCCAGCGGGCAGCTCGTGGCCCGAGTTTCGGGCCCGGCGGTTAGCGTGCTGCAGGCGCAGCAAACCGCCCTGAACTTCCTCGAGCACCTTACCGGAGTTGCCAGTCAGACCGCCCGCTTCACCAATGCCGTTCGCGGGACCAAGACCCGCATTCTTGGCACGCGCAGCACCTCGCCTGGTCTCGGGTTCCTCGAGAAGTACGCGGTCGAGTGCGGCGGCGGCATCGTCCACCTGAAAGGCCTGTCCGAGCGCTTGATCGTGACCGGGTCGCATCTCGCGCTGAGCGACGGCGTGCCGAACATCGTCCGGCAGCTCCGCAAGACGCATCAGGGCAAGCGGATCGAGCTCACGGTGACCAACATGCAGGAGCTCGAGCAGGCCCTCCAGGCCAAGGTCAATGTGCTTCGGCTCGAGAACTTTCCGCCCGGCCAGGTCCGGCAGGCTATCGCCCTGGTTCAGGGACGGGCAAAGGTGGAGATCACCGGAAAGGTCGGGCTCGATAACGCGCGCGCCTACGCGCTCGCCGGCGTGGACTTCATCTCGGTGGATCAGCTGACCCAGTCCGTCAAGGCCTTCGACTTCAGCTTCCGCGTCTCGCGCTAAGCTCGACGATATTTCCTCCGTCTGACGGACGGACCGCGTCGACGTGAAGGACGAAAACCTTCTCTTTCCCGGGTGGAAACTGCCGTTCCCACGAGTCGTCCAGCCGATTCCAGTAGGCGTGATACCGGTCCTCGACCTCCCACGGGCTTTTGCAGCCGCGGAAGACGTCATTCGTTTCCGTATCGACACGCTCCACCCGTGGCCGTCCGATCACGGCGCCGCTTGTAGGGTCCACGGCAATGGCGGTGACGTCGTACTGCGACACCGCGATTCGGTCCGGGCTAGTGGTAAACCGGCGCGGCGATCGGCGCTAGTTCGACCGGACGACGGGCTCTACGGCGCCGGCTGTCGAGGACCTCGCAGGCGTATCGGTAGCCCTCGGCTAGATAGAAGTCGGTCGACCCGAAGTCCATCGAATGCCGTAAAAACCCGGCGTCGGGACGCATGTGGACGATGTCGACCGACCGCCCCATCTGCTTGATCGTCCATCTTGTCCGGTGCTGGGCCGCGACCTGGAAGGTGTGGTCGACGATGGCGTTCATCGAACCCAGGGGCGCCGGCAGCCGACCCGCATAGCCCGAGTCCAGGACAAAGACTCGCCGGGCGCCAAGCTCGATAGCGGTATCGAGACCAGTCGGGTCGACCAGGCCACCGTCGACGTGTTGATGGCCGTCGATCTCGACCGGCGGAAACACCCCTGGAATCGCCGACGAGGCCAGGACCGCGGGGGCCAGCGGCCCATGGGAGAACACCGCCTTGGTGCCCATCGTCAGATCGATGGCAACCGTGTGCAGAGGCACCGCCAGGTCCTCGAAGTTATGGACCTGCAGATGCCGGGCGACGAACCGGGACAAACCTCCGCCCTCGTAAAGCGACGGCTTCCGGCGCACCATGTTCCGGGCCGCCCGCCACCAGACCATGTCGATCGTCCGGCGCGTCACCGACCGCCAGACGTCTTCCAGCTTGCGTGCCCACTCGACGTCCGGCCGGTGTGCGATCCAGGCCCCGTTCCAGGCCCCGATGGAAACCCCGACCACGAGATCAGGTTTGATCCCTCGCTCGAGCAGGGCGCGCAGCATGCCGACCTGGGTGGCACCGCGGGCGCCGCCGCCGGAAATCGCAAAAGCGGTGGGCTCGCGTCGCCAGGGCAACATGACACTTTTAGTCTAGGCAAGCATTCGCGGGGACGTCTATGGGCGAACTCACTTTTTTCCGGCCGTTTTGCGGAGAAACGCCTCAGGTCGCTTGTTATACTTCGGGGTGACTCGCGCTCTTGCCTACAACCTGACGACCAACGAGTTCCAATAACAAAAGGTGGTGGCCTACTGGTTTGTCTGATTTCGAGCTTTCTCAGGACTCATCCGACTCGCAAAGCGCAACCGCGACGATGGAGGAGTTCCTCAATCAGGAGGAAGCATCTAGCAAGCGGCTAGCCCATGGCGACATCATCGATGGTGTCGTGGTCCGGGTCGATCCGGACGAGGTGCTGGTCGATGTCGGATCGAAGTCAGAAGGCGTGATTTCCAGCCGAGAGCTGGGTACCCGCGAGGCCGGCGGCGGTCCGGACCTGCATGCCGGCGACCAGATCAAGGTCTTCGTCCTCCAGCCTGAAAACGAGGACGGCAACGTCGTCCTTTCGCTCCGCCGGGCCCGCGCCGAGTCGGTCTGGGTCAAGGCGCAGGAGCAGCAGGAAAGCGGTGAGATGCTCGACGCCGACGTGCGGGAGCAGAACAAGGGTGGCCTGATCGTCAATATCCTCGGCCTTCGTGGCTTCCTCCCAACCTCGCAAGTGTCGCGCACCCACGCCTCGAACCTCCAGGAGTTGGTCGGTCAGCGCATCGGCGTCAAGATCCTCGAGGTCAACCGCAAGCGCAATCGTCTGATCGTGAGTCAGAAGGCCGCCTTCGACGAAGACCGCGCCCGCCAGCGCGACGAGCTGTTTGGCAAGCTCAAGGTCGGCGACGAGATCACCGGCCGGGTGTCCGGCCTGACCACCTACGGCGCCTTCGTCAACCTGGGCGCCGCGGATGGCCTGATCCACATCTCGGAGCTGTCATGGGACCGGGTCGGCAACGTCGCCGACGTGCTCCAGATCGGGCAGGAGGTCCGGGTCAAAGTCATCAAGCTCGACCCGGAAACCTCGCGCATCTCCTTGAGCCTCCGCCAACTCGGCCAGGATCCCTGGGATCACATCGAGAAGCGCTTCCCAACCGGCGCGATCGTCGAGGGTGAGGTCACGAAGATCAAGAAGTACGGCGCCTTCCTCCAGATCGGCGACGGTATCGAAGGCTTGCTTCACATTTCGGAGCTGGCCTGGGAGCACGTCGAGCACACGGAGGACGTTGTCCAGGTCGGCCAGAAGCTACGGGTCCGCGTGTTGCAAGCAGACCGCAGCCGGCGCAGGATCAGCCTGTCCCTGAAGCAGGTGCAGGAGCCCGCCGCTGGCCGCCCCGAGCCGGAGGCTGATGTGGCCGACTACCCGGGCGAAATCGAGCGCGTGCCACATGCCGAGCCCGAGCGCGTCCTGGCCGAGATCAGCGCCGCTCCTCAGGAATAGTCCGGGTTACCCCACCCCGACCCTCCCCCGCAAGCGGGGGAGGGAGATTCTGGCTAAGTAATTGTTAGGCATGGTGCCGTATTCGGGCTGAATTTGCGCTATGCTTCCCAGAACGATTGTTTAGCCGTACCCGTGACGTGGTAACTCCCTAGCGTCTCAGCAGGCGGAACGACCGCAATTTTTCAGACGGGAAGTCTTTCAAATAATCCGGGTATCGTAATAGGTAGTCAAGTTAGTTAGTCGGAGGACTCTGGTTGTATCCCTTTGAACGGTTTACGGAGCGAGCGAAGAAAGTCCTGACGCTGGCCCAGGAAGAGGCCGAGCGCTCGCACCACTCCTATATCGGCACCGAGCATCTTCTGCTGGGCCTTTTGCGCGAAGGCGAGGGCCTTGCGGCCAAGGTGCTCAACAATCTCGGCGTGGAAATCAACAAGGTCCGGGCCACCATCGAGTCGGTGCTGGGCCGCAACGAGCGCATCATCATCCAGCAGATCATCCCCACCTCGCGGGTCAAGAAGGTCATCGAGATCTCCTTCGAGGAAGCCCGCCGCATGGGCAACAACTACGTCGGGACCGAGCACCTCCTTCTTGGGCTGTTGATCGAGGGCGAGGGCATCGCTGCCCATGTCCTCGAGGATCTCGGCGCCAACCTGGAGAAGGTTCGCGGCGAGATCGACCGCCTGCTGCATGAGAGCGGCCTGGACGAAGAGGCGGCCGCGACCAAGAAGCCGTCCAAGACCCCGCTGCTCGACCAGTTCTGCCGCGACCTCACCGACCTAGCAGCGAAGAACCCGCTCGACCCGGTGATCGGGCGCGAGCAGGAGATCGAGCGCGTCGTCCAGATCCTCTCCCGCCGGACCAAGAACAATCCGGCGCTGATCGGCGAACCCGGGGTCGGCAAGACCGCGATCGCCGAAGGCCTTGCCCAGCAAATTGTCCTGGGCAACATTCCGGAGTCCCTCCGCAATAAGCGGGTGTTGACCCTCGACATGGGCGCCTTGGTCGCCGGCACCAAGTACCGTGGCGAGTTCGAAGAGCGCCTCAAGAAGATCCTGGACGAGATCCGTTCCAGCCGCGAGGTCGTGCTCTTCATCGATGAGTTGCACACCCTGGTCGGCGCGGGCGCGGCCGAAGGCGCGATCGACGCCGCCAACATCCTCAAGCCTGCGCTGGCGCGCGGCGAGATCCAGTGCATCGGTGCGACGACTCTCAACGAATACCGCAAATACATCGAGAAAGACGCCGCCCTCGAGCGGCGCTTCCAGCCGGTCTACGTCGACGAGCCGTCGCTGCTGGAGACGGTCTCGATCCTGCACGGGGTCAAGAGCCTCTACGAGAAGCACCATCGCGTCAAAGTCAGCGACAAGGCGATCAAGGCCGCGGCCGAGCTGTCGGTCCGCTATGTCAGCGATCGCTCGCTGCCGGACAAGGCGATCGACCTGATGGACGAGGCGTCGGCGCGGGTCCGCATGAAGCTGACCACCACGCCGCCCGAGCTCAAGACGATGCAGAAGGAGATCCGCGACCTTCAGATCAAGAAGGAAGAGGCGATCGCCAACCAGGATTACGAGACGGCCGCCTCCTACCGCGACAAAGAGAAGAAGCTCAAGGACAAGTACGTCAAGGAAGAGATGGAGTGGCGCGACAAGCTCGGCGCCACGGTGCCCGAGGTCAACGAAGAGCACATTGCCGAGATCGTCAGCTCCTGGACCGGCGTCCCGGTCTCGCGCCTCGTCGAGGAAGAGTCCACCCGCCTGATGCGGATGGAGGATGACATCCACGCGCGCCTGATTGGTCAGGACGATGCGGTCAAGGTCATCTCCCAGGCCGTGCGCCGGGCGCGTGCGGGCCTCAAGGACCAGCGCCGTCCGATCGGCTCGTTCATCTTCCTCGGCCCAACGGGCGTGGGGAAGACGGAGCTCGCGCGCCAGCTGGCGCGCTTCCTCTTCGACAACGAGGACGCAATCGTCCGTCTGGATATGTCCGAGTTCATGGAGCGCCACAACACGGCGCGCCTCGTCGGTTCGCCACCCGGCTACGTCGGATATGACGAAGGTGGTCAGCTCACCGAGGCGATCCGCCGCCGTCCCTACAGTGTGGTGCTGTTCGACGAAATCGAGAAGGCGCATCCCGAAGTCTTCAACATGCTGCTCCAGATCCTGGAGGATGGCCGGCTCGCCGACGCCAAGGGCAAGCAGGTCAACTTCGCCAACACGATCGTGATCATGACCTCGAACATCGGCGTCTCCAACCTTCAGCAGGCGACGACCTCGCTGGGCTTCCAGCCCTCGATGCCGACCACCAGCCAGGAAGAGAAAGAGCACGGCAAGATGCGCGAGAAGATCATGGATGAGCTCAAGAAGACGTTCCGTCCCGAGTTCTTGAACCGCGTCGATGCGGTAGTCGTGTTCAAGGCGCTAACGCCCGCCGAGATGCGCCAGATCGTCGACCTGCTCGTGATCAAGGTCGCCCAGCGGCTGGAGGAACACGAGATGAAGCTCGAGGTCACGACCGAGGCCAAGGATTACCTGGCGAAGGAGGGCTATGACAAGCTCTATGGCGCGCGGCCGCTCCGCCGCGTCATCCAGCGCATGATCGAGGACCCGCTCTCCGAAACGCTCCTCAGCACGAAGTTCAGCGCGGGCGACTCGATTCTCGTCGAGCTGGTCGACGGCAACATCAAGCTGACGCCGATCACCAAGCCGCGCGAGGTCAAGGCCGAGAAGCCGGAGAAGCCGGAGAAGCCGCCGAAGGAGCCGGTCGCCGGCAAGGGCAAAGGCGAAAGCTAAGCCAACAAACGAGAACCGCCGGGCTTGAGCTCGGCGGTTTTTTCTTGACATCCGGGCAGCCAAGGCTATCCTCGGAGAGGGGGCAACCAGGGTCGAGCTCAACAGCTCGAAAAGGAGGGCGAAATGGCGGAAGCCGGTACCAAGCTAAGTCTCGACGAGCGGATTCAGGTCGTACGAAACGGATTCGAGGCGTTCAAACGCGGCGACATCAAGACGCTCAGCGACCAATTCACTGACGATGCGGTGTGGCACGAGGCTGGATCAACGGTCTTCGGCGGTGACCATCGCGGCAAACAAGCGGTTGTTGAGAACATCGTCAGGTTTGCCCAAACGTACCAGGACATCGGCGTCGACGTCCACGACATCGTCGCCAACGACAAACATGCGATTGCGCTGGTCAACAGCACGTTCGCGCGCAATGGCAAGACCTACAAGGTCCAGGAAGCCTTCGTCTTCCACGTGAACGACGACGCGAAGGTGAGCGAAGCCTGGCTCATCACCGACACCGAGCAGCTCAAGGCATCCCTCGAAAACTAGGAGGTTCAGATGGCGGAAACCGGAACCAAGCTGACCGCGGCACAAAAGATCGAAAAAGCCCGCAAGGCGCTCGATGACTTGAATCGACGCGAGGTAGATCCGGAAACCTACAGTCCCGATGCCGAGTTCCACGGATTCCTGCTGGGTGAGCTAAAGGGGCGGGACGCCATCGTCTCTGGCTTGAAGAAGATGAGCCAAACGGACGATTTTCGCGGGCTGGAAACGCACGACGTACTGGCCAACGATGAACACGTGATCGCCTTGATCACGCTCAAGGCGCGGCGAAATGGTGAGGACGTCGATGCGCGGCAGGCCCTCATCATCCATGCAAACGACCAGGGGCAGATCACCGAGCAGTGGGTCTTTCCGGATCCCGCTTCACTCAAGCAGCTAGGGCGCTAGTCCGGTAGTCAGCAACCCGCCGGGCGCTCCCGGCGGGTTTTTTGTTGCAGGACCGTCACGGAAGCTCGGGCGGCCACTTCCGATATACGGCCATGCGGGTCTGCAAGCGTTGCGGTTGCGCCCTTCCAATCGGTCAGAAGACCTGTGACATCTGCGACCGCACCAGCGGGGGCGCCAGCTACCAGCCGGTGGCCCAGTGGACGCCGCCGCCGGCATCGGTTGAGCGGCCGATCTCGATCGAGACACCTACATCCATCCCTAGTGAGGCGGCCATTCCGCTGACCTCAGTGCCGATAATGCAGCTCGCCGGGCGTCCTCGCGATCCGAAAGAGGTCGGCAAATGGCAGAAGTCGCATCGCTGGGCATGGCGCTACCTCGCAACCCTCGGTGTGCTCTACATCGGGCTGGGCCTGACAACGGCTCTCGGCTACTTGCCGGACTACACCTCGCTGTTCGGGTGGACCGCCGTCGTTGTCGGAGGCTCGTTCTGCTGGTTCGCCTTCACCGTCCGCCGCGGCTCGCTGCTCGGCATCTCGATGGCGATGGTGGTCTATGCGGCCTATACGGTCGCCTTCCTCAATGCCGGCTCGTTCGTGTTCTTCAGGTTCTTTATCCTCCTGAGCCTGGGACGCGCCTGGCTCTCCATCTATGCCTTGAGCCAGCATCAGAAAACCCAGGCCGCGCCGTCCGCAAATCAATCCGCGGCCGCCTGACCGCTAGCTCCCGCTGCCGATAATCTCGACCAGCGTATCCGGCAGCCCGAACAGCGCGCGCAGTGTCGGTCCGCTGACCTCGATCGTCTTGCTACTGCCGCGCAGCCGCACTCCGACCAATCGGCCAGACGCGTCTTTCTGCAGGACGTCGATGCCGAGCAGCCGGTCACCGAGATCCCGTCCATCGTCCTGAAGGACGCTCGCCGCGTTGCTTGCCGAGAATGGTCCGACCTGCCACGAGGGTCCACGGTCGAACGGATCGTTGATGCCGGTGATGTACCCGAGGTGCGATCGCAGCTGCGCCCCGTGATCCCAGGTCACGAAGCGATACTCGCTGCCCTCGGTGTGCCCGCCGTCCGAAGCCATGTAAAAGGCGGTGATCAGCTGCCCGTTGTAGGTCAGCACCTGTCCGCGGGTGGCGTCCACGGCATTGCTCGAATCGGTGCGCTGATCCGTCAACCCGCTGTATGCCTGGTCGCTTTCGCTGGCGCGCAGGTCGAAGTCCGCGCCTCCCAGGTGCGCGATGGCATAGGTTCGCCCCGCAATCGCCTGCGCCTTGAGCGCCTCGACGCCCCAGTACGGCGGCATCTCCGCCGGCACCACGCCCTTCAAGTAGTCCTCCATCGGGAGGACGTCGACCGGCAAAATCGTCGTGCCGCCCTTGGGAATGATCTGCAGGACGCCCGCGTAGCGGCGCTGCTCGGCTCCGCTCCGAAAGTCGCCGCCCATGATCTGCATGATGTTGGTGCGGATTCCCGCCGGGTTGCTGGTGCGGATCGTCAGGGTCTGCTTGATGGGGACCGGCGTCCCCTCGCCATTGCTGGCACTCGTCACGACGGCGATCGGATCGCCATTGCCATCGACGTCGAACGCGATCATGGAGCCGGCTGCGGCTTGCAGCTGCGGAACACCGTCGACGGTGACCGGCCCGGCGACGAATGGGAACGGCCCGAAGAGATGAGGCCAGGGCCGCGTGAGGTCAATTGGGTTATCCGTCAGCGCGATCCGGACCTGCATCGAGGTGTCGCGGGTATCGATTCGCGTGCCGGTGTAATAGGTGCTGAGGATCTTGCGGTAATCCTGTCCACTGGAGGCGCGCCCACGGGCGCCCCACTGGCTCATGCCCAGCCCATGGCCGTTTCCCTTGCCACGAAACAGGAAGCCATTCAGATGGAAGGCCGTGGCATCGCCGATCGACAGCCGCCCGCCGTGCGTCTCCAACTCCACGCCGAGCGAGTAGTCGCCGACGGCGGCGGGGGCAAGGGTGACCAGATGAAGGGGAACCGTCGCACTCGGTGCCACGCGCTGCCCCAGCGGCCGAACCTCCTCGCTCGCCACTTTGGCGCCCGATTTCCACGTGACATGAATCGGGTCCGCGGCCGACCAGGCGTCGCTGGTGTCGTTGCGCACGGTGAGGTCGAGCCGAACGATGCCGTCCATCGGCGGGTCGTGGGGCAGCACGGTTCCGGTGACCAATGTTGCCGCCGGTGAGGCGGCGTTGACGCCCGCAGCAGGGGCCAATGCCGCCAGCGTGATCGCCGTCATCAGGATCAGCGGAGCCCGACGGCGCACCTTGCTAGTATCGGGCATGCGGATCGCTCCGCATACCTGATGACGATCGTCGGCCGTACCTTCTGGTCGGCGGGAGTTGCGCTCTCGGTGCTGGCGAGCTCCTGCACCAATGCCACACCAACAGCATCCCCAATCCCATCCAGCCGCGCCCAGAACGGCGCCTCCCATCTGGCGTTGATCGAAGCCGAGGACGCGCAAACCCTTGACCCGGCCCTGATCGACGATCCAACCTCGCTCGCGATCGGCAGCGAGATCTTCGAGGGCCTGACTCGGCTCGATGCCAACCACCGGCCGGCGCCCGGCCTCGCCAGCAGCTGGGACGTTTCCAACGCCGGAAAGACCTACGTGTTTCATCTGCGCAGCGCGCAGTATCAGTCGGGCAACGCGGTTCAGGCGCAGGACGCCGTCACCGCATGGACGCATGCGCTGGCACCCGCGACCAACAGCTCGAACACCATCTTCTTTTCCGCGCTGGGCGCCCGTTATCCTGGCGATCCGCTGACCGGCGTCACGGCGGTCGACAGCCGGACGTTACGGCTCGAGCTAACACAACCCGATAGCGAGCTGCTGACGCTGCTGGCCTTGCCGCCCTTCTGGATCAACGATCCAAAGCAAGGCAGCGCGGGCAGCGGACCCTATCACCTCGACCGGTGGGACCGCGGCCGCGGCTTGCACCTCAGCTTCTTCAACGGCTATTGGGGCGCCAGACCGTCCGTTCGCTCGGTCGACATCGAGATCGAGCCAGACAACGTAAAACGGCTCGACCGCTTCACCAGCGGCGCCGTCGACATTGCCCACGGGTTCACCGGCCCGCAGCTGCTCGCCTTCGCCCGAGATCCCAAACAGGAGGCGGAGCTGCACAAAGTGGCAAGCACCCGCACGACCTGGCTCGGCTTCAACAGCATCGCCGGCAGCGGCTACGGGCCGACGGATCGGCAGGCGATCGCAGCGGCGATCGATCGAGCACGCCTCACCGACCTCGCGCTCTACGGCTCGATGCTGGGCGTGCCGGCGACGGATCTCCTGCCGCCCGGCGTGCCCGGGCACATCGACCGACCGTTGCCGCTTTACAACCCGGCCGGGGCGAAGAACGCGCTGGACCAGGCCTCGTTTCCCGGTCCGATCGATCTCTACTTCTCGACCAATGCGACCGAAGGCCGGGTGGCGAATGACTTGCAGGACCAGATCGCGACCGCCACCGGCCGCCCCGTCAACCTGCATCCGACCGGCGATTTTTTCAACCAGGCCGCGCTCAACAAGCTGCCCTTCTTCATCGACACCTGGAGCGCGGACATTCCCTATCCCGCCGACTTCCTGGAGAACGTCATCCGAGGCGGCAGTCAGTTCAACAACCTCGCACTGAACGATGTCGACATCGAGCGCGCCCTCAACCAGGGAAGGGCGGCGCTGACCTGGGACGATGCCATCAAGGCCTATCAGCAGGCCGAGGCCGTGGCCATCAGCCAGGGCTGGGTGATTCCGCTGTATCACGGGGTTGAGCCGTATCTCGTCCGAACCGGCCTCAAGGTCCCGTTTACGGGTGGCACGATCGCCTATCGCTGGGAGGACGTTCGCTAGCATCGCCTGATGGGCGACCGCAGCTCGCACCGCGCAGGCGTCTTCAAATATGGCGAGGCGGCCGGCGAACGGGTCGAGGATCGGCTCGCGGCTGAGGAACCCCTCGAGATCCGCGTCAGCGGGCAGCCGCTGACGGTTGTCATGCGGACGCCCGGTCACGATCGCGATTTGACGCTGGGGCTGCTGTTTGGCGAAGGGATCATTCGCCGCTTCAGCGACGTCGAGGCAATCACGGTCCTGCCCAACGGGGAGCATCCAGACCTCGAGAATGTGATTGACGTCAAGCTCGGACCAGACTCCCCTGGTGTCGCGCAACGCTGGCAGCGCAACTTCGTCTCGGCTTCCAGTTGCGGGCTCTGCGGTGTCAGCAGCATCGAGGCGATTCACGCGGCCGCGCCGCCGCTGCCCGACGACGACTTCAGAATCGACCCTGAAATTGTCTACGCGTTGGAGGCCAGGCTGCGCACGGAGCAGCGAATCTTTGCCAGTACGGGTGGCCTGCATGCGGCCGGCCTCTTTAGGCTCGGAGGGGAACCGGTCGTCGTTCGCGAGGATATCGGGCGTCACAACGCGGTGGACAAGGCCATCGGGTACGCGCTCCAGGAAGGACTGGTGCCGCTCGAGCGCCACATCCTGATGGTGAGCGGCCGGACGTCCTTCGAGATCGTGCAGAAGGCGCTGCAGGCGCGCATCCCCGTCTTGGTCGCGGTTTCCGCTCCTTCCAGCCTCGCGCGGGACCTGGCCCAGGCGTCGAACCAGACGCTGATCGGCTTCGTGCGCGGCCGCAGCCTGAACGTCTACTCGGGCCGTCGTAGAGTCGCCGCATAGCTTCCGCCGTTACGAAAACCGGCGACGGGCGTTATGCAGTCGAGCGCGCGCGCCGTCGTACAGAACTCAGCTAACAAGGAAGGAAGCGTCATGAATCTATCGCCTATACGTCTTTGCGCGGTCATCGGGCTTTCGATTGGCGCGCTCGCGCTCCCAACGACCGCGTTCGCCGGCGGCGGAGGCGGCGGAGGCGGCTGCTATGGCGGCGGGAAGGGGACGAGCGTCAACTTCGTTGCCGGACCGGTGCCTGCCGACGCCACGGCATCTAGCGCCGCACCTGGCACGGTCTTCGCGGGCCGCTTCAGCGGACAAAACGCCGACGCCGCATGGAGCACGGTCTCGGGCTCGATCGAGACCGACGTGTCCGTCGATGCCAGCGATCAGTCCGCACAACAAGTCGGATCTGGGTCAATCCAGTCTGGCATGGTCTTCGTAGCCATCACCAAAACGGACCTTTCGGCTTGCGTTCAAACGGAGGCGGCGTTCGGCTTTGCCTCCGTGCCGGAGTCGGCCTACACGATTAATCCGGGACTCCGATCCGCGACGCTTACGACGTCTATCCCGATGGTCGATTACATCTCGGGCAATAGCGGGAACGTGTCGCTCGGCCTGACCTGGACCGGGACCGGCGACATTTACCGAGAGAGCGGACGGTTTACCTATCACTCGGGCGGGTTCATCGCCACCAAATGGTTCGACGGCATGCGTCGTGGCGCGACGGTTTCGGGAATCCTCAGCGACGGCACCACCAACTACGCGGATGCTGCACCGACGTACGCGGATCTCAGTTTCGATCGGTCGGGCTATATGGTGATCAGCCACCAGTAAGTCCAACAGCGGATGGGCCGCCGGTCGAAAAGCCGGCGGCCTTGCGCTGGTGGCCTTCACTTCGCCATCCTGAAAGAAAATGACGGATTCAAGGAGGTCATGATGGCAACCGCAAAGCAGAAAGCCGCCGCGCGAAAGAACATCAAGAAGGCGCAGGCCGCCGCCAAGAAAAAGCGAACCATCGCGCATCTGCCGAAGAAAACGCGGACCGCGCTCGGCAAGCAGGCGAATAAGATCAAGCGCCAGAAGGCGAAGAAGAAGTCCTAGCCGATAAGCTCAGGCATCACCGTCGCGACAAATTCGTCGAGGCGCGGTTTGCCTTCCGAGGGCCACTCGGCGATCAGGTAACCGAACCCAGCGCCCCGTAGCGTGTCGGCGCGCCGCCGAACCTTATCCCACGGATCGGACAGCGAAAGGGACGCGGAGCGGAGGATTTTTGCCGGATCGCGCTGCGCTTTCTCGGCCAGCTGATCCAGCAGCTTTGACTTCGAGACCATCGCGCTCGTTCCGCCGAAGCCATGCCATGCATCCGCCTGGCGCGCGACGATTGGAAGCATCAGCTTCTCGCCGTCGGCGCCGATCCAGATGGGCGGATGCGGTCGCTGTACCGGCCGAGGATGGTAGCTCGCGCCATCGAGCTGGTAGAACCGACCGTCGAAGCTGGCTTTGTCTTTCGTCATCAGCAGCCGGATCACCTGCACCCCTTCCTCGAGCCGCTGCGCTCGCTCCTTCAGCGGAGGAAACGGAATACCCAGTTGCTCATGCTCCGGCTGATGCCAGGCCGCGCCCACGCCGATCTCGAGCCGTCCCTTGGAGATCTGGTCGATCGTGACCGCCTCCGTGGCGAGGATCGACGGCGGGCGGTAGGTGATGCCGGTGACGAGCGCGCCAAGCCGGATCCGCGAGGTCCTGGCGGCGAGCGCTGCCAGCAGCGTCCACGCCTCCATGCATGGGCCGTTCCGGTTCCCGTAGAGCGGCGTGAAATGGTCGAAGACCCACGCTCCGTCGAAGCCGGCTTGTTCGGCGAAGAGCACCCGATCGACGAGTTCAGGCCAGAGAAGCTGGTGCTGGGCGACATCTAGACCGATGCGCATCTTTTTGCCACAATACAGGGCGGCTCGATCGA
The DNA here is from genome assembly GCA_036782775.1 of Candidatus Dormiibacterota bacterium. GTDB lineage: Bacteria > Chloroflexota > Dormibacteria > CF-121 > CF-121 > CF-13. The sequence continues at coordinate 37,579 of DAIPYJ010000010.1, read as the reverse complement.
CCGCTTTACCGAACGTTCATTCGGTTTTCGCCAAAACTTTCTGATAGACGGTAAGAGTTCTGAGGGGATCAGACAAAAGGAAGGAAGGAGGGAACATGACTCTTCGTCAATCACTCAACCGTGCCATCGCGCGCTTTTCGGCGGTGGCCATCTTGCCGGCGACAGTCGCCGGACTGCTCTCGCTAGGCGCCGCAGCGCCGGCCGCCGCATCATCGGGATGCCAGTTGAATTCGGCAAATGGTGCGATGAAGCACGTTATTGAAATTCAATTCGACAACGTCCACCTGAGGCGAGACAATCTCAGCGTCCCGTCGGACCTCGAGCAGATGCCAAATCTCACGAATTTCCTCGCGGGTAATGGGCTGCTCTCCAGCAATCACCACACGCCGCTGATCTCGCACACCGCCGACGACATCATCACCACCCTGACCGGCCTTTACCCCAACAAGCACGGGATGCCGGTATCCAACAGCTACCGCGTCTACAAGGCCGATGGCAGCACCTCTGTCGGCGCGGGATCGTTTCAGTACTGGACGGATCGCTCCAAGCCGCCCATCGACACCAAGCCCAACCTGATTACCACCACAGGAAAAACGACCCCCGCTCCCTGGGTGCCGTTCACGCGAGCCGGGTGCAACGTGGGTGGCGTTTCGACCGCCAACATCGAGCTGGAAGGAACATCCAGCATCGCGTCAATCTTCAACGAAAACCCGTCGCCGGAGCTCGCCGAAGCACAGACGAATCCCAACCAGGCGACCGCGGACTTTGTTGGCATTGCCATCCACTGCGCACAGGCTTCCACGGTTTGCGCCACCTCGCCACACGTCCGGCCCGACAATCTGCCGGACGAGCCTGGTGGATACAACGGCTTCATGGGACTGTTCGGCCATAAGTACGTCGCGCCGGTGATCGCGCCCCCAGGTTCCGACCTGCGCGACGCCAGCGGCAACATGACCGACCTCAACGGTCAGACCATGATCAATCCGGATAGCGGTACGCCAGGCTTCCCCGGGTTCAGCGGGATCTCGGCCGCGCAATCGCTCGCCTATGTCGCGGCGATGCAGGAGCACGGCGTGCCGATCACCTATGCCTACATCTCCGATGCCCACGGCGACCACACCGGTGGTGGAGACAACGGCGCTCTTGGGCCCGGCGAGAAGACCTACGAGGATCAACTCCACGCTTACGATGCGGCATTCGGAAAGTTTTTCGCTCGCCTGGCCGCCGATGGGATCAACCAGAGCAATACGCTCTTCGTTGTTACCGCCGATGAGAACGACCACTATGCCGGACGCGCCGGGACGCCCGCCGGATGCGATGGCGTGACCGTCCTCTGCACTTACGACCATACCTTCGCGTCGCCGACCATCGGAGAGATCGGTGGAAATCTCCGCGGGCTACTGAACGAAGAGACTGGCGATACGACGCCTTTCCAGCTGCATTCAGACACAGCACCCGCCATTTACATGGACGGTAAGCCGGCTCGCGACGCGAGCACGACGCGTCAACTCGATCATGACCTCGCGGCTCTGGTCGATCCGCAGAATCGCAACACCGGTCAGCGGACGGTCATTACCCAGCGGTTGGCCGATTCCGTCGAACTCAACCTGCTCCACATGGTGACCGTCGACCCGCAGCGCACGCCGACCCTGGTCATGTTTGCCAACCCCGACTACTTCTTGTTCCGAGGCGGTCCCACCTGCAGTCCGATCTCGGCCCAGGTGTCAACCGCCTGCCTTAGCCAGAGCTCCGGGTTTGCCTGGAACCACGGCGACTTCCAGCCGGACATCGTCAACACCTGGCTCGGCCTTGTGGGGCCTGGTGTCCGTAAGCTCGGCTTGACCAACGACATCTGGTCCGATCACACCGACGTCCGTCCAACCGTGCTCGCGCTGACTGGGTTGCAGGACGACTACGCCTCCGACGGCCGAGTGCTGATCGAGGCTCTCAATCCCAGCGCGGTTGCCCAATCGCTGACTGCGCACAGTGAGACGGTGAAGCGACTGGGGGCCGCCTACAAGCAGATCAATGCGGCTGTTGGCCAGTTTGGACTGGCAACCCTCGAGGCTTCCACAAAGGCCCTTGAAAGCAATTCGGCCGGCGACGCGACCTACAACTCGATCGAGAATCAGCTGACCAGTCTCGGCGACGCACGCGATGCGCTTGCGGCTCAGATCAGCGCAGCGCTCAATGCGGCCGCTTTCGGTGGTCAGCCGCTTAACGAGCAGCAGGCCAAGAGCTGGATTGCGCAAGCCGATGCGCTCATCGGTCAGGCCAATAATTTGGCTGCAAGCTAGGCTCGACCAGCGGGCTCATCAGGAGGGGCCGGCTTAGCCGGCTCCTCTTTTCATCGTTACCGATTCGTGACGGGACGCTCATCAGCGCGGCGTACGATGGCCGCGATGGCCTCGCAGCCGGCGATGAGCAGCCCGAGAATCACGATCGGCCGGATTCACGGCAACTCTCGAGGGAACGCCCTGCTTCTTTGGGTTCCCGCCTGCGTGGCTGGGGCCGCTGTTGGAGCGATCGTCGCCGCTGAGGTGCGCACGCTGGGCGCTTCCACGAACTCCAATGCCACCATCGAGGCGCTCCGCTATCTGGCCACCATCGCCAGCGCTGCAATCGCCGCCGCTGCACAATGGTGGGTGTTGCGACGCGCCCGCCTGGACGCCTACTGGTGGGTGCCGGGCACGGTGGCGGCCCAGTTGCTGGCAACCATCTTGCTCATTCCCTCGGTGCTCAGGCTGTTCCTTCCTGTAAGCACCTTTCAGTCGTTCAATCCCAGCCTCGCGCAGGCGATGGTCATCGGCGGCGTCGCATTGGCCGCCGGTGGGCTGCTGGTCGGAGGCGCCCAGGCGTTCATCCTCCGGAAGTCGGTTGGCCGCAGTGCCTGGCTCTGGGTCCCCGCGTCGATGGTCGGAGGGGCGCTTGCCGGATCGGTGACCAGCGCGCTATCGTCGCATTTCCTCATGTTGGCGCCGCTGGTCGCCGTTGGCCTCGCCGCCGCCACAGGATCGGTGCTGGTCGCCGCGAGCCAGCTCGTCGTCCTCATCAGGCTGGTTCGCTAGCCCGACAGGCAGCTGTCGAAACCGGCCCCTATAGTTACTGCCGGACGTGAAGAAGGGGACCCGCGCGATCTTTGCCTGCCAGGAGTGCGGCAACCAATCCACCAAGTGGCTGGGCCGCTGTCCCGAATGCGGCAACTGGAATACCTATGTAGAGGAGCAGCTGCGGGCTGAGCCGCATCGAGCCAGCGGCGGACGCGGCCGCCAAGCCTCGACAGCACATCCGATGCCACTTGCCGAGGTGCAGTTCGCCAATACCAATCGTCTCCGGCTTGGCAGCCGAGAGGTCAACCAGGTGCTCGGCGGCGGCATCGTCCCTGGATCGCTCGTCCTTGTTGGCGGCGATCCCGGCATCGGGAAGTCGACGCTGCTGCTCCAGCTCGCCAGCGAAGTGGCCACCACCTTCGGCAACGTTCTTTATGTCTCCGGCGAGGAATCCGTCCAGCAGTTGAAGCTCCGAGCGCAGCGGCTCGGCATCCCGGGCGATCGTTTGCTCGTGCTGGCTGAAAACGACCTCGATGCGATCGTCGAGCAGCTCGAGAAGGCCCGGCCGATGATGGCGGTGATCGACTCGATCCAGACCGTCTTCCTCAGCGGCGTGAGCTCGGCGCCGGGCAGCGTGAGCCAGGTGCGCGAGTCGGCCGGCCGTCTCATGCTCCTGGCGAAGAGCACGCACATTCCCATCTTTCTTGTCGGCCACGTCAATAAGGAGGGAGCAATCGCGGGTCCCCGGGTGCTCGAGCACATCGTCGACACCGTCCTCTATCTCGAGGGTGAGCGTCATCACAGCTTCCGCATCCTGCGCAGCGTCAAAAATCGTTTCGGCTCAACGGATGAGATCGGTGTCTTCGAGATGCGCGACAGCGGCATGCATGAGGTCAGCGATCCCAGCCGCGCATTCCTGCAGGACCGGTCGCTGAGTGAAGTGGGCAACGTGGTTCACGTCGCGATGGAAGGCAGCCGCCCGCTGCTCGTCGAGCTGCAAAGCCTGACGGCACCCGCGCGCTTTGGCCCGCCGCGGCGTTCGGCCAATGGCATCGATCTGAATCGCCTGCACATGCTTGTCGCAGTGCTCGAGCGGCGGGCCCATCTCCAGTTGGGAGAAGACGAGATCTTTGTCAACGCCGCGGGCGGCGTCCGCCTCAGCGAGCCGGCGGCCGACCTGGCGATCGCGCTCGCCATCGCCTCCAATAAGCGGAACCGCCCGGCCGGCGCCGATTTGGTGGCCATCGGCGAGTTAGGGCTCAGCGGCGAGCTGCGCCGGGTGAGCCAACTCGAGCGCCGGTTGCTCGAGGCGCACCGTCTCGGCTTCCGTCGCGCCCTGATTCCCGCGGTTGGCGAGATTCGCGCCGGCGAGCTCAAGGACATGGCGATCGAGCGCGCCGAGACTATCGCTGATGCGATCAAGGCGGCCTTCGCCGAACGCCCGGCCGCCGTTTTGGCGCCCGCCTAATTCGTCAGGCAGCCGGTCGCAAGCCGCCGGCCATAGGAGCCGTGCCAGCCAGCAGGCTGCAGGCACGTGGGTATCGCCGCACCAAGCCGGCCAGCGGGTGCGGTGACCACGCCGAAGCAGTCGCGTTCCATCGTCCCCACCAGGTCGACCTGCGGCTGCTTTCGGCTCAGCGCCAGCACTCGTTTGATGCAGGCCTGCGGCACCATGGGCGCGGCCGCCAGAGGGTTCTCCACAAAGGGGCGGGACACAGCGGCGGCCGCCGACACCTGGGTGACTGCTGGTGCCGGGCCTGCAGGCTGCGCCAGCAAGGTGAACAGCAAGGCGACGGCCAGGGCTGCGCAGGCCGGTTCGATCTGGGTGACCGCCAATCGTGGACGGAGCGACCAAAACCGGCCTAATTCCCGATTTTTCATGCTTTAATTAGGCACGATGGCGCTCGTCTTTGCACGGCTACGCTCGTTTGCGTCGCCCATCCTCGGAAAAGGAGGTGATCGCAATGCGCGTGGAACGCGTCTTCCGGCTGCTGGGCCTGTTGGTTGGACTCATAGCGGGCGTCGAGTACGCCTCATTCATTCTTTCGGAAGCGCACATCCAGGGCTACACGCTTCGAGCAATCGTGCTCCTGCTCACCGCCCTGGCCGGCGCGTTGTTCGGCTTCTTCGGTCTGCCGTATGTCACGACCAAGCCCTTCTTCTGGCTCGAAAATAAACTAAACGTCACGCCGCTACCGGACCTGGTGGCGGCAACGGTGGGGCTTCTGGTCGGACTGCTGCTGGCAGCCCTGGTCGGCTTGTTCCTCGCCAAGCTGCCCTGGTATCTCGGCTTTGTCATCTCGCTGATCGTCGCCTTGGTCTTCGCCTACTGGGGCGTGAGCCTCGGGCTGAACCGGCGCCACGAGATGATGGCGCTCGTGCTCGGGCCGGCGCGCGCCGGCGGCCTGATCGAGGGCCGGGCGATCGACGGCGGCTGTCTCCTCGATACCAGCGTCATCATCGACGGCCGGATCATGGACATTGCCCAGACCGGATTCCTGCGTGACCACATCCTGGTGCCGCACTTCGTCCTCGCCGAGCTGCAGTACATCGCCGACTCGAGCGACGCGCTGCGCCGCAACCGCGGCCGTCGCGGCCTGGAGGTGCTCAACACCTTGCAAAAGGAACCGCTGGTGAACATCGAGTTCATCGATGACGACGTTCCTGAGCTGAACGAAGTCGACATGAAGCTCATCAAGCTCGCCAAGAAGCGAAACCTCGCGATCATGACCAACGACTACAACCTCAACCGCGTCGCGCAGCTGGAAGGCGTGCGAATCCTCAACCTCAATAACCTTGCCAATGCGCTCAAGCCGGTGGTGATTCCCGGCGAGGAAATGAACGTCCAGGTCATCAAAGAGGGCAAGGAGCAGAACCAGGGCGTCGCCTACCTCGACGACGGCACCATGATCGTGGTGGAAAACGGGCGTCGCTATATCAACCAGACGATCGGCGTGGTCGTGACCTCGGTGCTGCAGACGGCGGCGGGCCGCATGATCTTCGCCACGCCCGCGAGCGAGTCCACCATGGGGCGCCCAAAGCCCTTGCGGAGGATCCAGGGCGGCAGCAGCGGACGCTGACGTCACGGTTATCGCGCTCAACGCCGAGACGGGGCTCGTTCTTCAACTGCGTCAGGCGTTGCGGACGCATCTCGAGGCTAACCGCTTCGTCCTGCACAATTCCCCGCACCGCGAGGCGGACCTACCCTCCCCCCGCCTGCGGGGGCAGGGCAGGGAGGGGGGTGACGTGACGGTGTATGCCATTCCGGTTACCGACACCTGCAAGCAGGTCGTCGATGGTGTGGTGCGACGCACGGTCCCGCGCGATGACCTCGTCGATGCGCAGGGCCCATGGGTATTTTCCCGAGAAGCCCTCGCGACGGCGATCGAGGGCGTGGTCGACGAGGCGAGGATCGACAGCATCGCCGAACTCTGCCAGCGCGCCCGACTTCGGATCCGTGTGCGGCTCGCCTGAATGGCGGTCGGAGCCATCGTCGTCGCCGGCGGGGAAGGGGTGCGGATGGGAGCCGGTGGCAACAAGGTGTTTCTCGAGGTCGCGGGACAGTCGATTCTCGAGCGCTCATTGACGCTGTTTCAATCGCATCCGCTCGTCGCGGAAATCGTGCTCGTAGCAAGGCGTGCCGATATCCAGGCCTGTGAGGGCATGCGCGGCCGCTTCTCGAAGCTGCATCACCTCGTCGGGGGCGGCGACGTTCGACACCGCTCGGAATTTGCCGGGATTCAGGCGCTCGCGGGCCGCATCGATGCCGGTGAAATCGATGTCGTTCTCGTCCATGATGCGGTGCGACCCTTTGCCAGCGCGGACCTGATCGATCGACTTGTGGCCGACCGCGGGGAATCGATCGGTTGCATCCCTGGTCTCCCACTTCCGAGCACGGTCGTTTCCGTCAAAGACGGTTACGTGTTAGACGCCCCGCGCAATTTATGGGCGGTGCAGACGCCCCAGGCGTTTGAGGCGACCTGGTTGCTCGAGGCCCACAACCGTGCCGCCCGGCAGGGATTCGTCGGGACGGACACCGCCTCCGTCATCGAATGGGCCGGCGGGGACGTCCGTGTGATCGCCGGTGAGGTCGACAACATCAAGATCACCACTCCGGCAGACCTCCAGCGGGCGAAGACGATCGCCGACCAGCGCAGCTGATGAGATCGTCTCGGCGCTAGCGGGAGATCGGCGTTGCCGCCAGCGCTCCGGCAGGGTAGTCCGGGTTGTCCTTGATCCGACGCTCGACCGCCGCCATCACCGCGAGGACGATGTCTTCACGCCAGTGCCGAGCGGCCACCTGCACTCCCAAGGGAAGACCGGCGCTGCCACGCTCGACCTGGCCTGCGGTTTTCTCAACAACATCCTTGGTTGAGGGCCGATCCGACTCGTGGCCTTCACGAACGCGCGTTGCCGCAACCACGCCTCCCGGTAGGCCGAGCAGGTTGTACAGCATCGAATAGGAGGCCGCCGGTCCGAGATAGTAGGAGGCTCCATGCGTCAGCGCGGGCAGGGCATGAGGCGGGCCGATGATCGCGTCGAAAGGGCCGGCGTCGAGCGCGGCGAGAAACTCACGCTGATAAGTATTCCGCTCTTCAACCAGCTGCCAGTACTCGTCGGCCGAAAACGGCCGGAGGTTTCGCATCAGGAACGCGAGGCGTTGCTGGCCGGCGGCCTTCAGCGCCGCGGCGGCCCCAGGGCGGGCAAGATTCGGCACGCCGACGAGCTGGAGAAGCCCTTTGATCTGCCGCGTCTTCGGATTCGATCCCAGCCATCGCTTGGCTGAGGCGCCGCCGTCGCCGCCCAGAATCCCGTAGAAAATGCGAATCGGATCTTCCACGCGTGGCGGTGTCCAGCTTTCGACGGTCGCGCCCTCAGACCGAAGCGCGCCGGCGACGACCTCGACCGCGCGCCGGACTTCGGGCGCCGGCGAAAAGAAGCCATCATCCGAATACATCGCGATTCGGAGCTTTGAGATCTCGATGCGCTTCGGATCCGGCCAGCCAACCGGCGGGACGTTGTAGTCAAAGCTCGTCTGATCGGGCCCAGCGAGAACCGACAAGGCGAGCTCCAGGTCTTCCACCCGCCGGGCAAGTGGTCCCGGCTGATCGATGATGGCTTCCTGTCCTTGCGCGAAAAACAGCGGGTTATCGAAGCGGCTGAGCCGTCGGGATGTCGGCTTGATCCCATGGATGCCGCAGAAGTGGGCCGGGATGCGGATGCTTCCCCCGATATCCGACCCCAACCCAAGCGGCGAGCCGCCCGCCGCGATGATCGCGCCCTCGCCACCGCTGCTGCCACCCGGAACTCGGTCGACGCTCCAGGGGTTGTTGCAGCGCCCATAAACCGGGTTGTCGCTCTCGTGATAGATCAGCAGCTGAGGGACGTTGGTCACGCCGAGGACGATCGCGCCGGCGTCGCGCAGCCGCCGGACCAGCGGCCCGTCGGCGGTGTTGACCTGCCTCGCGCGGCTTGGAAGCCCCCAGGTCGATGGAGCGCCTTGGACTTCGAACTGCTCCTTGATCGTGATCGGCACGCCGTGCAGCGGACCGAGGGGTTCGCCGCGCTGCCGCTTGCGGTCGGCCTCCGCTGCTTCAGCCCTTGCCCGTTCGAAGAATGGGACCACCACTGCGTTGAGCCGGGGATTGACCGCCTCAATCCGCTCGACGTGACGCTCGACGACTTCGGCGGAGGAGACTTCCCCGGCGGCAATCATGCCTGCGAGTTCGGCGGCGCCTCGGTTTGTCAGCGATTGAACGGCAGAAACCTGGACCATGGCGAGACCCCTGTTATACGGCAAATCGCATGACACATCCCTCCCCCGCCGTGCCGGGGGAGGGTAGGGAGGGGGCCCCTCCGCCGATATACTTCAACGCCTTGTGCGTGTAGGGACCGGCTTCGACCTTCACCGGCTGGTGGTCGGCCGCCGGCTGGTGCTCGGCGGCGTCGAACTTCCCTGGGATATGGGCCTCGACGGCCACAGTGATGCCGACGTCATCTGCCATGCCTTGATCGATGCGCTCTGCGGCGCCGCCGGCATCGGCGACATCGGCAGCCTGTTCCCGGACGGCGATCCCAAATACAAGGACGCTCGAAGCCTTGACCTCCTTCGTCAGGTCACGGACGAGTGCCGGCGGGAACGCTGGGTCGTCGAGAATGTCGACGTCACCCTGCTCGCCCAGGTCCCCAAGCTCGCCCCCTACCGGGAGGAGATCCGCAACAACCTCGCCGGCGCCCTGGGCATCGACCCTGGTGCGGTCGGGATCAAGGCGACCACCACCGATCACATCGGGCCGATCGGCGAGGGCCAGGCGCTCGCGGCGCAGGCGGTCGCCTTGCTCAGGGAGCTCAAATGACGCCGCTCCGGCTGCACAACACGATGAGCGGTCAGGTCGAGGAGTTCCACCCGATCGAGGAGGGCCGTGTTCGCATGTACACCTGCGGCCCAACCGTGCACGACTTCGCCCACATCGGCAACTTCCGGTCGTTTCTGTTCGAAGACATGCTGCGGCGCGTGCTGCTTCAGAACGGCTACCGGGTCACGCAGGTCATGAACTTGACCGACGTCGAAGACCGGATCATCAAGAAGGCCGCCGAGCACGGCCAGACGATCGATGAGTTCACGGAAAAATACATCGAGGCGTTCTTTGAAGACCTCGACACGCTTCGGATTCAGCGAGCCGAGCATTATCCCAGGGCCACAAGGCACATCTTCGAAATGGTCTCGCTGATCGACCTGCTCGCCGAGAAAGGCCACACCTACAGCAGCGATGGCTCGACCTACTTTCGGATCGCGACGTTCCCGGCATATGGACGGCTTGCGCATCTCGACGTCAAGGGACTCAAAGCCGGTGCGCGGGTCGAGGTCGACGACTATGACAAGGACGATCCCCGCGACTTCGTCCTCTGGAAGGCGCGCAAGCCGGAAGAGGAATCGTGGGAGACGCCGCTGGGCCCTGGCCGGCCCGGCTGGCACATCGAGTGCTCAGCGATGAGCATGAAGTACCTGGGCGAGAGTTTTGACATCCACACCGGTGGCGTCGACAACATCTTTCCTCACCACGAAAACGAGATCGCCCAAAGTGAGGCGGCGACCGGCAAGCGGTTCGTGAACTACTGGCTGCACGCCGAGCACCTGCAGGACGCCGTCGGGCAGAAGATGTCGAAGCGGTTAAAGAACTTTTCGACGCTGCGCGACGTCCTCGGCCAAGGCTACAGTCCCCGCGCGATCCGCTATGCGCTCATGACCGGCGCGCACTATCGGAGCCGGTTGGCCTTCTCGCCGGAGTTGCTGGCGGCCGCCGAGTCGGCGATCCGACGCCTCGACGAATTCGCGGTTCGCCTCAATGTCGGCGCTGGCTCAGCTGAACCGACCGAATCGATCAGGCAGCAGTGGGATGACGCGCTTCGCGACGACCTGAATCTTCCCGCCGCTGTGGGCCATCTCTTCCGATTCGTTGGCGACTCGAATATTAGGCTCGACAAGGGGCAGATGTCTGAGGATGAGCGCCGGTCGGCCTACGCGATGCTGGAGCACGCCAACCAGATTCTCGATGTCATCGACTTTCCCGCGAAAGAACTGGCGCAGGACGTAGAACAGTTGATTGCTCAGCGCGAGGCCGCCCGGAAAGCCCGCGATTTCGCGCGCGCCGACGAGATCCGGCAACAGCTGCTGGCTATGGGCATCCAGCTCGATGACACGGCCGCCGGAACTCGTTGGAAGCGACTGCGCTAAGCCCAATGCCTCGACCGCCTGACATCATCTACGGCCGGAATCCGATTCTCGAGGCCTTTCGCGCCGGCCGCCCGGTGAAGCGTCTTCTCTTCGCCGAAGGGATTCGCGAGGAGCCGCGGCTCAAGGAGCTCCGGCAACTGGCCGCCGCTCGCAAGGTCCAGATCGAGCCGACCGATCGCCGCCGGCTCGACGACATCGCGCATTCGGAGGCGCACCAGGGCGTGGTTGCCTACGTCGGTCCACGCAAGTACTGGGAGCTCGAGCCGATGGGTCGAGCCGCTCTGGCCGACGATCCGCAGGCCGTCCTGCTAATGCTCGACAGCCTGCAGGATCCGCAGAATCTCGGCACCATCAGCCGGACCGCGGAAGCGACCGGGGTTGGCGGCATCATCACGTCACACAATCGATCCCCGGAGGTCACGCCTTCGGTGGTCAAAGCATCGGCCGGCGCCGCTGAGCACCTGCGCTACGCGCGAGTGGCCAACCTCGCGCAGGCGACCGACACCCTCAAGGACCTTGGCTTCTGGATCATCGGCCTTGCCGGCGAGGCGAAGACGCTCTATACCGACTTCGACTACCGGCGTCCGTTGGTGCTGGTCATCGGCGCGGAGGGCGAAGGCCTCCACGAGCTCTTGCGCAAGAAAGCCGACGAACTGGTCAGGCTTCCAATGCTCGGCAAGGTCAGCTCACTCAATGCCGCGGTAGCCGGTTCGATCTTGCTCTACGAGGTCGTTCGTCAGCGGGCCAGCAGTAAGTGAGACTAAGGGCGGCTGGGCCATAGCGCCCAGGCGCTGGCCAGCGCGAGGGCTGCCAGCACCAGCAGGATGGCGGTGCCCAGCAACCGGCCCGTGATCGCGTAGGCGACGGCAAGCACCACCATGACGATGCCTTGCGCAGCGATCAAACGGCTCCGCCTCACTGCGGTGGCCTCGGGTGCCGTTCGCGCAGTGCAGCCTCGTATTCCTCGAGCGATTTGAACTCTTCCGCTTCGAGCAGGACGCGTTTGGTCGCGGTTTCCCAGTCGCGGTCCAGCGTCTTGAAGATCGGCAGCCCTCGCTTTCGCCGGTACCAGGCGTAGAGGCCGAGGGCGGCCAGTACCCAGATCGGCCCGACGATGCGCGCGTACTGGTGGGTGAGCAAGACCATGATCAGAAAGAAGAGGACGCCCAGGAAACCGAGCACGCCGAGAACTGGGAACCAGACGTAGCGGCCCTGGTAGCTGATTCGGATGTTCAGCGGCATTTTGTAGGGACGTGGCGTGTACGGGTCTCGGAAACGGAGCACAAAGAGCGAGATGAAGACCAGCAGGTAGCCGGTGGTCGCGCCAAAGGCGTAGAGGTCGGCGAGCACGTCGATCGCGGCGCTCTTGCCTGCTGGCCCCGGCGTGAAGAACGCGAAGATCGTCTGCAGGAGGGCAACGGTGCCGAACGCGATCACCGCGCGGGCCGGGGTCGCGAAGCGCCGGTTGACCTTGGAGAACCAGGCAGGGAGCAGGTCGAACTGCGCCATCGAGTAGCTCAGGCGCGACGAACTGACCACCCCCGAGTTGGCCGAAATGAAGACGATCAACGCGCCGATCGCCGCTGTCAGTGGGGCGGCGACCAGGCCTATCACGGGGATGTTCAGCGCGATCAGGGCCACGGGATCGCCCTCATGGCCGTGGAAGTCGAGTGGTTTACCGGTCTGGGTGTCAACCATGCCGATCGCGAGGATCGAGAAGGCCATCGCGAAGAGCAGCACGGAGACCACCAGCCCGATCGAGGTCCGCGGGATGATGGTTGCGGGCCGGCGCGTTTCCTGGGCAACCTGCGAGATTGTTTCCAGGCCGACGAAGGCGATGATGGCGAGCGACGATCCGAACGCGAACTCGCTCAACGTTGGCCGATTGAACAGAATCTGGTGCGAGACCAGGTCTGGGTCCCACACCAGCACCAGGCCGGCGACCACGATGATGGTCTGGGCGATGATCGCGATCGTCCCGATGACCTCGTTGAAGTTGGTCGACACCTTGATGCCGCGGACGTTCAGCCAGATCAGCAGGAGGATGCCGCCGACGGATTCGATCAGCCACAGCCAGGCGAGATGAACCGGGCCGATCGGGATGGTGAAGTCGGTGATGTGGCGGCCGAACGTGATCCAGGGCAAGAAGTAGTTGAAATAGCCGAAGGCGACCACCGTGAAGAGCGAGATGTCGATCGTGTAGTCGAGGACGAGCGCGGCGCCGGCGACGAGGCCGGCGGTATCGCCTAGGCCGCGAAGCGTGAAGTACTGGCCGCCCCCGGCCAGGGGATAGGCCGAGGCGAGCTCGGCGTAACAGAGGCCGACCAAGGCGAAGACGATGCCCGCAGCGAGGAAGGCCAGCGGCGCGAGGCCGAGCGCTGCAAGGGTGATGATTCCCAGGGCGGTGTAGATATCGGCGCCCACCGCCGCATAGCCCCACATGTATGAGCCCCAAACCGAAACATCTCGTCGTAGTTCGCTTCCGGCGATCCCTTCATGGATCTGGCCGTCCGGTGGCGTCGCCTGCATCTAACCGTTCCACGCTAGGGCTCCAGGCTGGCCTGCCTCGCCCGTACTCGATACGGATTGGAGTACGGAGATTGCTCGAATCCGTACCTCGAATCGGGTCCGGACGAAGTACGTTCCCGCGCCGCTACCATGAGGTCGAAGGGGTCATGCCAACGCCAGCGCCTCGATCTCGCGTGCCGAGCCACTACCTGCCCGGTCCCTATACCCTTGCCGGGAAGTCCAGCGAGTTGCCGGCTGCGGCCGGCTGCATCGCGCTGCTCCTGCTTGTGTTCGTGGGCGACCTGCTGACGCCCGTTCAGGTTGCGATCGGAGCCCTCGGGCTCATTCCTCTCCTGGCTGCCGCATGGCTGCTCTCCGACCGTCTCGCGTTAGCGGTTGCCGCTGTTGCGGTTGGCCAGCTGGTGCTAACGGCGGCTGCGGGCGCCATCACGGTACCAACTGCGATCGCGGAAGTCACCGCGTACCTGGTCCTGGGTCTGGTCGTCCGGCTTTACGCCGGAAGCCTCGCGGAGCTCTTGCGCCGCTCTGCTGCGCCGGCCGTCGTCGAACCGAATCATCGTCGCCGCGCCGATGGCCTGACGCCGCGTGAGCGCGAGGTGGCGCAATTGGCCGCCCAGGGCTACACCGCGCGCGAGATCGGCGAGCGGCTACACATCGGGGAACGAACCGTCGAAACCCACGTCGCCCACGTATGCAGCAAGCTGGGCCTGCGGGCCAAAGCAGAGCTGGTGAGGGCGGCGCCACGCCTTGGGCTGTGAATGGACCGGCTGATCGTCGACGGATACAACATCATCTTTGCCTGGCCGGAACTGGCCGCGCTGAAAGACGTCAAGCTCGAAGACGCGCGTGACCTCTTGATCGCGCTCATGAGTGATTACGCGGCGATGACCCGCCAGAAGGTGACCATCGTCTTCGATTCTCATAAGCGCCCCGACGCGACCGCATCGGAGCAGCAGGTCGGCGGTGTGACCGTCGTCTATTCCGGACGGAAAGTCTCGGCCGACCACGTGATCGAGCGGCTGCTCTTCGAAGCCAGAGCCAGCGACGAGGTGACGATCGCCACCAGCGATGCGCTGCAGCGCGATCTCGCTTTAGGGCGAGAGGTCAAGACGGTCTCGGCGCTGACCTTGAAAGCGCAGGTCGACGCGGTCCTGAGTCAGCGCAACCGGCACATGGGCGACCGCAAAGCGCAGTCCGATATCTCGCGCCGCCTCGAGGATCGCCTCGATCCGAAGACGCGAGATCGGCTCGACCGGATCCGTCGCGGCGAGACGCCTTGAAATGAAACGAGGGCCGCAGATCGCGGCCCTCGATTGCTGGCTTGGCCCTTAGCAGTGCGGAATGCCGGCGCTGAACTGGTTGAACGCTGGGGTCGTCGTGTAGTAGTCGGTGATGTAGCCGCCGTCACTCAACCGGTCCCAGATGCCCGTGCCGCGAATAACGCTCGCCGAGCGCACCTGGCAGACGATCATGATGCGTGTGCCGGTCGGCAGGATCGCCCGGGTGCCATAAGCCGTCGCCGGTCCTGACCGCTCACGGAGCACGTCGGTCGTGTAATAGGGATGCCCACCGGACTGAGCCGGAGGCGTCGGCGTCGGATACGAGATCGGCTGGATCGTCGGTGCGGCGACGAAGTGGATGTAGCGCGGCGCGCGCGTCGCCCGCTGGTCGTAGCGCAGGTAACTCGACCAGTTGTATTCCTCGACCGTCGCATTGCCGGCGCGGTCGACCGCCATCACATACGCTACGTGGCCGCCCCACCAGGCACCGCCCTCCCCGCTGTGCCAGACGGCCACCGAACCAACGGTCGGCGTGCTGTTGACGACGTAGCCGATCGCCGCCGCCGCGCCATCCCAGCTGCCGCCATTGCGGAAGAAGGCCGTCCGTCCATTCGGCCCTCGCAACGAGGCGCCGTGGAAGGTCACGCCCTCCTGGCTAAGCCGGAACGCGACGAACGACGTGCAATAGTCGGTATAGAAACCCCACGGATCGAGCGCGTTCGCGTGACCGCGATACGGGTAATCATCGACACCGGCGGCGCTCACCGTGATCGCCGGAATGCCGAAAAGCAGAATCGTCGCGCCCATCAACGCCGACAACGCCTTGCGCAGCTTGAGCCTGTCGCCAACCATCGGGCTGATGCCCCCTCACCATCGCGCGCATCGCGCGGAATTTGCCTCCCCGTCCGCTGCCGATACAACGGCGGCTGCGTCGCGATGGCATCGGGCTTCGAGCCGTTGTTGTCAACTAGTGGCAGCGCTGTTGGGCGCCGTCACCGATTCACCAAGGGGTCGTGTCAATCCGGGCCGGGCCCAATGAAAAACCAGCAGCGCCCAGCTCCAACCGAGGGCAAGCCCCGCGGTCACGTCGGTCGGATAGTGCACGCCGAGGTAGACGCGCGACCAGGCAACAGCCAGCGCAATCAGAACGGCAAGCACGATGACGGCTTCACGCCATCCCCGGCGCAGATCCTGGGAAAGCAGGATCGCGATCGTCAGGTAGATGCCGGCGGCCTGGGTGGTGTGCTCGGACGGAAAGCTGAGAGTCAGGAGATGCGTCACCCTGCCGAACTCGGGCCGGGGTCGCGCCACGATCAGCTTGATCAGCGACGGCAGCGCGGCGCATCCGGCGGCGATCACGATCAAGGCCAGGTCATCGGCCGGCCGCTTCCAGCGGCGGAGTAGGAGCAAGGCGATCGACAAAGGCGCCAGCAACACGAACGATCCCGCATCGGACACGATGCCGGCGATCCGAAGCAACGTGTGATTGCTCTCGGCGGCGAGCGCCTGCATCGTCTGAGCGTCGAACCCTGGAGCCCAGGCCCGAAGCGCAATGCCGAGCGCGGTGGTCAGGACACCAAGCCCGAGGAAGATCACGAGCGCGTGGAGGAAGAACCGTAGAACGGCGCGACGATCAGCGATCACGGTCTGGGCTGAGTGGTGCGAGCACCGTAAGGGCGGATGGGACCACCTCGAAGGTTCCCGGAATTCGTCCACGAATCTCGCCATCGATGGTCACGTCCATGGTTCGGTTGGGCTTGACGGCAATTTCTCGGACAGCCAGGAGCCGGAAACCATGGATGCGGCGATGCAGCCCGATTGCCGGATAGAGCGCCGAGCGCAGCAGCCGTCGTATAGGCAGGTGCTCCACCATGATGACGTGGAGCAGTCGGTCCTCTGGGGTGGCATTCGGAATCCGCAAATCGAGGAAGCCGCCGAAAACAGGTGCGCTCACGACCGACAGGTGAACCAACCGCAGCCGCTCGCTGCGGCCGTCGTAGCGGACCTCACAGTCGAAGACCGGGCGTTCGCGTAGGGCCAGCGCTGCAGCAACGGCATAGGTCAGACGGCCGAGTCGTTCTCGCATGTCCGCCCGGGTGGCAAAGCGGGCAAAGGCGACGTTGACGCCGGCCGCCGCCGCATGGACGAAGTGACGCGGCGCCTGCCCATCGCCGACCAGCCGGCCGGCATCGACGCGCCGCATCGGCCCTCGAGCCAGGAGCCGGACGGCGTCCTCGACGTGCAGGGGGACGTCGATCGATCGAGCGAAGTCGTTTGAGGTGCCCAGCGGCAGGATGCCAAGCGGAATGTCGCGTCCAACCAAAAGATCGGCAACCGCACCAACGGTGCCGTCGCCGCCGGCTGCAACCACAATCGGTGGATCGTGCTGGTGCCGTCGGAGCAGCTGCGAGAGGCGGTCGAGCTCATCGACAGGTATCTCCTCCAGCACGCGCAGGTTGTGCTGTTGGATCGCCCGTCGAGCGCGATGGTACCTGACTTCTCCGCGTGAGTGCGGGCTGTCCACGAGGATGAGTTGGTTGGTTCTCGGCCTCAGCGCCGGTGGAACCGGCGCCAGGCTTTCCCACCAGCGGGTCGCCGCATCACGGACGGTCCCGCTCACGACGCCCATGCCGGCGCCGATCGCACCGCCGATGAGGACATCGAGCGGGTAGTGCACTCGGAGATGGACGCGCGAATACGCCACCGTCGAGGCGAGCGGAAGAACGGCCGGAAGCGTCCGTGGATCATCCAGGGCAATCGCGGTCGTGAAGGCGAAGGCCGACGCCGAGTGTCCGGAGGGAAACGAGAAGCTTTCCGGCATGCGGACGAGCAGCGGGCGGTCTCCTCGCCGCAGTCGGGGTCGGTTTCGTCGAGCCAGGTACTTGAGTGGGAGATTGACCAGCGTCGAGCTCAGGGTGATCGCCAGCACGCCGCGGCTGGCGGCTCTTCGTCCGAGCCGGCCGCCGAAGATCGCGAGCAGAACGGAAATCGTCAGCCAGAGCAGGGAACGGTTGGCGAAATTGCTCAGGCTTTTAAGCGCCTGATCGGCTAGGCGTTGGTCTCTTCTGGTGAGGCGATGAAACAATCGGCGGTCGAAGGCATCGATCGCCTCGAGGAATCGCAAATTAGACGTGCCTGCCTGGGACGAGCAGACGGATCGGCTTCGGACCAGCTGGTCCGATCGGGGTGCCGGAAGCCAGCAACTCGCTCACCGTCACGAAGTGGTAACCACGCCGCTCGAGCGCCGGAACGATGTCGCGCAGCGCATCAGCGGTCGCGGGCGCATTGACGCCGCCCTGGAGGTGCATCAGCACAATCGACCCCGGCTTCACCTCCGCCAGTACGGTGGCGGCGATCTGGGCCGGATATGGGTTAAAGGCGTCGATCGAGTTGACGTTCCATTGAATCGGAATCAAGCCCGCGTCGCGCACCAGGTCGAGCGCTGCCGAGTCGTAACAGCCACCCGGGAAGCGGAAGTACCGAGGGCTGACACCGGTGACCCAGACGATCGCTCGCTGCGCCATCTGCACTTGCTGTATTTGGGCTGACCGGCTCACCGAGCCCAGCTGATAACACGGCAGGTGAAACGCGGGATGAGAAAAACTGTGGTTCCCGATTTCGAAGCCCGGAGTCCGGGCAATCTGCCGGGCGAACGTCGGATACATCTCCGCCCACATGCCGGTCATGAACATCGTCGCGTGCACATGTTCGGCGACAAGATAGCCAAGCGCATCGGCGTTGAACCAGGAGGCACCGGCATTGACCTGCGACGCCATCTCCGGCGTCATGTCCAGATCGAAGGTCAAGGCAACCAGTGGCCGTGAGGTCCGAACCCCGACCACCAGCCGCGGCGGGGCCGGCGGCTGATTGCTGGCGACCGCGGCGCTGAGCTGACTGAGATGCGTTCCGAGAGCGGACGCGCGCGCCAGCTGGTGGGCCCCGGTCGACGAGTGAACGCCGTGATGCGCAAGCGCGCCGTGCGGTTGCACCGCCAACGCGCCTGCAAGCAATCCCGCCGTAGCCACGGCAAATCCAGCTCGCCTCATCTCCTGAATTCAACTTACCCCTCCCTCGCCTACTGGGGGAGGGCAGGTCGGGGTTACTCGCTGCTTGGCGCGATCGCGGCCACCAGGGCAAGATCGCCGGGTCGCACCGATTTGGGATCGAACTTTCGTACGTTGGCGGCCATCTTGGTGAGGGCCTCAGCCACCGACATCGGCGGCGCTGCGTCCTTCTTGCGAGAGGGTGGAACGAACCGCACCGGATTGATGCGGGCCACCACGACGGCACGCAGGTAGGGGCTCTTCATCCCCATCTCCTGCATCGTCTTGACGTGGGCTGCGACCCGGTCGTCGATGTCCATGATGCGTACGGCCCACTGCTCGCGCTGCCGGAGCGCGGCGGGCACGGTGCTGTCCATAAACCGGTCAACCTTGTTGAGCACCGATTGATAGGAGGAGCCGGGAAAGCGCGAGCGCTGCTCGTAGGCGCACCCAAGCGTGAGGAACACCGGCGATTCGAAGGTCAGTGCATGATCCGTTTCTTTCGAGCGGGGTTCTTCTTTTGCAAGCTGGCGCGCCATCCTGATGACCTCGAGCGATCGGTCGCGCAGGTTGTGCGCCTTCTCCGTGTTGAGGGCGAGGATGCGGAAGGCCAGCTTCTCGTCGGGGACGAGCAGGGCGGTGACAGCGCGCATTCCCAGGCGACGGGCCGCCTCGAGGCGGTGGCGGCCATTCGGCGACCAGAAGCCGTCTTTTGACGGCACCGCGATCACGGGATCGAGAAAGACACCGGCGGCGCCGATCGCGTCGACGAGGCGGGTCGCGTGCGTTCGTGAGAGATCGCGCTGGAAGGGCGTCGCGACGACCTTCTTGACCGGCAGCGAGGCCACGACCACCGGCTCGCCGGCAAACGGGTCGCGGTAGGCGCCGACCACGGCGCCGCCGTGCTTTTGCACCTGCGATAGCAGGCCTGAGATCTCCTCGTTTCCGTCTGCTGCGAGGATGCTTTCTTTAGGTTCGGGGCCGCGCGGCCCGGCGGGCTTACGCGAGCGGGTGGCCCGCTTCGTGGGCTTGGTTGGGGCCTTTTTCTTGGCGGCCATACGGACAATAGACTAGCGGTAAAATCTGCCGGTCGGGCAGATACCGAAGTGGTTAAACGGGACTGACTGTAGATCAGTTGGCCTAGCGCCTTCGGGGGTTCGAATCCTCCTCTGCCCATACCCCGAGCCGGGGTAGCTCAGTGGTAGAGCACGTCCTTGGTAAGGACGGGGTCGGGAGTTCAATCCTCCTCCCCGGCTCCAGCCTTTAAATAGTTGCCGGATGCATTGGTCGCAATGGCACACGTGGTTTCAGCTGGTCCATGTGGTGGTCATCCTTTTCGCGTGCCTCGGAGCGGTGATTGGCGCCGTAATCGGCATTCCGTTCGGTAACTGGCAGGAGGGGCTCGGCATCGGCGCGGTTCTCGGCGGCCTCATTGGCTTGGTCGGCGGTCTGCTTGTGGCCCGACGAATGTCAACCGAGCTGAACAAGCCAGTGGTTCCACCGCCAGGCGGCTGGCGTCGCTGGGACGACGATGATGACTGACCCCGCTTCGAGTTCTCAGGAGTGCTTCGAGAAAAGCCGGTCTGACTTCAGGAAGAGGCCGGTGACCCGAATCAGGACGTAGAGACCGGTCGAGACGACGATCCAGGCGATCAGTGCGAGGATTAACGCCAGCGCCGGATTGACCTTCAAGAGCAGAATCGCCGTCAGAGCAAAGGCTGCCATGCCGATCGCGCCGATGGCGCCGCCGCACGCATCGGACCAGGCCTTGCTAATGCCCTCTTTTTTCTCGATGAGAGTCAGGCTGGCGGGCAGGATCGCGGGGAAGGCGAGAAATAGGCCGCCGACCTTTGGCCCCGCCAGCAGCCCGGTGATGGCCGCGGCCAGTGCCACCACTGCGCCGAAAATAAAGCGGACCGCGACCTCGCCCGGTTTGACCTGGGTTAGCTTCGACCACTCGAAGCCAACCGGCTTGAGGTCGTCCTGCTCCAGCCGCCCTCCTTCCATCAGTTACCTGCCGAGTGCGAAATAGAGACCGCCGGCCACGATGAACCAGGCCGCCCAGGAGAGAATCGAGCCGATCAATGCGTGCAAGCGGTCAATCAGGTACAGCGACACTAGGCAATACGCCAGCATTCCCGCGGCGCCGATCAGCATGCCCTCGGCATAGGGGACGGCGCCCTTCGCTCCCTTGCTGAGCACGGTGACCGCCAGGCTGGCCACCGCGACCGATGGTGCGGCGGCAAAGAGTCCCGCGAATCGCTTGGGGCGACCGGCCTCCGCGACCAGCGAGAACGCGACCACCGCCAGGCCTCCAATCAGCGCCTTGGCAGCGAACACGACAATAGACACGCTACAATACTATTATCAGATTTAAGGTAGGCCGAAATATAATTTAGATGGCTCAAGGCATAGAGCCCTAAGGAGGTACGTATGCCAGCAGGAGCGAGCCCAAAACGTGAGCGCCAGTACGAGCACATCAAGAAGAGCGCGCAGAAGTCAGGCCGGTATGGTGGCCGCGCCGAGGAAGTCGCCGCGCGAACCGTGAACAAAATCCGGCGCGAGAAGGGCGAGACCAAGGCGCAGCGTGGAAAGAAAAAGTCATCGTCCGGCCGATCGAGTTCGAGCCGTTCGCGATCCAGTGCTTCTCGGTCGCGACGCTCGACCGCCAGCCGATCGAGATCGAGTTCCTCGAGCAAGTCCCGAAGCACGCGCTCGCGCAGCAGCTCGTCGCGGGGCAGGTCGTCGGCAAGGCGATCGACCAGCAGCGCTCGGCGGACATCATCGAGCCGCAGCCCGGGAAGCCGCCGCGGATTTGCCGGAATGAGCGACGCTCGTCAGCGCCAGATTGCCGCCCAGGGTGGGCGCGCTGCGCATAAGCAGGGCACGGCGCACGAGTTCAGCACCGCCGAAGCGCGTCAGGCGGGACACAAAGGCGGCGAGGCGGTGAGCCGCAACCGCAGCCATATGGCCGCGATCGGCCGGAAGGGAGGCGAGCGCTAGCAAAGCCCCTCACCCCGACCCTCTCCCCACGAGGTGGGGAGAGGGAGGTTGCCTCAGGCCGTAGCCTCGGGGCGTGGCGACCACCGTCGAGCGCCCCGCCGCGGCTGCGCCGGTCGTCGAGGTCCCCGACAGTTTCAACGTTGCCGACTACCTCGTAGATCGCCACCTTCGCGAGGGGCGAGGCGATCGCACCGCGATCCTCTGCGGCGATGAACGCGTGACCTACACGCAGGTTGCAGAACGCTCCAACCGCGTGGCCAACGGCCTGCGCGCGTTCGGCTTGCGGCCCGAGGAACGGGTGTTGCTGCTCCTGCTCGACTCACCGGCCTTCGTCTACAGCTTTTTCGGGGCGCAGAAGCTCGGCGCGGTCCCGATTCCGACGAACACCTTGCTCAAGAGCCAGGACTATCGCTATATGCTCAACGATTCCCGAGCTCGGATCGCGATCGTGAGCGAACCGCTACTGCCCCAACTCTCGGCGATTCCGCGTCAGGAGCTGCCGTACCTCGAGCACATCATTGTCGACGGCCCATCCCGTAACACGCCGGGCGCGTTCGACGAACTGCTGAAAGCCTCACCGGATTGCGAGCCGATGCAAACCAACAAAGACGATGCCGCCTTTTGGCTCTATTCATCCGGGACGACCGGGTTTCCCAAGGGCGCCGTCCACTTGCATCACGACATCGTGCACACGGTCGTCAGCTACGCCCAGGGCATCCTTGGGATCAGCGACTCCGATCGGACGTTCTCAGTTGCCAAGCTCTTTTTCGCGTATGGGCTGGGCAACGCGCTGACATTTCCCTTCGCCGTCGGTGCCACCACCATTCTCTGGCCAGGGCCGCCAACTCCGCCAAACGTCTTCGCGCAGATCGAACGATTCAAGCCCACCCTGTTCTTTTCGGTGCCGACGAACTACGGCCAGCTGCTCGCGCATCGGCAGGAGGGGAAAGACTTTGATCTCTCGAGCGTCCGCCTCGCTGTCTCCGCCGGCGAAGCCCTGCCCAAAGCGCTCTATGAACGATTTCAGCAGCGCTTCGGCGTCGAGATCCTCGACGGCATCGGCAGCACCGAGATCCTGCATATCTTCATCTCGAACCGCGCTGGGCGCGCCCGCCCCGGTTCCGCGGGGGAGCTCGTCCCGGGCTACGAGGCCCGTATCGTGGACGACGCCGGACTGAATGTCGAAGACGGCACCGTCGGCAACCTTCTCATCAAGGGCGACAGCACCTGCGCCTACTACTGGAACAAGCACGAACGCACCAAAGACACCATCCAGGGCCAGTGGATCCGCACCGGCGACAAGTTCTACCGCGACGCCGATGGCTATTACTGGTACGCCGGTCGCACCGACGACATGTTGAAGGTCGGCGGCATCTGGGTTAGTCCAGTCGAAATCGAGAACACCCTGATCGAGCATCCGGCGGTACAGGAGGCGGGCGTGGTGGGCCGCCGCGATACCGACAACCTGGAAAAACCGATGGCCTATGTCGTCCTGGCGAAGGAATATGCCGCCTCGCCCGAGCTGGCCAAGGAGCTGCAGGATTTTGTTCGGACCAGGATCGCCGACTACAAGCGGCCGCGCTGGATCGAGTTCGTCGAGGCGCTACCCAAGACCGCCACCGGCAAGACACAGCGCTTCAAGCTCCGTGAGAACCCCCACTCTGCCCTCCCCCTGGAAGGGGGCGGGTAAAACAGCTAGAGCCGATCTCGTAGGCCGTAATACCAGCCGGTCGGCCGCAAGAACCAGGGTTTCTCGCGATAGAGGGGGACGGTGGGGAAGGAGCGTTCCCAGCAGGTCGGGAGGTCATCACCCGCAATCCAATCGGCCGCCAGCTGGCCGAAGTAGGTGGACATCGCCACGCCGGTCCCGCAGTAGCCCATCGCATAGGTGACGCCATTGACGCGGCCGATGTGCGGCATCCGGTCGAAGGTGAAGCCAAGCTGGCCGCCCCAGGCGCGCTCGACGCGCAGTCCGTTCAACTGAGGGTGGACGCGAACCATCGCGGCATAAAGCCAGTCGCGCGCGCGCGAGATGGTGGTCGGCGCAAAGCTGGCCCGGCCACCGAAGAGCATCCGATTGTCCGGCGCGATGCGCCAGTAGTAGAGGAAATTCTTGGTATCGAAGAGCATCCGGCGACGCGGGATCGTCTGATCGGCGAGGTCGGCGCGCATCGGCTCGGTCGCGATCATGTAGCTCCCCAGGGGAATGATTCGCCGGCGAACCTGCGGGACCAGACCGTCGCTGTAGCCGTTGGTGGCCAGCAGGACGTCGCGGCACGCGATCGCCGTGTCCTCGGTCTTGACCAGGAAGCCACCCCGGCGACCGCGCTCGATCGCGGTCGCTGCCACGCCGCCAGAAATATGGGCGCCCTGGTCGCCGGCCAGCCGCGCCAGACCCGCGAGGTACTTCGCCGGATGGAGGCCACCGCTCTTTTTCATGAGCAGGCCGCCGTGATGGCTCGACGATCCGACCTCGCCTGCCAGGGCGGCGGCGTCCAGCAGTTTCACCTCGAGCCCGAAACGCCCCTCCATGAGGTCGGCCGCGGCCGCCAGGTCCTTCATGTGACTGGCTCGATAGGCGAGCGTGACGTGGCCTGAGCGCGTGTAGTCACAGTCGATCCGGTTCTCAGCGATGGTTCGCTCGACCAGGTCGAAGGCATCGAGCGACGCACGGTAGAGCTCGCTGCCGGTTTCGCCGTATCGATCGACGAGCGCGTGAATGCCGACCTTGAAGCCGGGGTGCACCATACCGCCGTTGCGGCTGCTCGCTCCCCAACCAGGCTCGTGCTGCTCGAGCACGGCGACGGCTCGCCCGCGCCCGGCGAGGCGCGCCGCCGCCATCAGGCCGGTATAGCCGCCGCCGACGATGACGGCATCGACCTCGGACGGCAGCGGCACGGCAGCCGGGCGAGCCGGCGCGGCATGATCCCACCAATAAGGTGCTTCGCGATACCCGTCGCTGAGCGGCGTACGAGGATTCAGTTGCGCAAGGATACCGAGGGCTATTCCGAGCGGCCGGCTACCTCCAACGCTTCAACCTGGTCTTCGCTCGATTCGCGCCGGACGGGCGATTCAGCGCCGAGGGTATACACCTTGTAGGCGTGGCGGATCACCGGCTGCGCCACGTTGCGAACCGGAATGCCAGCCGGGGTGCGGCCCTTCTCCGTGCCGTGGTGCGCGTGCCCATGGAAGACGATGTCGGCACCCACGTTGTCGATCGCCTGGGCGAGCAGGTAACTGCCGAGAAAGGGATAGATCTCCAATCGCTCGCCTTCGAGCGTGGCCTCGATTGGCGAGTAATGGAGGAGCGCGATTCGGTAGTCGGTTCGGAGGCCGGTGAGGGCACGCTCGAGGTGGTCCGACAGCATCTTGGTATGGCCGACGAAGGCCTTCATCTCGGGCTCGCCGAAGTCGGTCCCGTGCGCGCCGCGAAATCCGCCGCCGAAACCTTTGGTCCCCGCCACGCCCACGGTACTGCCGTTGAGGTTCAGGGTCACCGCCTCACCCTCGAGTACCCGGACGCTGGCACTCTCGAGGACATCACGAACATCGTCCTCGCGGTCGGATTGATAGTCGTGGTTACCGAGGACGGCCACGACCGGGATAGGGAGCCCTCGCAGGTCGTTGGCGAGGACCTCGATTTCTTCGGTGCCTCCGCAGCGGGTCAAGTCGCCGGCGAGCACGAGCAGGTCCGCGCGCTCGGGCAGATTTTGCAAGCTCGGGCGCAGGATGTCGGCCGAGCCGACGCCGTAGTGAAGGTCGCCAACGGCTGCAATCCGAATCATGCGACCGGCTCCTCGCCCTCCGGCTCGTCGCTGGGGACCACCTCGGTTTGGTTCACGATCTCGTAGCCGGGAAGCAGCTCGTGGGCCACTTCACTGATGCGCTCTCGAATCTGGGACGTTGCGACGTTTCCTCCCAGCACGACGCGATCGCGTTCTACCTCGACGGTCAAGTCCTGTTCGGCGACGCGCGGGTCATGAATCAGTCGCTCCCGGATGTTCTCGTGGACGTAATCCGGACGGGCGCTCATGGCGCGTACACCTCCTCATACAGGCGCCGGATGACCCAGCTCGGGATCAGGATGTCGCTCGACTGGGCGTAGATCAGGAGCGCGAGCACCCTCCGGGCGCCCAGCCGGGCACGATGGAGCAGGTATTCCCACTCGAGCTCGGCGCGACCGAGGATGGCCAGCGCGTCAAACCAGTGGCGTGATGTCTCCTCGCGGTGAACGATCGCCTTGATCACGACCTGGTCCTCCGCACTGGGAATGCGAATCGCGATCCCGTCGTAATCGCGGAGCACAGCCCGCTGCTCCATTTCCTGGTCGAGATAGATGCCCCCGGTGACCATGAAGATGACGTCGACCATGACGTCCTGCTTGAACGCCTTGTAGAGCCAGACCGGATCGGTCTCCTCGGTCTCGAACCCGGTTTCTCGGAGGACGCGAAGGACACCGGCGGCGTCGTCGGGGCGGACGAGGAAATCGATATCGTGCGTCCAGCGAGGCCGGCCGACGAGGGATGACGCCAGTCCGCCGAGCACCAGGAATCGGTAGCCAGCCGCTCCGACCGTGCTGACCGCCTCTTTGAGAACGCGATTGAAGGCGGCATCGGCAGCGGCCTCTTCCTGCTTGATGCGCACGATGTCACGCTTGACGATAGTCGAATTGTAGGGTTTGAGCACGAACCCCTCATCCCGACCCTCTCCCCCCAAGTGGGGAGAGGGTGACTGGTTGTCAGCCCTGATCTGACGTCCAGAGGTAGGCGGCCGACTGCCCCGCTACGTAGAGGAACGCGATGATGGCCAGGGCCACTCGGAGCGGCCAGACCACATGAGGCGTGCCGATCACGATCAGGAAGGCGGCCAGCACGCCCCCGCCGATCGGGATCACCCATCGTCGTACGCGGGGGTTCATACCGCCATTGTTCCCCGCCGCAAAGCCATCGCGCCAGCCGCGTTATTCAGCAATGGCCCTGAGCGACGTCCAGTTCAGCAAATTCTCGGAGATGGCAGTCGGCATGATTCTGACCTTTCTCAGCCAGGGCCGGCTGGAATGCTTGCTGCCGATGAGCGACGACGAGCGCCGGGACATCGAAACTCACCTCAAGGAGCACTTCCGGTTGAGCCTGGCGATCCAGGTCAAAGCTGCGCACGTCCTCTACCGCCACGGCAGCATTCAGCGGCTGCAGAAGCGGTTCGTGGTCAAGGCGAATCGCCTGATCAGCGATCCATTCTTCTTCTATTTCTTCGGCTATCTCGACACCAAGGCGCTGGTCTACCGGCCGCCCGTATTCTTTGTCCCTTCGGAGGTCGTGCACCGCGAGGCGCTCCACAAGCGCGTCGGCAACCTCATCTACTACAACTTCGTCGCCAGTATGGATGCTCGGTCTCACGACAAATGGCACGAATACGCCTTCGATCCGGCCGAGTTCGCCAAATGGGTGATGGCCTTTCTTCGGGAGCAGGCGCAACACCGTCGGCTCACTCCGGCGTCGAGCCTGCAAACCGCGCTCGCCACACCGGGCGGCATCCTGGTCGCGCGCGCCGCGTAAGCCTGATTCGAGCTTGACTGGGATCCTTCGCACTTCGTAGACTGGCGGTCTCGAATTCTTGAGTTTGTCGATCTAGATAATCAACTTATGGCTGTCCAAATTACGGAGCTTCCAGTCTTCGACCGCACCGCCCGCAAGGCGCACCAGTGGGCGATGGTCGTGCTCGTGCTCGGCGGACTCGTGTTCAGCGGTCTGCTTGGCGCCGCCCTGCTGGCGATTGCTGGGGTCGTCATGCTGGTGGGCCGTTTCTGGTGGCCGGCCGACGTCGTCCGCCAGCTCGTCTGGCGAGTCTTCGAGCCAGCCGGCTGGCTGAAACGTGACGAGGTTCAGGAAGATCATGAAACTCGCCGGATCGCGCGCGTGATTGGTGGCGCCATCTGGCTGCTCGCGGCGGCGGCGATGCTGATCGGCAACCCGGTGCTTGCCTGGATCCTTACCCTGCCGATCGCCGTGATGGTCGCACTCGACGCGGCGCTCGACTTCTGCGCGCTGTGCTTCATGGTCGCGCAGCTCGACCGCCGAGGCCTGCTTCCGCCGGCGTGACCATGTTCCAGCGAGTCTTGCTGCTGGTCGCGCTCGCCGGCCTCGTCACCATCGTGTCGGCAGCGATCCGCGCATGGTTGGCACGGCGCGCGGCAAACCTACGTCGGGAACCCGCGGCCGCCGTGTGGTCGGCGCTCGGCCAGGCCCCCGATGGCCGTCCGGGTCTGGTCGTCTTCTCCGCGCCCCTATGCGTCGCCTGCCGCACGGCGCAGCATCCGGCGGTCGAGGTGGTCCAAGCCGAGTACCGAGATGCGCTGCGCGTCGTTCACGTCGATATCGCCCATCGTCCGGAGGCGGCCCGCGCCTTCAGTATCCTGACCGCGCCGAGCACGGCGGTGCTCGGTCCAAACGGATCGGTCAGCGCGGTCAACCAGGGCTTCGCGAGCGCGGCCCGGCTTCGGGCTCAGCTCAGCGCCGCGGGCGCTTCGCCAGCGTAGCGGCGGTCACCGAGGCGGCGAGCTCGACCAATTCTTTGGGCACCGGCGTCGGCCGCCCGTCGCTCAGTCGCACCCAGACCCACTCGGTCAGGACGTCGGCAAGCAGCTCGCCATCAGAGGTCCGTCGCATCGTGGTGCGCCGGATTCCGCGCACGCCCCTGACCAGTTCGACCTGGACCGTGACCTCGACCTCGTCGCCGTAGACGGCCGGCCGGTGATAGGTGATATCGATGTGGCGGATCACCCATCCGCCGCCACGAGACGCCGACCATGCGCGGCCGTACCCGGCGGCCTCGGCGTGGGCGGTCGCGATTTCCTCCGCCCAACTGAGGTAGACCGCGTTATTGACATGGCCCCGGCTGTCCAGCTCGTAACCGCGGACGGGCCAAGTCTGCGTGTACCGCAAGGGGTCGGCTGCCTTTTTACTGTCGCTCATCTCCATAGTGTCGTCCGGACGGCGCAGCCCCCCACCCTGCTCTCCCCCCGCGAGCCGGGAGGAGGGAAAACGTTGTGCAAGCAACCGCAGACCTCGACGTTCCACTGGCATGAGCCGCAAAGCCGAAGGTGTCGAGGCCGTGCTGCGCAAGGCCGACGCCGCGCTGGACGACTGGTTCCGTCAGAGCAAGATCACGACCCGTCAGGCGTCGAAGGCGTTCGCCCGGTTCCTGGAGCGCAGCAAGCGCCAGGGTGCCGGCGCCTTGCGGCACCAGGTGGAAGGTCTGCAGGCCGGGCTGGAGAAGCTGAGCACGGAGCTGCACGAGCTGGAGCGCGCACCGCGACGCGCCACGCCGAAGCGGCGCCGCGCGGCATCGCCCAGGTCCGCCTCTACGACCCGCAAGACCCGCAAAGCCGCCTGACCCGCGGGTCGTTGAATTCGAGTTATTTGAATTCGGGTTCTGCTAGCGACTATAGTCGTATTACTGATAGCAGCATCGTCGCAATCGAGAGCGCCGTTCCGGCATTACTCGGTTGTCCATTCCCTACCCGGCCGGGTTCGATTGCGCATCCCTCGCGCATATCGGGAACTGGGCGAGCCATTCGCCGAACGGATCGGTCGGCATCCGCTGGTGCAATCGACGCGCTGGGTGGAAGCGGCCGGCTCGCTCACCGTCATCTTCGATCCATCGGTCAGCTTCGACCGCGTCGCCAACTCGCTTCCTGAGCCCAATCGTCCCCTTCTTCCACCCGCTGAGGCGCGGCCGCAACCACTGTGGCGCCAGTTTCTGATGCCGGCGCTGGCGCTCGTCGCCGCCATCAGCGGTTATG
Organism: Candidatus Dormiibacterota bacterium; assembly: GCA_036782775.1. GTDB lineage: Bacteria > Chloroflexota > Dormibacteria > CF-121 > CF-121 > CF-13. Next base: position 8,138 of record DAIPYJ010000010.1, on the reverse strand, counting down.
GCCTGCTGGCTCAGGCGGTGGTCGCCGCTGCCGCATTGCCGATCGCGCGCCGCGGTGTGCGGAGCCTGCTGGCTCGCCGGCTCACCATCGACGTCCTCGATACCACGGCGGTCAGTTTGCTGCTCGCCACCGGCGATCTGCTCGCGGGCGGCGTTTCGGTGGCCCTTATCGAAGCCGGAGAGCGCATCCGCCAGCGCGCGTCCGGGCGCGCGCGGCGCGTGCTCCGAAACTGGATGGGTCGCAGCCCAAACGGTGTTCGATTGCTGACCAATGGTGGCGAGCCCCGCGTACCGGTGGACGACGTGCGCGTCGGGCAACGGGTGGTGGTCTATGCCGGCGAAGGCATCCCCATCGATGGCGTGGTCGTCGACGGGACCGGCGCGCCGCGGGGGCCGGCGGGGTCGACAACCGGACCTGGACCGGCGAGCCGCTCCCGAGCCTGGTCGACCGCGGCGGCAGCGTGCTTGCCGGGGCGCACCTTGCCGATGGGCGCATCGTCGTCGAAGTCACGGCGACCGGCGATCAAACCCGGGCCGGCCGCCTGGCGATCGCGCTCGAGGACGCCATCGCCGCCAACACCCGTATCTCCGACCTGGCGCGCCGGATCGCCAATGCCTTCGTGCTCCCGATTTTCCTCCTGGGCGGCGCCGTCTTCGGCGCGACGCGCGATCTCTCGCGCCTGATCTCGATCCTGATCATCGACTTCGGCACCGGCATCCGGATCGCCGTGCCCACCACGGTGCTGACGACGATGATCAGCGGCGCTCGCCAGGGCATCCTGTTCAAGCGCGGACAGGCGGTCGAGGCGCTCGCCTCGATCGACACCATCGTCTTCGACAAAACGGGCACACTGACCAGCGGTACGCCCGCAGTCGTGCGAATCGTCACCGAAGAAGGCTTCGACGAGGATGAGGCGCTCCGGCTTGCGGCCAGCGCCGAGGGCCACATGCCACATCCGATCGCGATGGCGATCCGGCGCGCGGCGCGCGGCCGCGGCCTGCCGGTTCAGCAAGCGAAGTGGTCGCGCTTCAGGCACGGCGGCCTCGAGGCGGCGGTGGACGGCCACCAGGTGCTGGTCGGCAACAAGCGGGTTTTCGACGAGCACGGCATTGCGGTCTCCGGGTATGCGCCCACGGAGTCGTCGGTCGCGCTGGTCGCCATCGATGGCCGGCTGGCGGCGCGCATCCGGCTGCGCGATTCGCTGCGAGACAATGCGCACGACGTCATCACCGCCCTGCGTGGCCTGGGCGTCTCTCGCATCATCCTCGCAACCGGTGATCAGCCACGCTCCGCCCGCCGCATCGCGGACGATCTCGAGCTGGATGCCTTCTACGGGTCGATGACGCCGGAAGAAAAAGCCGAGCTCGTGCGCAGCCTGCGACGCGGGGGCCGCCGGGTGGCCGTAGTCGGTGACGGCATCAACGATACGGCCGCGATGGCCGAAGCGCAGGTGAGTGTGGCCGTACCCGAGGGCGCGGAGTTGGCGCGCGAAACCGCGGAGGTCGTCCTGCTCGGACAGGACCTGCGCTTGCTTGTGCGCTCGATCGAGCTGTCCCGAAACGCGATGCGCATCATCCGCCAGAACATCGGATTGGTCGGGCTGCCGAACAGCGTCGGCCTGGGGCTGGCGACCTTCGGGCGGCTGACGCCGCTGACCGCAACCTTCGTCAATAACGGATCGACGCTTTTCGCCGGCGCGAACGCGCTGCGGCCGCTACTTCCTTCGGGAGCTGACGGTACGGCTTCGCATCGCCGCTGACTTCTGGCCTTGTCCTGAGGCTAATGCTGACCGCTGTCCGTTCGCCTTAGCAGTTCTGCCCTTGCCGGCATTCGCCTCATCCGTCGACGGCGCAACCGAGCTCGGCTCCTGCCCGGCGATGCGGATCGTCCCCTCGGAATCGCCGCCGACCGGCTTCGCCGCGCCGTCGAGCACATGCTCGACAAATCGAACCGGATCTGGAAGCTTGCGGCGGTTCAGCATCTTGACGAACGGGATACCGGCGATGAACAGCCCGACCGGCCATTCGATGACCTCGAACGCGACCGCGAGACCGATGGCGCCGAAATAGCCGACCGAGCGCGGAATGTCGACATCGACCTTGCCCACATGGGCCACGATGCGCCCGTTCTCTTTGTGCGCCACGCTCATGGCTGCACCCGCACCTCGTCGCCGGGCTGCGGTGCGTAGTTGGGATAGAGCTTCATGAAGGAGTCGACGCCGTAGTAGATGAGGACGTACCAGGGAATGGTGCCCACGCTCAAACCCTGCCGAAAGAGTTCGCGGATTCCCAGGCCGATGAACACGGTCGGCACCAGGGCTCGCAAGCTGAACCGACCGCTCGTGACTCCGCGCAGCTTTTCATCGGCTCGCTTGACCAGTTGAACGGTCGCTTCGACCCCAGCTTCGCGACGGTTCTCCTGCGCGACGCTCTCGACCAGGGTAAAGACCTCGCTCAAAATGGATTGAAGGCGGCCGGTGTTTTCGCCCGTCACCAGCACGGAGCCCGTATTGGCGTTGACTTCGACGGCGCCCACCTGCGGATGCGATGCAAGGGGCTGGTGGATGTCATGCATCTGCTGCGGAGAGCGTTCTTCCTTGGGCACGCGAACGCGGACGCGGCCCTGCGACCGGTGCTCGAGGCGAGCCTTCGGCTTGCCGTTCACGCTGGCGACCGACATCTCAGTGCGCCTGGCTGGCGGCTCCGCTTCGCGTGCGCGCAGCGCGGGGCTCGGCAGCGGGCTCGACCTCAGGACGAGCGCCGGCTGTCTTGCCGTTTTGCTGCATCTCGATCTGCCGCTCGATCTGCGCTTCGGCCATCAGGTCCTGCGCGCGCTCAGAGGCCTCAGCGGCCGCTTCACGAACGCGCTCGCTCAAATTCATGCCGGCCTTGATCGCCTGCTTGGCCACGGGGCGCAGCTGCTTGCTGAAGGTGGCGCCGATCGCGACGCCGACTGCGACGAACGCGCCGCCGGGGAAAACGACATCGAACAATTCGTCAAACACTACAAACCTCCCTGGGAAACCGGTTAGACCGGGGCTTACTTCAGCTTACACTCCGCCACTCACCTATCGCCAGATCATTTACGCGACGTTCGTCGGTCCTTAACGGCTGCCCGATTAAGCTAGCCGGCGGTTGCCGCCGATCTCAGCAGACGTCTCAGCAAGGGTTCCAGCGCCGACGGTCTCGGCCTTCCGCGTCATTCATGCGATCCCCGGCCGCGTCCGGATCGTCTTCGAACGGTCGGCCGGAGACAGCGGGCTCCGGCTCGCGAGGCGCCTTGCCCTCCATGAGGACGTGAGAGCCATGCGGTGGACCCCGGCGGCGCGCTCGTTGACGGTGGCGTTTGCCGCCGCCCGCCGGTTTGAGGAGATCCTGGGCGAGCTCCCCGAGGATCTGCCGCACTCGGCCCCGATCGTCATTCGCGAGCCGGTCGCCACGCATCCGCTCAGCCTGCTGGGAATCGCGCTTGATCTTCTCACTGGCCGCGCTCCGATCACGTTCATCATCGAGTTGGTCACCAGCTACAGTCGGATTCGACTCGCTTAACTCGCTTCCATTCGGCAGGCCATCACCGGCTTGACGCACACTGAGAGCGATGAATGCCTGGTTCGCGGACTTTGCTACGCGCTGCGCCGAGATCGCCAGCCGGCGCCGGGCGCCCATCGAGGCGCCGCACCTCAACGCCGAGGTCGCTCGAGAGGTCCTCGATCTCACGCGTGTCGTTGCTCGGGGGAGCGAGCGACAGTTCGCGCCGCTCGCTGCCTTCGTCGCCGGTCAGGCGGTCGAGCGGATGAGCCGCACCGCGTCCCTCGATAACGCCGAGATCGTGGCCTTTCTGCAGGAGCTGAAGGAGGCCCTGCCGCAGCCATCCGCTCCCTGAGGGAGCGGGGGCGCTTCGAACCGCCCGCACCGCTTTTCGCCCTGGGGGCGATCGCCTCGGTGCAGGTCGGTGCCACGGTCGCGCGCCGGCTCTTCGACGCGATCGGCCCGACCAGCACCGTTTTTCTTCGAGTGGCGTTCGGCGCCCTCATCCTGCTCGGGCTCGCGCGGCCGCTGCGGCCGCGGCTGACCTGGTCGCAATGGCAATCGGTGCTGCTCTTCGGAATCACGATCGCCGCGATGAACTTCTGCTTCTACCAGGCGATCGCCCGGATCCCCCTCGGCATTGCCGTCACCATCGAGTTCATCGGTCCGCTTGGCGTGGCAGTCGCCGGCTCGCGCAACGCGCTCGACTTCGTCTGGGTGCTGATGGCGGCGGTCGGCGTGGCACTGCTCTCGCTCGCGGGAGGCAGCGTCACCGTCGCCGGACTGCTCTTTGCGCTCGGCGCGGCAGCAGGCTGGGCAACCTACATCGTGCTGAGCCAGCGGGTGGGACGCATCGTGCCTGGACCCGATGGCCTCGCGCTCGCGCTGGCGATTGCGGCGGTGGCGCTCGCGCCATTCGGAATCGTGAGCGCAGGAGTTCGCCTCATCGACCTGCGCAATCTCAGCCTTGGCCTGGTCGTTGCCGTCCTTTCGTCGGCAATCCCGTTCTCGCTCGAGTTCGCCGCCTTGCGCCGCCTGCCGCGCAAGGTCTTCGGGATCTTGATGAGCCTGGAGCCGGGGATGGGCGCCGCCGCCGGATTCATCCTGCTCGGCCAGCGCCTGGCGATCCGTGACCTGGCCGCGATCGCGCTCGTGATCGCGGCGAGCATCGGCGCCACCGCCAACGCGAATCGCCAAACACCCTCTCCCCTCGCAGGGGAGAGGGTAGGGTGACGCTGCATCACTAAATCCCTCTCCCCTCTCAGGGGAGAGGGTAGGGTGAGGGGTTCCTTGATGTCGATTTCGGTGGGGACCCGATCGTCGTACTGAATGACAACGCGCGTTGTCCGGCGCGATTCAGGCGCCGATTACGAGGATGGAGGTCACGAGCAATGGCGAAATACGTTCTGTTGTACTCGGGCGGCGGTTTGGCGGCCACGCCGGCGGAGCGTGAGAAGACGCTGCAGGCGTGGGGCGCATGGTTTGGCAAACTCGGCAAGTCGGTCGTTGATCCGGGGAATCCCTTCTCCGACAAGAGCAAGTCGATCGCCTCGAACGGCAACGTCAAGGAAGGCGCGAATGGCCAGCGTGCGACCGGCTACAGCATCGTCGAGGCCGGGTCGATCGATGCGGCGGCGGAGCTGGCGAAGGACTGCCCGGTGCTGACCAGCGGCGGCCAGATCACCGTCTACGAAACCTTCAACGCGATGTAGCGAGCACCCGGGACGGCGGCGGTCGCGAGGCGGCTACGAGCGGCACGGAATACGCAAAGCTGTTAAGCGACCGCCGCAACGCCGTCAATCGGTCCGGGTCCAAGCGGTGCCTCAGTCGGTAACGAACCCTTCCACCCAATGGTCCGCATCCAGTCGATATTCGTCGATAGTGAAATCGTCCGGATGCTCGCGGAAGCCAGGAGCAGTCCGAAGGCGTCCAACAGCATTAGTCGCTGCGGCGTGGCTTCGATAGACCCCGATAAACTTTATCTCGTCGCATCGTCCGGTCGGGTAGCTGTGCTGGACAACAAACACCGGGTCTCCCGATATTTTTTGTGAGCGCAATCTCTCGACCTCAACTCTGAGCGTCTTGTGGTTGTCCCGCCAGTGATCGGCTTCCTTCCGTGCCTTGTCGAGCTTGTCCCGGCATTCCCTGAAAGCCCCCTCCGTGTCGACCGGCCAATTGCCGGGTCCGCGTTCCATCGCGCACGAGTATATGGCTGGCAGCTCGAAGCCGACGGACTAAGGCACGCTTCAGCATCGTGGCTCTACCCTTCTGTGGTAACCCACGAAAGCACGAGTAGAGACAGCACAATCAGCCCGAGAAGCGCCAACCGAATCCGCATCGTTCGCCCCGCCGCATCGGTAAACCGCGGGATCCCGACGCTTGCGAAAGATCCCGTGAGGAGACAGGCATAGATCATCAGATGGGCTATCCCTGAGACGATCTTGCCCATGTCGGTGTGGTACAGGTCCATGCCGGTATAGATTGCGGGTGCCACAACGAGGCCGATAGAAGCAGCGGTAGCGCAGACGAACCATAGAATGCGGCGCCCCCGTCTCGAAGGCTGAACGAGGGAACCTCCGACGTCACGACGAGTGCCTTCTGGTTTATCGGTTCTCACCGGCAACATAATGTGAGAAGCCGACCAATCAGGCGTTGATGGGCATGATTCGAAAAGGGGAGACGGAGTTTGCGGAAACCATCACGCTGCCCCTCACCCCGACCCTCTCCCCACAAGTGGGGAGAGGGAGTTTGAGAGAGGGTCGGTCTTAGTGGCTGGCCGTTTGCGCTTCCCGGTGAATCGTTTCGGCCCGGGCTGTCGCCTTGCTGCGGCGCTCGATGAATAAGGCGCTCACAGCACCGATTCCGAGCACGACGATCGAGACGATAAGCGTCGGGCGCACCGAGTTCGTATATGCATGGTCGAACACTTGCTTGAACAGCGACTGGAGCGTCTGCGCGACCTGGGGCGGAATCCCCGCCGGTAACTGGACACCACCGGTCTGGCCGACGCCAACCTTGAATCCGCTCGATGCCGCATTGGAAAAACCACTCACGAACTTGTCGCGAAATGCCGGGGGAATCTGCGAGGAGTAGGCAACCGCTTGATCGTGCAGCTCTGACGCAAGCCGGTTTTGCAGCACGGCGCCGATGACGGCGCTGCCGATCGAGCCACCAAGCTGGCGCACCGTGTTCAGGACGCCCGACGCTGCCCCCGCCATCTGCGGACGGACATCGCGCATCGCGACCGTGGTCAAGGGCGCAAAAGTCGCGCCGAGCCCAACTCCCGCCAGCGCCGCCGGGCCCCAGAAGGTCGCCTGGGTCGCGTTTAGCGAGATGAGATAGACGACCAGGCCCATGCCGCTCGCGAAGCAGGTGAGGCCAAGCACCAAGACGTACTTACCGCCGAACCGATCGGATAGTCGTCCGGCGATCGGCGCGACGATCATCGAGACCAGTGACATGGGCAGAAAGGTCAAGCCCGCCTTGAGGGCGGAGAAGCCCAGCACCGACTGGAGGAAGATCGTCACCGGCAAAAAGAAGCCGAGCATGCCGAAGGCGACGACGGCGCTGATCCAGATGGCGATGCTGAAGTTCAGATTTCGGAAGAGCGAGAGCGGCAGCAGCGGTTCACGCGGGAATCGTTCGAAGAACACGAAGCCGATAAAGACGATGACGCCGGCAGCGATCACCTCGGGAATGGTGATCGGTCCCCAGAAGGCGCCCCAGTCATAGCGCTGGCCTTCGACCAGGCCGAAGACCACACCGAAGAGTCCGATGCTGGCCACCAGGACACCGACGAGGTCGAGTTGATGGCGCCGACCCGGCCGGAGGTCGGGCACGATGAAGATGGCGCCGAGCAGCGCGACGATCCCGACCGGAACGTTGACGTAGAAGATCCAGCGCCAATCAACGTAGGTGACCAGGAAGCCGCCGAGCGTGGGGCCGGTTACGGCGGCGACGCCGGCGACGGCACCCCAGAGGCCGAACGCGGCCCCTCGCCGCTCCGGCGGAAAGATCACGGTGATGATGCTCAGCGTCTGCGGCGTGAGAATCGCGCCGCCGATGCCCTGCAGGACCCGAGCCGCGATCAGTTGGCCGCCGTCCTGCGCCAGGCCGCAGAGCGCGGATGCCGCCGTGAAGATGGCGAGGCCAATGATGAAAAGCGTTCGTTGGCCGACAATGTCGCCCAGCCGGCCGAACGTGATCAGCAGGACCGCGTAGACCAGCAAGTAGGCGTTGAGGACCCAGAGGATTTGATCGAGCGATGAGTGAAGCGCCGAGATGATGCTGGGAATCGCGATGTTGACGATCGTCGTGTCGAGCAGGATCATGAAGAAGCCGAGACTGAGGAAGATCAGGACCAGCCATGGATTGCGAGCCGGCCGAGCCGGTGCGGACGCGTTAGCCACTAGTCAGCCTCCGTTCGGTGTCCCCTGGAAAGTGGATTCAGTCTGTCACACGGTGCCAGGACGCGGCCGGCTTCAACACGATTTCAGCCGGTTCGCAGTCGCTCGGACCAGCGCGCTTCGACGTGGGCAAGTCGCCAGTAGAGCAACGCCGCAGCCCAGACAACGATGAAGATCGTGACGACGCCATAGCCGATCTTGTTCA
>DAIPYJ010000009.1:0-71123 GCA_036782775.1 Candidatus Dormiibacterota bacterium | reverse complement strand
AAGCGGATCTCCCGGACGACCGGAGCGCCGATCAGCTGGTTGAGCCGCTGCAGCACCCGACCGCGCTCGAGATGCAGCTGATGGGCGAGCGCGGTGCTGGATGCGGTCACCCAAAGCGTGCCGCCGGTCAGCTTCAGGGCGCGGGTCTCGCGGGCGAGCTCGCCCAGCACCTCCGGCCAGCAGTAGAGCGCCTGGGCTTCACGGGTGCGCCGGGCGATGCCGAGCGCACGCAGCGTATTCGGAAGGGCCGCATCGATCCTACGCATGGATCGTCCCCTGCTCAACCCGGAAGACGCCGGCCCGTTCCAGGATGCTTTTCGGCAGGTCGTTGAGATCCGCCGCGGTGATCAACGCCTGCGGTCCCGGTTGAAGCGCCGCCAGCAGCCGTTCCCGCCGCGAGGGATCGAGCTCGGACATCACGTCGTCCAGCAGGAGGATGGGCTGTTCGCCGGTGACCTCAGCGAGGTAGTGGAGCTCCGCCAGCTTGAGGCTGAGCACGATGCTCCGCTGCTGCCCCTGGCTGGCAAAGAGCCGCGCCTCATGGTCATCGAGCCACACGTCAACATCGTCGCGCTGCGGTCCGACAGCTGTCTGTCCGCGGGCGAGTTCTTCGGCGTGGGCCTGCCGCATCGCCAGCTTCAACTGCTCGGCGACCAGCTCCACCGGCGCCTCGCCGATGCGGACCCCGGCAGGGCGGTAACGCAGCTCGAGGCGTTCCCGATCGTCGCTTAACTCGCGATGGAACGCGGCGGCAATCGGCTGCAGTTCGAGGATGCGTCGCTGGCGCTCGACCATGATGGCAGCGCCGGATTCTGCCAGCGCCCCGCTCCAGAAGTCGAGGCCATCGATCGGCTGGCGGCCTTCTCGCACCGCGCGCAGCAGCGCGTTCCGTTGCTCGAGCAGATGGCCGTAGCGATTGAGTTCCCGTGCGTGTCCCCGATCGAGCTGCGAGAGCAGCGTGTTCAGGAATCGCCGGCGCCCTTCGCCCGGGCCTTTGATCAGCTGCAGATCATCTGGCCAGAAGAGGACGACGCGCAATGCGCCGAGCATGTCATTCGAGCGGCGCGGGGCGCCGTTGACGGTGAAGCGCCGCGAAGTCCGGCCGTTGGTTGCGGCTTCCTCCTCGCCGAGGGCGGCGGCCGGCGCGGATCCGCGCGTGATCCGGACTTCGAGCTCGTCGCGCCCTGCCTCGCTCTGCACCTGGGTCGTCACCCGCGCCGCCGGCTGGCCGAAGCGGACCAGGTCTCCCAGGTGCTGCGTTCGCGGCGAGCGAGTCAGGGCCGTGAGCGCGACTGCCTCAAGCAGGTTGGTCTTGCCCTGGGCATTGCCGCCGAAAAAGACGGTGGCAGATCGTTCCAGCGGAAGGTCGAGCTCGCCGTAGTTGCGAAAGTCAAAGAGGGAGACGTTGGCCAGGAACACGCCGTCAGCGGCGGTCGTTACATAGCCACGCGCACGGGCATGATGATGTAGAGGTAGTTGTCCTGGCCCACCGGCCGGATCAAGCCGGGATTCAGGGGACCGGTGAAACCCAGCTGGACTTCCTCGCTGCCGATGATGCCTAGCACGTCGAGCAGGTACTTGGAGTTGAACGCCACCTGCAGGTCCTGGCCTTCGATCCGGGCGTCGACCGTCGAGACGTTCTGCCCTACTTCGCTGGTGTTGGCCGTCAGCGTCAGCTGGCCGCCTTCCGTTTTGAACTTGACGACGTTGGCGGCGTCTTTGGAGAAGAGCGAGACCATCTTGGTGGTGAAGAGCAGGTCCTGAGTCTTCGCCGTGATCGTGGTGGTGCTGTCCTTGGGAATGACCTGCTGATAGTTGGGATAGGTTCCCTCGATCAGCCGGCTCATCAATTCGACGTCGCGCGCCTTGAAAAAGACCTGGTTCTTCTGCGCACCGACCGTGACCTCGATGCCGCCGTCGCCATTCTTTAAAATACGGCTGAGCTCGCTGAGCGCCCGCGCGGGAATGACGATGGTGTCGGTCTCGCCCGCTTCCGCCTTGACCGCCAGGGTTTTGACGGCAAGGCGATGCCCGTCGGTGGCGGCGAAGGTCGCTTTGCCTCCATTGAGCTGGACATAAACGCCGGTCAGCACCGGTCGGCCTTCATCGGTCGAGGCAGCGATCACGGTCTGCTCGATGGCTTGCTTGAGCTCGGTCGGGTCGAGGTTCACCTTCCGGCCTTCCACGCCGCTCGGCACCGGCGGGAAATCGGCGGGATCAATGCCGCGGATGGTGGCGTTGAAACGCTGGCTCTTGACCGCGAGCGACTGCGTTTTCTTGTCGAGCGTCATGTCGATCGACTCGTCGGGAAGGCCGCTGACGAAGTCGGTCAAGAGCCGCGCCGGGACCGTGATCCCGCCTTCCTCGCGGACCTCGGCAGGCACCGTCTGCCGGATGCCGATTTCCAGGTTGGTGGCCGTCAGGTTCAAGCCACCGTTGTCGGTCTGCAGCAACACGTTGTTGAGGATCGGCAGGGTGGTGCGCGACGACACGGCTCGAGAAACCACCTGCAAGCCCTGACCAAGGTTGCCGGCGGTGATACTGACCTTCATGGTGCTCCTTGTCTACACGACCCGCTTAATGGGAAGGCCTTTTGAAAAAAGAGACGAAGTCGTAGGACAGTGCATAAACCGGAAAACTGGCGGAATTGGCTTCGAATCGGGGCAATTATAGGCTTCAAAACCTGTGCGGAATCGAGTCCCGTATCCCCAGCGCGAGGGCGCGCCAACGGTATCCACGCCTATGCCTGCCAGTAGTCCACAGCTCAATGCGAATAAAGGATCTCGCGGAGCTTGCGCAGGTCTGCTTGCAGCCGCTGGTCTTCCTTGGCCTCGGTATTGATCTTCTCGTAGGAATGCAGCGCGGTCGTGTGATCACGGCCTCCGAAGGCCTGCCCGATCGCCGGCAGGGAGGACGCCGTCTCCTCTCGGATCAGATAGATCGCGACCTGTCGGGGGAAGACGATGTGCTTGTCGCGGCGCTTACCCTTCATTTCTTCGAGGCTGATGTGATAGAAGCTCGCGACCGCGCGCATGATCGTGTCCATCGACAGGGTGCGCGTTTCCGTTGAAGGGATAACATCCTGCAGCAACTTGGCGGTCATCTCGACGTTGACCGGGCTCCGATTGAGGGAGGCGTGGGCGATCACCCGGATCAATGCCCCCTCGAGCTCCCGAATGTTCTTCTGGATCTTGTGGGCGATGAAAGAGATCACATCCTCGGGCACCAGGCGCGCGTAGGGTCCGACTTTCGACTTCAGAATCGCGACGCGGGTCTCGAAGTCGGCCGGCTGGATATCGGCAATCAGGCCCCACTGAAAGCGAGAGCGCAGCCGGTCCTCGAGCGTCGGAATTTCCTTTGGCGGGCGGTCGGAAGAGATGACGATCTGACGATTCAGCTCGTGCAAGGAATTGAAGGTATGGAAGAACTCTTCCTGGGTTCGATCCTTGCCAGCCAGAAACTGGATGTCGTCGACCAGCAGGACGTCGACCGTCCGGTAGCGGGTCCGGAAGTCGTTCATCTTCCCTTCCTGGATCGAGGAGATCATCTCGTTCATGAATTTCTCGCTGGTGACGTAGGCGACCTTGCGCCGGTGATGCTTCTCTAGCACGGCGTGACCGATTGCATGCATCAGGTGCGTCTTGCCCAATCCGACACCGCCATAGAGGAAGAGCGGGTTATAGGCCTTGGCCGGGGTCTCGGCGACCGCACGGCATGCGGCGTGAGCGAAGCGCGAGTTATTGCCGACGACGAAATGCTGGAACTGAAACTTCGGGTTGAGCTGTGAGGCCTCGTCCAGCACTGGCTCTTCGGACTCCGCCGCCGGTTCGTCGGCGTCGGCCACCGCAACCGCAGCACGCCGAGAGGTTGGCTCGCTTGTGGTCGGCACCACTTCGAAGCTGACGTTGACGTCACCGGAGACGATTGCCGAGAGCGTCTCCTTGATCATGGCCGAGTAGCGGTCCTCTAACCAGTCCTTGGCGAGCTTGGTGGGAACGCCGATTTTGAATGAATTGCGCTCGTGGGCGACCAGCGAGGCATTCTTCAGCCAGGTCTCGTAGCTTGGCTTGCTGAGTTGAAAGCGAAGTTCTTCCTGCGCCGCTTGCCAGATTTGGTTCGACTCCATGCGTCCCTCCAGGAAAACAACGGTCGTCGCTGTTGGAGAGCCGAGCCGATCTGCGCGCGTCGCGCCGACGGAAACGAGGCCTGGACGGCTTAGCTGGGACTCAGGTTATGCACATGGTTCCCACAAAGGTGGAGAAGTCTATCGAGGTCTCCCCAGCCTCGTGTGCATAAGCTGTTAATGGAAAATGCCGTAGCTCTCCAGGGCAGCGGAATCATAGCAAAAGGTTTTTTGCCACGCAATCAGAATTTTCGTACGCATCTGGGGTTCGACATCCGCCCTTTTGTAGACCCGTCGACAGGCGCCTTTGCGGCTAAATTTCGCTGCATGGTATCGTGTGAGGCCGCCGCATGAAACGAACCCACCAACCAAAGAAGCGTCAGCGCGTCAAAGTGCACGGTTTCCGTGCCCGCATGTCGACCGCGGGTGGCGTCAAGGTGCTCAAGGCTCGCCGGCGCAAGGGCCGCCGTCGCCTGACGCCGACCTCGAGCCGCCGGGCGCGTTAGCCCGGCGCTGGCGTCCCGGTGCAGCGCCGCTCGCGCCTGCTCCGATCGAGCGACTTCGATCGAACCTTGCGATCCGGTCGTCGCGCATCCTCTGAGTACCTGGCCCTGTTTGTCAGCGATAATGGGCTGGGCCGCCCGCGTGTCGGGCTCGCCGTTAGCAAGCAGCTCGGCAACGCGGTGGTCCGGAATAGAATCAAGCGACGCCTGCGCGAGCTGGTGCGGCCGCTGCTGATGCGAGCAACGGGCGGCCGTGACGTTGTGATCGTGGCCCGGCAACGGGCCGTCGACGCCGAGTTCGCGCGGCTGCGCCAGGAGATAGAGATGTTGTGGTCGAAGGGCTGGGGCGAATGACAGCGGCCTCGCTCGCCTTCATCCGGATCTATCGGGTCACGCTCGGCCCGGTTTTCGGGGTGGTCTCCGGCTGCCGTTATACGCCGAGCTGCTCGCAATACGGCTATGAGGCGATCAGCAAGTACGGCTGGTGGCGCGGCTGGCGAATGGCCGTCGCCCGCATCGCCCGCTGCCATCCGTTCCACGCCGGCGGCTGGGATCCCGTGCCATGAGTAGCATCGGCGAGCTCTGGCACCCGATCTGGCTTCTCTGGTGGACCGTGATCGGCGTGCCGATTCACGCCATCCTTGCCTGGCTGCTCGGACTGCTCAACGGCAATCCGTTGGCCCAGGCGATCGGTCCCTTCGGGATCGCGATTGTCTTCCTCACCATCATCATCAAGCTGATCATCTCGCCGATCTTCCAGTACCAGCTGACGACCTCGCGCCGGGTCCAGGCCGAGCAGCGCCGCATCGCGCCCGAGTTGTCCGCGCTGCGCAAGAAGTACAAGAAGGACCCGCAGAAGCTCAACCAGGAAACGATGGCGCTGTACCGGCAGCACGGCATCAACCCGCTGGCGCAGATGAGCGGCTGCCTGCCGGCGCTGATCCAGTCCCCGATCCTGATCGCGCTTTTCTACGTGATCCGCGACGCCCACAAGACCCTGCCGATCCACGACTTCACCTTCCTGGGCGTCCATCTGCAGCTGACCGCGATGCAACCCCATCAGTTCGTGCCGCTCGCGATCCTGCTGCCGATCATGGCGGGGCTCACCACCTTCGTCCAAACCAAGATGATGACGCCGCCGGGTGGAATGGTCGCCGCCGACCCCAATCAAGCCGCGATCACCCAGAACATGACGATGATCATGCCGGTCTTCATCGGCATTATTTCGCTGAATTTCGCCGCCGCGCTCGCGCTGTACTGGGTGGTGAGCAACCTCTTTTCCATCGGCCAGCAGTACTTCATCACCGGCTGGGGCTCGCTGTCCCCACCGGCCATCTTCAGGGGGAAAGCCGCATGAGCACCAGCAGCACGAACACCGTCGAAACCACCGGCGCTACGGTCGACGAAGCCGTCGAGAAGGCACTAGAGGAGCTCGAGGAAGCACGGGAGAACGTCGAAGTCGAGGTCCTGCAGGAGTCGCCCGAGGCGCGGGTGCGGGTGACCCAGCGCGAGACCTACGCGATCAAGGCCCGCCAGGTGGTCGCGGAGCTCCTCTACAAGATGGGCATCCAGGCGCAGGTCTTCATCAAGAAGTCCGAGGACCCGGTGATGATCGATGTCGCCGGTGACAACCTCGGCCTGTTGATCGGCTGGCGCGGCGAGACGCTGCGCGCCTTCCAGACGGTTGTCAACCTGATTCTCAACGAGGGCCGCACCGATCGCCGCCGGCTCGTCGTCGATGTCGAGCACTATCGCAATCGGCGCGAGGAGACGGTCAAGGAGATGGCGTTGCGGCTCGCCGACCGGGTGCGTCGCACCGGCGAGCGGATCGTGATGGACCCGATGCAGTCGTACGAACGGCGCATCGTTCACATCACCCTCGAAAAAGAGCCGGGCATCCGCACCGAGAGCCACGGTGAAGAGCCGAATCGCCGAGTGGCGATCCTTCCCGACGGCGTCCAGGCCGTCCGCAGGCCCATGGAGCGTCCCGCCCCGGCGCCGGCCCCGCCGCTAACCCGTCAGGGAGGCGGCTACGGCGACCGGCCCCGGTATGGCGATCGGCCCCGCTACGGCGATCGCCCTCGGTTCGGCGACCGGCGTCCCGAGACCCGAGAGGGTGATCCCGACAGCCGAAACTAAGCCGGGCCCTGGCTGAGTTCGCCCCGGATGCGATAGAGCTCGGCGGCCACTCGCTCGGCAGGGAGCCCGTCGTCGAGCGCGTCCTGGGCCCGGCTCAACTGCTGGCGACTGTCCGAGGTCGGCGCCTGTGCCGCCAGCGCTGCCAGTTCCCGGGCAATCTCAACCGGGACACCAGAGCCGGCGTCGGAGTCGGCGTAGCTCCAGGCCTCTAAGCTGCGGATGAGGGATTCGAGCGCCTCCTTGAATTCAGATTGCTCCATTTGCCTTACAAGTTATTAGCAGTTTTGGCACTCATAGAAAACCCTGATCGGGTATCCAAAAGCAAGGATTTCCAACCACCCCTAGGTTATACTCAACTCGTGCCCCCAGCCCTTCCTCCCTACCGTCTCGCCACCCTGCCAAACGGGGCCCGTGTGGTCAGTACTGAGCTCAAAGACCGCCCCTCGATCACGATGGCCATCATGTTCAAGGTCGGCTCACGTTACGAGACCGACCAGGAGGCGGGGGTCAGCCATTTTCTCGAACACATGTTTTTCAAGGGATCGGCAAAGTATGCGGGCGCAAAGGAAATTGCCGAGGCGATCGAGGGCGTGGGCGGGGTCCTGAACGCCGCCACCGATAAAGAGCTCACCATGTTCTGGGCGCGAGTTCCCAAAACCAAGGCAAAGCTCGCGGTCGATGTCCTGGGCGACATGCTGTTCGATCCTCTCTTTGATGCCAAGGAGTTGGAGAAGGAGCGGCTCGTCGTGCTCGAGGAGTTGCGCATGTACCTCGACAGCCCGCAGGAGTACGTCCACAGCCTCTTCGAGCAGATCGCCTGGCCCGACCATCCGCTCGGCCGGGAGATCGGCGGGACAGAAGCATCGGTCAGGGGCCTGCAGCGGGACGACCTGCTCCGCTACATGAACCAGCACTACCTCCCGAAAAACATGGTGGTGACGATTGCCGGCCCGCTCAACCAGGAAGAGGCGATCGGTCTGATCGAGCCCTACCTGCGTCCGCGCGGCAACGGTACGCTGCCCGGCTTCCTGCCATCGAACGGGAACGGGCTAAAGCCGCGCGTGCTGGTGAAGCCGAAAAAAACCGAACAGGCGCATCTCTGTCTTGGCGTGCACGCGCCGTCCTACATGCACAAGGACCGGCACGTGATCGACATCCTTAATTGCGTGCTGGGCGAAGGGATGAGCTCGCGGCTCTTCCTCGAGGTGCGGGAGAGATTGGGGCTCGCCTACGACGTCCACTCCTACGTCAATAAGATGTTCGACACCGGTGTCCTCGGCGTCTACGCCGGCACCGAGCCCCGCCAGGCCGCCCGCGCGGTGGGTGCCATCGTCAGCCAGCTCCGCCGCCTTTGCGAGGAGCCGGTGAACGACGGCGAGCTGACCAAAGCCAGGGAGTTCTACAAGGGCCGGCTGTTGCTGCAAATGGAAAGTACCAATGCGGTGGCCACCTGGTTCGGCGGGCAGGAGGCGCTGACCGACCACATCGAGGACGTCGAGCAGACGGTCGCGGAGATCGACGCGGTGACGGCGCAGGACGTGATGCGCGTCGCCCGTGAGCTCTTCAGCCAGGCGCTGCAGCTCGCGGTCATCGGTCCCTTCCGCAGCGAAGCCCCGTTCCTCAAGCAGATCGCCTAGGCGCCCAGCGCTCGCGGTTTACAATGAATCGCCCGTCGATGAAGTTGAACGGATAAGGATGGCGCAGTCCCCGATGGCGCGACCGCCGGCGCCCACCGAACAGCCGCGCCAGAAATCATTCATCAGGGACACGCTCGAAATCGTGTTCCTCGCGCTCGTCCTGTATGTGGTCATCCAGTACGCCGTGCAAACCGTGCATGTGCTCGGCTCGAGCATGCTCTACACGCTGCACGACAACGACCTGCTGGTGGCATCGAAGATTTCCTACAAGCTTCATCAGCCGCAGCGCGGCGACATCATCGTCTTCAAGCCACCCGACGAAGCCAGCCGCGATTTCATCAAGCGGATCATCGCGCTGCCGGGTGAACGGATCCGCATCACCAACGGCGTCGTCTACATCAACGACCAGGTGCTGCGCGAACCGTATCTGCCGGAGAAATGGACCTACAACAACAACTGGCCGGCATCGGGGCAGGACCAGATCATGCCGCCCAACGAATATTTCGTGATGGGCGACAACCGCAACCACTCCAGTGACTCGCGCACTTTCGGACCGATCACGCTCGACTCGATTCTGGGTAAGGCCGAGATTCGCATCTGGCCGCTCAATGAAATTGGCTTTTTCGACGGGAAACCGACGCTGACTACCGGATCCTGAGCGCGATGCAACGGACGCTGGTGCTGATCAAGCCCGATGGCGTGCAGCGGGCCTTGATCGGAGAAATCATTCAGCGCATCGAGCGGCGCGGGCTGAAGTTGATCGCAATGAAACTGATGCGCGTGCCGCGCGAGCAGGCGGCGCGCCATTACGCCGAACACGAGGGCAAGCCGTTTTACGAAGGCCTGCTTGGATTCATCACCTCGGGGCCGATCGTCGCCATGATCTGGGAGGGCCGTGAGGCGGTGACGGTAGTGCGCAGCTTGATGGGCAGCACCGATCCGCTGAAGGCAATGCCCGGGACGATTCGCGGTGACCTCGCGCTCGACCTCGGCATGAATCTGATCCATGGTTCCGACTCGCCGGCGCGGGCCGAGACCGAGATGGCGCTCTTCTTCAGTCCCAGCGAGCTCTACGATTACGAGCGCACCATCGACCGCTGGGTGCGCGAGTCCTGATCTTTACACGTCTAAAAAGATCAGATCGATTAGCGGGTCAATCGCCGCCGAAGTTCTTCCAGTTCCTCGTTGCTGTAGAACTCGATCGTTAAGCGCCCACCGCGCTTGACCCGTGTGAGGACCACCTTGGTTCCAAGTGCTCGACGGAACTCCTCCTCTAGCGCGCGGGATTCGGGGTCCAGCGTGGGCTTCGCACGAGGCTTCCGTGTACCCGCCTCGGTCGCGCGCACGCGGACCCAGTTCTCGGTTTCGCGCACGCTCCAGTGCTCGCGAATCACGCGTTCCAAGCCGATCAGCTGCTGAGCCTGGGTCGGCAGCCCGAGGAGGGCGATGCCGTGGCCGGCGGTGATCTGTCCCGACTCGACGGCCTTGATCGCGGGCTCGGGAAGGCCGAGCAGCCGGATCGTCTGCGCGATCGAGATCCGTCCCTTGCCGATGCGCTCGGCCAGCGCCTCGTGCGTCAGGCCAAACTCCCGCAGAAGGCGCTGCATCGCGCGCGCCTCCTCGATGGGGTTGAGGTCGGTGCGCTGAAGGTTCTCGACCAGCGCCAGCTCGAGCCGTTCCTCCAGGCGGCCGCCCGGACCCGAGTGGAGCACCACCGGCACGGCATCTAGTCCCGCGATCTGGGCGGCGCGCAACCGCCGCTCGCCGGCGATCAGCTCGTAGCCATCGAAGGTCTCGCGGACCAGTAGGGGCTGCAACACGCCGTGGATCCGGATGGAATCAGCCAGCTCCTGCAAGGAGGCTGGCTCGAAATTGCGGCGGGGCTGCTCCGGGTTGTGCTTGATTTCGTCCACCGACACCTGCAGCGTGTAGCGGCGTTTCTCGCCGCTGCCCTCGTCCAGGCTCTCGCTGGAAGGGATGAGGGCATCGAGGCCGCGCCCGAGTCCGCGCCGTTTGTTCATCTGGCGATCAACTCCTTGGTGAGCTCCTGGTAGGCGATCGCGCCTCGTGAGGTCGGGTCGTATTGGGTAATGGGCATGCCGTGGCTGGGGGCTTCGCTGAGCCGGACGTTGCGAGGGATGACGGTGCGAAACGTCTTCTCGGGAAACTGGGCGCGCACTTGCTGCGCCACCTGCGACGCGAGCGTGGTTCGGGGATCGTAGAGCGTTAGCACGATCCCGCCGATTTTGAGCCCAGGGTTGAGCTCGCGCTGGATCAACTGCTTGGTATGCGTCAGCGCGCCGAGCCCCTCGAGCGCGTAGTACTCGCACTGGATGGGAATCAGCATGAACTCGGCCGCCACCAGGCAGTTCACCGTCAGCAAGCCCAATGACGGCGGGCAGTCGATGATGATGTAGTCGTAGGGCATGCGAAGCGCGTCCAGCGCATAAAGCAGCCGCCGTTCGCGGCGCGGTAGGTTGATCAGCTCGATCTCGGCGCCGGCGAGCGATCGATGCGAGGGAAGGATGTCGAGGCCCGCAACCGCGGTCGGCCGGATGATCTCGTTGATGTCCTCGCCATCGATGATGACGTTGTAGATGCTACGGCTGAGCTCGCTGCGAGCCACACCCAGGCCGCTGCTTGTGTTCCCCTGCGGATCCATGTCGACGATCAAGCCGGTCTTGCCCAGCTCGGGGAGATTGGCCGCCACGTTGATGGCGGTCGTGGTTTTACCGACGCCGCCCTTCTGGTTGACGACTGCGTAGATTCTTGGCACTTTGCTGGCTGGGACGAGGACGGATCCTGGCCGGATTATAGAAGCGCACCGTGGCAAACGCGCGTTTGCGCGGCCCGGCCGGCCGCTGGCGGCCTACTTGAAGATGAAGGGGATCAGTCCCACCGCGATGTCGTATCCGGCGTGGGTCACCATGCAGGGGAGGGTGCTACGTGACCAGACGCGCAGGAGCCCGAGGCCGATGCCGAGCACGAGCACCTCGAGTGTCGCGAAGCTGATGGCGTATTGGGTGTGCAGAGCGGCAAATAGAATCGCGCTCACAATCACGCCCATCCGTGGCACCAGCGCGCCGCGAAACAGCGTCTCTTCGACGACGCCGGCCAGCAGGCCAAGGAAGATGACTGCGGCGGGATTGTTGAAGTGGCTGAAGAGGACGTTGCTGACGTCGGTGACCTGCTTCTGCTGGGCCGGCGCCACCACGTCCGCCACCCGCTCGATGCCATAGGCGACGGCGAGGAAGAGCGCGACGGCGAGCAGCGCGACGATCCACCACCAGCTGGCGGCGGGCCGGACGAGCCCCAAACGCTCCAGCGTGTCGGGCCAGGAACGCCGGGTAAAGAGTCCGACGCCGACGAAGGCAAGCATGAAGAACGGGATGTCCTGGGAGAGCAGGTCGGTGTAGGTGAGGGGCGTGGTCTCCTGTTGCAGCGGGATCCCGATCTGCTGGCCGATCAGCACCAAGCCGAGAACGACCGTGAGATAGACGACCGGTGAGCCGGCTCGGAGCGGGATGATCCTGGCCAGCAGCCGCTGAACCGCTGGCGAGAGATAGAGGAGCCCAAGGGCACCGGCCAGTCCAACCGGGACGCCGAAAAGGAGTGCGCTGCGAAAACCCGCCAGTGTTTTCGCGCCCGACTCATAGAGCACGAAGTTGAGGGTGCAGACTGCGGCGCCGATCAGCAGCGCAAAGCCCGCAATCAGCGCCCCGGCGATCAAGGTCAGTGTTCGCGCCGTCGGCGACCGCTCACCGATATTGGCCAGCGCATACAGGCCGATGAGGAGCAGCAGGACGCCGATTGTCAGCAGGTCAGTCGGCACGTCGGCGCGGGCGACGAGGAGAATCAGCGCTTTGTCGGAGCCGGCGTGCTTGTAGCTGCGGCCTCGCGAAGCTGGATCATCTGCTCGATCATGTCGATCGGCATGGGGAAGACGATGACCGTGTTGCGCTCGACGCCGATCTCGGTCAGCGTCTGCAGATAGCGGAGCTGAAGGGCGCTGGGTTGCTTGGCGATCACGTCGGCCGCGTCGGTCAGTTGCTTGGCGGCTGCAAACTCGCCTTCCGCGTGGATGATCTTCGCTCGCTTCTCGCGTTCGGCCTCGGCTTGCTTTGCCATGGCGCGTTGCATCGTGCCCGGCAGCTCGACGTCCTTGATCTCGACCGTCGAAACCTTGACGCCCCAGGGCTCGGTCTGCTCATCGATGATCCGCTGAAGCGTGGTATTGATCTTCTCCCGATTGGCGAGCAGTTCATCGAGGGTCGACTGGCCCAGCACGCTCCGTAGCGTAGTCTGCGCGATTTGTGAAGTCGCGTTGATGAAGTTGGCGACCTTGGTCACGGCGGAGTTGGGATTGACCACCAGGAAGTAGATGACGGCGTTGACCTTGACGGTCACGTTGTCCAGGGTGATGACCTCCTGGGGCGGCACTTCCAGGGTGACCGTTCGCAGGTCGATCTTGACCAGCCGGTCGATGCCGAAGGGGATGATCAGCCGCAGCCCGGGCCCCTTCAGAGTCATCAGCCGGCCGAGGCGAAACAGCACTCCTCGTTCGTACTCATTGATGATGCGGATCGCGGAGCTCAACCCGATCAGGATCACGACCACGATGACGCCGAGAACGACCAGCGCGAATATCCCCACCTAGTCCCTCCTGCTGTCGACTCCCATTCGGTCCAATGCTACGGCCGCCGCTCGGTCAAGACGCTACCAGTCGTGGCCCTTGGGCCGGCGGTTGCTGGCTGACTGGCTCCACCTCGAGCCGCAAGCCACGGACAGCGTTCACTCGCACCTGGGTGCCAGCGGCCAGCGGGCCCTCGCTGGAGGTGGCCTGCCAGAGTGCGCCGTCAACGAAAACCATCCCGTCCGGGTTTAGCGGTTCGCGCACGGTGCCGATGGTGCCAAGCATTGACTCCTCGCCGGCAGCGTAGGGCATGCGTCGTGCCGCGATGACCTTGCGGAGGATGAAGAGGAAGATGCCGGCGATCACGGCCACCGTCAACAGCAGCAGCGGGACGTTGACCGCCTCCGAGAGGAATCCCGTGTTGATCAGCAAGAGGCCGCCGAGCGTCATCGCGACAATGCCACCAGTGGTCAACACGCCGTGGGTCACGGCCTTGAGGTCGACGATGAAGAGGAGGAATGCCAGCAAGATGAGGATCAGGCCGGCGATGTTGATCGGCAGGTTGAACAACGACATCGCGGCCAGCAGGCCCGCGATCACGCCAACCACGCCCGGGAGCACCAGGCCCGGATGGGTGACCCAGAACGCGATGCCGATGATGGCGAGCAAGAAGAGCAGGTAGACCAGGTTCGGGTCGGCGACCGCCTGCAGCAGTTGGTCGAAGCCGCTCAGGTCATCGCGGACGACCGCGGCGTTTGCCGTGTTTAGCGTGTAGCTCTGCCCGCCCTTGCTGACTGTGCGTCCGTCTAGGCTGCTGAGCAAGGTGCTCAGGTCGCGGCTCTCGAGGTCGACGACGTCCAACTTGACCGCTTCTTCAGCGGTGGCGTTGATGCTCTGTCGAACCGCCTTCTCCGCCCAGGCGGCATTGTGGTGGTGCAGGGTCGCCAGCGCGCGGGCATAGGCGGCGGCGTCGTTTTCGATCTTCTGGTCCTCGATGTCGGTCGCCGGCGAGGTTCCGGACGCGGCCGGCGTGGCGCTTGGAGCGGGGTTACTGCCGCCGATGCTCACCGGGTGGGCCGAGCCGATATTGGTGCCCGGCGCCATCGCCGAGATGTCGGCCGATTCCGTGATGTACATGCCGGCAGAGGCGGCCCGGGCGCCGGACGGCGAGACGAAGACAACCACGGGAACTTTGGCCGCGATGATCTTTTGAATGATGTCGCGCATCGAGGTGTCGAGCCCACCTGGGGTGTCCATGGCGATCACAAGCGCGGTCGCATGGTCGTTCACCGCCCGGTCGACGGCGTGTGAGATATAGCTGTCGGTGATCGGATTGATGACCCCGGTGAGGGTGGCGACAAGGACCTCGGAATCGGCGGCTCGCGCGGGGATCGCCGGCAGCAGGGCCGCCAGGGAAACGATGGCGAAAAAGAGCCGAACGGCCCTCTTCACGACTTGATGATATCGCCGGGACGCGCGGAACCCGACTTTAGAATGAGGTTGTGGCTCACGAGCTGGCGCCGCCACCGGCCGATGACGACGAAGACGGCTATCGCGCGCAGGTTGCCCGGTATCCACGCCTGTCCAACGACGAGGAGCGCAGTTTGCTTGCCACGCGCGGGCGCGAACGCGACGCCGCCAACCGGCGGCTGATCGAACACAATCTCTACCTGGTTCTCGAGGCCGCCGTCGAGCGAAAGGAGCGCGGCGTGCCCTTCGGCGACCTCTTTCAAGAGGGGACCGTCGGGCTCATCTCCGCAGTGGAGCACTACCAGCCGGGTCAAGGTGCTTTCCATGCCCGGCTCAAGCACGCCATCAGCGCCACCATGGATGACGTCGTCGCCCAAACCGAGCAAGCGCAGAAAAATGATGAGGCGTTCGTTGTCGCCTGCCGCGTCCTCGAGTCGGCACAGCGGTTACTTGCCGGCCGCCTGGGTCGTGAGGCGACGCCCGTCGAGCTGGCGCGGCTGCTGCACTGGGAGGAAGCGCGCGTCAACGTCATCCTCGAGATGCTGGCCGAGGCGCGCGCCGTCCACGACCAGGAACTGCTGGACTATCTCGACGACCTCGAGGGCAGCGAAGATCTCGATGCCAGCAACGGCCACGAGGCCTAAGCCACCGGCGTGATTGCGACCGCCGAGCGCACACCGCTCTACGACGAGCACATCCGGCTGGGCGCCCAGATGACGACCTTCAGCGGTTGGACGATGCCGCTGCAGTACAGCAGCATCCGCGAGGAGCACCGAGCCGTCCGCGAAGCGGTGGGACTCTTCGACCTGTCTCATATGGGCGAGCTGCGCGTCAAGGATGACCGGCTGGCCCAACGGGTCGTAACGCGCGACCTCAGCAAGTTGCGGCAGGGTCGCATCCAGTACGCACTGCTCTGCAACCCGGAGGGCGGGATCCTCGACGACGTCCTCGTTTACGCGGTCAACGACGGCGGCTACCTGCTGGTCGTCAACGCGGGGAACCAGGACAGCGACTTCGAATGGATCCGGAGCCATGGGTCTGCCGACAGCGCCTTCAACGTCGGGCGCCAATGGGCGCTGATCGGCGTGCAGGGACCGCGGGCCGCAGGCCTGGTCCAGCGGTTGGCCGTTGACGACCTCTCCGGCGTCAAGTACTACGCCTTCCTCGACGGCTCGGTTGCGGATGTGCGCTGCATCATCTCGCGGACCGGCTACACCGGCGAGGACGGGTTCGAGCTCTTTTGCGCCAACGCCGACGCCGTCAAGCTCTGGCGCGCGGTGCTCGAGGAAGGGGCTCGAGACGGAATCCGGCCGGCGGGGCTCGGTGCCCGCGACACGCTGCGACTCGAAGCGGGTATGCGCCTCTACGGGAATGACATGGATGCCAGCACCAATCCACTGGAGGCGGGGCTCGATTGGACGTTGAACCTGGATAAGGAGTTCATCGGCCGCGACGCGATCGTCGAGGCGAAAAGCCAGGGTCTCGAGCGGGTGCTCGTGGGCCTCAAGCTCGTGGATCGCAGCATTCCCCGGCATGGATATCCCGTGCTGGACGATGGCAAACGGGTCGGCGTCGTCACCTCGGGCAACGTCTCCTTTACCCTCGGCTACAACATCGCGATGGCATACGTTCCGCCGGCCCTCAGCCAACCGGGCACGCGGCTCGCGGTCGAGATCCGCGGCGCGGCCGCGAGCGCCGAGGTGGTTGCCTTACCTTTCTATAAGCGGCCCCATCCGAAATGAGCCTTTAAGGGAGGAGCGATGGCGGAAGACAACGGACGGCGGTTCAGCGAGACGCACGAGTGGGTCAAGGAGGACGGGGAGACGGCAACGGTTGGCATCAGCCAATATGCGCAGTCGCAGTTGGGCGACGTCATCTATGTCGAGCTGCCCAGCGTCGGCCAGCGCCTGGAGCCCGGCGGCCGGCTGGGCGTGGTCGAATCGGTGAAGGCCGCCTCCGATCTCTTCAGTCCAGTTGGCGGCGAGGTGGCTGCCGTCAACGAGGAGCTCAAAGAGCATCCGGAGTACGTCAACCAGGACCCCTACGGGAAAGGCTGGCTGATCAAGCTGAAAGGGGCCGGCGACAATCCAAAGCTGCTCGACCAGAAGGCCTACGACGCCATGGTCGAGGGCCAGCCGCACTGATCGGTCCGCTGCCCGCATGAGCTACCTGCCGAATGCCGATGCCGAGCGCCGCGAGATGCTCGAAGCGCTCGAGCTGAACGATGTCAGCGGGCTCTTCAAGCATCTTCCCGGATCGCTGCGGCTGGAGCGGGTCGAGCTTCCCGAGCCGCTCTCGGAGGTCGAGCTGGTCCAGTACTTCCGCGAGCTCGGACGCCTCAACCAGCGGATTGCGCCGTCGCATAGCTTCCTCGGAGCGGGGGCGTCGCGACGGTTCAGTCCCGCGATCGTCAACCAGGTGATATCGCGTCCCGACTTCTACACGACCTATACGCCTTATCAGGCCGAGGCCAGCCAGGGGACTCTGCAGGCGATCTACGAGTTCCAGAGCATGATCGCGCTGCTCACTGGCCTCGATGTCGCGAACGCCTCCCTCTACGACGGCGCCACCGCATTGGCCGAGGCGACCGCGATGGCGGTGGCGCAGACCGGCCGCCATAACGTCGTGGTCGCCGGCGCGCTGCACCCGGAGTATGCCCAGGTGCTGCAGACCTACTCGGAGGCTCAGCAATACGAGATCCTTCGGGTCGCCGCAGGACCGGAGGGGACGGTCGACCAGGCCAAGCTCGAGGCTGCCGTCACCCAGACGACGGCCGCCGTCATCCTGCAGCAGCCGAATTTCTTCGGCATCCTCGAGGACGCCCAGGCGATCAGCGAGCTCAGCCACCGGGCCGGTGCGCTCCTCATCTCCTGTGTCGATCCGGTTTCGCTTGGTCTGATCGCCGCTCCGGGGGACTACGCTGCCGACCTCGCGGTTGGCGATGGTCAGCCGCTCGGCATCCCGCTCTCGTTCGGCGGTCCGTACCTGGGCTTCATCGCCTGCAAGGAGGCGCTGGTGCGCCGGATGCCGGGCCGTCTGGCGGGGGCGACCGTCGATGGCGAGGGACGGCGCGGCTACGTCCTCACCCTCCAGGCACGTGAGCAACACATCCGTCGCGAGCATGCCACCTCCAACATCACCACCAACCACGCGTTGATGGCGCTGGCCGCCACCGTTTATCTCGGGCACATGGGCGGCGCCGGGCTGCGGCAGCTGGCCGAGCTCAGCACCCAGCGTGCCCACTATCTCGCGGGCCAGCTGGGGCAGCGCAACGGCTACCGGCTGGCGTTCAGCGGGTCCTTCCTCTGGGAGTTCGCCATCCACACGCCCTACCCGGCGGAACAGACGCAGGGCTTCATGCTGGAACGGGGCGTGTTACCGGGTCTGCCGCTCGGGAGGTACTACCCGGAGCTCGCCGATGCGTTGCTGATCTCGGTCACCGAGCTCAACCATGCGCGGGCGCTCGACCGCTTCCTGGAGGTCCTCCCCTGAGCGAGCCGTTGCTCTTCGAGCTTGCCGATCCCAAGCGGCCCAGCCCCCGGCTGCCGGCCCCCGGCGTCAACGTCCAACCGATTGACGAGCTGGTGGCCGCGCGGCACCGGCGTGCGTCAGCGCTGCCCATCCCCTCGGTGAGCGAGCCCGAGCTGGCGCGACATTTTGGTCGCCTTGGTCGCATGAATTTCAGCCTGCACCAGGGGCTGTATCCGCTCGGCTCCTGCACCATGAAGTACAACCCCGCGGTCAACGAGGCGCTGGCGCGGCTCGACGACTTCGCCGACCTCCATCCCTATCACCCGGAAAAACGCGCCCAGGGTGCCCTGCGGCTGATGTGGGAGCTGGAGCGGGCGCTGCTGGCCCTGACCGGCATGGAGCGGATGTCGCTGCAACCGGCCGCGGGTTCGCATGGTGAGTGGACCGGGCTTCGTCTCATCCAGGCGTATCACCGCAGTCGTGGCGAGAGCCGCGATGAGGTGCTGGTGCCCGATAGCGCGCATGGGACCAACCCCGCCAGCGCAAGCCTGTCGCGGCTCAAGACGGTCGTGCTCAAGTCTGGTGCCGACGGCCTGGTGAACCTCGAGGAGCTCAAGAGCAAGTTGTCATCGAAGGTGGCGGCCGTCATGCTGACCAACCCCAACACGCTCGGGCTCTTCGAGAAGGACATCCTGGAGATCACGCGCCTGGCTCACGAGCAGGGGGCGCAAATGTACTTCGACGGCGCCAACCTCAACGCGCTGGTCGGCGTCGCCCGTCCAGGAGACATGGGCTTCGACGTGGTCCACCTCAACCTCCACAAGACGTTCTCCACGCCGCACGGCGGCGGCGGACCGGGTGCCGGCCCGGTCGGCGTCAAGGCGCACCTGGTTCCCTTCTTGCCGGTACCGACCGTGGAGCGCAGCGACGAAGGCTTTCGCCTCGAGTACGACCGTCCGCAGTCGATCGGGAAGGTACGGACCTTCTATGGCAACTTCGGCATGCTGCTGCGGGCCTATGCCTACATCCGCACCTACGGCAGCAGCATTCACGAGGTGGCGGAGAACGCCGTGCTCAATTCCAGCTACCTGCGATATCACCTGCGCAAGTGGTTCGACGACGCCTTCACCGGACCCTCGATGCACGAGTTCGTGCTGACCGCGAAGAAGGCGAAGGCGCAAGGGGTGAGCGCCAAGGACATCGCCAAGCGGCTGATCGACCTTGGCTTTCACCCGCCGACTGTGTATTTCCCCCTGATCGTTCCGGAAGCCCTGATGATTGAGCCGACCGAGACCGAGTCGAAGGCATCGCTCGACGCCTTCATCGAGGCGATCGGCCAGATCGTGGACGAAATCGAGAAGAATCCGGAGCTGGTCAAAACCGCTCCGCAAGCCGCCCCCGTGGGCCGCCTGGACGAGGTTCGCGCCGCGCGCCAGTTGGACTTACGGTGGCGTCCGAAGGCGCAGCAGCCGGCACCCGCCGCGGCCTCCTGACGGCAAAAACCACGGCCAATTAGGCCTAGCAGATAACGAATTTTTGCGCCCCACTTCGATATAATTTGAATTCGCGATTTGCTGAATCCCAAAGAAAAAACGACGCCTGTCTATGACGCCAAAGCCATCCAGGTTTTGGAGGGATTGGAGCCAGTCAGGCGCCGCCCCGGGATGTACATCGGGTCAACCGACAACCGGGGCCTGCATCACCTCATCAATGAGCTGGTCGATAACTCGGTTGACGAAGCGCTCGCCGGTTTCTGCACTCGAATCGAGGTAACCCTCCACACCGACGGATCGGCGTCCGTGGCTGACAACGGCCGCGGGATCCCGGTCGACATCATGAAGGACCAGGGCGGCAAATCGGCGCTCGAGGTCGTCATGACCAAGCTGCATGCCGGTGGCAAATTCGGCGGTGGCGGCTACAAAGTATCCGGCGGTCTGCACGGCGTCGGGCTCTCCGTCGTCAACGCGCTTTCGGAAAAGCTGCAGGTCACCGTGATGCGTCACGGCAAGCAACACTTCCAGGAATACCGTCGCGGCGCGCCCATTGCCGCCGTGAAGGTCAGCGGCAAGGCGGACACCACGGGGACCTACATCCGCTTCTGGGCCGATGGGCAGATCTTCGAAGAGCTCGGCTTCCAGTGGGACATCGTCTCCCACCGCCTGCGCGAGCTGGCCTTCCTCAACAAGGGCTTGACGATCGTCCTCAAGGACGATCGCATCGACCTCGAGTACTCCTTTTACTTCGAAGGCGGCATCAGCGCCTTCGTCAAGTACCTCAATCGCGACAAGGGCTGGGTGAACCTCCGGCCGCTGCACGTCGAGCGCGAGATCGAGGGCAATACGGTGGAAATCGCGCTGCAGTACAACCAGGGCTTCACCGAGAACGTGCTTGCCTTCGCCAACGACATCAACACCGTCGAGGGCGGC
The DNA here is from genome assembly GCA_036782775.1 of Candidatus Dormiibacterota bacterium. Classification (GTDB taxonomy): domain Bacteria; phylum Chloroflexota; class Dormibacteria; order CF-121; family CF-121; genus CF-13. The sequence goes on along the minus strand of DAIPYJ010000009.1, from coordinate 50,721 downwards.
AGCCACGTCACCGGGTTTCGTTCCGCGCTGACGTCAGTCTTGAACAAGTACGCGCGCAAGGCAAACCTGATGCGCGAGCAGGATCCGAACCTCACCGGTGATGACGTGCGCGAGGGCTTGACGGCGGTGATCAGCGTCAAGGTGCGCGAGCCGCAGTTCGAAGGGCAAACGAAGACCAAGCTGGGCAACTCGGAGATCCGCGGCCAGGTCGAAACGGTCTTCTCTGAGTCGTTCACCCAGTACCTCGAAGAGAATCCACCAGACGCCCGGCGGATCATCGAGAAATGTTTGGTCGCCGCTCGCGCTCGGGACGCTGCCAAGCGAGCTCGTGAATTAGTCCAGCGCAAATCGCTGCTCGAGTCATCGACCCTGCCGGGCAAGCTTGCCGACTGCTCGGAGCGCGATCCCAGCCTGGCCGAGATCTATCTCGTCGAAGGTGACTCCGCGGGTGGCTCGGCCAAGATGGCGCGCGATCGTCGCTTCCAGGCAATCCTGCCGCTGCGCGGCAAGATCCTCAATGTCGAGAAGGCGCGCGAAGACAAGATCCTGACGTCAGAGCAGATCCGAAATCTGATCACCGCGCTTGGCACGGGTGTCGGCGAAAAGTTCGATATTCTGAAATTAAGGTATCACCGAGTGACGATTATGACCGACGCTGACGTCGATGGTTCGCACATTCGCACCCTGTTGTTGACCTTCTTCTTCCGGTACATGCCGCAAATCATCAGTGAGAAGTACCTCTTTGTCGCGCAACCACCTCTGTACAAGATCACGCGCGGCAAGCAAGTGAGCTACGCCTATACCGAAGAGCAGAAGAATCGAAAGGTCGCCCAAATGGAAGGCAAGCCGGAAGTGCAGCGCTACAAGGGTCTTGGCGAGATGAACCCCGAGCAGCTTTGGGAGACCACCATGAATCCCGCGAACCGCATGCTGCTGCGAGTGGAGATCGAGGACGCCGTCGAGGCCGACAAGATCTTCGACGTCTTGATGGGCAACGAAGTCGATCCTCGCAAGCGCTTCATTCAAACGCACGCCAAGACCGTGCGCAATCTGGACATCTAGCAACGCCCAATACGCCGGCCCAGGGTCCCGTGAAGATCGCGCTCGATGCGATGGGCGGAGATTTCGCGCCCGAACAGGTGGTTGCCGGTGGGGTGCAGGCGCACCGCCAGCTTGGCGTCGAGGTGATCTTCATCGGCCAGAAAGACAAGGTCGACGTCGCTCTCAAAGCCGCTGGTGCCGGCAACTGGGCGCAGATCGAAGACGCGCCCGAAGTGATCGCTATGAATGAGCACCCCGCCAACGCTGTCCGAGGCAAGAAAAATTCTTCGATCGTCCGCGGCATCGCGATGGTCGAGGACGGTCGGGCCGCCGCCTTCGTCAGCGCCGGCAACAGCGGCGCGGTGATGGCGGGTGCCCTCTTCGGCTTGCGTCGCATTTCCGGCGTGGAGCGGCCGGCGATCGGTGCGGTGATTCCTACCTCGAGCGGGCGCTGCTTGCTGCTCGATGCGGGAGCCAACACCGATGCCCGCCCTGAATACCTGGTCCAGTTCGCCCGCATGGGCACCATCTATGCCGAGCGCCTGTTGAGCGTCAGCTCACCCAGGGTCGGACTCTTGAGCAATGGCGAGGAAGCCGGCAAGGGCAACCAGCTCGTGCAGGCGACCGAGCCACTCCTCCGCCAGGCCACCAACATCAACTTCGTCGGCAACATCGAAGGCAATGACGTCTTCAAGGGGAAGGCCGACGTCGTCGTCTGCGACGGCTTCACCGGCAACGTTCTTGTCAAAACGGCCGAGGGCGCCGCTGAACTGCTCTTCCGCGCCATCCGCGCTGCGCTGACCAGCAACCCCATTGCCGCCGCCGGCGGCATGCTGGTGCGGCCGAGCCTCCAGGCGCTCCGCAAGAAATACGACTGGCGCGAACTGGGCGGCTGGCCCCTGCTTGGCGTCAACGGCGTTACCGTTATCGCCCATGGCCGCTCTGACGCGCGAGCCATACGGAGTGCGATTCGGGTCGCCAGGGATGCGGTCGATCGCCAGATGATCGCCACCTTCATCTCCGCGTTTGCTTCGGCATCGGCCTCAGCCGTCCCGGACAGCGGCAAAGGTAACCCGTAACATTGAGCCAATGGCGCGGAATGGGGAGCGCCCGGAACATCGTGTCGTGGTCACCGGCATGGGCGTGCTTGCCCCCAACGGCAACAATCTGGCCGAGTTCTGGGACAGCTTGATCGAGGGTCGGTCGGGGTTGGGCATCGCCACGTCGGTCGATGTCTCCGATCTGCCGGTCAAGGTCGTCGGCGAGCTCAAAAACTTCGAGGCCAAGAAGTTCATGGACTTCAAGGAAGCCAAGCGGATGGCCCGCTTCAGCCAGGTCGGCGTCGCCGCCGCCAGGATGGCGATCGAGCAGTCCGGACTCGACCTCCAGAAAGAGGATCGCACCCGGATCGGCTGCGAGCTTGGCACCGGGATCGGCGGCTTCAAGGAGATTTCGGAGGAGATCGAAGCTTTCGCCTTGCGCGGCGAGCGCGGTCCGGATCGCATCTCGCCCTTTTTCGTGCCCCGCGTGATCCCCAACATGGCGTCATGCCAGATTGCGATCCAGTTCGGTCTCGAAGGGCCCAACAACACGGACACGACCGCCTGTGCCGCCTCGACCCAGGCGTTGGGGAACGCTTACCGCGTGCTGCAGCGCGGTGACGCCGACGTGATGCTCGCCGGCGGCGCCGAGGCGAACCTCTGTCGTTTTGGCCTGGCCTCTTTTGCGGCCATGACCGTTCTCTCAACCTATTACGAGGATCCGATCAAGGCCAGCCGGCCGTTCGACGCGGAGCGTGACGGCTTCGTTCCCGGAGAAGGAGCCGGCATGCTGGTGCTGGAGACCCTGGAGCACGCTCAGGCTCGCGGCGCCGACGTCTTCGCCGAGATCGTGGGCTTTGCTGTCACCGACGATGCCTTTCACATCGTCATGCCGGAAGAGAATGGCGATGGCCCGGCCCGGGCGATGGCCAAGGCGCTCCAGGACGCGCACATCACGCCAGACCAGATCGATTACATCAACGCCCATGGCACCTCGACGCAGCTGAACGACAAGTCTGAGACGGCAGCGATCAAGCGTGTGATGGGCGATCGCGCCAAGCAGATCCCGATCTCGAGCACCAAGTCGATGATCGGCCACCTGCTCGGCGCGGCCGGCGCAGTGGAAGCGATCGCGACCATCCTCTCGATCAACCAGGGAATGGTGCATCCGACGATCAATCTCGAGCACCCGGATCCTGACTGCGACCTGGACTACGTGCCGAATGAATCGCGCCGCCATGAGATCACCCACGCCATGTCCAACTCCTTTGGTTTTGGCGGCCAGAATGCCTGCATCGTCTTGAAGCGCTTTGACAACAACTAGCAACAACCTTTCCCACTAGAGGTCTGCATGGAACCGTTGAACATCGGAACCGTCCTGCCCCTGCAGCTCGAAAGCGAGATGCGCTCGAGCTACATGGACTACGCGATGAGCGTCATCGTCAGCCGGGCGCTGCCCGATGTGCGCGACGGTCTCAAGCCGGTGCATCGCCGGATCCTCTTCGCCATGCAGGAGCAGGGCATGACGCCCGGCGCGCGCTACCAGAAGTGTGCCGCCATCGTCGGCGAGGTCATCAAGAGTTATCACCCACACGGCGAGGCCGCCGTCTACGACACGCTGGTTCGCATGGCGCAGGACTTTTCACTGCGTTATCCGCTCGTCGATGGCCAGGGCAACTTCGGCTCGATCGATGGCGACTCAGCCGCCGCCTACCGGTACACCGAGGCGCGACTGGCCGGCATCGCGGCCGAGATGCTGGTCGACCTGGAAAAAGACACCGTCGATTTCGTCGACAACTACTCGGCGACCAAGACCGAGCCTTCGGTGCTCCCCTCCAGACTGCCCAACTTGATGGTGAACGGCTCGTCGGGCATCGCCGTCGGCATGACGACCAACATTCCGCCGCACAACCTCGCCGAGGTCTGTGACGGGGAGATCTACTTGATCGATCATCCCGATGCGACCACCGAAGACTTGATGAAGATCGTCAGAGGCCCGGACTTCCCGACCGGCGGCATCATCATCGGCAATGAGGGCATCGCGGCCGCCTACGGGACTGGCCATGGCCGCTTGATCGTCCGAGCTCGCCACACTTTTGAGGAGGCCAAGAACGGCCGCGAGCGGATCATCATCACCGAGATTCCGTACATGGTCAACAAGTCGACGCTGGTGCAGCGCATCGCCGAGCTGTCGAACGAGCGGAAGCTGGAAGGCATCGCCGACCTCAATGACGAATCGGACCGCCATGGGATGCGGATCGTCATCGAGCTCAAGCGCGATGCCCGCGCCCTCACCGTGCTCAACAATCTCTACAAGCACACAGCGTTGCAAACCACCTTCGGCGTGATCTCCCTCGCCCTGGTCGACGGCCGTCCGGTCGTTCTCAACCTCAAGGCGCTGCTCCAACACCACATCGACCATCGCCGCCAGGTCCTGACCCGCCGCACCCGTTACGAGCTCGAGCGAGCGCGCGACCGCGCCCATCTCCTCGAAGGGCTCAAGATCGCGCTCGACAACCTCGACGCGGTTATCAAGACCATCCGGGAGTCGCAGGACGAGAAGACGGCCCAGGAGCGCCTCCAGGAGCGCTTCAAGCTTTCCGAGCGGCAGTCGAAAGCGATCGTCGACATGCGGCTTGGGCGTCTAACCCGGCTCGAACGCAACAAGATCATGGAGGAATACGAGGAGGTCATCAAGCGCATCGCCTACCTCGAAGACCTGCTCGCCCATGAGGCCAAGATCATGTTGCTGATCAAGGACGAGCTCGCCGACCTCAAGAAGAAGTACGGCGACGCCCGCCGGACCACCCTGGACTTCCAGGGATCGATCGAGCTGAACGAGGAGGATCTCGTCCCCAAGGAAGACGTGGTCGTCACCCTGACCCACCGCGGTTACGTCAAGCGCGTTCCCGCGACCACCTACCGGCCGCAGCGCCGCGGTGGTAAGGGTGTCCTCGGGGCGGCCCGGGTCGAGTCCGACTTCGTCGAGCACCTGGCGGTGGCCTCGACGCATTCGGACATGCTCTTCTTCACCAACCACGGTTCGGTCTTCCGGCTGCGAGTCCACGAGATCCCCGATGTCAACCGGTCGGCCAAGGGATTACCGGTCGCCAACCTGATCGACATCGATCCCAAGGACAAGATCACCGCGGTGATCGGTATCACCGACTGGGCCGAAGACCGCTACCTGGTGATGGTCACGAAGCAGGGCACCATCAAGAAGACACCAGCGCGTCTCTACAGCCAGGTCCGCCGGAATGGCCTGATCGCCATCAATCTTGCCGAGGGGGACGAGCTGAACTGGGTCAAGCTGAGCGCCGGTTCAGATGAGCTCATCATCGCCACGACCGACGGCAAGGCGATCCGCTTCAATGAGAAGCAGGTTCGTCCCATGGGCCGCGACACGACCGGCGTCCGAGGCATTACATTGCGAGCGCAGGCGCAGGTTGCGGGCTTCGACATTGTCCGAAAGAAGGCATACCTCCTGGTGGTCTCGGCCCGCGGTTACGGCAAGCTGACTCCGATCGACGAGTATCCAGCGCATTCGCGCGGCGGCCAGGGCGTTTATACGATGGCGATAACCGACCGCACCGGGCCGCTGGTCGGCATGCGCGTCGTCGTCAATCCGGAGGAGGAGCAACTGATCGTTATTTCCGAAGGCGGCCAGGTGATCCGGACGCCGATCGAGAACATCCGCATCGCCGGCCGGCAGACGCAGGGCGTCATCATCATGCGCCTCGAAGAGGGCGACACGGTGGCGACGATTGCCGGCGTCGGCAGCACGGAGGAGGCCGAGGAGTAGCGCTCGCTGCCGTCGCCGTCGTTCTTTTCGGCGTCGGCCTGATCGTGCTGATCGTCAACTTCGTCCGTGCCTGGCGCGCGTATCGACGAGCCTCGCGACGCGCGTTCGAGCTGTCGGCCTACGCTGCCGAGGAGGCGCTCGAGCTCGAGCGGCTGTTTGCTCAACTCAACGAGCACGGCTTCCAGTTGGAGCACACCGCCGCCGAGATCGGGCCGAAGGTCGATCAGATCCTGCTGTTTCTCCGCCAGCCACTGATGGCCGCCGCCTTGCCCTGGTTTCTTCGGCGAATACTCGGACGTCCCTACCGCCGCCGGTAGGCCGCCAGCATCCAGCGCTAGCCGCCGGCCGCCTTCTCAAGCGGCTGAGCGATTTCCCAAATATGGCCGCCCGGATCTTTGAAGGCAGCGGTGCGGATACCCCACGGCCGGTTCATCGGACCATTCACCAGATCGATGCCGCTGGACTTTAGCCGCCCGCAAATCTGATCGACGTCATCCACCGGAATCGTCAGTTGGAAACGCGACCCGGTCTCGCGCTCGGCGACGAGGGCAGGCTCGATCAATTCGACTGCCGCCTCGTTCTTGAGGAGATTGATCAGGACGTTCTGAAACTTAAAGACTGCCGAATTGGCATCCTCGAAGACAACCGGCAGCCCAAACACTTCCTGGTAGAAACGCTTCACTTCGGTGAGGTCCTCGACGAATAGGGTGATGGCGTCGACAGGCTTGGGGGACGGTATCAAAAGGGCTACTCGGCGACGACCCGATCTTTGCCACTGCGCTTCGCGGTCAACAGGTTTTCGTCGGCGCGCTTGAAGAAGGAGAAGGCGTTGTCTTCTTCCGGCCGGTAGGCAGTGACCCCAGCGCTGACCGACAGCGCCAGCGGCGGGATGCCGTGCGCCTCGTCCGCGTAGGGACTGTTGCGAATCTCCGCCAGCACGCGTTCCGCGACCGCGCGGGCGGTATCCAGGTCGCCTTCGGGGACGATGATGCAGAATTCGTCGCCGCCATAGCGGACGACGACGTTCGCCTTGCGGCTGTGGCGCTGGATCAGGTCGGCCAGGTGACGCAGCACTCGGTCGCCGACGACATGCGTGTGCGTGTCGTTGATGACCTTGAAGTTGTCGAGGTCGAGCACGATCAGGGACAAGGGCGCCCTGCTGCGCGAGGCCCGACTCAGCTCACGCTGCAGGCTTTCCTGGAAGAAGCGATAGTTGTACAGCCCGGTGAGCGAGTCTGTTAGCGCCTGCTCCTCGCTCGCGACCAGGCGCTCGAGCATTACCAGGCTGTTGACGGCTTGCGCCGCCAGCATCGAGAGCAGATGGAGATCCGATTCAGGATCGCGGCTCGCATCGGGCGCGTACACCCCCAGCGTGCCACGAACGCGCTCCTGCTGCAGCAGGGGCGTGACCGTCACCGAGCCTTGAACGTCATCGCGGCCCAGGAGGTACTGCGTCCACGGGCTCTGGGAGGCGTCGGGCACCGACAGCGGGCGCTTCGACTGCAGCACGAAATCGCTCATCTCGATCAGCAGCCGCCGCAGGTCGCCAGTCCCATCCGGGTCAGGCCCGCCATAGGCTTCCTCCCGTTTCCCTTCGCTGCTTGGCAGCAGCAGCAGCGAGGCGCCGCCGCGCAGCAACTGCCGGCTCAGGTTGAGGATCATGTCGCTCAGCACTTCGTAGCTGAGGTTCGTCATGATGCTGTCGAAGGCGCGCAGCACCATCAGCTCATCGAGATGTTTGTAATTTTGAGCGACGACGTGCTGGACGAGCGTGTGCACCAGGTTCGCCGCTTCCATCACTTCGGTCGGCGAAACGATCGGCACCGACTGCACGGCGCGCATCAGGTTGTCCGGATGCACCGGCAAGGCGCGAGCGACTTCGTAGACGCTGGCGAAATCGGGGCGCGCTGCCGCGAACGGCTCGCTGACCAGCCGGCCAAGCAGGTGGCGCCCGTCGCAGATCGGGATCACGAGATGGCCGACCTGGGCGCCGTCGTACCGAATCTGCGGCTGATCCCCGCTCGGTGGCGTCGATGCGTTCGGAACCATGTCGCAGCGGCCGAAGTTCTGCATGAGCAAGCAGAAATCGTTCTGCGGCAGGCCGGGCGGAATCTGGTAGCCGTCGGCCGAATCGGCGGCAAGCGAGATGCCCGTGCGAGCTTGGAAATTTTGCATCGCCGCCTTCGTCACGTCATGGTTGACGATGTAGGAAAGGCGGACAGTGGCGGTTTCAGCAGTCAATCAGAATCACAGGTCCTGGGGAAGCCGCGCGCGACCGGGTAATTATACCGGCGGCTCCCGTAACATCTTTGTACAGGGATCGAGGCTCGCGACACATCCGCCGAACTACCCTTGACAATCCTCGTCTCGCCGCTTTCGATAAATCGAAGTCGGCGCCAAGAGCAGAAATGCACGACGTTCTTGTCAACTACCTGGAGGTCAATTTTCCGGAGATCGCCGACCAGCTGGCCCAGGCCCGCGGTCGCGACCCCGGTCCGGCTCAGCGCGCCGCCGCCGCCGAGCGGTTGCGTGAGCTGATCCGCCGCCTGCGCCGGGAGGCGGGCCAGTCGCCGCGTGCCCAGCAACACACGCCTCGAACCACCGCCAGCGAGCTCACCGCCGGCGTCAACGGAGAGCTCAGCGTTGATGAACGACGCGTGCTCGATCACTTCTTCGAGCTCTTTGCCAGCTCGATGGAGCGCACGGAGGCGGCGGCGGTTCGCGAGAGCGTCCCAGCGCCTGCCCCTGAGCCGCCCGAGCCGGTCATGCCAGCAGAACCGCAGCCCAGTGCGGATACAGCAATCGAAACCCCGCCGCAAGCACCGGGTGCGACTCAGGAGGAAGCCGCCCTGGAGGCGCAACCGACCGTCGAGCCGGAAGCTCCCGAGGCGGAGGCCGCGGCGGAGCCGGAGGTCGAACCCGAGCCCGAGCCCGAGCCCGAACCCGAACCCGAACCCGAACCGGTGGTTCAGCCGGCTCTCGACACCCAGCCGGGCCGGCTGGTCGCCGAGCACGTCTCCGGTCCGCTGCAAACCATCCTGCTCGCCGCGGCACAGCAGGCGCTCGACCTGCTTCAGGTCGACGCCACCCAGGTGTACACGCTCGACGACCAGCGCCGCTTTGTTTTGCGAGCGGGGGTGCCAACCGAATCGCTGGCGATTCCCGAAGCGTCGGCGCCGATCAACAGCCGGCTCTTGAAACGCGCCCTCGAATTGAATGAGGTCTACAACATCGAAGACCTCGCGGCCGAAGAGCTAACGCCTGACGAGGCGGCCTGGCTGGTGAACGGCCACCACGGTTTTACCGCCATCCCGCTCTCGCCGCCGTTGGAAAAGCCGGTCGGCGTGCTCGTTTTGCTGCGGCACACACCCTGGCGGCTCGACCGCCGTGACGCGCTCCGGCTGGAGGACCTCGCCAGCGAGGTGGTGAACGCGCTGCGCGCCAACAGCCTGGCGATCAAGGTGGCCGAGGTGGCGGTGCTGCAGGAGCGGCTCAACCTGGCGCGCGAGATTCACGACGGCCTGGCCTCCGATCTGGCGGCCGTCGTCGCGCTGTTCAAGTACTACGACCAGCGTCGGCAGCGCGATCCCGACGATGCGGGCCAGCTCCTGATGCAGCTCCAGTCGATGACCGAAGAGATCCTGAGTGGTGCCCGCGACATCCTGCAATCGCTGCGCCCGAAGACGATCCGTTCCGAGGGGCTGCTGGCGTCGGTGTTGAAGCTGGTCGACCAATTTGGCCGAGTCAATCTGATCGAGACCAAGGTCAGCATCCGCGGTGAAGAGGCAGCCGTCCCGGCGGAGCAGAAAGAAGTCATCTTCCAGGTGTTGCGTGAGGGCCTGTCCAACGTCCGCAAGCATTCGCAGGCGCGCAACCTCTGGGTGATGCTCGACCTCTCGTCGATGCCATGGGTGCTGACCATCCGTGACGACGGGCGCGGTTTTGACATCCGTCGCGTCGCCGAGGATCCGAGGAAAGCCGGTTCTTACGGGTTGGTCGGGATGCGGGAGCGTGCTGAGCTCATGGGTGGTGATCTCCAGATCGTCAGTCAGACCGTCGACGGCACGATCATCACCTTGATCGGCCCACCGGATCGCAGCGAGTGACTCGCGTCCGCGTCCTGATTGCGGATGACCGGCCGATCTTTCGCGCCGGAGTCCAGGGCATGCTCCGCGACTTTCCCGAAATCGAGCTGGTAGGCGAGGCCATGACCGGCCGCCAGGCGGTGGAGCGTTCCCGCCGCGTAAAGCCCGATGTCATCCTGATGGACCTCAACATGCCCGAGATGGGCGGCATCGCTGCCACTCGCGCGATCAAGGAGGAAGATCCGGAACGTGTCATCCTCGCTTTGACCGTATCCGAGGCGGAAGAGGACATCGTGGACATGGTGGCGGCCGGCGCTTCGGGGTATGTCCTCAAGGATGTCGATCCAGCGAGTCTGGCGCGATGCATTCAGGAGGCCCATGCCGGTCGGTTCCAACTCGACGACGCGCTGACCCGCAAGGTGATCATGCGGCTGGGTGCCACCATGCGGCGTCCCCGGCACCAGCCGACTGAGCCCCTGACCGACCGCGAGGCGGAGATCTTGCGGATGGTCGTCGAAGGCAAGGCGAACAAGGTCATTGCCAGCCGCCTGGGGCTGAGCGAGGGAACCATCAAATCGCATCTGCGCAACATCTATCGGAAACTGCGAGTCCAGACCCGGGCTGAAGCCGCGGCGCAGGCCGTCCAACTGGATGTTTAGACGAACAACCGTTCGCTATCGATTGGCTGGTTCGGCTGCCCACCCGAGGGATTTCCTCACGCCGGGTTGTCGGCGTAGCCTTGGGCCACCAGGTCCGGACTGCGCGGGATCCATGGAATCCAGTTCGTGGGGGTGGAAGTTATGAAGAAGCTGCTGATCATCGTTGCTGGCCTGCTCGGCGCCATCGTCGCCGGCGGCGCGAACGTAACGCCGTAGGTTCGCAGCTAGAAGAAGCCCGGGCGGACGCCCGGGCTTTTTCTTTTCTTGCCGCATTGATTGGTCGGAATTCCTCTTTAAGATACTGAGGACCTAATGGCGCGGCCCCGGCTATTCACCACGTATTCACTGGCCGTCGCCGTCACCGGACTCGGGTTGGCGGCTCTCCTCACCTGGATCCAGGCACCACGCCAGGTCCACTCCTGGACCGATGACGTGCTCTTCCTCGCCGCCATCCTGGTTGTCCTCACCTTTCTCTCCTCACTCTCACCGATGAAAACGAGGACAGGCGCGAATGTGACCGTGGGAATGGCACCGCTCTTCGGCGCCCTGCTGATCCTTCCGACCTGGGCAGTGATGTGGGTGGCGGCCATCGGGACCGCCGACGAACGGGTTCCAGGCAAAAACATCCCCTGGCGCACTTTTCTGTTCTCCCGTGGCATGTTTGCGCTCGTCTACGGGATCCCGAGTCTTTTCCTGGCCGCCGTTGGGCTTGCGCCGAGGCTGAGCGATTTGCCCCTCAGCTGGTACGCCGTTCAACCGCTGATCGTGGCGGCGATCGTTTCCATGAACCTTGGTCTGGTCGCCATCTTCTTCGCCCTCTTTAATGGCACCGATCCGCGGCATCTCATTCGCAACACCTTCGCCGGAAGCTGGCTGACCTATATCGCGCTGCCGGTCATCGGCTATCTGATCTATGTCTTCCTGCTCCAGACCGGCCCAGTCCGGCTGGTTGTCTTTCTCCTCTACGGTCCCCTGCTGGTCTATCGGACCAGCCTGCAGAAGCAGACCAAGCTTGACCAATGGCTCCGCGACTCGTTCATCATGCAGAGCCGTGTCGTCGACAAGCGCGACGGTCAGACCTTCGGCCACTCCCAGCGCGTGGGCGAGCTCTGCGAAACGATCGCCAGGATGATGGGGCTGAGCGAAGACGACTGCAACACCATCCGCGTCGGCGGCATTCTTCACGACCTGGGAAAGATCGCCATTCCGGACTCGATCCTCTTAAAGCCAGGGAAGCTGACTCCGGAGGAGTACGAGATCATCAAGACGCACCCAGTCGAAGGCGCGCAAATTCTCGCCGAGCATCCCGAACAGAAGGGTGTGTCCGAGATCGTCAGGCATCACCATGAGCGCTGGGATGGAAAGGGTTATCCGGACAACCTGAGAGGCGACCAGATACCGCTCGGCTCCCGGATCGTGAATGCTTGCGATGCATTCGACACCATCACTCAGGCGCGTGTGTTTCGGCCCACGGTCAAAACCCCGGCGGAAGCGATTCGCGAACTGCGCCAGCTTGCCGGTTCCTGGTACGACCCAGACGTGATCACGGCGCTGGAGAAAATCGTGGGCGAACGATGGGGGGTTGAGATTCCGCCTGTGGCCAAGCCCGACACTGGCCCCACCTATCGTGAAGTGCTCGCCGCACCCAGCTTCCGACGGCTGTGGCTGGGGCAGGCGGTTTCCTACTACGGCGACATGATGAACATCACCGGCCTGGCCATCATGCTCTTCGTCCTGACGCGGTCCACCTTGATCGTGGCGTTGGGTCTGATTGCTCGAGTCGTGCCCGTCATCGCCTTTGGCTTGATCGCGGGACCGGTTGTCGACCGATTCAACCGTCAGCGCGTGATGATCATCGCCGACATGGCGCGCGCCGTCCTGATGGTGACCATCCCGTTCGTCGCTGTTCGCTGGCTCCCCGGAGCTTTTATTGCCATCATGCTGGCCGCCACCGCGAGCACATTCTTCAATCCGGCCAAGCAGGCGATCCTTCCGAACCTGGTACCACCCAGACACCTGGTCAAGGCCAACACACTGATCACGTCGTCTGAACGCCTTATGGAACTGCTCGGCTATTCGCTCGCTGGCATCATCGCCGCGGCGATCAGCTGGGCGCCGCTCTTCCTGATCGATGCGGGGACCTACCTGTTTTCCGCCGTAACTTTGCTCGGGGTACCGGACAAATCCCATACACGCGAGCAAAAGCATTTACGCATCGTCGACGACATCGTGGCGGGAATGCGCTTTATCGGCCAGCAGCTGAGCCTGCGCGCCACCATGATTCTCACGACCTTCAGCGCGATCTTCATGGGGATGACGTATCCCACGCTGGTGGTCCTCGCCTATCGGCCCTTGAACGCTGGGGCGGCTGGCTACGGCTTGCTTGAAGCGGCGATCGGCGCAGGCGCCGCCATCGGAGCGCTAACGGTGCCGCATCTATTGCGCTCCTATCGCGCCGGAAGCCTGATCGTCTTTGGAATCGCCGGCATCGGAGCTGGATACTTTGGGGCGGGGCTGTTCCGAAACTTCTCGATTGCGTTGCTGCTGCTCTTTCTCTGCGGCGCCGCCAGCGCCATCTACCTGGTGCCGCTGATTTCCTTCACCCAGCGAGAGGCCCCTGATTACATTCGCGGCCGCGTCATGTCGAGCCGCTTCCTGCTGGCCCAGGCCGGGCTGCTGATCGGTATGGCGCTGGCCGGACCGTTGACGGATCGTGCCGGGGCCGCGGCAGTATTCGTTGCCGCCGGCTTCCTCTTGATGGTCACCGCGGTCATGGGTTTTGCGGCACCGAATCTGCGGCAAGCGACGCTCGACGACGTGCGGGATCGGTCGAGACTTCAGGCCGTCTCAGGTTAAGCGATGTTTCTCTTTTTCGCCGTCATCGCCGGCGCGTTGGTTATCGCGGTGGTCATCGGCGGCGATGTTCGACGTCTGGCCCAGCTCCGGGTTCGCCACGTCGAACTGTTAATCGCGGCGCTCGCCGCCAAGGTCTCGGTTGCGCTCTTAGGGACCTCACATTCACAAGCGGCGCTCAATGCCGCGCGCCCCCTGAACGTCATCGGCGCGGTGTTGCTGCTCGGAGTCGCCATCTTCAACCGCCGGATCCCCGGCGCGATCGTCTTCGGCCTCGGATTGCTATCGAACCTCGCCGCCATCCTCTGGTTTGGCGGCCGGATGCCCGTCTTGCTCCCGGCGGGGTTCGAGCCGACTCCTGGCGGGGCCTTGCCGGCACTCCGCCAGGGACTCGATCCGCTGCACGTCTTGCTCCCGCATCCGCAAGGGCTGTGGTTTCTGGGGGACATTGTTCAGATCCCCGGAATCCTGGGTCGCACCTCGCTGGTGAGCATCGGCGACCTCCTGATGGCCGGTGGCATCGCCTACCTCATCATCCGATGGAGTCACCGCCCTCGTCCGGCCGTCACCGTGCCAACGCCGAGTCCGGCAAAATAGCGCCTTGACCATCTTCGCGCAGGTGCGCCCCCAGCTCGCCCGTTTTTCTTCTCGGGTGACCGAAGCGTGATACAGCGGCGGCGGATCGAAGAGCTATGGCGCAGCCGTGACTTCCGCGCCTTCGTCTTTCTCGGCGTCCTGGCGGCCGGGGGCGTGCTGCTGGCCTTTGCCGTCCGCGGCATCCTTGGGCCGTTCTTGATGGCCGTCATCCTGGCGCTCATCCTCAACCCGGCCGTTAACGCGGCCGAGCGGCGCCGTGTCCCGCGTGCCCTTTCGGTGCTCGCGCTGTATTTCCTGATCGCCGCGACCATCGGCGGAGTTGCCTTCTGGCTCTATCCGATTGCCCGCCAGGAATTCGTCTCGCTTGTCGCTCAGGGTCCTGCCATCGCCAGCTACTTCCAGGACCTTGCCGATCGCGAACACGTTGTCTCCATCCTCGGGATCCCGATCGACCTACGCCAGGCCTACAACGACTCCATGCATAACCTGCCCGGCCTGGTTGCGGGCCAGCTCTCGTCGGTGGTGCAGAACGTCTTCATGCTGGTCAACTGGATCTTCCAGGGAATCCTCGTTTTGCTCGTGACCTTCTTTCTCGTCAAGGACGCGCACACCATCCGTCGCTTCTTCGAGGAACTGGTGCCGCACGGCTACCGAACTGACGCCGGCGAGCTTGCCGCCGACATCTATCGCATGCTGGGCGCCTACATGCGCGGCCAGGTGGTGATCTGCGCCCTGGTTGGCCTGATCACCGGGATCGCGATGTGGCTCGTCGGCGTCCCCTACTCGCTTGCCCTGGGCATCGTTGCCGGCGTCACCGCCTTCATTCCCTTCATCGGGCCCTTCCTCGGCGCCATCCCGGCGGTCGCTGTCGCGGCCTTCACCTCGCACTCCTCGGGCGAGGTCATTCTGGTGCTCGTCATCTACTTCGTGATCTCGAACGTCATCTACAACTTTGTCTCCCCCAAGGTCTTCGGCGACGCCGTCCACCTCAGCCCGATGCTGATCATCATCGCCTTCGTCGTCGGTGGCTACCTGGGCGGCATCCTCGGGCTCTTCATCGCGGTCCCGGTCGCCGCCGCGTTGCGCATTCTCTTCCTCTACGCGCACGAGCGCGTCTACGCCTGACGCCTCGACCGGGCCGCTGATCGGCCTGGTCTCCGATATCCACAGCAACATCGAGGCGCTCGACGCCGTGCTCGCGGCCATGCCATCGGTCGATCGCGTCCTGGTGTTGGGCGATATCGTCGGCTACGGTCCGGATCCAAATGCCGTGATCGACCGGCTGCGTCGGCTGCGCGCCCGAGCCGTGATGGGCAATCACGACGCTGCCATGCTCGATCCGTCGCTGCTCGACTGGTTCAATCCGCACGCCGCCGCCGCGGCGCGCTGGACGGCCGAAGTTCTAACCCCACAAAGCCGGCGTTACCTGGCGGCGCTTCCCCGGTTCGGACGGCTCGAGCGCCACCGTTACGTCCACGGCAGCCCGCGAAAACCGTACGTATGGGAATACATCCTCGAGGAGCTGCAGGCGCTTGAGATCCTGTTGGCGCTCGGGCGGCGCTTCTGCTTCTTCGGCCACACGCACCTGCCCCGGATCTTCACGGAAGATGGCGAGCAGATTCCGGAGCCCGGACCGTGGATCCCGCTGCCACAGGCCGCGCTGGTCAACCCGGGCAGTGTCGGCCAGCCGCGGGACGGCAATCCCGACGCCGCCTTCGCCCTGCTCGATCTGGCGGGCCCTGCGGTCCAGTTTCACCGGGTGCCCTACGACATTGCGGCGACCCAGGAGAAGATCCGCGCCGCCGGTTTGCCCGAGGTCGAGGCGGCGCGCTTGATGCTCGGACGCTGACCGTAGAATGTGGCTTCCACTTCATGAAGATCCTCATCGTCGGCTGCGGCCGCGTCGGGGCGATGGTCGCGACGGCTCTGGCGAAAGCCGGGCACCGCGTCACCGTGATCGACAATCGGCGGCAGGCATTCGACAGGCTGGGGAGCGACTTCAACGGTGAGATGGTGCTGGGAAACGGCATCGACGAAGACGTCCTGCGGCAGGCCGGGATCGAAAACGCGGACGGCTTCGCCTCCCTGACCAATGGCGACAACCGCAATATCATGGCGGCGCAGATCGCGCAGAAGATCTTCAAGGTGCCACGGGTGATCACCCGGATTTACGATCCGATCCGGGAAGACGTTTTTCGGGAACTGGGTCTCGAGACCGTGTCGCCTACCCTCTCCGGGGCCCGCCAGATTCATGCCATGCTGAGAGGATGAGCGACCCCATGTACGTGATCGTGGTCGGGGGCGGCAAGGTCGGCTACTACCTGAGCAAGCACCTGCTCGACCGCGGTTACGAGGTGACCCTGATCGAGAAGGATCCCCGCCGGGCGGAGGTCCTGAACTCGGTTCTGGGTGAGATCGTGATGGTGGGCGACGGCGACGAGATGGCCTTCCTCGCGACCACCGGCATGGAACGGGCGGATGTGGTCGTGGCCGTGACCGGAGATGACGAAGACAACCTGGTCTCCTGCCAGCTCGCCAAGCGCAAGTTCCACGTCGCCAAGACGGTGGCGCGCGTCAACAACCCGGCCAACGTGCGGATCTTCAAGACGCTGGGCGTGGATGTCACGCTGAGTGCGACCGAGGTCCTGCTCGATCTCATCGAGTCCGAATTGGCCGGCAAGGAGCCGGCGGGCCGGTCAGCGAGCCAGGGCTAGCCCCTAAAGCAAGACAGCCGGTTTATCACCGGCTGTCCAAACTTGGTAGCGGTTAGTTAGGCTTTGCCGATCTTGTAGATCTTGGTGCCGCAGGTCGGGCATTCACCGGTGGTGGCCGGCTTGCCGTTTTTCATCGTGATTTGCTGCGGGTTCTTGATGTCGACCTTCTTCTTGCACTTCAGGCAATATCCGGTGACCGCCATGACATTCTCCTTTGCTTGCAGCTGAAAGCCGCCGCGCCCCAAAAATCCGCCTGATGATAGCACACGCTCGTATTCAGCCCGAATACGAAAACCGCCTCCAAAAATCAGTCCTGGAAGCGCGCCAGGATGACGCTGGCGTTGTGGCCGCCCAGCCCGAACGAGTTCGAGAGCGCCACGTCGATCTCCGCGCGGCGCGCCTCACCGGGGACGTAGTCGAGATCGCACTCCGGATCAGGGTTCTGCAGGTTGATGGTCGGCGGAATGATCTGATCGCGGATCGCCAGCGTGCAGACCACCGCCTCGACGGCTCCCGACGCCCCCATCATGTGCCCGGTCATCGATTTGGTGCTGCTCACCGGCATCCGCTTGGCGTGCTCGCCAAAGACCCGATGGATGGCGTCCGTCTCGAACTTGTCATTGAGCGGCGTGCCGGTCCCATGCGCGTTGATATAGCTGACGCGATCGGGTTCGAGCTCGGCTTTTCTTAACGCGCGGGCCATCGTCAGGTAGGCGCCGTCGCCGCCGGCGGGCGCGGCCATGTCGAAGGCGTCATTGCTCGAGCCGTAGCCGATCACCTCGGCGTAGATGCGTGCCCCCCGCTCGCGGGCGTGATCGAGTTCCTCAAGCACGAGGGCACCCGCCCCCTCCGAGATCACGAAGCCGTTTCGGTCTCGATCGAACGGTCGGGATGCCTGGGTCGGATCTTCATGCTGCGCCAGGGCGCGCATCGCGCAGAACCCTGCATAGATCAACGGCACCAGCGCCGCCTCGGACCCGCCGGAGATCACGGCGGCGGCGTCGCCGCGCCGGACCGTCTCGAACGCCTCACCCACGGCGCCGCTGCCGGTCGCGCACGCGGATACCACAGCCATGTTGGGGCCGCGAAGCCCCAACGCAATCGCGATATGGCCGGATGCGGTGTCTGTCAGCATGTTCTGAATGAAGGTCGGGCTCACGCGCTTCAGCCCGCGCTCGGTCAGGATTCGCTGCTGCTCGAGCATTACGCCAAGGCCCCCGGCAGCACTCCCGTAGACGACGCCGATCTCGTCCCGGACGCCGTCCTTGGCCAGACCGGCATCGGCCCACGCTTCCTGGGCCGAGATCACGGCAAGCTGCGCGTAGCGGTCCATTCGGCGCAGTTCTTTGGGTTCGATTCGTCCGGTGGCGTCGAAGCCTTTGACTTCGCCGGCAATCTGCACGGGATATTCGCTGGCGTCGAACTGGGTCACCTTGCCCACGCCGGACTGGCCCTCGAGCATGGCGGCCCAGGTGCTCGGCGCATCGAGCCCAACGGGCGTGACGGCGCCCACTCCGGTGACGACGACGCGCTTCATCCCAGCCGGGACGGCGGCAGCGCCCGAGCCAGCTCGCGATCGTTGAGCGTAATCACGCGAGCTTCCTGAGAGATGCGTCGAATCAGCCCTGTAAGCACCTGACCCGGGCCGATTTCGAGAAACTCGGCGCTACCCCGAGTCACCATCTCGACGACTGAGGCCGTCCACTGGACCGGCTTGAGGATATGGTCACCGAGTTCCTTGCGGATGTCGTCGGCGCTGGTCAGGATCTGGCCGGTGATGTTGGCCACGATCGGGATGCGCGGTTGGCGCAGGGGCAGCCGGGCCACAATCTCACTGAACTGGGCCGCGGCTCGAGCCATCAGCGGCGAGTGCGAGGCGATCGTGATCGGCAGGCGCACCACGCGGGCGGCGCCTCGTGCCTTCGCTAACTCGGCAGCACGATCGAGTGCCGCGGCTTCGCCCGACAGCACCGACTGCCCCGGCGAGTTGGCGTTCGCCAGCGTGATCACGCCCGCACTGGCCGCTTCGGCGACGACTTCCTCCAGCGCATCGCGGTCTAGACCGATCACGGCGAGCATCCCCCCCGGACGTTCCAGGCCGTTTTCCTTCATCAGGCGTCCCCGCTCGCGAACCAGGACGAGCGCGGTATCGAAATCGATGACGTCGGCCGCGACCAGCGCCGTGAACTCACCCAGGCTGTGCCCTGCGACGTATTGGGGGGCCACAGATTCGCCGGTCGCCTGCCAGCGCTCGCGAAGGACGCTGAGGCAGGCAACGCTCACCGTCAGGATGGCGGGCTGGGCGTTGATCGTGTCGTTGAGCTCGGGCTCCGGTCCCTCGAAACATAGCTTGCTGAGCGCGAATCCGAGGATTTCATCGGCGCGGCGGAATACACGGCGGGCGGTTTCCGAGACCTCGCACAGCGCCTTGCCCATGCCGACGTATTGCGAGCCCTGACCTGGAAAGACGAACGCGACCGACCGCGGTTGCGAGGGGCCGCTCAGTGGTGCGCCAGGCTCAGGCGACAGAAACCTTTCCTTTCACGTAATTCCAGGCCTCACCCACGGTGCGTAGCTTCTGGGCGTCTTCGTCGGAGATCTCCATGCCGTATTCCTCCTCGAAGGCCATGATCAGCTCAACGAGATCGAGGGAGTCGGCCTGCAAATCCTCGGTGAAGGAGGCTTCCGGCGTCACCTTCTCGACATCGACCCCAAGCTGCTCGGCGATGATGCTGCGGAACTTGTCGAAATTCGCTTCGGACATCCTTCCCTCCTATCTCCTTGGAATTGGGCTCCATTTCTAAGGAACCCGAATTTTGGTGTATACAATAGCGAACCTCTAGGGTCCGGATCGTCTATCCCGAAATGGCCGACTTGGTTACGGGCCGCTGCGCGCCAGGTCCTTCGACATTTTCCCAATTGGCGATGTCGTGGGCTTCGAAGTCTGCCGGCGTAACCACTGCGAATATGCGGTCTTAGAATGAGGCGTGACTTCGGCCTCCATGCCTTCCCTTGCGCATGCACGCCCGCAGACTGCCCTGGGCTCAATTGCTGGGATCGGCGTCACTCGACCACCATCCTCGGCGGCGCTCGCCCGGCGGGTCACCGGAAGCGATGTCAGCGGCGTCTCCTATCGCGTCCAGGCTGAGCATGGCATCACCACCGCCTCCCTCGCCGCAGGCGCGGCCCGCGCGGCGTTAGATGCGGCCGGGGCGAACGCGAGCGACATCGGGATGATCGTGGTAGGGACGGCGAGTCCCGATGTGCTGTGGCCCTCGACCGCTTGCCTGGTACAGACGGAGCTCAAGCTCCCTATGGTGGCGGCCTTCGACCTCTATGCCGCGCAGGCGAGCCTGCTGACGGCACTCGATGTCGCGATTCGCTACGTTGGTGAGGACTCGAAAGCGGTTCTGCTGATTGGAGCCGACTCGGACAATCAACTCGTCGACCTGCCTGGGCAGGGATCACGCGTGAGGGGGCGCGCGGCCGGCGCCGCAGTCCTGCGGGCAGCCGCCGGGAATGGCGGCGTGCTGTCGACGGTCATCGGTGGCGCAGCCCGTGCGCGCGCCGGCGACGACCGCAATGGCGGCGGCGATGTCGGCGGCATGCTCGACGGTCTACGCGACGGCGTCAGCCAGTGCTTGCGCCGCGCCGGGCTCGGGCTAGCGGATGTCGACCTCGTGCTTGCCGATCAGGCCGCTCCCGATGCGATGCATTCCTGGGCGAACGCCGCTGGTATCGATGCCGGGCGGCTCCTGCTCGATTCATCGCGCTACGGAGACTTGCTTGCGGCCGCGCCGCTGGCCGCGCTTTACGATGCGGCCGAAAGCGGGCGGTTGAAGCAGGGGATGACGGTGCTGATGCTCGAATGCGGCAGCGGGCCGGTCTGGGCGGCAGCCTGCCTTCGCTGGAGCGACACCGGAGTTCGGGCATGGTAAATGGCACGCGCGTGGTCGTGACCGGGACCGGCTCCATCACTGCCCTCGGGCACAACACCCGCGAGACCTGGGAGGCGGTGAAGGCAGGCAAATCCGGCGTCCGGCGGATCCAGGCCTTCGACCCCTCGGCAACGCCAAGCCAGGTCGCGAGCGAGGTGGTCGATTTCAAGCCGGAGACGTCACTCGATCGAAAGGCTGCCCGCCATATGTCCCGATTCGTCCAGTTCGCCATGGTCGCGACCAACGAGGCGCTGAAGGAATCGGGCCTCGAGATTTCCGAATCCACTCGTGACCAGATCGGCGTCATCGTCGGGAGCGCCATCGGTGGCCTCGAGGAGATCGAAGAGGCGCTCACCATCCTGAGAGAGCGAGGGCCGTCACGTGTCAGCCCCTTCACCGTGCCGCGGATGATCGCCGACATGGGCGCGGGCCAGGTCTCGATTGCCACCGGCGTGCGCGGGCCGAACTACTCCACGGTGTCCGCGTGCTCGTCGGGTGCGCACGCGATTGGCGAAGCGTTCGAGGCGATTCGCCGGGGCGACGCGACGGCGATGATCGCCGGGGGAAGCGAGGCCTGCGTCACCCCCCTGGCGCTGGCGGCCTTTTGCGCCAGCCGGGCCGTCTCCACACGCCAGGTCGAGCCGGCGAAAGCAAGCTGCCCATTTGATGTCGAGCGCGACGGCTTTGTCATGGGCGAAGGCGCCGGCATTCTCATCCTCGAGGAACTGCAGTCGGCAGCCAAGCGCGGCGCGCCGATCATCGCCGAGCTGATCGGCTATGCAGCCACGGCGGATGCCAGCCACATCACCGCCCCAGACCCGGTCGGCGCCGGAGCCGCGCTGGCCATGAAGCGAACGCTGGAAAAAGCCAAGATCGCGCCCGCGGACGTGAGCTATATCAACGCGCACGGCACGGCGACCCAGCTGGGTGATGTGGCGGAAACCCTCGCCTTCAAAGATGTCTTCGGCGATGCCGCCTACAAGGTTCCGATCAGCTCGACCAAATCGATGCTGGGCCATCTCCTGGGCGCCGCCGGGGCTGTGGAAGCGGTGATCAGCGTCAAGGCGATCGCGGAAGGGGTCGCACCGCCGACCATCAATCTCGAGCACCCGGATCCGCAGTGCGATCTCGACTACATTCCCGAGGGCGCTCGCGAACTCGACATCAAGCTCGCACTATCCAATTCATTTGGATTCGGCGGTCACAACGTTTCGCTGCTGTTCAAGCAGTTTCGGGGCTGAGGTTTGATCTTCCTCAGCGATTTTCTCAACGCTGAGGTCGTCGATCTTCGACAGCATCGGGTGGGTCGCGTCCGCGACCTGGTCGTCGTGATGACGGAGCCCTTCCCTCGCGTCACCGGCGTCATCCTCAAGGGCAACCGCAAGCTGCGTTCGATCGACTGGTCCGTCGTGCGCAGCTGGGACAACAAGGAGCTCAGCCTCAAAGTCGAAGCCGCATCGCTGCAGCCGCACAGCCGGGCCGACACCGAGCTCTGGCTGGCGCGCCAGGTGCTCGACAAGCAGATCGTCGACATGGACGGCAGGCGCGTCGTGCGCGTCAACGACCTGCAGCTTTCCCAGATCGACGGGAACATGCTGTTGGTCGGCGTCGACATCGGCAGCCGCGGCCTGGCGCGACGGGTGAGCCTGGAAGGCGCGGGGCGCCGCCTTACCTCGATGTTCGGCCTCGATTGGCCGCAGAAGTTGATCTCCTGGGAGGCGGTCGACCCCGTCAAGAGCGACGTCAGCTCAGTCAAATTGCGGATTGCCCATACCAAGCTTGCCAAGCTGCATCCTGCCGACATCGCCGACATCGTGAACGAGCTGAGCCCCGAGGATCGCAACGCGGTTTTCGCCGCCCTCGACGACGAAAAGGCGGCCGAGACCCTCGAAGAGATCGACGAGCCGCAGACCCAGGCGTCGATCCTCGAGCGCCTCGACGTCGAGCGAGCCTCGGACATCCTCGAGGCGATGGCGCCCGACGAGGTGGCCGACCTGCTGGCCGACATGCCACCGGAGCGGGCCCAGCAGCTGCTGCAAAAGATGGAGGACGACGAGGCGGAGGATGTCGAAGAGCTCCTCAATTACCGGGAGGACACGGCGGGCGGGCTGATGACCACCGAGTACGTGGCGATCCAGCACACGCTGACCGCGGCGCGGGCCATCGACCGGCTTCGGGAGCTGGAACCTGATGCCGAATCGATTTACTACGTCTACGTGGTTGATGAAGAGGAACACCTGCTCGGCGTACTTTCGCTGCGTGATCTGATCGTGGTCAAGCCGGAGACGATGATCCGCGATTTCATGATCAAGAACATCCTCTCGGTCGGGCTTGACGCGAGCCCGCGGGATGTCGGCGAGATCATGGAGAAGTACAACCTGCTTGCGGTTCCCGTCGTCGATCAGCACAACCGCATCCAGGGCATCGTCACCGTCGATGATGTGATGGAACGCGTCCTGCCGGCCAGGGGTGGCGGGCGCAGGCGAAGAATGTTCTAACGCGGTCGATGGACCGCGCCTCTCTCGACCGACCCATGGCCCTCTTTCGCAGTCGCCGGGCGCGCCTGCTCCTGCTGCTGTCGGTGATCGGGCCGGGCGTGATCACGGGCACGGTCGACAACGATGCAACCGGCGTCACCGGCTACGCGCTGGCCGGCTCCCAGTTCGGTTACAACCTGCTCTGGCTGCTGATCGTGACGGCCGTCTGCCTGGCGGCGATTCAAGAGATGGTGGCACGCATGGGGACGGTGACCGGCAAGGGGCTCTCCGACCTGATCCGGGAGCGCTTCGGCGTGACGCCGACGTTGGCGGTGATGATCATGCTCTTCATCGCCAATGCCGCGACCACGGTTGCGGAGTTTGCCGGGATCGCGGGTGCCTCACAGCTGCTGTTCGGGACCGCCGCTCGTTACCTGGCGATTCCGGTGGCTGCCTTCGTGGTCTGGTTCCTGGTCTTACGAGGATCGTTCCGGGTCGTCGAGCGCATTCTCTTGCTGCTCAGCCTGGTGTTCGTCGCCTATATCGTCTCCGCCTTCCTGGCGCACCCGAACTGGAACCAGGTGGCGAAGCATACGGTGGTGCCGACCTTTCATCTCAGCGCCGCCTATCTGCTGATCTTCATCACCATCGTCGGCACCACCATCACGCCCTGGATGGCCTTCTTCCAGCAATCAAATGTGGCGGACAAGGGCCTGCATCCAAGCGAGCTTCCCCTGGAGCGGGTTGATACCTATACGGGCATCCTCGCCCTCAACGTCGTTGCCTTTTTCATCATCGTCGCCACCGGGGCGACGGTGTTTGTCCATCAGGTCCATGTCGACCCTGGTGATCCCTCGGCGTTCTCGAAGATCGCGCTGGCGCTAAAACCGCTCGCCGGGCAATACGCTGAGCAGCTCTTTGCCGTCGGCCTGCTCAACGCTTCGCTGATGGCGGCGTCCGTGCTGCCGCTGTCGACGACCTATGCCATCACGGAAGCGTTTGGTTGGGAACGCGGCATCGACAAGTCATTTCGGGAGGCGCCGGCTTTCGTAACCATCTACACGACCATGATCGTGATCGGTGCCGCGATCGCCTTGATCCCGGGAGCGCCGCTGGTTCTGATCACCAACCTGCCCAATATCGTCAACGGCATGATGCTGCCGCTGCTGCTGCCCATCTTGATGTTGCTTGCGAACGACAAGCGGATCATGGGGCGCTATGCCAACAGTCCCCTTTTCAACCTCTATAGCGGCCTCGTCCTCATCTTCCTGTCCTTTGTCACGCTCGCCTTCCTCGCCTCGATCTTCCTGCCGCGCCTCTTCAGCTGAGCTGTCGCTCGGCTTCCTGCCGAAACGCCGTGTCCGCCTCTTTGCCGAACAGGACGAACCGGACCTCGGTCAACGACGTACCGGCTCTGGCATGCGTGACGACTTCTTCGATCATGATCCGGGCGCACTCCTCCAGCGGAAACCGGGCGATCCCGGTACCCACCGCTGGAAACGCCATCGAGCGCAGCTTGTGCTCGCGGGCGATCTCCAGGCTGCGCCGGGTGGACCGGCGCAGGGCCTCCGCCGTCGTCCGCCCGCCCAAATGCATGCTGGCGGCGTGAATGACGTGCGGTGCCTTGAGCTTCCCGCCACCGGTGATGGCCGCATCGCCGACCGCAATCGAGCCGATCCGGTCACATTCGCGTTGAATCTCCGGGCCTCCCGCTCGCGCGATCGCCCCCGCGACACCGCCGCCCAGCTGGAGATCGTTGTTGGCGGCGTTGACGATGGCGTCGACGTCCTGCGTCGTGAGATCGCCCTCGACCACTTCGATCATCACGCCGTGGATCCGCCAGCTCATGAAGCTGGTTGCGCCTCCCAGGCCATCGACGTCATGCGTGCCTCGATGTCCTGGCGCGAAACTCGTTGCAGGCCGCGGATGCCGAAGTCCTCGATGGCGTACGAGGCCATCACCATCGCGTAGGCCAGAGCCAGCCGAAGCGACGCTTCATCCTCGGACTGGCGCTCCGCCAGGCACCCGAGGAAGCCCGCCGCGACGGCGTCGCCGGCTCCCGTGGGGTCGGTCGGCGGGTCGACCGGCAAGGCCGGAAGATGCAGCTCGACGTCTTGGCGGTACAGGGTCGCCCCACGCCGGCCCTCTTTGATGATCAGGCCTCGCAACCGATACCGATGCCGGAGGATTGCCGTCGCCTCGTCGAGCCTCTCGGCGGCTGACAAGGCGATCGCCTCCGAGGCATTGAGAAAGAGGTAGTCCAGGCGCTCGAGCACTGGAGCGAGCGCGTCCGGCGCATGCCAGATGTACTCCTTCATCGTGTCCCCGGCGACCAGCCAGGGACGATCCAATTGGTCCAGGACGCGAAGCTGATGGCGTGGCTCCATGCTCCCGAGGAAGATGATCGGGATGATTCGCTGGTCCGGCGTGAGCACCGGTTCGAAGGTTCGATAGGCGCCCTGATCCGAGTGCTCGTTCCGCGTGGTGCCGGTCTCATAGTCGTGTTCGGCCTGCCAGTGATACGTGGGGAGGTCCGAGGTCGACACGCTGCGGAGATCGGCCCCGGTGCCGTTCATCGCCTTCTCGAACACCGGCATGAAGTCATTGCCCGCCGTCGCCACGACGGAGACCGGCGCAAAAAGCCGGGCGGCCAGGGTGAAGTAAGTTGCCGAACCGCCAAGCGCATTCCGGTTCTCACCCTTCGGGGTTCGGACATCGTCACGCGCGATGCTGCCGGCGACCAGCAACGGCCACGGGCTGCCAGCGGTCACGGGGAGCCATTCTCTCCGATTTGAAAGCAAAGCAGCGACCGCGGGCTATATCACTGTGGCCGTTTCAGATTCGGGAGGACAGGTCGCCGATCAGCCGCACGCCAGGCTCCTGACTACATCGTGCACGACCGGGTGGCGCGATTGGGTCCATGGAACGTTATGGCTTTGTTCGGATGGGCTGCTCCGGATCAGCCTTGGCCTCAGAACGACCCTCGCGAAAGGCGACCTCGCCGGTGCCGCCCAGTACGAAAAAGACGCTCGTGAGCAATTCCCCGTTCACGACTTCACCGGAGCCGATATCCGCGAGTTGGTGCGTCAAAAGAAAACCAATGTCTGGGCCCCATGGAGGCTCATGCGAAGCGCTGCCATCCGCTATGGGATAAGCGCGGATCGCCTTCGGATCACACTCCACGACGGCCGGACCGTCAAATTCCTTTGGCTTCCTGACCGAGTCGCGATGCGGACCCTCCGTCCTGCTCTCGAGTCGAACCTTGGGGCATCGCTGCATGTTCAGGGCGTCATCTGGCGCCGCGAGTAGCCCAGCGTCTCCTCCTGTCGCGAACGATCTAAGAGATTTCTACACGGCGAGGAGTTGCGGGTCGGGTCGAGCCAGTTCGCCTTCGACGGCCGCGATGAACCGCCGGACCGCCGAGGGATCGGTGACCAACCATGCTTCGTCAGGCTGGTCGACGTCAGGGTGGCAGATGAGCGCCATGGCGGTGTCGTCGCCCAGAACGGCGCTGAACCACGTATGGGAGAGCCAGCCGAGACCGGGATCGCGCCGATCGGCTTCCGGAGGCAAGGGCGTCGTATCGGGCGTGGTGACGACCGCGCGGCGGGCACTGCGTAGCAGGCTCGCTTCACTCTCCCAGTCGGCCCGCACCGCCGCGGGATCGGGCCTGCCGAGATAAACGGTGTAGCGGCCGGGCCGCATGGTGGCCAGGCTTTCGACGACTCGACGGAGCAGTGGGAGGGTGCTCGAGTCGGTCACCGGACGACTTCCCGGGGCGCCTTCGACCAGTATTGCCATCTCGCCCATGCCGGCAGACTAGCACAAATGAGGCCGAAAAGCAAACATATGTTCGTGGCGCTGGGCAGCTGACTTAACAAACTCAAGCTGGGCCTTTAAGGAAGAGTCTGCCGGTTAGCCGCGGAAGAGCGGGATGACGTTGGTCCCGCGGCCGTGGCGGCGATCGCGGGCCGCGAGCATCAAGGCTTCCTGTGCCTCGAAGAGCACATCAGCCGTCCGGTCGATGGATCGGTCGATGCCGAGCCGCTCAGTGTAGTTGCCATCCAGCTGACCGAGCAGCTGCACGATTCGGCGCCAGACGTGGGTCGGAATCAGCTTGATGTCGCGAAGCCGGCATTCCTCGACCGCATCAAGCAAGCGGTCAGTTTCGCGGAGTTGGTTCTGCGGCGTGCGAGCGGTCTTTCGTTGCCAGGCCCAGAAACGGTGCTGGGCGATTTCGAGAACGGTCCGCTCGATCATGATCTAACGCGTCATCATAATCCGCAAATGGAGGAACGGGTCGAGAGCCAGGAGGTCTACGCTGGGAAGCTGTTCCAGGTCTTCAAAGACGAGGTTCGCGTGGCGAGCGGCAAGCTCGTCACACGCGAGATCGTCCGCCATCCAGGCTCGGTCGCCGTCATTCCGAAGCAAGCCGATGGGCGCATCGTCCTGGTTCGCCAGTTTCGATACGTGACCGGACGTGAGCTCTGGGAGATTCCGGCGGGGACGCTCGACAAACCGAATGAATCGATCCCTGACGCCGCGCGTCGTGAGCTCGCCGAAGAAGCCGGCCTCAAAGCCGAACGATGGACGACGCTGGGAAGCGCCTTCCTGATGCCGGGATACTGCAGCGAGCGCATGACCTTCTTCCTGGCGGAGGACCTGTCGGCGACCGAGGCGCACGCCGAGCTCGACGAGTCCTTCAAGGTCAATGCATTCGACATCCACGATCTCCAGGTGCTGCGCTCGACCGGCGAGCTGGAGGATGCCAAGACGGTGCTGGCGCTGGCGTGGGCTGGCATCCCAATCTGGGAGTTACCGAGCCGCCGGGTCTAGCGGGTTATTCCTCTTCCTCGCCGCCGCGAGCCTTCTGGTAGGCGGCGATCACCGGCTGCGCCGCATGCGCCGGGACTTCTTCGTAATGCGAGAACTTCATCGTGTATCGCCCGCGTCCCTGGGTGATCGAGCGCAGATCGATCGGGAAGCGATACATCGAGGAGAGCGGGACCTGCGCCTTGACCTTTTCCATGTGATCGCCTGACGGCTCCATCCCGGCAATCTTGCCGCGCTTGCCGTTCAGGTCGCTGATGACGTCACCCATGTTGCGTTCGGGCACGAGGACCTCGACCTCCATGATCGGTTCGAGCAACACCGGCCGGGCGTCCATCACGGCCTGACGCATCGCCATCGCGCCGGCCAGCTTGAAGGCGATGTCTTTGCCGTCAACCGGATGCGTGGATCCGTCGAGCAGTCTCACCCGGATATCGACCAGGGGATTCCCCGTCAGCACGCCCTGATCCATGGTTTCTCGGACGCCCTTCTCAACCGAGGGCCGGAAGTTCTGAGGAATCGAGCCACCGAAGATCTTGTCCTCCCAGACGAACCCGGTGCCGCGCGGGACGGGCGCGATCTCGATGACGCAATGCCCGTAGAGGCCGGCGCCACCAGACTGCTTCTTGTATTTCTTCTCTGCCGTGGCGCTGCTGGTGATCGTCTCCTGGTAGGGGACCTTGGGCACCGAGAGCCCACCCTCCACCCCGTACTTGCGCTTCATCTTTTCCAAAACGACGTCCAGGTGGACGTCGCCCATTCCCTGAACCACCGTTTCCTTCGTGATGGGCTCGTGTGTCAGTGTGAGCGTTGGATCCTCGTCGACCAGCTTGACCAGGGCGGCATTGACCTTCTCTTCGTCGGCCTTGTTCTTCGCGCCGACTGCCGCGCTATAGGTCTGGGGCGGGTAGTCGATCACCGGCAGACGAATGGGATGGTCCTTGGCTGCTAGCGTGTCGCCCGTTTGCGAGACCTGTAGCTTGCTTATTCCGGCGATGTCTCCGGCGACGACTTCCGTTGCTGGTTCAAGCGTCTTGCCTTTGGGATACCCGATCGAGCCAGGGCGCTCCGGTTGGTCTTTCGTCGCGTTGACCAGGGGAGTGCCCGGCGTCAGCGTGCCGCTGACGACTCTGACATAGCTGATCCGGCCGACGAATGGGTCGGCGGTGGTTTTGAAGATGATGACGCTAAGCGGGCCGCCCGGATCCGCGGTCAGCGCCTCTTTCTGATCATTTCTTGGACTGACCGCCTCCACGGCAGCGGCCTGCCGCGGGGACGGCAGCAGGTCGACGACAGCATCGAGCAGAGCGCCGACCCCGATCGCCTTGCTGGCCGCCGCACACAAGACCGGGATGATGGTCCCGGCGGCCACGCCCTTGGCCAGCGCGGTCGTGACTTCGCTATCGCTGAGCTCCCCGGTATCCAGATACTTCTCGAGCAGCGTGTCATCGCTTTCTGCCGCAGCCTCGACCAGCGGCGAACGCCTCGATTCGACCTCGGCGGCCATGTCCTGCGGGATCGGGATCTCTTTGCCCCGTCCGTGCTCATCGAACTCGTAGGCCTTGCGCGTAACGAGGTCGACGACCCCTTTGAAGGAGGCTTCATGCCCGATTGGCGCCTGGATGGCGACGGGGCGCGGCGAAAATTCTTTGAAGCTGTCGAGCGCGCGCCAGAAATCGGCATTCTCTTTGTCCATCTTGTTGATCACGATCAGCGTCGGCAGATTGCGGGCGCGGAGCTGCTCCCAGGCGAGCTCGGTGCCAACCACGACTCCGCTGCTGGCGCTCGCCACCAGCAACGCACCCTCGGACGCGCGAAGCGCCCCAACGACGTCGCCGACGAAATCCTGGAAACCGGGCGTATCGAGGAGATTGACCTTGTGGTCGCGCCAGGTCAGGTGGGCAATCGCGGTGCCGATCGAGATCTTTCGCTTGATCTCCTCGGGCTCGAAGTCAAAGGTCGTGTTGCCGCTGTCCGGCTTGCCCAGGCGGTCGACCGTGCCGCCGGCGAACAGCATCGCCTCCGCCAGGCTCGTCTTGCCGTCGTGGCTATGCCCGAGCAGGGCTACGTTTCGGATTTTGTCCGGATCGAGTCTCGCCACCGCTTCTCCCTCGCAGAAAGGATAGTAAAGACTTACTCGATTGGCGCCAGCGGGATGATCTCCACCATGGTGCCCGCCGGAACTTCACTCGTCCCCTGCTGCACGACGATCAGGCAATTCGCGTCCGCCATCGAGCGGAGCACATGCGATCCCTGGTCTCCCGTCAGCCGCACCGCAATGCGGTCGCCCTCGCGCCGGGCGATGCCGCGGAAGTATTGCTCCAGATGCGGTGGGTTGTTGAGCGCATCTTCAGTGATCGCGCGCAAGCGCTGACGTTCGAGATCCGTCCTACCCTGCTGCTTGAGCAATGCTGGTCTGACGAAGAGCTCAAAACAAACCAGCGTCGAGACCGGATTTCCGGGGAGACCGAGCAGCGGCACGCCGTTGAGCTCACCAAAGAGCAGTGGCTTGCCCGGGCGCAGAGCGACTTGCCAGAAGTCGACACGTTGCCGCGATTCCATCAGATGGCGCACCAGGTCGTAGGCGCCCATCGAGACGCCGCCGGTCGTCAGGAGCAGGTCGGCATCCGGTGCGCTACGCAGCCGATTGAGCAGGTCATCGCGCTCGTCCCGCGCGACGCCGGCATCGAGAACCTCGCCGCCCGCCTCTTCAACGGCGGCTATCAGCGTATAGCGGCTGGTATTGGTGATCTGGCCGGGCCCGAGCGGCTCGCCCGCCTCGCGCAACTCATCCCCGGTCGTCAACACCAGGACACGAGGCCGTTGGACGCAGCGGAGCGCGGTGCGACCGGCAGAAGCCAGCACGCCGACCAGGCCAGGCGTAATCACCCGGCCTTTGCTTGCCACCAGGTCGCCTTTTCGAAGGTCGGTTCCTGCCGCGCGGAGGCTCGCACCCCGCTCGACCGCGGCGCGAATCTCGACCTGGCCGTTCGATTCGGCGGTGTCCTCAACCCGGACCACCGCGTCGGCGCCGTCGGGCACCATCGCCCCGGTCATGATTCGCAGGGTGGAACCCGGTGTCACGCCTTCAGTGGGGGCCGCGCCGGCGCGGACCTCGCCAAGAACCTTCAGGCGCACCGGCTCAGCGGGCGTGGCCGTCCGGACGTCCGATGCCAATACCGCGTAGCCGTCCATCGCCGAGTTGGCAAAGGGTGGAACGTCACGGTCAGCGCGGACGTCTTCGGCGAGGACACGACCGTGACTCCTGGTCAGGGGAACCGTTTCTGGTTCGAGCGTAGCGATCCGGGCCAGGATCCGCTCGCGAGCCTGCGCGACCGTCAGTGGTCGCGGTTGCGGCTTATCGATCGTTCCAGTGGCTGTTTTCGAACTCTGGGCTGCCGGAGTCGCCATCGGTCACGACGTTCTGGTGGAAGCGGGCGGCCACCATCTGGTACGCCATCGGTCGGGGGATGCCCAGCTTGGTGAGGGCCTTCACCTCGTCCGCCATGACTTTGTCGCGGGCCGCCTCGATGGCGGCGATCACGTCGTCGATGGCGGTACGAGCCTTGGCTGGGCTGCTGCCGTTCTCGGCCGCCGTTTCAGAAGGCGCCTCGACCTGGGGTTCCTTTGGAGCTTTTCCCTTGCCTTCCTTGCTGTCCTTGGCCATTGGATGCTTCACCTTACCAACTGGAATACGCCGATTGGACACGCCGGCGTACGCCCGCGTGGCTTCGTCCTTTTACCCGTTCCCGCTGCAAGAGAAACGTCGGCCGGCGTCCCGAATTGCAGACCTGTGGGCCCGGTGCTACGTTCAGCAGCGTGAACCAGGCCGCCCGGTTGCACCGCCTGCTCGTCATCCTCTCTATGTCCACCGCTCGGCCCGGGATCCGGGTGATGGATCTGGCGGACAGTCTCAAGGTCAGTACCAGGACCGTCTTTCGCGATCTCGCCGAGCTGCACCGCCTGGGGTTTCCGGTGACATTTGGCAACGGCTACCCGGCGCAGCAGGAGTTGTTTCGCCGGCGCAAACGGCAGGAGATGTCACAGATCATGGCGGACCTGGTTGACCAGCAGCTCGAGGTGGTTCGGCGAAAACTGCCGGCCGACGAGGCTGAGCGGGTTGTGAACGACGCCATCCAGTACCTGCCGATGGAGGCTGCCGAGGCCGTCACCCGCGCGCTTGCAAAAGCGGCGCGGCAATGATTCCCTCGCCCTTGCGGGGAGGGCAAGGGAGGGGGTTTACAATTTGCCCGCACGGTCGGCTAGCTCAGCTGGTTAGAGCGCTTGGTTCACATCCAAGAGGTCGAGGGTTCGAGTCCCCCGCCGACCAAACTTCCCTTCTAAGCGCTGCAAATCGTATTCATAACACGCACTTGCCTCTTAGATGACTGCCCCTTGCCGAAACGGCCTCTAACCGCTGTGGTATACGGGTCGCGGAAGAAACCCGCTGATATACCTAACGGGAGGGATTCAATGGCAACGCTCACCTCGTTGAGCCGAAAGCGCCGCCAGCCATCGAGCGATTAATTGACGATTTCCTCGCGGATCGACGCGCGAACGGGCTTTCGGAAAAGAGCGTCAGCGTCTATAGCTGGTCGCTCAAGAAGGTGCTGCTGCCGTTCTGCGCCACGGAACGGGTTGATGGCGTATCGCAGCTCACCAACCGGCTCCTAAGCCGCCTGTCGGGTTCCCTGCTTGATGTGGGAGGCAGCAAGGGCCGTCCACTCAGCAAGCATTCCGTAAAGACCTACATGACTAGCGTGAACACGTTTCTCGCTTGGGCCGCCAAGGAAGGCGAAACCGTCACGGCCAAGGCACCGAATGTTAGGACCGGCAAGCGCCTACGCGATGTGCTGACACGACGGGAGATCGAGGCGCTCGAGAATGCCGCCCATGCGGAACGTGACAAGCTCATCGTCCGAGTCCTGGCGGACACCGGTATGCGGGTCGGTGAGCTGTGTTCCCTGCGCGTGTCGGACCTTCGCCAGCCGATCAACCGCCAGTATTTCCTTCGCATCCGCGGCAAGGGACCTAGAACGCGACGTGCCGGTCACCCCGTCCCTTTATCGACGGCTGCAAAAGTTCGCTGCCCATACGCGCGGCGAAACGTCATCGGATCGAATCTTTCTTGGGCTGCGGCATCGAGCCAACGGCAACGAACGGGAGCCGCTTACGGAGTCAGGCGTTCAGCAAATGATTCGCTTCCTCGCCCGGACGGCTGGCATTCGGAAGCGCGTCTATCCCCATCTGCTTAGGCATTCGTTCGTCACCGAAATGCTCCGACGCGGCATGAACACGATTCACCTTGCCCGCGTTGTTGGCCACAGCTCGCTGAAGATGATTAACGAGGTCTACGAGCATCTCCAGGCCACTGAACAGCTACGACGTAATGGTGCGAATTCTTACGCGTGATAACGAGATCTCCTGAAGGCTTTAGGAAGCGTCAAAGATCGCCCCCTCATTCATATTTTCGGTGATCGGCTTCCGCTCGCTGCGACAGGCGGCTCTCTCCGCCTGATTTGAGGAACATCACTTAATCGGTCATTGACGCCTCAACATACCAAGGATGTACGCTTTCAGCAGCCTGCGGCGGGTTTCTTGGGATTAATCGGGGGTGGGCATCTTGCGTAAAGGCTCAGCGGCTGTTCAGCAATCCGCCAGGCCAACCCTGTCATTAATTGAGAAGGTAGGAATCGGTGTACTCCTCGGGCTCCTTGCCGCCGTATTGGTTGGCGGGCCCGTGAAGCCAGTTCATGCTACCCAGGCTCGGCCGACCCTCGACAACAATTACTACGTGAGGACCACTAGTTCCTATACCTTGCAGCAGTTGGGCCTGGCTGACGGGAAAAGGGACTCTGCCGGCTACCAAGCGCTGATCATCTTGGATTTTGGCGCACAAACCACGGATGGCAGCACAGCCGTGGAAACGGGAACGTATACACCCATCAGCAATTTTCAGATCAGGGATATGGCCCAGAATTTTGCGATTGGATACCTTGCTGGAGGAGGGTGGAATCTTCGTCTGGGTATCGGAACAAATAATTCGCGACTTCCAGATCAAGGAACGTATGGAAACTATGGGACGGTATGGAACACGGCCGTGGTCGCCCAGATCCGAAGTTGGATGGCTGGTCAAGGTTACAGCCAATGGATTCAAGTTGAAGGGGCGAACGATATCGAAAGCTGGAGCGGCACCGGGGATGGGGCTCATCCGACTGACGATTGGGCGAATAACTACTCGATCGCTGGTGGCAGCATTTATTACAACTTTGGATCGGCGGATGGTTGCCCGTATGGTACGTACGACAATCGCACGGGGTGTAGCTATGGATGGGCTCAAGCTGACTATTACGGTGTAGCGTGGGGCTACCCCGCAGCCTTCGCGGTGCCCGAAATCTACTACTACTGCACCTATTGTCAGTGGGCAATGATCAGCGGATACGGGCAGTATTACACCTCCACTGGCGGCATTCACTTCACAGGTCCAGTCGACGATCATTTCCTAGAGCCACCTGCCTACACCGCGGCTGACGCCTGGAGCCTGCTTTGGAACACCTTGAATGGTGACTTTCTACCGGCGAACATGACCTATGAAACAGAGATGCATGTTGCCAGCTAGAAGAAGTAACCTTTTGGCATGTGCCGCGTTGTAAAATTAGGGCGGTCCCATGACTCATAGAACGCGTTCGTTACAGAGGACGCTTTTCGCTGTCATCCTTTGTATCGCCTCCGTTGGTTTGGCTGCCGTCTTGGTGGCCCAAGCGACCGCATCTCCACTCACTTCCAGCCCAGCTTCAACGGCAAAAGTTCCCCCTGGGACTTTTGGGCCTAGACCCTCACCTCCAATCTCATTGCCATTACAGGCTCCGCGGACTTGCGCCACGCCGGTGGATCCTTTGCCCCCGGCCGGCGTGACAAATCCTGCAGCGCAGGGGATTTTGCCGTCAATAAAGTATCCGGCAAAGGACTTTTGGGCCGGACCCGTCGGTAGCGACTATATACAGGCTTGGGCGGGCGGTATTAGCGCAAACGCTGATGCCGTTCCGAATACCGCTGCGGTGTGGCTGTTCGCCTACGTGAAGAATGCAAGTGGCTGTGGTTGGGATACGAACGAGTTAGGGCAGTACACCCTAAGCGCTTATAAGTCCCTTACCATCACCGCCGTCTCGGGAACCACGATGACCCTAAAGACCGACAACGGAGTGGTTGTTCACTTCGATCTCGTCGCTCGAATATTCGAGTAATCGAGGCGGAGGCAAACGAGTTTCCTAGCGCGGCAAGGCGCGCCCAATTGCTCTAGGCCTAAGCGGTTGTAGGCTTCGAGTTCCGGTAGGTAGCTTGAAAGGTGATCGCGTCAAGGCCGGTGTTTCAGCCGCGCTTGTTAGAAAGCTGACCAGGCCCCGAAGGCACACTAACCAAACCGGCTGATTAGGAGTGGTCACATCGCAAACCCCCAAATGGAGCCGATGACCGGCGCAAGGCGAAGCCCGCGATACGGGACCGATGAAATTACCGGCCGGATATGAAGCAAGCCAGCGCGCCGGTTGGCGACGTGGCAAACAGACGATCTAACCGGCGCCAAGTGCTGACGGTTAATGCCAGCAGCCGCAACGCCGGTTGTT
Organism: Candidatus Dormiibacterota bacterium; assembly: GCA_036782775.1. Taxonomy (GTDB): domain Bacteria; phylum Chloroflexota; class Dormibacteria; order CF-121; family CF-121; genus CF-13. Next base: position 15,063 of record DAIPYJ010000009.1, on the reverse strand, counting down.
TGCATGCCGGCGATCAAGCACGCGGCCAGCAGGGAAGCGATGAGCTTTTCGCATTTGCAGCGCAATCCGAAGCCCCGCAGGCGCGTCCGCGTCGTACCTTATAGCCCGGCGGATCTCGCCGGCATCCTCAAGCGAGCCGGTTGATAGCTTTCTGGCCAACCTGCGCAAGTTCTTCGCGACGGCTTTCTGCGTAGCTTGAAGTTCCCTGGTCGTCACGGTCCAACCTCCCGGTGTCAATGGCCATCTCAAAGTCCCCAGTTTGGGACTGTTGCCAAAGGTCTAAGTAGCCAGCGGCACAGCCTGTACGCCATCGAGGGCGGTCGAGCGGCAGATGATATGTCGGAGTCTTGTCGCGGCCTCGTGAGGCCGGGCAATCGATGTAGAAAGCGCTGATGCGAGCACAGACTTGGCGAATTGAGCGGCGAAGCCCACACCAAGCCCTGCATGGGGCATCGAGTGCTGGCGCAGGAGCTGCTTCAAATTCATCGTGGCCGCCGTCAGCAGTGCCTGAATTTGCATCTTTGCGCGGCCTCGAAACTGGGCCCGATCGAGTCCGTGCTTGACCTTCGCGTTGGCAAAGGTTTTCTCGCTGACGATATGGCGACGACGAAGCATCGTACGACCGTGGTGGCTCGCCAGATGTTGCTCGACCTCCTCCCAGATGTCGACATCCCAACGTCGGATGACAGCACGATCACCTCGCCCCGGCGAGCACTGGGCCTTCAGCGGACAGCTCTTGCAGGTTCCGCGTCGAGGTTTGTAGATCGCCTGGCGTTGTTGGAAGTTGTCGGTGAAATGCCGCAGTTCTTTGCCTTCGGGGCAGAGGAAGACATCGCGCTCAGCCAGGTAACTGAAGCGGTCTCGGTTAAAGCCTTCGTGCCGATTGCCCAGATCGCGAATCCGCAGCGTCGGCTGGACCCCTCGGACGAGGCACGCTTTGAACGCAACTTCCCGACCGTAGCCGGTATCGCCGACTAGTTCACGCGCGGGGCGACCCACCGCCAGGTGGTGCTTGTCCAACATTCGGCCAACCGCATGACTGTCCGCCTCGCAGGCGGGACGTACGTCGACGGCCGTGATGATGCCCGCGGCGCCACCATCCACGGCCATCTGCGTCTTGTGCGCCAGGATCGGCGTCTGGCCCAGCTTGTGGAAGAGCTGTGCATCGGGATCGGTCGCGCTCATCCGCAAGTTGTTGGTGACCGACCTTGACTGCAGGTATTTGGCATCCGGATTCACCGGGCGACCGCTTCGCGGGTTCTTGGGTCGCGGTGCAGGCTCGGCTTCTGCCTCGTTCACCAGCCACAGATCGGCGACGAATTGCTTCGGCTCCGGAAGTCGCTGCTCGAGTAGCGTCCGAGACTGTAGCGATTGGCGCGAAGCGTTGGCTTTGGTCATCGTGGCGTCCAGGAAGAGCACCTCGCCTTGCACCAAACCGCGTGCTTCACACAGCTGAACGATTCGCTGAAAAAATCGTTCGTACTCCGCGACGCCATACCGCTTGCGTGCTTTGCTCAGGACGCTGTGATCGGGGATCGGCTCATCGAGCTCATACCCGAGAAACCACCGCCAGGCCAAATTAAGGCCAGCCTCTTCACAGATCCGCCGCTCGCTGCGGATGTTGAACAAGTACCCGAGCAGCAGGAGCTTGAAGATGACGACGGGGTCAACCGACGGTTGGCCAGTGTGGCTGTAGAACTTCTTGACGAGGCCGCAGACGAAACCGAAGTCGACGGCTGCAGCGATTCGACGCACGACATGGTCGCGCGGGACTGCGGCTTCGAGTGAGAAGCTGAGGTAGAGCTTCGGCTCGACCGTTTTGGTGCCCATCATGGGCGCTACCTCCATCTAGGACGTGGGCTGGATTGGCGAGGTTCAGAGCGATTGTGGGCGATCCGAGCGAGTTCGGCAACAGTCCCCCACTGGGTACTTTCACATGGCCACGCGCACCCGGTTTAAACGCCGAGCGGGAAACCGGTAAGGGTCGGAAGTTGAGTAGCAAGTAGTGGTGTAAATCCGGAGGCCCCTTGACAAAAAGGGGCTCTTTTCCATTTCGGGTGGGTGGTCACGTCGCCGGACTGAAATTGAGTTTGCCGGCGGCGAGGTAAACAACGGCCACCAAGTTGCGGGTGGTTCGATAGCCACGGGCGCGTCGCTTGGCCGCCTGCACCAGTGAAGAGATGGCTTCCAGCACACCGTTCGACACCTTGCTGTTGAACCAGCGCACCACGCCATCCCAGTGCTCGGCGACGCTGCAGGCAAAGTCGGCCATCGGATCCAGACCGCTCAAGATGGCCATCTCCACCCACTCGGCGAGATAGACCTCAGCGGCGTCCGCGGGTTGCTCGTAGAAGTCCGCGAAGGCGAGCTTCAGGCGATAGGCCTCGGCACTGTCGCGATGCTCGCGGCGCAAGTGGGCCAACCGTCGCCGTTGCCCCGCCGAGAGTCGCCGGGGATTGGTGAGCCAGAGGTAGCGGCTCTTCTTCAAAGTGGAAGCGACCTCCTGCTCGGCGCGGCGCACCAAGTCCATCGCGTGGTTGAGGTTCTGCATCAGGTGATAGCGGTCGAAGGTGATCGGCACCTGGGGCAGGTACTTGGCGGCGCCGGCACGATAGCTGGGGGCCATGTCCATGCAGAGCTCGGTCAGCTGCGCCGGTCGGCCGCCGTGCGCTTCGAAATCCACCGTGAAGCGGCCGAAACTCTCGAGATCGCGGCCTTCGGTGCAGAAGATCGCCCGCGGTCGATCGAGGTCGACGAACATCGAGGCGTAGTGATGGCCCCGGCGCCGGCTGGTTTCATCCACGCCCAGGCGGCGCACCTGGCTGAAGTCTTCCTTGGCCCGTGCCCGGTCGATGTGGAAATGGATGATGCGCCACAGCCGGTTGTCGTGCTCGCGGAAGAGCCGACCGATGGCGTGCACCGGCATCTCCTTGGCCAGGGTCAGGACGAGGGCTTCGAACAAGACCGTGAACCCACTTCCGGGTCGAGCCCAGGAGACCTCCACCTGGAGCACGCCGCACTGCTCGCAGCGGATGCGGGGCAGGCGCGCGGTGAGGATGGTTTCGTACTGCCAGAAGTTCAGGTGGCGCCAGCGCTTCGGCTCGACGTCGTGGATCGGACAGTCAGGGCGCTGGCAAGTGGGGCAGGGAAAGCGACTCCCACGCGGAAAGTCCAGCTCGATCGTGAGCTGGCCCGCTTGGGCATCGAACGCTGAGTCCACCACGCGCCATGGCGGGGTCAATCCAAGGGCCGTCTGAAACAACTCCAGCTCGGGCATGATGGTCCCTCCTCCAAACCTGGTCGGAAACCACCGGAGTCTACCGAGCTGCGCTGCGATTACCCACCCAATTCAGCAAGGAGCCCAAAAAGGGCCACCGTGTGGTTCCAAGTGAAGATCTCAACCAACAACTTGGAGGACCACGACGATGACCAACTTCAGGATGGCACTCTTGGATCTGCTGCGCAAGGAGGAACAGGGCAGCGATCCGCAGTTCCTTCGGGACGGGCTGCGGCTGCTGGCGCAGGAGCTGATGGATGCCGAGGTCACCGAGGCGATCGGCGCCGCGCCGTATGAGCGGACCGACAAGCGGCTGACCTCGCGCAACGGCGTGCGGGAGCGGGAATGGGACACCCGGGTGGGTACGGTCGAGCTCGCCATTCCCAAGCTGCGCCAGGGCAGTTACTTTCCGTCGCTGCTTGAACCGCGCCGTCGGCACGAGCGGGCGCTGCTCGCCGTCGTCCAAGAAGCGTATGTCCAATGCGTCAGCACCCGCAACGTCGACGCCCTGGCGCAGGCCCTGGGGTTGAACGGCATCAGCAAAGACCAGGTCAGTCGGATCTGCAAAGAGCTCGACGGGCAGGTGCACGCCTTTCGCACCCGACCGCTCAACGCCGACTACCCGTACCTGATGCTGGATGCCACCTTCGAGAAGGTGCGGGAGAACGGGCGCGTGGTGTCGATGGCGGTCGTGATCGCGGTCGGGGTGCGGAGCAGCGGCGAGCGCGAGGTGCTCGGCACCGATGTCGGCCCGGCGGAAGATCACCAGTTCTGGCTCGAATTCCTGCGGCAGCTGGTTCGCCGCGGGCTGCGGGGTGTGCGGCTGGTGACCTCCGACGCCCACGAGGGCCTCAAGCAAGCGATTGCGCAGGTGCTGACCGGCGCGACCTGGCAGCGCTGTCGCGTGCACTTCATGCGCAACGCCCTGTCGACCGTTCCCAAGGCGGCCCAGCCGATGGTGGCGGCGACGTTGCGCACCATCTTTGCTCAGCCTGATGCCGACGGCGCGCATGAAACGATCGCCCGGATCGGTCGACTCTTTGAGCGACGCTTTGCCAAACTCGTCGCGCTGCTGCAGGAGGCTGAGGTCGACATCCTCGCCTATCACAGTTTTCCGTTGGAGCACCGCCGCCAGATCTGGTCGACCAATGCCCTGGAGCGACTCAATCGCGAAGTCGGTCGTCGCTGCAAGGTCGTCGGCATTTTCCCGAATCGCTCCTCCCTGTTGCGGTTGGTCGGCGCCATCCTCGAGGAGCAGAACGACGAATGGGCCGTGGGCCGACGCTATTTCAGTCAGGAGTCGATGAACAAGCTGACCGAACCCACGCAGGAGGAGGTGGTCCAAGCACTGCTCGAGCTGCAGACTGCATAATGACCGCGGAACCGCACGCCGGTTTTTACACCACCTCGCGCGACGTCACCGGGTCGGACTTACCGATCTCCCGCTCGATGCTGCTGACAAAAGCCCCAAGGGACCAAGGGAAGCGGCTGTCGCAAACCTCGACATGCAGCGATGCTAGGGCCAGCTCAACCGCGATTCAAGCCGTGAGCGATTGCCGGAAACCGAACGTTTGAACTCATTTCTGGACAAGTGAACAGAAAACTTGACGGCTCATTTCGGACTACATTGCCCGTCGATTGGTCAGGTCTAGGCAAGCTCAGCAGTAGGAACAGCGTAGCCCTTTGTCGCCTGCGCCAGGCTCGCTTGTTTTGGGTTCTATGCTCGATCTCCAAACATTAGTTTCCCCACAAGGTGTTGGGTTTCTGTGGAAAAGTGCCCCAAGATCTAGGGATGTAGGTGATAATGCCGTAAACGCTTGGTTGACATGTAAATAGGGGACTGGTGAGGATAGCTCAGCGGAGAGGTTCTACGGCCTCGCAGAGCGGTCCCTTGGTAAGGGACAGACCACGGGTTCAACTCCCGTTCCTCACCCGCCCCCTATTCACGCAGCCTAGCAGCCAGGGCATTTCTTGCTCTCGCAGCCAAAACCGCTTTGTCGAGCGGAAGCATAGCATAAGTGCGCAGGAAAATGCGCAGCCGCTGCGCGAATTTCTGCGCATGCCATGGCAGGTGGCCAAATTTCGATCCGCGCGCTTGCCGCGAGCCTTGATCGGCCCGAAAGCACCATACGTCTGTGGATTACTGACGGCTTATGGGTCAAGGTCGGCGAGAGGTGCACGGAAGCGGATGCAATCGAGGCGGCGGTTGCCGATTACCTTCTGCGAAAAAACTTGAACCGTGATCTGGTTCGTGGCACCATGCATGGGATTCGGCAACAGCTCCGCAAGGTCGCTCCTGGCGAATCGTGCCGCGTGATATGCCATCCTCAGCGGCACGCCGGCGCATTGGTCATCGGAAACGATGAGGCCGCCGACGCCAAGGTCGGTAAGAATGCTTCAACCGGGCGCAGCGTCGTGATCTTCGACCTTGAGCCAGTAATCGCCGCGATGCGCGCCGATTTCTTGGGAGCGATGGACGCGAGAAGCCCAGCCGAAAAAACGGGAGGCTGACGTGACGGAGTGCGCCTATCACCTAAACGCTGGACAGCGCACGGTTTGTACCGGTCATGTGCTCCATCGCAATTCAAAACGGCGTTTTTGCCAGCGCCGAATCTGAGCCGCTAGTTCACCTCCAAGAGGTCGAGGGTTCGAGTCCCCCGCCGACCACCAAAAGCATCGCCTGAAACATCTGGCGGCACACTGTTGTGCTGTCGCATACTGGAATGGATGGGTGATGGCATCGACGCGGAAGTCGCGTCCGACAAGGTTGTCAACATCGACTCGCTGAGAAAGCGCAAGCCGGCCAGGCGCGAGCGGCGTCGGTTCTGGGAAGGGCTCTGGCGGCTGTGGCCGGAGCGCGCTTATCGCGGCTGGGACGCCCGGCCCTACGACTTCGATACCTATCGCGAGCTCCGCGAGCGCGGCAAGTCGACTCGCTAGCTCGCTGACCGCCCCGACCCTCCAAGCCGGGCTCTGCCTCAGCCATAACATGATATTTCTGAGGTTTGATAATCGGATAACGGGGGTATAAGATAGGGGACCTAGACAGCGACTATCGACCAGCGCAAGGAGGGTTGTCACTGTATGGCTCACGTTGAGAAGACCATCGAGGTCGACAAGCCGGTCGACCAGGTTTACGCGCAGTGGACGCAGTTCGAAGAGTTCCCGCAGTTCATGGAGAACGTCGAACAGGTGCGGCAGCTAGACGATAAGCACCTTCAGTGGAAGGCCAAGGTTGCCGGCACCGAGCGGGAATGGAGCGCCGAGATCGTCGAGCAAAAGCCGAACAAGGTGATCGCCTGGCGCGCGACCAGCGGCGATAAGAACGACGGAACGGTCGAGTTTCAGCCGGTCAATGGCCACACCAAGGTCAAACTGATGCTGGACTACGATCCGCCCGCCGGCGCAGCCGGTGAGGTTGGCGACAAACTGATCCAGGCGACGCCCGGACGGGTCGAGAACGACTTGAAGCGATTCAAGGAGTTCATCGAGGAGCGCGGGGCGCCGACCGGCAAGTGGTCGGGCAAGATCGAGGGCGGCGAACTCAAGAAATAACGAACGTTCGGTTTCCCTCCGCAGCGGCCGCCTACGGGCGGCCGCCAATTTTTTGTCCGATTTTGCCGGGGAACCTCTGGTAAACTTACGTCCGCTTTCCTGCTCCGCTGCCGCCCGCTGGCCATAGTCGGAGCAAATCCCACAGGAAAGGAGGTTGTCGATTGTCGGCTTACGAACTGATGTATCTCGTCAAGCCCGAGCTTGACGATCAGGCCGTCCAGCAAGAGATCGAGAAGGTCGGCCAGCTGATTCAGACCAATGGCGGCCAGGTCCGCAAGGTCACGCCGTGGGGCAAGCGGCGCCTGGCGTTCTCGGTCAAGGACCAACGGGAGGGCTATTACGTCGTCGAGGAATTCGACCTCGAACAAGCGAAGGTCGCCGAAGTCGAGCGCGTGCTGAAGATCTCCGATACCGTTTTCCGGCATTTACTGGTTCGACAAGACGAGGGGAACACATGAACCTGAACAAAGTCATGCTCATCGGCCGACTGACTCGCGACCCCGAAATGCGCTATACCCCGAGCGGATCGCCGGTGACGACCTTCTCGCTGGCCACCAACCGCTACGGCCAGGGCCCGGACGGCGAAAAGAAGGAGTATACGGATTACCACAACGTGGTGGTCTGGAACATCGGCAAGCGCAACCTGGCCGAAATTTGCGGCCAATACCTGCACAAGGGGAGCCTCGTCTACGTCGAGGGGCGGCTGCAGACCCGCTCATGGGAAGGACAGGACGGCCAGAAGCGCAAGACCACCGAGGTCAACGCCACCGAGATCCAGTTCCTCGAGAGCCGCAGCCAGAACCAGGCGCATGCCGCCGAGCCAGTCGAAGCCGCGGTCGGCGCCGGCGGTGGTCACACCGAGGATGCATCCCGCGATGTCGACCCCGATGACATTCCCTTTTAAGGAGCGATTGGAAGTCACCCATGCCCCCAGCCACTGAAAAGCGCGACCGCAAGCCGCATAAGAAGGTCTGCAACTTCTGCGCGGAGAAGGTCCACCTGATCGACTACAAAGAGGTTTCGCGCTTGCGGCGGTTCGTCAGCGAGCGCGGCAAGATCTTGCCTCGCCGGGTAACGGGCACCTGCGCCCGGCACCAGCGTCGCCTGGCCGTCGCGCTCAAGCGGGCCCGGCACGTCGCCCTGCTTCCCTACACGGCCGACCAGCGCTAGAAGGCGTCGTACCAGCACCCCTGAGAGCGACGGGCTAGCCCGTTAGCATCACACGGTGATTCCTCCGTACCCTGGCGTCGTGCGCCCGCTCGCCCCTGCGCTGGCCTGCCTGCTGCTCTTGACCAGCTGCGGCGTCTTTGGGCCCGGCGCCAACCAGAACGAGCGAACGATTCTCGTCGACTACCACTACGACCAATTCACGAATATGTTCGCCCGATACTTCCCCAGCCATGTCACGGTGCGGCAGGGCGACACAGCCGTTTTCAAGCAAGCCTGGAACGGCGAGGCCCACACGGTGAGCTTTGGCCAAATCATCGACACGGTCGGCAAACCCGTCTGGGCTTACATCGATAAGGAAAAGCAGCCCCCTCAGGACGTGTTGAATCAGACCGACCAGGCGGCCTTCAACCAGATCCCCTTCATGGTCGATCAGAACAACCACGTCCAGCAGAACGGCGCGCAGCCCTGCTACCTGGACCGCGGCACGCCGCCGACCGATATCAATACCCCCTGTCCGAAACGAGCCCAGCCCGCCTTTACCGGCCGCCAGGCCTTCTACTCGAGCGGCTTCATCCCTTACCAGGGGACCGATCGCGACAACACGTTTCGCGTTCCGGTTGCGGCGGATGCGACGCCGGGCACCTACCACTTCATCTGTCTCTTTCATGGCCCGGGCATGAATGGCGCGCTCACCATCGTTCCCAAGAATGCGACGATTCCTTCGCAGGCGACCGTCGACCAGCAGGCCCAGAGCCAGATCGATGCATTCGCCAAGCCGCTGGTCAACGCCTTCAATGACGCGAAGAAAGGCCACTATCCGGTCAAGCTCAACGCTCCATACAAGTTCGTGTTGGCGGGCTATGGATCGCCCGATGAGACCGATGTCCATGGCTACGGCAACATCAGCGAGTTCTACCCGAAGACCACGAACAACAAAGATGAAGACACGCTTCGATGGCTGGTGGTCGCCGATTTTCACAACGTCGCCTTCGACGTGCCCAGCTACTTTCCCGAATTCAGCGTGGCGAAGGATGGGAAGGTGACCTGGAATCCGCAGGCGATCGGACCGGTTGCCAGTCCCGGTTTACCGCAATCGCAGCAGGGAGGACCCGGACCGCCTCCCTCAGAAGTAGCGCCGCAGATCACCGACGGCGGCAGCTATGACGGGTCCCACTTCATCTCTTCCGGCCTTGGCGGCGGTGGGCCGGCCGACATTGGCTATGCCCTGACCTTTACCAAGCCGGGGACGTATCACTACGCCTGCCTCATCCATCCGCAGATGGTTGGGACGGTGGTGGTCCATTGAGATGACGCGCCGGCGCTGGCAGCTCACCGGTGACCTTCTCTTTTTTGGTTTCCTGGCGGTTTATACGGCCTATGCCATCTTCGTGCTGGCGTTGGGGGCGCTGGCCGCCATGGCGCACCTGTCGCCCGACCTGCATCGGAACCTGCATCTCTTCGGCTTCGACCAGCAGACCTTGCCAGAACAGATCGCGCAGGCGGTGGCGGTTGCTTCCCACCAGGCCGAGTCGGGCGAGGGGATTGCTCTCGACTACGGCTTCAGCGTCCTCAACCTTGTGCTCGGCCTCTACCTGCTGTACCTGCGGCCAGGCAATCGCACCGCCCGGTTCCTGGCCATTGGCATGGTCGGAACCGCGGCTGCCTTCAACCTGCAGGCGCTGACCGTCTACACCGCCTTACAACCACTGATCGGCGATTCGCCGCTGCATTTCGCCTTCGAGCTGGTCGCGATGGTCGCCTATCTCTACGCGCTCCTCACCTTTCCTGATGGCGAGCTCGTCCCGCGCTGGCCTCGCTGGGCGCAGGCGCTCCTCTATCTACCCGTTACCGCGGTGCTCGCGCTTGGCCTCAATGCCGTTGAAGCCAGCGCGCAGCGGCTGGCCATCATCGGCCTCTTCGGGCTGGCGGTTCCCGCGGTCGGCGTGTTGGCGCAGGCCTATCGCTGGGGCCGACCCAAAGCCGTCGAGGAACGTCAACTGTCTCGCTTGCTCTTTTTCGCACTCCTTCCCGCCCTGGTTGTCGCCTTTTTCAGCCATCCCGAGCAGTTGCCGGCGTTGCTGACGCCAAGCTTGCAGGGGCGATCGCTCCAGGAGGTCCCGGTCGGGCTTTTCCGCGTGTTTCAGCCGGTCTTCGCCATCATCCCGGTGGCGCTCTTCATCGGCATCGTGCGCTATCGCTTGTGGGATATCGATCGCATCGTCAGCCGGACCCTGGCTTACGGCGCGCTGGCGGCATTTGTCACCGCCGTCTACGTCGGAGTGGTCGTGGGCATTGGCAACCTCATCGGTACCCAGCAGCACAGCTTGCTGCTCTCCCTCCTGGCGACCGGCCTGGTTGCGGTGGCGTTTCAGCCAGCGCGTAACGCGCTCCAGCGCTTGGCTAACCGCCTCGTGTATGGAAACCGCGCGACACCGTATCAGGTCCTGTCTTCCTTCTCCGAGCTGATCCAGACGCTTGGGACCGAGGACGTCCTCTCGAGAACCGTCCGCATCCTGTCGGAAGGAACGGGCGCGACCGCCACCGTTTGGCTGCGTGTCGAGGATCGATTGCGGGCGTCGGCCCGATGGCCCGGAGAGCGTGAAACGCCTGCTGCGTTGATTCCGCTTGACGGTGATGTCCTCCCGGCGTTTCCCGGCGAAGATCTCGCGGTCCCGGTCCGCCATCAAGGCATGCTGTTGGGCGCCTTCACGCTTCGGAAGCCCGGCGAGACGCTGACGGCCGCCGAGACCACGCTGGTCACGAATGTCGCTGCCCAGGCCGGCCTGGTGCTGCGCAACTCACAATTGACCGCTGACCTCCTGGCACGGCTCGAGGACTTGCGGCTCTCGCGCCAGCGCCTGGTTCGCGCTCAGGACGAGGCGCGGCGCCGGCTCGAGCGGAATATTCACGACGGCGCGCAGCAACAACTGGTGGCCCTGAAGGTCAAGTTGAGCCTCGCCGAGCGGCTCATCGACAAGGACCCGGTCAAGCTGCGCAAGGCCCTGGCCCAGCTCAAAACCGACACGGATGATGCCGTGCAATCGCTGCGCGAGCTGGCTCGGGGCATCTACCCACCGCTGCTGGCCGATGGCGGTCTGCGGGTCGCTTTGCAAGCGCAGGCAAATAAGTCGTCGGTTCCCGTGACGCTGGAATTCGGCGAGGTCGGCCGATATCTGCCCGAAACGGAGTCCGCTGTCTACTTCTGCTGTCTCGAGGCGTTGCAGAACATCGCCAAGTCCGCGGAAGCGAGCAAGGCGTGCATTCGGGTCGCCAGCCACGATGGCCTGCTCGATTTCACCGTCGAGGACGATGGCCGAGGCTTTGACCCGAAACACATCCACGCCGGTTCGGGGCTTCAAAACATGCGTGACCGGATTGAAGCGCTCGGCGGAAAACTCACCATCGTGTCGGCTCCTGGCGAAGGCACGCGCATCTGCGGCGAAGTCCCGGCCAAGCCGCTTCCGACCGCGATTGCAGGGAGTGCACCGCACCTCGCCGTCCTCAGCGAAGCGCAATAAATCCCTCTCCCCACTTGAGGGGAGAGGGTATGGTGAGGGGCTCCTCGTATACTGCGCGCTAGTTGCGGTTCCCGCGCCTCCCGGCCGTGCTCGCGGCCGGGGTCGTCTTGCTTACGTCCATGCCACTGGCTCGGGCAGCGGCTTCGGAGCCGTCCTTTGTCGTGCCCTCGCCCTACGTCGTGGCGATCGATCCTGGACATGGGGGCAGCGAGACCAGCGATCCCACCCAGCTCTGGGACCCGGGCGTCGTGATCGGCCCGGTGATGGAAAAAGACATCACGCTCGATCTTGCGTTTCGCTTGCGCTCGCTGCTCCAGAAGGAACGAGTCAAGGTCGTCATGACCCGCACCGGAAACCAGTACGTCGAGATTTCCCAACGGTGGAACATCGCGCACGCCGCCGACGCCCGCATGTTCGTCAGCCTTCACGTCAACGCGTTTGACGGCGACGCATCGATCAATGGTGAGACGATCTTTTATCCGCGCCCCGACAGCCTGCCCTTTGCTCAGGCGATCGACAGTGCGCTGGCCGAAAGTCTGAAGCCGTATCAGATCGCGGACGATGGGGTGGCGGTCAAGCCCGAGCTCTGGGTGCATTCGGACGTTCCCACCGTCACCGTCGAGCCGGTCTATCTCACCAACCCGCGCGAGTTCGCGCTGATTCAGCAGGGGAATTTTCGCGACGCGATTGCGAAAGGTCTCTTCGACGGCATCCTCGCCGCGGATCCGCAGATCGAGGCGACCAGGGTGCAGATCGAGCGAGCGGAAGCCGCTCAGGCCGCGGAACGGCAGGCCGAAGCGGCGGCCGCCGCCGATGCCGAGCGGACGGCGACTGCCGAGCGCTGGGCCATGATCGTCGGCGCGGTCCTGCTGTTCTGGCTCCTGATTCGTTTTGCTCGCCGTCCTCGCCATCGGCTCGCGCGCTCGAGAAGAGTCCCTGCCCCGCGGGTGGGGGAAGGTAGGGTGGGGACTTCCGTGGTGCGTCGCCAATACCGTCGTCGACGTTCCACCGCCCGTCGTTATTGATGAGGTTATTCACAGCGAACGGACGGTAAGCTAGGGCGCATGGCTCAGAACCAACAACTCCGCATCCCCGGCCCCACCCCTGTTCCAGCCCGAATTCAGCGCGCGATGGACGCGCCCATGATCAATCACCGAGGTCCCGAGTTCAGAGCGCTGTTGCCTGAGCTGGAATCGGGCTTGAAATGGGCCTTCCAGACCGAGCAGGACATGTTGATTTTCCCGGCAAGCGGGACCGGAGGCCTCGAGAGCGCCGTCGCCAACCTCGTTTCTCCGGGAGAGCGCGTGCTGGCGGTCACCATCGGAGCCTTCGGCGATCGATTTGCCGACCTGGCGGCGGCCTTCGGCGCTGACGTCGCCCGCTACACCTTGCCCTGGGGCGAGGCCGCCGATCCGGAAGATCTCGACGACCTGCTGAGTCATGAGCCCGGCATCGGGACGGTTCTCATCACGCACAACGAAACCTCAACCGGCGTCACCAACCCCCTCGAGTCACTGGCGGCTGTGGTCAAACGGCACAAGCGCTTGCTCGTGGTCGACGGTGTCAGTTCGATCGGATCGATCGACCTTCCAGTCGATCGCTGGGGCGTGGACGTGGCGATCACCGCCTCGCAAAAGGGATGGATGCTGCCGCCGGGCGTCACCATGCTCAGCGTTAGCCCGCAGGCATGGGCTCGCCAGAAGCAAGCGAAGGCACCGCGCTTTTACTTCGATTGGGAGCGGGCCAAGACGATGCAGGCGAAGGGCATGACCTTCACGACGCCGGCCGTCAGCATCCTGCTCGGGCTGCGCGAGGCGCTGTCGATGATGCGGGAGGAGGGTTTGCAAGCCGTCTTCGACCGCCATCGCCGGATTGCCTCCGCTTTCCGCGCCGCCGCGACGGCGCTGGGCCTGCGACTCCTCGCTGATACGGAGTTCGCCTCGTATACCGTCACCGCGGTTTACTTCCCGGAGGCTCTGCAAGCCAGGTCCGACGCCGTGTTCAACGATTGGCGGCAACTTGGCCTCGTGCTCGGAGAAGGGCAAGGAAAGCTCTCCGGAAAAATCTTCCGGATCGGTCACCTCGGCTCGGTGTTCGAGCCGGACGTGATTGCGACAGTCGAAGCCCTCGAGCAAGGGCTGCAGAAAAATGGATGGACGGTGCAGCCGGGCGCTGCGCTGGCCGCGGCACGGCGCACGCTGGAATCGTCCGAGCCAAGCCTGGTCGCCTGAGCACGTGCCGCGCGTCCTGATCGCCGACCCCATTGCGCCGGCCGGGGTCGAGCGGCTGAAGCCGCACGCGAGCGTGGACGTGAAGGTCAAACAAAGTCCGGCTGCGCTCGCCGAGACCATCCACGAGTACGACGCGTTGATCGTCCGCAGCGAGACGCGCGTCGACCGCACGATCATCGAGGCCGGCAAGCACCTCAAGGTCATTGGCCGAGCCGGCGCCGGCGTCGACAACATCGACGTCGAGGCGGCCACCCGGGCCGGCATTCTGGTTGTCAATGCTCCCTCTGGCAACACGATTGCGGCGGCGGAGCACACCATGGCGATGCTGCTCGCGCTGTCACGCCATATTCCGCAGGCGGACCAGGCCGTCAAATCGGGACGGTGGGAGCGCTCGCGCTTCCTTGGCAACGAACTTCGCGAGAAGGTGTTGGGCGTTGTCGGGCTAGGCAGTATCGGCCGTGAGGTTGCTCACCGAGCTCAGGCATTCGGCATGCGCGTTGTCGCCACCGATCCGGTCGCCTCAGAGGAGCGTGCCGCCCGCCTCAATGTCACGCTGCTGCCGCTCGAGCAGCTACTGCAGCAGGCGGACGTCATTACCCTGCACGTTCCGCTGACGCCCGAGACCCATCATTTGATCGATGCCCGGGCGCTGGCCATGACCAAGCCTGGGGTTCGGCTGCTGAACGTCGCCCGCGGCGGCATCGTCGACGAGTCGGCGCTCTGGCGTGGGTTGCAGGATGGCCACGTGGCCGGGGCCGCGCTCGACGTCTTCGAGCAGGAACCGCCCGGCGAAAACCCGTTGTTGACGCTGCCTCAGGTCGTCACCACGCCGCATCTGGGCGCCTCGACGGAAGAAGCGCAGATCAGCGTTGCCCTCGAAATCGCCGACCAGATCATCGCCGTGCTCGATGGGGGACTCCCGCGCTTTGCGCTCAACGCGCCGGTCGCGTTGCCCGAAGCGATGGCGTTCCTGCGACCCTTCATCCCGGTCGCTGAAGGGATCGGCCGCTTCTACGCGCAGGTCGGGCGCCAGCCGGCGACCCGGCTGTTGGTCGAGTACGCCGGTGAGATCGGCAACTACGACGGCTCGCTGCTCACGGCTGCCTTGCTGACCTCGTTTCTGAGCCGCTTCAGCGCCGAGCGCGTCAACCCGGTCAACGCTCGAGCCGTGGCTGCGGCGCACGGCATCACGGTGGTCGAGCAGCGCGGGTCGTCGGCAAGCGAGTTCGCCAACCTCGTGACGCTTACGGCTTCGGGCGAGCACGGCGAGACCCGCATCGGCGGCACTCTTTTGCTCAACGAGCCCCACATC
>DAIPYJ010000008.1:58252-73485 GCA_036782775.1 Candidatus Dormiibacterota bacterium | reverse complement strand
GCGACCCGACAACGACCCCGGAATTATCTCACGAATTTCTGTTACAGAACACTAGGAGGAGGAGAGGTCATGGAGATGAAACTCGAACTCGTGCCGTTGCCGGTCTCCGACGTAGACCGCGCCAAAGCGTTCTACACCGAGAAAGTGGGGTTCCATGCGGACCACGATCGAAAACTCGGCGAGAATGTGCGATTCGTTCAGCTAACGCCTCCGGGATCAGCCTGCTCGATTGCCTTTGGCCAGGGAGTTACCAAGATGCAGCCCGGGTCCATCGACGGCCTGCTAATGGTCGTCGACGACATTCAGAAAACGTACAGGGAGCTCAAGGAGCGCGGAGTCCCAATCAGGGAACCGGCGATGCAGCCCTGGGGATCGGTTCATGCCGATTTCGAGGATCCGGACGGCAATCGATGGACCCTGCAACAGCCGGCAAGGCGGGCGCCTGAAGGGCAATAACGCCACAGTCCGCCGGCCGGCAGTTGGCGTCTAAAACTGCAGGAAGTCGTAGCCAGGAGAGGTCAGGGGGATCGTCGCTATCGACGTCCCGTCGGCATGAAGCACTGACAGCTCAGTCCCGCCGTTGTTCAGCGCGTAGATCGTATTCCCGTCTCCCGACAGCCAGATGGAGACGGCGCCGACAGGAACAGCTTTTCGCATCAGCACATGCAGACTGGGCAGTGAAACGCTCCATAGGTCGCCCATCACGGCATAGGCGCGACTGCCGTCCGGCGACAACACGACGGAGCGCGGAATTCCGCCGGCATACGCTGGCAAAAAGAGCCGATCGGCCAGCCAGCCGAACGGGTTGAAGGAGGTCGAGGCGGAAAGCGTCGAGGAATGCTCAGTCACGCGCTTCTGCAGATCGACTAGCTCAATGCGGCCGCTACCTGCCTCGTGGAGGACCAGGGTCGACCCATCGCGGCTGAATGCCGGCGACACCCAGAACGGATTCTGATGCGGGACCGTGATCTGCTTGGTGATGGTCAAGCGATCGAGATCGAACCAGGAGACGGTGCCATCGCCGGGGCAGAAACTGACAACAGTCTTTCCATCGGGCAGCAATCGGACCGGTGCCGCTGCCCCGTTAATTGGCTCCATCCCATCGCAGCTCGGCAACTGGTGACCTTGCTGACCGCTGCGGACCTGGACGGCGTCTATCCTCATCGGAAACTGGGCCGACGGGTCGAACGAAGCGACGGCCAGTGTGGTCGATGTCCAGAAGCTTGCGAAGATGTAAATGCGGCTAGCATTGGGGGCGACCAGGACGATGACCGGCCCGGCCATGCCTCCGGATCCCGGTTCGCCAGGCGCACTGCCCGATACGGTCGGTCCAGCGGATCGTCCCGCTCGCAGATCAATCACTTCCGACCGCGTGCCGACCAGCACGAGGTATCGGCCGTCCGGGCTGAGGCTCCCGTCGAACCCCTGCCCCATGCGGACAATGTGCTGCTCCAATTTGCCGGTTGCAGCGCTGTAGACATTGACGTAGGTCTCGAAGATTCCGTAGAGCTCGCTTCCATCCGGTGACCGCAGGATGGCGGGCGCCTGACGAGTGGCAACCAGGTGACCCTGTGGGTCGATTCCGACGACACCATTCTGACCTTGAAGCCAGGCGACGTTGGCGCCCGGCCCAACAGCAACCGGACTTAGAGGCGTCGGGGTTGGTGACGGGGCATGCGCTTCACGAACACTCCGGTGCAGGCTGAACGCAATCAATGCAATCAGCGCCGCAGCGAGCAACGCCGCGACGCCCTGGAAGAGCGAGCGTGGGCGCCGCTGCAGCGCGACCGGTTGAGCCTCGAGACGCGCCACCACCCGATCTGCAAGGTGCGGGACAGGCAGCACGAGGGGTTCCAATGCCGCATGGACCTCCTGTCGGAACGAGTCGTCGCTCTGATTCATGCAGGCTCCTCGTTGATCTCCAGGTCCGGCCGCAGACGATGGAGAGCGCGATACAGTTTGCTGCGCGTTGCGGCCTGAGACTTCCCGGTCATCGCCGCCAGTTCGGCAAGCGGCAGGTCGAGAAAGTAATGCCCGACCACCAACACGCGTTCGGGATGGGTCAGCCGGCTAGCGAGGGCCGCACGCAGGTCATGCCGACCGATGACGGCATCGTCGACCGCTGGCTCGCTGGAGGCATGCTGCCCGAGACCGATGACCGACGACCACCGAGCGCGGCTGATCGAGCGGCACTGGTTCGCGACGATGCCCAGGAACCATGGTTTGAATTCGCGGTTCGGATCCAGCCGCTCGATCTTCCGCCACGCTTTCACTGCTGCCTCCTGGACGGCGTCCTGCGCTGCATCGGCGTTCTGCAGCAAGGCGCACGCCAGCCGGTAGCCAGGATCGATCGCCGGGCGGAGTAGCTCCTCGAAGGCCACCCGGTTGCCTGCCCTGGCGTCCCGAACTCGGTCCGGGCCCGGCGCGGCGCTCATTCCGTCGCTTCATATACGCCACAACGAGCGCGATTTGTTGCAGGCGTTGCCGACGAGGTTTATCTCACGAGAGAGGCGAGACGGTGATCGATTGTTTTTCGGTCATCTGCGAGTTGGCACTTCCGAAGCTCATGCCGCCTGGCGGGACAGAGGGCAAGCCCTGAACCGATTCGGCCATCGTGGCATCCGAGGTTCCCGACGACTTCCGCAAAAGCCCGGTCGAGACATCAACCCAGCTCGTCATCGTGCCTGTGGTCGTGCCCTGGAGATGGATGACCGGATTAAAGCCGCTGCCAAAGGGAAATCCCGACGCCCCTGGCGGAGGGCTGAATCCGGGTGGAGGACTGAATCCGGGTGGCGGAGTTGGCATTCCGGATGGCATCGCACTGGGAAAGGTCTGCGCCAACTTGCTGCTATCGATGATCGTATCCATCGGGGCTTTGAAGTCGCTCTGGATCACGGCGACACGAACGCCATTGAGCGAATCAAAGCGAAGCAGCTGGTTGGTCGCGGTAATCTGCCCCGCCGATTCGCCAGCAGGACCGGGGATCGTGCTTGTCTTCGTCCACTTGTCGCCGGGCTTGACCGAGCCTGGCGGCAAGCTCGGGGTGATGCCGCCGAGGGGAGCCGGATTGGCGAATGGAAGGCCCGCGGCCATTGAGCCGTATTCGTCCGAGCCCATACCACTGATCGTGCCGTCTTTAGCGATCTGCACCGTGAATGCGGGCATTCCGCCTGGAATCGGCATTGCGGTCGATCCCATCTTCCCCTGCATCTGGTCGATCGTGACTTTGACGGTGGCGACGCCAGCCGAATCCACCGAGAGCACCTGGTAGGTCTGCCGCATCGAAATGTCCATCGTGACGGACATGGCGATGCCTGGCTGCGAGCTGTGCATTGTGCCCTTGGTCGACACCAGGTAGCGGTAGGTTGTTCCCGGCGAAAGCGCCAGTCCGAGCTTGACTGTTTGTGGATTCTGGCTCTGGGAGCGTGGACCGCATGCACTCAGGATGAGGGACGCCGCCAGCAACAGCAAAGGAAGCCGCCCCCGAAGCCCCACCATGTTCCCTACGTTACAACCGGGGCCCACCGGGTTATATCCGCCCAGTGCCTATACTGACTGCGGGGAACGCATGGGCCTGCTGAACGCTTTCAAGCTTCGGCTCAACACGCTCGGGATCGTCCTGATCCCGGTCTGCATCGCGATCGATTGGGTTGGCCATGTTATCGCCAGAGCGCTGAATCTTCCGCTTTTTCTGGACTCGATTGGCACGGTGCTCGGCGGCATCCTCGCCGGCCCATGGGTCGGCGGCATCGCCGGGTTGATCACCAACCTGATCAGTTCTGGGACGATCGATCCGGTAGCCGCCCCCTACTCCATCATTTCGCTGTTGCTCGGCTTCGCCGCCGGCATCGGAGGATACCTCGGCTGGCACCGGCACCCACCGGGCTGGATCGCGCTCTGGATCCTGTGCGTCCTGGTTGCCTCGATCGGTTCAACGCCGCTCAACGTTGCCCTCTACTCGGGCCAGAGCGGAGTGCCCTACGGTGACGCCATCCTCGCCGGACTCCTCAAGGCCCACGTCCCTATGGTCATCGCGTCCTTTATCGATGAGATCTCGATCGATCTTCCAGACAAGCTGGTCACCGTGCTCGTCGCGGTGCTCATCTATCAGGGCTTGCCACGCCGCTATCGGTCGCTTTTCCGGCTGTACGAACCAAGAGACGAAAGCGCCGAACGGCCGTCGGCCCTAAGCCGCTCCTGACCTAGCCGGCGGATCGCGTGCCACGTGGCGTCAGCATCTATGCCGAAGGCACCAGCGTTCTCCACCGCGCCCATCCCCTGACCAAAGGCTGTTTCACGCTCGTCGCGATCGTGCTCGCCTTCATTGCGCCCAGCCTTCCTTGGGTTGTGGCGATTGCCTTGGTGATCATCGGGATGCTCCTTGCCGCCGGGGTTTTTACGCGCTTTGTGCCCGTCGCCATCGGCGTTCTGCTGCCGATTACCATCCTCCTTCTCCTGGTGCAGGGGTTCGCGAATCCTGCCAATCGCACCGTGTTTATCTCGGTTGGTCCCATTGCCTTTTACCGAGAGGGACTCGCCATCGCGGTCGCGACAGCGGCGAGGATCTTCTGTTTGATCGGCGCGACCTTCTTGCTGACGTTCACGACCCGTCCACCGGATCTCGCGGAGGCCTTGATGCAGCGCGGACTGAGCCCGCGATTCGGTTACGTCGTTCAGGCGGCATTGCAGATGATTCCGCAAAGTCTCGAATCGGCCGATCGCATCCGCGATGCTCAACGTGCGCGTGGCCTGGAGACAGAAGGTCCTCTGATTCGGCGGGCCCGGGCCTATCTGCCATTACTGCTGCCGCTCGTCCTTTCTTCCCTGGTCGCGACGCAGGAGCGCGCGATGGCCCTCGAAGTGCGCGGCTTTGGGCTGAAGGTGCGCCGCTACCCGCGGGTTGACCTGCATGACACATCGTTTCAGCGGGTGCTGCGCTGGTTGCTCATCGCCCTGGTTCCGCTGGCGATCGCTGCCCGCTTTGCCGGATGGCAATGAGTCCAGCGATCGTCATGGGGGGTGTCCGCTATCGCTACCCGGAAACGACGACAGACGTCCTGGATGGCATTGATCTCACCGTGCAACGCGGTGAATGGGTAGGCGTGGTTGGACCGACCAATGCCGGGAAATCGACCCTCTGCTACGCGATCATGGGTCTCGCCACCGAATTCTTTGCCGGACGT
Source organism: Candidatus Dormiibacterota bacterium (assembly GCA_036782775.1). Lineage (GTDB taxonomy): Bacteria > Chloroflexota > Dormibacteria > CF-121 > CF-121 > CF-13. The sequence goes on along the minus strand of DAIPYJ010000008.1, from coordinate 68,302 downwards.
CTTGTCGGCGAGGTCAGCGTGCTCGGCACCGACATCCGAAAGGAAAAAGTCATCGAGCGCTCGCGACGGGTCGGCATGCTGTTTCAGAATCCGTTCACGCAGATCTCGGGCGCCCGCGAGCGGGTCGACGACGAGGTGGCGTTCGGTCCCGAGAATCATGGGCTTCCGCCGGAGGAAGTCCGTGATCGAGTGGCGACCGCACTCGAGCAGGTCGGTCTGACCGCCTTCGCAGGTCGCCATCCGCTGGATCTCAGCGGAGGGCAGCTTCAGCGCCTTGCTCTTGCCGGATTGCTGGCGATGAGGCCGGACCTCCTGCTGTTGGACGAGCCGACGTCGCAGCTGGACCCGGCAGGCACGAAATCGCTTTTCGAGGTCCTGTCTCGCCTGCATCAGGACGGCGTCACGATCATGATGGTCGAGCAGAAGCTGGAGGCTGTCGCCGAGCTCTGTCAGCGCGTGATCGCGCTGGCCGAAGGCCGGATCATTGCCGACGGTTCACCCGACGGCGTCTTCGACAACGCGCAGGTTCGGCGTACGGTCGGAGCGCCGATCTACCTGCGGCTCGCCGCTGCCATGGGCCTCAGCGAGTCATTGCCGGTGACGTTCCAGACGGCCGTTTCGCGCTTTCGTGGTTGAGCTCCGGCTCGAGGGCGTGACCTTTGCGTACCCCGGAAACGTCTCGGTGTTCGCCGCACCTGGCATCAGCCTGCGACTGCAGTCTGGGGCGACCGCGCTCGTCGGTGAGAACGGGGCCGGGAAAACGACTCTCACCAAGCTGCTCAACGGCCTGCTCCGCCCCGACACCGGAACCATCGACGCGGCGGGTGGCAATGTCGCAGATCGAACGGTCGCCCAAATGGCCTCCGTCATCGGTTATGCCTTCCAGAATCCGGACGACCAGCTGTTTCAACGAACCGTTTATGACGAGGTCGCCTTCGGCCCGCGAGCCATGAAGCGCGCTCCAGACCGCATCCACACCGCGGTGGACGAGGCGCTGGAACGCTGCGGATTGAGCGGCGAGGCCAAGACGCATCCGCACGACCTCGGGCTACCGGAGCGAAAGTGGGTGACGATCGCGTCGGCGCTCGCGGCCGAGCCGCCGGTCCTGGTGTTTGATGAGCCAACGCTCGGCCAGGACTGGGCGGCGAAGCAACGGCTCAAGGCGTTGCTTGATTGGCTCGTCGGTTCCGACCGCCTGATCCTGATCGTCAGCCACGACATGGACTTCGTCGCCGAGGCCTGCGCAAGCACCGTGGTACTGACCCGCGGTGTGGTTCGTTACGTCGGGCCAACGGTAACCGCGTTTAGGGACACGACGATGATCCAAGAGGCCGGGCTCGAGCTTCCTGCGACGACCAAACTGGGCATGGCGCTCGGTATGAACCCTCCGCCCGTTGGCGAGAGCGCATTTCTTAAGGCCATTTCCGAACAAAAACGCGGAGCGTAGAGTCGCGACCATGTGGCGCATCGATCCCGCCGGCGATCAGGCGCTGCTCGTTCGACTCGGAACCTCGATCGATGCCGCCGTTCTCTGTGAAGTGCTTGCACTCGAGCAGGCGCTCAAGGACCTGCGCCTTAGCGGCCTGAAGAACATGGTTCCTGCCTACGCGTCGCTGCTCTGCCAATACGACTCCGAGCAAATCGCAGCAACTCAGCTGGAGGAACGAATCCGAAGCTTAGAGGGCATGCTCGCCCCGGTTGAGCTCGCTGGCGATCTGGCCGAGATTCCCACGAAATACGACGGTCCGGACCTAGCAGAGGTCGCCGAAAAAACGGGCTTGACTGCGCGGCAAGTCATCGATCGACATGCAGAGCGCAGCTATCTGGTCTATTGCGTTGGCTTCGCTCCGGGCTTTACCTACTGTGGTGAACTCGATCAACGCCTGGCTCTGCCACGTCGCGCCTCGCCCAGGGTCAAGGTACCGGCAGGCTCGGTCGCCATTGCCGGGCGACAAACAGGGATTTACGCCGTCGGCAGCCCTGGCGGCTGGCATCTGATCGGCCGCACCGACGCCGTCCTTTTCGACCCACGCGCGAACCCGCCGGCGCGCTTCAAACCCGGTGATCGCATTAGATTCCGGCCGATCTGATGATCGAGGTCATCGAGCCGGGCTTCATGACGTCGGTCCAGGATCGCGGTCGCCCGGGGCTCGAGCGTTTCGGCGTGACGCCCGGAGGCACCGCCGATTGGTTCTCCGCGGCCGTGGCGAATCGGCTTGTCGGTAATGCGCCGGAGGCTGCGGTTCTCGAATATGCGGAGGTGGGTCCGTCGCTTCTGTTTCACGACGAGGCCGTCGTGGCGATGACGGGGGCGGAGCCCAATGGCATCCGTGGCTCCGAAGTGGAACCGAGCTGGCACGCACGACGGATTGAGGCGCCGCGGATGATCGCACTGGGCAAACTCATGCCTGGCCTGCGCGGATATCTCGCGGTGCGCGGCGGTATCAACGTGCCCCAGGTGCTCGGTAGCCGCTCGCTCAGCATGCGAGGAAGCTTTGGCGGCGGTTTTGGCCGCCCGATGCGCCAGGGAGATGCGCTTCCGGTCGGGGCAACGACGCACCGGGAACCCATGGGCCGCCGCTGGCCATTGGGGCATCGCCTTCCGCCCTGGGGACCCTGGGAGGTTCGCGTCATTGCCGGCCCTGACGGCGATGCGTTTTTGCGCCAGGCATTGCCCCGTCTGACGGCAACCGCCTGCATCGTCAGCCCGTCGATCGATCGGATGGGCCTTCGCCTCGAAACGCCCGGCTTGCGCCTGCAGGCCGAGGAGATTCTGACCACCCCGATGGTCGCCGGATCGATCCAGGTCACGCCTTCCGGGCAGCTGATCGTCCTGTTCGTCGACCATCCAACGACGGGTGGATATCCGGTGATCGCGACCGTCATCCAGGCCGATCTTCCCTTGCTGGCCCAGGCACGCCCCGGCGACACGATTCGCTTCCGTAACGTCGGTACGGATGAAGCAGCAACCGCCTTGCGTCGGCTGAGGGACTGGCTGGACGATCGCTGACCGCCCGATAATGGGACGGACGGCCGCGCGGAGGGGAAAGGAGGACCGGCGTGATCAATAACTTCGTCAATCGGTTGATCGACAGTCAGCGCTGGCTGGAGCCAGTCGCCGACTTTTTGCAGAAAATCGTGGGCGGTTTCTACAAAGCGCTGGGTGGGGCAGGGACGGCGCTCAAGACGTTCAACCATGGGACCTGGCTGGGGCATCCGCTGCACCCGGTCCTGACCGACATCCCACTCGGAGGCTTCAGCCTGGCATTCCTCTTCGACATCATCTACATCTTCAATCGCAGTTCCGTCTGGGCGTCGGCTGCCGAGCTCACCATCTTTGTCGGCGTCCTGGCGGCGCTTGTGACCGCCGTCACGGGCCTCACCGATTGGAACGAGACCTTCGGCCGCGAACGCCGGGTCGGTGTCGCCCATGGGTTGCTCAACATCGCGATGGTCGTCCTCTACATCATTTCGCTGATCATCCGTGTCAGCGGCGGAAGCCGCGGGGCGGCAATCATCCTCGCGTTCATCGGCTATGCGGTCCTCCTCTCGGCGGCGTATCTTGGCGGCGATCTGGTCTTCGGGATCGGCACCGGCGTCAACCACCACGCCTTCCAGCACGCGCCGGAAAAATTCACCCGCGTCATGCTCGAAGGTCAGCTCAACGAGGGCACTCTCGTTCGCGGCCTGGCGGGCGATACCCCAATCCTTCTTTATAAGAAGGGCGATTCGGTCTGCGCCATCAGCGAGACCTGCTCGCACGCCGGCGGCCCGCTTGCGGAGGGCAAGGTGATCGGCAACGTGGTCGAGTGTCCCTGGCATGCCTCCCATTTCGATCTCTGCACCGGCGAGGTCAAACGCGGACCGGCCACCGTGAGCCAGATTCGCTACGAGACCCGCGTCCAGAACGGTCAACTCGAGGTGCGCGTTTCCGAGCAGACGCTGCAGCCCATCTGATGGCGGAGCGCCGGCTCGACCTCAACCTCGGCGACCTCCACGACGAGGACGCCGAGGGCCGCGACTGGGAACGCGTTCGGCCTCGACGGATCAGTGACGCCGACTGGAAACGGTTCGAAGGCTATATCGGAGAGATCCTCGAGGCCTTTGGCATGCGACTGAACACGCCAGGAACCGCCAAGACGCCCTCGCGGTATCTGCGCGCCATGTTCGACTCGACCGAAGGCTACGAAGGCGACGACAAGCTGGTGACCGCCTTTCCGACCGAGTGCGACGGCGGTCCCGACTGCGAGATCAGCCAGGTGGTGGAAGGCCCGATCCCCTTCTATGCGCTCTGCGAGCATCACGCCTTTCCGTTTTTCGGCCATGCCTACGTCGGCTACGTGGCGCACGAGCACATCATTGGCATCTCCAAGCTGACCCGATTGGTGCGGCTGTTCGCCCGCCGCTTCACGGTCCAGGAGCGGATGGGGAAAGAGATCACGGGGGCGCTATCGCGCATCCTGCAGGCGCACGGCGTGGCCGTCTATCTCGAGGCGGCGCACCTCTGCACGCAGATGCGCGGCGTGCGCGAGAGCGACTCGACCACGCGGACCACCTTCTGGCGAGGCACGTACGAAGGGAATCCGGAGCTGCGAGAAGAGTTCCTCAAGATGGCTCGCGCCGGCATTCGCGACCAGCTCTGACGCTGCCACCGCTCAGCCGGCTGTATGAGTCTGCTGGGTTACCGGCGGGATCACTGCCGCAGCAGCTCAATGAGCTCTACGATGGCGGACTCGACATTCCGGAAGGGGCGGTCTATGCGAACTTCGTCAGCTCCATCGACGGCATCGTCGCCATCGAGGCCGGGACAGCGCCCTCGGGCGGGATTATCAGCGGTCGCAATCCCGCGGACCGATTCCTCATGGGCCTGCTGCGTGCCTTCGCCGATGCCGTGCTGGTCGGCGCTGGAACCGTTCGCGCGGAGGGTGGTCGCGCGCTGTGGACGCCGGAGTTCATCTTTCCGGATGGTGCCAGTGCCTTCCGCGAGTTACGCGACCGTCTCAAGCGAGATGCCGCACCCAGGCTCGTGATTGTGACGGGCAGCGGTGACCTCGACCCATCGGACCGCGCCCTGCAGGCGGGTGCCCTCGTGCTGACTACGAAGAAAACCGCCGCCGATCTAGAGACAAAACTGCCGGCCGCAACCGAAGTCCGCGCGATCGCCGACGATCGCATCGAACCGAAAGATATCTTTGGCGCGTTGCGAGCCGAAGGGCTTCGCACCATCCTGACCGAAGGCGGCCCGCGCCTGTTCGGGCAGTTGGTGAAGAGCAATCACGTCGATCAACTGTTTTTGACAGTCTCGCCTTCCCTGGCCGGCCAGCGCGGCGAGCAATCATTTGGAATCATCCTCGGCATCGAGTTCGGGCGTTCCCCGAAATGGGGTCGCCTCCTCAGCATCCGGCGCCATGAATCGCATCTGTTCCTTCGGTACGCCTTGAGATGAGCGACATCGCGGTGATCTGCGGCGCGACCGGCGCCCTTGGCGCGGCGATCGTCGATGCATTCGTACGGCGCGGCGATCATGTCATCGCCGTCGCTCGCTCGCGAGCCGAGGTGACCGAGCTCGAGTCTCGTTATCCAAGGCGCGAAGGCGGCGGCTTCGTGACCGGCGACACCGCGGATCTCACGCAACGCTTGTCCGTCGACGACCTGTGGGAGCGGATCGACCGCGTCGGCGTCCCGCGCTGGGTCGTCAATGCCACCGGCGGCTTTCGCGCCGGGACCGTCGCCGAGAGCAGGCCCGACGACTTCGCCATGATGCTCGACCTCAACCTCGCATCGACCTGGTGGTCGTGCCGCGCGGCCGCCCGACGGATGTCCTCGAGGGCCGATGGTGGCAGATCGGGTGGCATCGTCAACGTCTCCTCACGGGCGGCAGTGACCGCTGATTCCGGCGGGGCGGCCTATGCGGTCGCGAAGGCCGGCGTCCTGAAGCTGACAGAGGTGTTGGCTACCGAGCTCAAGCGTGACGGGGTTCGCGTCAACTGCGTCCTACCCTGGGTTATCGATACGCCGGCGAACCGTCGAACGATGCCCGAAAAATTGCTCCAGAAAGCCGTGCCACCTGCGGAGATCGCCGCGGTGATCGCCTATCTATGCAGCGATGCCGCCGATGCCATCAACGGAACGGCGATCCCGCTATACGGCCGTTAAAGTCGTGGGCGCCGTTATCGGTTGGCAAGCAGGCCGCGAAGGTCGGTCGCGTCAAAGCGGGTGTCGTACGAGGTGATCTTGCCGTCGTCAACCGTGAAGAACGACGCAATCCGCAGGGTGCCGACCGGATCTGGCAGGGTGCAGTCGTACAGAAGGGCGGCACGGTTCCCATTCACGATGAGTTCCACGACCCTGGCGGAACGCGTCATCGCGGCGAAGCCATCGAGCGCCGGCCGAAAGGCTGCAGCGCTGTCGTAGCTGGCAGTCGGCCGGCAAACGTAAGTCGTCGGCCAAAAGGGCGAACGCGTCATCAGGCCGGTGGTTTGTCCAGGCATTGAAGTACGCTTCGACGACTCGACGTGTTACGTCGTCTAGCGCCACTGCCAGATTAGATACCGGACGGTGTTACACCCTGTTCGGCAGGTCAGGTCGAACGAATGCCCGAGACTAGAGAGGGTAAGGACGGTCAAGACCAAGACGTTTGAGTTCGCCCTTGTAATCGATCCGCTCATCGTATTCATTCATGAGCACGTCGCGGTCGTCGACCAGAGCAGTCTCGACGATATCCCGGACTCTCATTAAGGCACTCTTTCCCTTCAGGAACGGCTTTCCGTGCCAGGTCGCTCCGACCAGGACGGCGACTTGAAGCCGATCTGAATCCAGCCGGTTCAGCCAGCCGATGACGTCGTCCAAGTCGTTGGACGGAAACACTCTTCGTACAGCAGCCTTTATATCGTCCCGGATGGTTCAAAAGCTAGCGCACGGCCAGGTTGGCTAGCGATCGCTGGCGACGATCGTCAGGCTCGTCGATGTGGCCTGCTGGCGCCGCACGGCACGCTCAGCCGCAGTCGCGAACACCTGGTCATCCGCTGGCGTCGTGGCATCGGCCCAGCTGCTGTACGCCGCGGCTGCACTGGCGTTGGCGGCGATCAGCGCCTTGACCGGGGATTGATCGGCGGGCGGCCAGCAAATTTGGTTCAGTCCCTGGCTGTAGCTGCGTAGCGCAGTGGCGATCTCGAGTTTCACAGGACGTTCGCAATCGAGGGATTGGCAGTTCTGCATGTCGGCACTCGCCTCGCTGTAGGTCGCTGCATAGGTCTTCTCGAGCTCGCTGAGCCGGCTGCCAAGCTGTCCCTTCGACTCGTTACAGGAGCCGGTGCCGCCGCCTAATGCCATCGAGGTCGCCGCCACCATCGCGACCACGGCTACGCCCACATAGGTCCACCGGGTGGTGAGCAGTCGCTTGCCGGCTTGGAGGACGGTGCCGAATTGGATCACGGTTGCGCCTCGATGAAGTCATCGCCATGGCGCCGATTTCCTTGCCGATTCAGGAATGGCTGTCTTCTGGCAAGCCGGGCAGTAGTACGTCAATCGGGCCTGCTCGCCCTGCGCCCGGATGCGGATTGCCGAGCCGCAGCGCGGACACGGCCGGCGAGCATGGCCGTGGACGGCATGGCGCTGAGCACGAATCGGCGTCGTCAGGTTGCGGCGCATCAAATCCCGTGCCGTCAGGTACAGGCCTCGAAGCGCTTCGTCATCGAGGCCGCGCGGGTCCATCCATGGATCGAGCCGATGCAGCCAGAGCGATTCGCACTTATAGATGTTGCCGATGCCGGCGCAGACGCGCTGATCGAGCAGCAGTTCGCCGAGCGTCGTCGGTTCGCTCAGCCAAACCCGCCGGACCACCTCATCGAGGTCGAAGGGATCGGCCAGGACGTCGGGGCCCAGATGCTGCACCGGCAGGCGCTCATCGGCAGTCAGTTCCATGACCGGCGCGGCGAAGCAGACCGCGACCGCATCGTCGAAGGACAGCACGGCGGTTGCGCGGCGTTCCGGTTGCCTCCAGCGCTCACCCGGCCGGTATAGATGCCAGGCGCCGGTCATGCGCATATGCGAATGGAGGACGACGCCGCGCTCGAAGCGCATCAGCAGATGCTTGCCGTTCGGCTCGACGCTTTCGAGTCGCTGGCCCTTCAATCGCCCGAGGGCATCGGGCCGCGCATCGACGACGAGCTTGCCCAGCAACTGGCGGCGCAGCGCCGCCGCGGTTCGCCAGATGGTGTCGCCTTCAGGCACGGATCGGCGTGCGCTCCGGCCAGAGGACGACGCCCTTGGGCGTGTTGCCGAACCCGGCCTCGCGCAGCTGCGCCTCGTAGCGGGAGGCTTTGACCGGCGCGCCGTCCACCGATTGGATCTCGAGCTTGTCGACCTTCGCCGCGATCTGGGCCAGCGCGGCCAGGTGCGCCACGTCGACCTCGCCGATGGTGAGCAGCGATTTTCCGCCGCGTTCGAGGTAGAGACGAAGGTCGCCGCCGTCAATGACGACATAGGCGCCGGCCACGCGAGCCATGCGCGACTGATGCTCCGGCCAGGGCAAGCTTGTGCCGAAGGGGCTCGCCGGATCGGTTGCGGCCATGGCGACGATGCTCGGCTTATCTTCGCGCGTTGCTCGGAGCCGGTCGACCGCACCTGGGAGCGCGAACTGCAATCCGCCGAGTCCGTCGATGAAGTAACCCCGTCGGATTTTGCCGCCCTCCTCCATCGCCCGCAAAACGGGGTAGAGCGCCGCAAATCCTCCGAGGATGTTCTCCGCGAGCGCGGCCTCACGGGTCAGGACGCCATAGCGCTGCAGCAACGTGCCCGCAGTTGCGTGAAGGTATTCGGTTCCGGACACCACCGGTCGTAAGAGATCGCCCACCAGCGACCAGCGTCCGGCCGAGGCCGGTGGTCCGAGTCGCATCAGTGGCCGCCGAGGGTTGGTACGGCGCGATCGTGGCCCGAGCATGCGGACCGGTAGGAACGTGTCATTCGTCACTTCGCCTGCCCACACGAGATCCCACAGCGCGTCGAGCACCTCGTCCTCGTCGCCGGAGCCGGCCACGTAATAGAGGTCGCGGAAGAAGGAAGCACCTCGCGTCTGCAAATGCTCGCGGAGCCGGACGTGCAACTCGGTCTGCGGGACCTCCGATGATGGTCGGATCATGCGCGGCGCATCCGGCCGCAAATAGAGCGCGACGCGGCCGTCGTGCGGCCCAAGCGAGCCGCGCCCGACCCAGACGACCTCGCCCATGGAGATCAGCTGGTCGAGCAACTGCGCGCGGTAGTCGCGCATCCGGATCGATAGGACGTCACGCTCGAGCACCGAGGCAGGGATGGCATGCCCCTGCAGCTGGAAGATGACTTCCGCGAGTCGATCAAGCCCGCTCGCATGGCTGCCGATGCCCTGCCAGGTGGGGAGGAATCGGGCCAGCGTCTCGACCGGCACCGGCTCGACCTCGCGGCGCAGTGCCGCCAGGGACTTGCGTCGGAGCGTGCGCAGCACATCGGGATGGCAGTATTCGCGGCCCGCATGCCCAGGGCGAAATTCGCCTGCCAACAGGTCGCCGCGCGCAGCAAGGCGCTGCAGCGCCTGCTCGATCTCGCGGACCGGCAGCTTCCATCGCGTCGCGGGATCCGCGCTGAAAAACGGCACGTGCGTCCGTGCCCATCGAAGGAGCAGGGAGCCGAGGGGATCTGATGCTTTCTCGAGGAAGGCCTCAGGCAGACCGACCGGCAATGCCACGCCGAGCGCGTCGCGGTAGCGGCCGGCGTCTTCGGCGGCGATCCACCGCTCCTCGTCGGCGATTCGCACCCGCGCCGCCCGTCGCGCCTTTTCCAGTTGCTGCAGCCATTCGAGACGGATGCCACGCCCCTCGGCTTCGCCGCTGGTCAGGTCGCCGAGACGGCGGAGCATGTCGGTCGCCTCATCGATGTCGCGCGGCCAGCGTTCCTTGAGCAGGCCCTGCAGTTCAAGCTCGAGCGCCTCGATGGCGCGCGGATCGAGCAGCTCCCGAAGTTCCTCCGTTCCGAGCAGCTCGGCGAGCCATTCGCGGTCGGGCGTTAGGCCCTGAGCCC
>DAIPYJ010000008.1:0-58242 GCA_036782775.1 Candidatus Dormiibacterota bacterium | reverse complement strand
CGGATCTCGCCGGCCAGCAGCGGCCGCAGCCACTGCTCCTGCTGCTCCGGTGCGCCGAACTGCGCCAGCACCTCCATGTTCCCGGTGTCCGGGGCCGAGCAGTTCATCGCCTCGGGCGCGATCGCCGCCGACCGTCCGGTCAGCTCGGCGAGCAATTCGCGTTCGAGCGTTAGCGCCTGAGCCCGCCGCTCGGCCAGCGGGGCATCACCCTCGTACATGTACTGGGCGATATAGTCGAAGACCAACGTCGAGGCGAAGGGTGACGCCTTCTCGGTGTCAACCACGACCGTTCGGACTTCCCGTGCGCGGATGGCGCGCATCAGGTCGCGCAGCGCGTCCATGTCGAAAACGTCGCTGAGGCATTCGCGGTAGGTCTCGATCAGGATGGGAAACTCGGCGTGCTTGCTGGCGACCTGCAAGAGGTCGTGGCTTCGCTGGCGCTGCTGCCAGAGTGGCGTGCGCTCACCAGGTCGGCGTCGAGGGAGAAGCAAGGCCCGTGCCGCGTTCTCGCGAAAGCGCGAGGCGAAGAGGGCGGATCCATGCAGTTGCGCCGTCACCAGGTCGCGGACGTCTTCGGGATCGAGCAGGATGTCCTCGACGTTCGGCGCGCGATCCCCTTCGGGCAGGCGCAGCGCGAAGCCGTCGTCCGAATAGATCATCTGGATTTCGAGCTCGAGGCGTTCCTGCAACCGCGCTCGCGCCGCCATCGCCCAGGGCGCGTGCACCCGGGCGCCGAACGGGGTCAGGACCGCGACCCGCCAGTCGCCGAGCTGATCGCGGAACCGCTCGATGACCACGGTCCGGTCGTCCGGGACGGCACCGGTCGCCTGCGCCTGGTCGGCGAGATAGTTGATCAGGTTTTCGGCTGCGAGCTGATCAAATCGCGACTGCTCGTGCAAGCGGGCGGTCGCCCGATCAGCCCCCATGGTGCTCAGCTCGCGCATCGCCTGGCCCATGGCTCGGCCAACTTCGACCGGCCGTCCAAGCGCGTCGCCGTGCCAGAAGGCAATGCGTCCCGGCTCGCCGGGTGCGGGCGTGACCATGACCTGCGATGGCGTGATGTCGGCCACCCGCCAGGTGCTGGCGCCAAGGACGAAGGTCTCGCCGGGGCGCATCTCGTAAACCATCTCCTCGTCCAGCTCACCGACGCGCTTGCCGTCATCCAACAGGTTGACCGAGAACAGCCCGCGGTCCGGAATCGTGCCGCCACTCACGACGGCGAGCCGCTGGGCGCCGCCGCGTCCCCGGATTTTGCCTTCGAGCCGATCCCAGACGATGCGGGGCCGCAGCTCGCTGAATTCATCGGAGGGATAGCGGCCACTCAGCATGTCGAGCGTCGACTCGAGCGCGCGCGGGCCGAGGTCGCTGAACGGGTAGGCGCGATGCACCAGCTCGGAAAGCTCCGCAACCTTCCAGTCGTCCATCGCCGCCATGGCGACGATCTGCTGGGCGAGGACGTCGATCGGATTGCGCGGCACCCGCGTGGTCTCGATCTCGCCGCGCAGCATGCGGTCTACGACGACCGCGGTCTGTAGCAGGTCACCGCGGTACTTGGGGAAGATGGTGCCCTTCGACGGCTCGCCGACCGAATGCCCGGCGCGGCCGATGCGCTGGATTCCGCTGGCGACGCTGGTCGGCGATTCGACCTGGATCACGAGGTCGACCGCGCCCATGTCGATGCCGAGCTCGAGACTCGAGGTCGCCACCAGTCCGGGCAGCCGTCCCGCCTTGAGCGCATCCTCTATAAGGAGGCGCTGCTCCTTGGCGATCGAGCCGTGGTGGGCGCGTACCAGTTCCTCGCCGGCCAGTTCGTTGATGTGCGCCGCCAGCCGCTCGGCCAGCCGTCGCGAGTTGACAAAGATGATCGTCGAGCGATGCGCTTTGATCAGCTCGAGGATGCGCGGGTGGATCGCGGGCCAGATGCTGCGCCGCGGCGCTTCATCTCCGGCCCCGATGACGGCAGCCGGCCCGCTCTGCCAGCCCTTGTCGGGCTCGCTGGTCCGCTGCGGAAAAGTCGTGTTGGGCGCGCCTCGCTCGAGATCGGCCATGTCTTCGACCGGGACTTCGACCGTGATCTCCATCGGCTTGATCCGGCCGGCGTCGACGATGGCGACCTTCCGATCGGTTCCTCCCAGGAACTTCGCGGTCTCAGTGAGCGGACGTTGCGTCGCCGACAGCCCGATACGTTGCGGATCCGTTTTGGTGAGCGCGCTGAGCCGTTCGAGACTGAGCGCAAGATGGGCGCCACGCTTGGTGTGAGCCATCGAGTGGATCTCATCGACGATCACCCAGCGAATGCTGGGCAGGATCTGGCGCGCCGCGCTCGTCAGCAGCAAGAAGAGCGATTCGGGGGTGGTGATCAGGATGTCCGGCGGGTGGCGCTCGATCTGCCGCCGGTCGCGAGGCGGCGTGTCGCCGGTGCGGATGGCGATCGAGATCGGAGCCAGCTGTATTGCCAAGCGCTCTGCCTGCATCGCTATGCCTCGGAGCGGCGCCTGCAGATTCCGCTCGACGTCGACGGTCAGCGCCTTCAGTGGGGAGACGTACAACACGCGGCAGCGCTCGGCTTCGGCGGGAATCGGCTCGCTCGCCAGACGGTCGATGCACCATAGGAATGCGGCCAGCGTTTTGCCACTTCCAGTCGGCGCGGACATCAGCGTGTGCCGGCCGGCCGCAACCGATTCCCAGCCGCGTTCCTGCACCTCGGTCGGCGCCGTGAAGGCGCCCTCGAACCAGGCGCGGCTGGCAGGCGAAAACAGGTCTAAGGCGGCAGGCATGGACCTTCAGTCTATTGAAAGCGAGCCAGTAATTCTTCGGGCGTCAGCGGCTTTCGAGAAGCAAAGACTTCGCGTCCAGCCTCGAGCAGTCCGCGGTTGTAGGGCGTCGGCCGGCCGATCTGCTCGCCCAGCCGGACGATCTCGCCGTTGAGGTAGTCGAGCTCGCTGCTGGCTCCGCGTCGCAGGCTCTGAAGCGTCGACGGTCCGAAGTCGCTGTCGGCCGGGTAGCCGCGCCCCAGGCGCGGCGCAAAGACCCAGTCGGCGATCGGCTGCGGAAGCGTGGCCATCAGCCGGAACTGCCGCGCCATCTTGCTGCGATCCAGTCCGTGTCCGGCAAGCTGCACGGTTCGGACACTTTCCCGGATGGTCGCCACTGCCAACCGCGCCAGCCCCGGATTGCGGAGGGCTTTGCCAATCGGCAGGTCCGTGATCGCCATGATCGCGTTATTGACGTTGGCCATCAGCTTGGTCCAGCGGGCACGGGCGATGTCGGGAACGATGACCACCCGGAAGGCTTTCGCCAGCAGATCGGCCACCGCTCCGACCCGGTCGGCGGATTCGGGGAACGGAGCGCCGAGCTGAAAGAAGGCGCCGGTGTTTTGCTCGACGACTCCGGGCTCGAGGTAGGTCGCGCTCAGGTTGAGGACGCAGCCGACAATCCGACGGCGTCCGAGAATGTCGCCCGCCTCGCGGTCCGAGCGGACGCCATTCTGCATCGTCACGACCGTCGCATCTGAGTTGACTCGCGCGATCGTTCGGCAGCTCTCACCGACGTCCTGCGACTTGACGGTGAGGAGGATCACACCGGCGGCGCCGCCGATCTCGGTGGCGGCCGGAATCTTGACAGCCGTCTCGCCATTGCGATCGCGGAGCAGCAAACCGCGCGCGCGGATGGCCTCCACATGGGACGGGCGGCCGACGAGGGTTACCGGCACGCCGGCCTGGAACAGACGAGCGCCAACCAGGCTGCCAATCGCCCCGGCGCCAACGATGGAGACCTCCACTCGAGGCCATTCTATTGAGGCGTTTACAATGGCAGAAAATGTGTTATTATTCCTGTAGCGTTTGAGCCACGCACCGATCGCAATCTGGGCTCAGAGGAGGTACGCAGTGTCGGATTCCTACGAGCGCGAAGTTGTCCGCCAGGACACCACCAGCGGCGAGCCGGTTCGTCCGGTCGTGCCGGCAAGCAGCGGGGTGACGACCTCGAGGACGGCCGTCTACCGCGAAGGCACCGGGTACTACCGCGTCGCCCAGGTCGTCTGGTGGATCGTCGGCCTGATCGATACGTTGATCGCCATCCGGTTCCTGCTCCGGCTGTTCGGAGCCAACCCGGCCCCGTTCGTCCGCTTCATCTACGACCTCACCTGGCCGTTGGTGGCGCCGTTCCACGGCATTTTCAACACCACGCAGGTTGACCGAGCGGTGTTCGAGCCAGAGTGCATCATCGCCGCGCTGATCTATCTGCTGATCGGCTGGGGCATCGTCTCCCTGATTCGCATCGTGTCTCGACCGTCGGCGCGTACCACCGTCGTCGAGTGACCTGATCTGGCGATTCCGGCGACAGCCGCCTTCGGGCGGCTTTTCTTTTGGTGGCGGAATCCGACCACGTTTTGGCTTGTACTCCCCGGACGGCTGTGCCCGCTCGCCTCGCCCCGGGCGATCCGGCGTTTCCCGGCCTTAGCGAAGCGCAGTTCGGAACGGTCGCCGAAGAGCGCATGGCGTCGGCGATTACGGCTCAGGCCGGTGGAATCGCCACGGTCGCTTTTCCGCTGCTCGACCTGGGGTTCGACCTGTACCTGCGCCGGCTCCGCACCTTGCGCGTGCATCCGGTGCAGGTCAAAGCCCGCAGTTTCCTCGACGGCGATGGGCAGTTTCAGGTCGGCGTCGCGTCGCTCCACCTCGATCCGAACGGTTACGTCGTCCTGCCGTTCGTTCCGCCACCGGATTGGCAGCTGGCGACCGCGTTTTGGGCGATCCCGATCCCCGACTTCGTCCAGCTGGCGCGGCCGCACGAGGGTGGCTACGTCTTCAGCGGGTATCTCGACGGCAGGCTCGATTCGCCGGCGAACTCGTACCTGGTTCCCGTCGACCGGATCCTAACCCGCTGGCTGCACCGCATCCCCGGTTGGACGGCACCCGTGCATCGGACCGAATCGGGGCTGGTGGCGCCCTCGCAGGAAGTGTCGAAAGCAGCGGCGCGGGCCTTCGGCAAGTTTGGCGAACTCTGGCTTGCCAGCCAACTGATGCGCGTCGGTCTGGAGAATGTCGTGCTGGCGCAGGATCGGCTGCGGGTTGATTGCGTCGATCTCCTCCTGCACGATCTTCGTTCCTTCGCTACCCGCGGGCTGGCGGTCCACATTGGGACCGTGAATGCGCGACGTGTCATCGAGTTCCGCATCCGGGCCGATACGTTCTTCGTTGACCAACGGCTCGACGTTGTCTGCATCCCCTGCCAGGCCGATGGCGACCTGGCCGAGACCTCGCTTGTGATTCCCTCCGCCGACATCAAAGAGCCGATCGCGACCCCGTCGAGCGATAAGGGTGTCGGCGGCTACCAGATCAGCTTCCGCCTCGACCCGCTCGCCACGAAAATGCGGCCGTACGCGGTTCCGACGGATCAGCTCGCCAGGGCGATCATGACGCGCTTGCAAGCGACGTCGTAGGGCCGACCGCAAGCGGTTCCGAATTCAGACTGTAGCCACGAGATCGCTTCCTTCCTTAAGTTGAGCATGGGAGGTGACGGCGAGTGATCTTCGTCTGGACCGGCTGGGGCGTCCTGGTTCTTCTCTACGGGCTCGCAGGCTTGTTTGTAGGCAGCGTGATCGGAAACGTTGCCGGCCTTGGGCACCGCCAGCTGATCACGATCGGCATCGCTGAAATCGTTGCCGCGGTCGCGCTGTGGTTCACGGGCGTTCGGCTGAATGGCCAGCCCGGTCGCCAGCTGGTCGACCCCAAGACCGGCCAGAATGTCGTATTGCGGCGGCGCCACACGTTGTTCTGGATCCCGATGCAGTACTGGGCGCCCGTGTTGGCGTTGATCGGTGTGATCGTCATCGTCAACGGCTTCCGGCAGTAGGGCCTCAGGCCGATCGTCGGGCGACCGCCGCGACCGGGACAATCGCGAGCGTCGCGAGCGCGGAGATGACCAACGTCCGGCCGGGACCGGTTGCCGTGACCAGCGGTCCGCCGACCGCGCTGCCAAGCGGGGTGGCGAGCATCGTGGCCGAGGTCCAGGCGGCCGAGAGCGCCGTCAGCGAGCGGCCACTGGTCTGCTGCTGGAGGAAGGTCGTAACCAGCGTCGGGTAGGGCGCCCAGATCAGGCCGCCCACGGTGAACGACGCGATGCCGAATGGAACGCTGACAAACGGGATGACGCCGAGCGTCACGCCCCAGCCGATGATGATCAGCAGCGCCATGGTGAACAGCGGCCCGCGGCGAATGATCGGAAAGGCAAGGCTGCCAGTGACGGCTCCAATGCCGAAGCAAGTCCAGAACGCACCGAGGACCGCCGCGGACTGGTGAAGGTTCTGCTTGACGAAAATCGGTAGCGCGACCTCCACCGGCCCGTAGAAGAAGTAAAAGGTCAGCGTAAGGATGAGGAGACCAAGCAGACTCCGATCGCGGACGATCATCTGCAGCGCGCCACCGGCCTGGCCGGAAGCGATCGGTCCAGGTATTTGCTCAGTTGCCACGACCGGCCGGGCATGCGCGAGGAGAACGCAGCCGGCGTAAATCAGCCAGCTTGCCGCATCGAGAGAGAGCACCGCTGCGGCGCCGGTGACGGCCGTGAGGACGCCCGCGGCTGCAGGGCCAACGATCACGCCCAGGTTCAACAGGGTGCCGAGCAGCGCGTTGGCGCTGAGCCGCATCCTTTCTGGCAGAGTCTCAGCGACGAGCGAATAGCGCGCGGCGGTACCCCAGGAGGCGAGCAACGCGGAGCCGGCGAGCAGGGCCACATAGCTCAGAATCTGCAGACGCCCGAGGTAGGCGAGCAGGGCGATGGTGCCGAGGCAGGCCGCTCGCAGAGCGGAGTTGAGGAGGAGGAGGCGACGAGAGTCGAGCTGTCCGAGAAGGCGACGCAGGAAAATCCCGATGGCTCCAGGAAGCGTGTAGGCGGCGACCGCCGCGCCGACCACGAGACCACGATTGGTTGGTGAGCTGATTTCAATGGCAAGCCAGGCGACGGCGAGCGCGCTCATGCCATCGCCCAGGCTCGAGATGCCAAAGCCGAGCGCGAAGAGCCGAAAGCGACGGTTCACTAGCGGTTGCCGGTAGGTCTCTGGCATCACGCGCATTGCCAGAGCACTGTGCCATAGACGGGCTATGGCAATTACGGGCGAGCGTGCAGCGTTACTTCTCTTTGATCGCGGCTTCGATATCGCGGACGCGATGCCAGCGCGAATGACTGGTGAAGTCGCCCGGCCAGTCGGCGTTGTGTTCTCGCCTCGTGAAGAACTCTTCCGGCGTCGCGCGCAGCGTCTCGAGCACCGCCTTCTGGACCCGCCGGTGAGCGTCGACGACCTTTGAGGCAGGCTGCGTCCGCCAGCGGCGGTAGATGACGGCGTTGATCTCCGAGACGTCGATCCCCTTCAGGAAGGCCGGCCGTTTGGCACCGCGAAAGTAGCGCTCGCTGTGTTCCTTCCAGTAGACGATATGCGCCAGCGCGTCTTTGACGGTCCAGGGGTCTTTGCTCTCGGGCCGTGGAACGCGGCGGCGCCAATCCGCGGGTTTGAGGCGTTTCACAAGGCGGTCCAGCTCGGCAAACTCGGCCTTGGTCCGTTCGATGACGCCGGCACGCGTGTGGCGCACCGGGCTCAGGCGGCCTGACGGATCGACGCGGCAAGGACCTCGATGCCCTGATCGAGTTCGGCCTCTGCGATTAGGATCGACGGCAAAAAGCGGATCACGGTGCCGCCCGCCGGAAGGACGAGGACGCCACGCTCCTGCATCGCCTTGATCACCGGCGTCGCCGGTTTCTTCAGCTCAACCGCCAGCATCAGTCCTCGGCCGCGAACCTCGCGGATCTGCGGAAGCTTCAGGTCGCGGACACGCTCGATAAAGCGCGAGCCCATCGCCGCTGCGCGAGCGTGTAAGGATGCGTCCGCGAGGACATTCAGGGTTGCCGTCGCTGCGGCGCAGACGAGCGGGTTGCCGGAGAACGTGCCGCCGTGGCTTCCCTTCGGCACTTTCTCGCTGATCGCTTCGGTGACAACCGTGACGCCCATCGGAAGGCCATTCGCGATCGACTTGGAAAGGCAGAGGATGTCGGGGACGATCTCTTCACGCGTGAAGCCGAACGGCGCCCCGGTGCGGAAGCACGTCTGGATCTCATCGACGATCAGCAGCGCACTATGGGCATCGCAGAGCTCGCGGATGCCTCGCAGATAGCCATCCGCCGGCACGCGGATTCCGCCCTCGCCCTGGATCGGTTCGATGATGACGGCCGCGATCGAGTTGTTCATGGCTTGCTCGATCGCCAACAGGTTGTCGTAGGGCACGTGCCTCGTCCCGTCGAGCATCGGCATGAACGGCTGGCGGTACTTCTCATCCGCGGTCGCCGAGAGCGCACCGAAAGTCCGGCCGTGATACGCGCGGTGCGTCGCGATGATGCCGATCCGACCGGTCGCGACACGCGTGTACTTGAGGGCCGCCTCGACCGCTTCGGCACCCGAGTTGGCGAACGAGATCCGGCTTAGCGACGCCGGCAGAAAGCCACCGAGCGTCTCCAGAAATTCGCGCCGCGCGGGCGAGTCGAAGCTCTGATGCGCGTTCGAGAGCGTCGCGGCCTGGCGCTGAACCGCTTCGGTCACCTGCGGATCCGCATGACCGAGAAGGTTGACGCCGTAATTCGTCATGAGGTCGAGATAGCGGCGGCCCTGGTCGTCCCAGAGGTAGACGCCTTCGCCGCGCGCGAGGCTGATCCCGCGCTCGGCGTGGAGCGGGATCGATTTGAGTCTAGTCTCGACTTTCATGCCGTTACCCAGGTCCCGGCGCCTTCGAACGCCTTGGTCAGGGGGTGTTCGCCGCGTCCATCGAGCAGTCCGACTGCCTTGACGCCTCGACGGACGGCCTGAGCGGCGGCGAGCAGCTTGACCCGGGCGCGACCCTTGCCGAACTCGGCGACGCGATCGATGTCGTCGAGATGAACGGAGGGAATCACGCTGGCCTCATCGGTAACGTCCCGCAGAAATCCGGGGGTGTCGGCAAAGATCAGCAATCGCTCCGCGCCGAGTGCGGTCGCGACTTCCATGGCGAGCCGATCACCGTCGACGTTGATGGCGACGCCCTCGTGACTGATCGCCGGCGGCGTCAGGACCGGCAGGTAGCCCGCGTCCAGCAGGAGCCGGAGCAATGCCGGCTCGATGCGCTCGATCGACCCGCTGTGGTCCCCATGCAGGATCTTCGACTTGCCATCCTCCCGGATACGAATGTCCGGCTTGCGCCGTCCGACCGCGATGCCCCCGTCCATCGCCGAGAGCCCGACCGCATTGGCGCGGAGCGACCGGAGCCGCTCGACGATTCGCTTGTTTTGCTTGCCGGCGTATGCCATCAGGAAATGATCCATCGTCGTCGCATCCGTAAAGCGGCTCACCTCGCCACGTTCCGAGGTGACCATTCTCGGCGGAGAGCCAAGCCTGGTCGACAGCTCGTTCAGTTCCTTGTTCCCGCCGTGGACGAGAACGAGGGGCTCCTTGCAGGCGGCGATGTCCTGCAGCAGCGAATCAAAGTTGGTGAGGCTGCCGCCGATTTTGATAACCAGCACTAGATCGGATACAGGCCTGGGAAATCGAGCCCGGTTCGCTCGTCCCAGCCGAAGCGGATGTTGAGCGCCTGCACGGCCTGGCCGGCCGCGCCTTTCATCAGATTGTCGAGCGCGCTCATAACGACGACCCGGCGCGAATGCGGGTCGCGCTCGAAGCCGACATCCGTGTAGTTCGTTCCCGAGAGGATCTTCGGATTCGGGTAGCGATGAATCCCCGTCGACTCCTTGACGATCCGCATGAACGGCTCACCGGCGTAGGCGGCGCGATAGATCTTCCATAGGTCCTTCTCCGCGAGGTCTTCGCCAAGAAAGACATGCGCGGTCATCAGGATGCCGCGGACGGCCTCGACCGCCGTCGCCGAGAACGCGACCGGGGGTCGCTGGCCATTCTGTGATGCCAGGCAGAGTTCCTGGATGATCTCCGCCGTGTGCCGATGCGAGGTCGGTGCGAAGGAACGCATCTCGCCACTGCGATGCGGATGGTGCGATGCCGGTCCGGATTCCGCGCCGCCGGCCGATGATCCGGTCTTCCCCTCGATCACGATCGGCATCGCCCGGTCGATGACGCCGGCCTGGACCAGCGGATAGAGAGCGAGGATGGCGGCGGTCGCGAGGCAGCCGCCGCTGGCCAGCCGGTTCGAGGTTCGGATCTGGTCGCGGTGCAATTCAGGAAGCGCGTAGACCCAATCACGCAGATGTTCTGGCTTCGGATGCTCCCAGCCGTACCAGATCGGATAGTCGTTGCGATCCCGCAGGCGAAAGTCGGCGGAAAGGTCGATGACGGTGGGCGCGAGCGATTCCAGGCGATCGATTTCCTTGCTCGTGTCACCGTGCGGCAGCGCCAGGAACAGGACATCGACTGGCTGCAGCGAGGCACGCGATTGAAACTTCAGGTCGGTGCGCTTGCGCAGGTTGGGATGGACGCTGTGGACGAATTTGCCGCCCAGGCGCTCTGAGGTGACCTGGGTGACCTGGATCTCGGGATGGGAGAGGAGGAGCCGAAGCAGTTCGCCGCCGGCATAGCCGGATCCGCCGACAACCGCCGCTTTCATTGGGCCAGCTGATGAAGGGCGTGCGTCAGGACGTCGACCCCGCGCCCGAACTCGTCGAGGTCGATCGCCTCGTCGGGCGTGTGGTCGAGCTTGGAGTCACCGGGGCCGTAGGCCAGCGCGGGACAGCCCCAGACGGGCGCGAGGATGTTCATGTCCGATGTTCCGGTCTTCATTTTGAACCGCGGCGTGCCGCCGACCTCGCGGATGCCGCTGAGAAAGGCGCGCACCACCGCCGTGTTTTTCTCCATCTTGACGGCCGCGTCGGCATGGTCGAAGCGAAGGTCGGCTCCTTCGCTCCATTCGTCCAGCTGCTGCTTGAGCGCCTCGACGTCGAAATCCGGCGGCAGCCGAAAGCCGATCGAGAGCGAGGCGGTGTCGCGAAAGCCGTCGTGATCGGCATGAAATCGGAGCACCCGCACGTCGAGTCTCTCGAACGCGCGTTGAGGCGAAGGCCGGGTGTGATCCTGCAGCCGCCGGACAAAAGCAATCGCCTGGTCGGCGGCGCTCTCATGCGGACCGGCACCGTGCCCGACGGGGATCGACAACCGATATCGCAGGCGCAGGCTGCCCTTGTAGCCAAGGGTGACCGCATCCCATCCGCTCGGCTCGAGAATCACCAGCTGATCGGGCGCCTTGCGGCTGACCAGGTGGCGGGCACCGCGTGAGCTGCCCTCTTCTTCAACGGCCCCGATCACGGTGAAGCGAACGCCGGTCCCAACCGGTTGTCGGGATACGGCCGTGATCGCGGCCGCCATCGGGCCCTTCGCATCGACCGCGCCTCGTCCGAAGAGGCGGTTGCCGTCCCGCCGCACCGGGATGAATCCAGGCACCGTGTCGATGTGACCGAGGAGCATGACCTCCTTCGGTCCGCTTCCCCAGAAGCCGACGACGTTGCCGGCCTCATCGCGCCGTGCCGCGAAGCCCATGCCACGCATGCGCGAAACCAGCCACTGGCCGACCGCGCGCTCCTGGGTCGAGGGGCTGGGGATCGCCAGCATCTCCTCGAGCAGCTCGATGCCGGTTTCGACCTGCGTCTCGGGCTGCGTCCGCTCGGCGGTGATCACGCGGGGACGGCCTCGAGCTTGCCGACACGCAGGACGTGATCGACGATGTGCCCGGGAATGTCGACCCCGGTGGTCTCGATGCTGTTGCGAAATTCCATCGTATAGTTGACCTCGCTCACCAGCATGCCGTCTGGATGCTCGAGCAGGTCGATCGCCAGCACGCCGCCGCCGACGGCTCGCGCTGCGGCGCGCGACAACCGATCGATCTCCTTTGTCACGGGACAATTGCGCGCCTGGCCGCCGCGAGCGGTGTTCGTGATCCAATGCGGCGACTCGCGATAGATGGCGCAGATCGTCTCGTCGCCGACGACAAAACTGCGGATGTCGCGCGAGGGCTTGTTGACGAATTCCTGGATGTAGAAGATCGCATGCTGATACGAGCCGAGCGTCTCCTTGTGCTCCAGCAGCGCCTCGGCCGCCTCTCGGTCCGAGATTTTCGCCAGCAGCCTGCCCCAGGATCCGATCGCCGGTTTCAGCACGACGGGATAGCCCAAGGTTTCGATCGCTTGCAGAGCCGACTCGGGGGTGAACGCGATCAGCGTCCGAGGGCTCGGGACGCCGGCGGCGGCGAGCGCGGTTGTCGTATTGATCTTGTCGCCACAGGTCAGCGCGACCTCATAGCTGTTGACGGTTGGAATGCCGGCCTGGTTGAGGATGCGCAGCGCGTAGAGCGCGCGCGAGTGATGGAGGCAGCGCTCGAGGACAACGTCGTAGCGCGGAGGTTCCGCGCCGATCTCGAAGATCGACTCGCGGTCGTCGATCTTCTCGAACGCGATGCCGCGCCGATTGAAGGCGTCGAAGAGCAGTTTTTCCTCGGCGCGGATCCGAGAGCAGAGGACGCCCAGCCTCACGCTATTCGCCCCAGTCTTCCTCTTCCTCGGGTGCCAGCCGAAGCTCAGGCGGATTGGGCTCGACCACCTCGAGCTCTGCTCCGCAGTCGGCGCAGGGCACGATCTCGCCGCGTTCCACATCGCCGGCGAGGCTGACCTCGGCGCCGCATTCGGGACATTGCGCCGTCGTGGCGGTTGACATCATGACACCTCCTCGATCGCGGCCCAGCCGCGAGTTTTGATCAGGTCGATCAGCGATCCAGCTTCCATGATGGCGGCCGCCACCGGACCCGGTGTTTCCCCTTGGAACATCTTGCCATTCGCGCGGATCTGGCCGGAGCGGATATCGACCGAGATCGGATCCCCGTCGACCACAGCCTCGTGGAGTGCATCGCACTGGATCACGGCCAGTCCGATGTTGATGGCGTTGCGATAGAAGATCCGCGCGAAGCTCCGAGCGACGACTGCCTGGATCCCCGCCGCTTTGATCGACATCGGCGCATGTTCACGCGAGCTCCCACAACCGAAGTTGCGACCGGCGACGATGACATCGCCGGGCTGGACCGACGACGCGAAGTCCGGACGCGCCTCGATGAAGCAGGCCTTCCCCAGCGCGGCGGCATCGGTCGTCACGTTGTAACGGCCGGGGATGATCGCGTCGGTCGAAATCGCGTCACCGAACCTGAAGACGCGTCCCATCAGTTGATTCTCCGGGGATCGGCAATTTCCCCAGCCAGCGCCGAGGCGGCCGCGACTGCCGGGTTGGCGAGGTAGATCTCCGCCTGCGGGCTACCCATTCGCCCGGCGTAGTTGCGATTGCTCGTCGATAACGCGCGCTCGCCAGGACCGAGGACACCATGTTGCCTTCCGAGGCAGGGGCCGCATCCCGCGTTCATGACCAGCGCGCCCGCCTCCATGAAGGTCTGGATGTAGCCCCGAGCGAGCGCCTCCATATAGACCTTCTTCGACGCCGGCACCACAATCGTGCGCGTGTCGGGATGGACGCGCCGCCCTTCGAAGTAGGAGGCGACGATCGCCAGGTCCTCGATGCGGCCGTTGGTGCAGCTTCCCACGAAGACCTCGTCGAGATGCGTGCCTTCGACATCGCTCAAGTCCTTGACGTTGTCGATCGCGGGGTGACAGGCGATCTGCGGCTCGAGCGTCTCGGCGTCGACCTCCAGCACCTGGCGATAGGCCGGACGGACAGGGTGAATGTCGGCAATCGCGCCGTCGCCCAGATACGCGCGCGTCTTGTCGTCCGGTTCGCACAATCCCGCCTTGCCGCCGAAATCGACCGTGAGGTTGGCGAGCGTGAGGCGATCGTCCACGCTCATGGCTTCAACCGCCTCACCTCCCCACTCGACAGCAAGATAGTTGGCCCCCTCGGCGCCAAGTCGACGAATGACTTGAAGCGCGAGGTCTTTGGGAAAGACGCCCGGTGGTAGACCGCCGCGCAGGTTGATGCGGATCGTCTCCGGAATCCGGAACCAGGTGCGCCCGGTGGCAAACGTCACCGCGATGTCGGTCGACCCGAATCCGGCGCTGAAGCAGCCGAGCGCGCCATAGGTCGTGCTGTGCGAGTCGGCACCGACCACGATGCCGCCGGGCCGGATGAAGCCCTTCTCCACCATCAGCTGGTGGCAGATGCCCTCCTGGAAGACATGCGTGACGCCGAACTCGGCGGCAAACTCGCGCACCTGCCGGTGCAGGCCGGCTGCCGCCACCGTGTTGGCCGGCAGGATGTGGTCGAACACGAAGATGACGCGGTCCGGATCCCACAACGGCATCTCGAGCTGCCGGAAAGCCTCGATCGCCAGCGGACCGGTCACATCATGTGCCATCGCGTAATCGACCGGCGCCACCACGATCTCGCCCGCCTGAACCTGGCGGCCGATCCGCGTGGAAAAGATCTCTTCAGTCAGTGTTCCCATGCTTTCCTCCTAGGCCGGCACCCGGCCACGAAGCAGGTCATCGAGCTCATCGGTTGACAGCGGCCGTTGATCGGCCCGGCGCTTGACTTCCGCCGTGACCGCGCGAATCTCGTCGTCGGTCAGGCTGAGGCCGAGCGTCGTGGCGCGGTGGGCAATCGCATGCCGGCCGGTCAGCCGGTGACCGGTCATCAGCGTGCGCTCACGGCCAAATTGCGCCGGGTCGAAGATCTCGTAGCTCGACGGATCCTTCAGGACCGCATTGGTGTGCATCCCAGCTTTGTGGTGAAACGCGGTCGCGCTCGTGATCGCCGCATTGAAGGGCACCTGGATGCCGACCATCTCGGCGACCATCTGGTCGAGCTCGGGCAGGACATCGAGCCGGTACTGCGAAACCAGTTCCGGGCGGATGCTCAACAGGCGCGCGATCATGCCGCTGAGGGGCACGATCCCGTTACGCTCGCCGATCCCCAGCACGGTCGTGTCGATGTGGGTCGCGCCCGCCTCGAGCGCGGCGAAGGCGTTGGCGATGGCGCAGCCCGTGTCGTTGTGGGCATGGAACTCGATATCGCAATCGACGGCCTTGCGCACCATCGAGACCAGTTCGAAGACCTGGCTCGGGGTCGCGATCCCGACGGTGTCGGCCAGGCCCACGCGCTGCGGATGGAGGCGGTCGATCGCCTGGTAGACGCGCAGCAGATCCTTCGGATCGGATCGAAACGAATCCTCGCTGCTGAAGCGCACTTCCAGTCCCTGCGACTGGATGAAGCGAACGACCTGGGTGCCGGTCTCGATGATCTCGTCGACACTCTTGCCGTGGGAGAACGCCCGCAGGTGGGACGAGGTCCCGAACAGCACGTCGATGCCGTCGGCCCCGGTTTCGACCGCGACTCGCGCGTCTTCCATGTGACAGCGGACGTGGGTCAGCACCTTGGCCCGGAGCGGCAATGCGGCGACCGCCCGCAGGTCAGCCTCCGATTGCGGCGAGGCACAGGGCGACGAGAGTTCGAGGTATTCGACGCCGAATTCGTCGAGCATCTGCGCGATCGCGATCTTCTGCGCCGGTGTGAAATGCGCCAGGGCGAACTGCTCGCCCTCACGGAGCGTCGACTCGATGATCCGGAACGCTCTAATGCTCATGGCACCTCCAAGAACACAAAAAGCCTTCGTCCACCGGGACGAGAGGCTTCTCTCGTGGTACCACCCGACTTCGCCGCTCGCTTGCGCGACCGGCCTCTTCGAGTCCGCGGCATCGCTGCCTGAAGACTCCAGCCCGATCACGGGGGCCGGCCGGCTCAGCCTAGTAAGGGCGATCCCTTTTCGACCTGCGGCTCCGAGGCCTTTTTCGGCGGTGCCCTGAACCCTCCTTCTCAGCTGCCGGAGGTTCTCTGGAGTTCTAGCGTCCGCGTACTCTCCCTCATCAACGCCTTTCGATATGAACTTGTTGGCGGTGAGGATAGCGTCAGGCGCAGCCGCTGTCAAGCGACGGCTTCGGCTTGATGCACCTGCAGCAGGTAATCGATCAGCAAATCGGGCACCGGAATGCCGGTCGCGTCCATGAAGCCATGCCATTCCGGCGTGTAGTTGAGCTCGTTGACCAGCAGACCATCGTCATGCTCCAGCAGGTCGATCGCGAGGAACCCGCCACCCACCGCCGAAGCCGCTTCCTGGCAGAGCTCATGGATCTCGGGCGTCACGGGACAAGGCGACGCCTGTCCCGAGCGCGCCGTGTTCGTGATCCAGTGCTCGGACGATCGATAGATCGCTCCGACCGTCTGGTCGCCCATCACGATGACACGGATGTCGCGTTCCGGCTTCTTGACGTACTCCTGGATGTAGAAGATCCCATGCTGGTACGAGCCGAGCGTTTCCTTGTGCTCCAGCACTGCCTCGGCGGCGTCGCGGTCGTTGATCTTCGCCAGCAGCCGTCCCCAGGAGCCGACCATCGGCTTGATGACGACGGGATACCCCATCTTCTCGATCGCGTCCAATGCCGCCTCGCGAGTGAAGGCGACCACCGTCTTGGGGATCGGGACGCCCGCCGCGGCCAGCGTCGATGAGGTCAGGATCTTGTCGCCACAAATCTGGGCCACCTCGCCGCGGTTGACGGTCGGCACGCCGGCGGCGTTCAGCAGCATCAGGCTGTAGAGCGAGCGCCCGTGGTGGATCGACCGATCCAGTACCACGTCCACGCCCGGGACGTCGCCGCCGATCGGAAACTGGATCTGGTCCTCGTCGAGCCGCTCGAAGCGCATGCCACGTCGCCGAAGTGCCTCGAACAGCGACTTCTCTTCGATCCGGACGCGACTGCAGAGGATGCCGATCACGGTGTCTTGCGTAATTATACAGCCTCCCGTATACTTATGCGCAACCCAACAACAGAAGACAGCGTTACCAAACCACTGAGGAGGTCCCGATTCATGCTGGCAGTCAAGAGCAAATTACTGGAGAAGATCGACGCGACGCCGATCAAGCAAGCCAAGAAGGTGGCCCTCGCCTACTCGGGCGGCCTCGATTCGTCGCTCTGCGCCGTGCTCGCCAAGGAGAAATACCAGGTCGAGGAGCTGTTCCCGATCACGGTCGACGTCGGGCAGGGGAAGGACGAGATGGAGGCCGCCATCCAGAAGGCGAAGGTGCTCGGCATCACGCCGATCGTGATCGACGCCAAGGAGGAGTTCGCCAATCTCTGGCTGACCAAGGCGATCCAGGCCAACTCCAACTACGAGGGCTACCCGGTGTCGACGTCGATGACCCGCCAGCTGATCGCCTCCAAGATCGCCGCGCTGGCACTCAAGCTCGGCTGTGACGCGATCATGGAAGGCAGCAGCGGCAAGGGCAACGACCAGTACCGCATGCACAACGTCTTCAAGCTCGTCGCGCCGCAGCTCGACGTGCTCGTCCCGGTGCGGGACTTCGATCTGACCCGCGGCGACGAGGAGGAAATCTCCAAAGAGCTCGGCATCCCGATCACCGAGGTGATGCAGGGCGGCGACGACAAGACGATGTGGTGCCGCAGCCTCGCCTCGGGCGCGATCGGCCTCAATCAGCCGATTCCGGAGAACGCCTGGCTCTGGTGGAAGCCGGCGGGGAAGACCAATCCCACGCCGACCAAAGTCGCGGTCACCTTCGAGCACGGCATCCCGGTCGCGCTGGACGGCAAGGAGTTGCCGCTGCCGGAGATCGTGGCCAAGCTGAACGTGATCGCGGGCAGCCACGGCATCGGCAAGATCGACATCTTCGAAGACGGCATCATGGGGCTCAAGTCGCGCGAGCTCTACGAGGCACCGGCCGCGACCGTGCTGCTCAAGCTCCATCACGACCTCGAGCAGTTCTGCCTGACAAAGGAAGAGCTCGAGTTCAAGTCGATCGTCGACCAGAAATGGGGCTCCCTCGTCTATCACGGATCCTGGTTCAGCCCGCTGAAGGACGCGCTGGATTCCTTCGTCGCAACGACGCAGGCGCACGTCAGTGGGACCGAAACGGCGACGCTCTTCCATGGGGCGATCAACATCGACAGCCGGCAGAGCAACCAGTCGCTCTTCTTCCCGGAGATCCGCAGCTTGCAAAGCCGGAGCTTCAACCAGCAACTCTGCGGTCCCGCCGCGCAGATCGCGGGTCTGCCCTGGGAAGTGCTGGCCAAGCGGATGGCTAAGGTGGTGCACTGAGCCAGCAGCCCTGGGGCGGCCGTTTCTCGGAAGAGCCGGATCCGCTGATCGATCGTTTCACGCGCTCGCTCGCGGTCGATCACCGGCTCTTCCACGAGGACATCGCGGGTAGCCGCGCCTACGCGAGGGCGCTGGTCGGTGCCGGCGTCCTTACGGCTGACGAACAAACCGAAATCGACAGGGCGCTGACTGAGATAGAAAGCGACCTCTCGAATACCCCCTCCCCGACCCTTCCCGCCAGGGGGAGGGAGAACGGAGAGGCTGAGGTTGATGAATCTGAAGACATCCACATGCTCGTCGAGCAAAAGCTGCGCGACAAGCTAGGCCCACTCGGGGGCAAGCTGCACACCGGCCGCAGCCGGAACGACCAGGTGGCGCTCGACCTGCGCCTCTACGTCAAGCAGGCCGGGACGACGTTGCTCGAGGGCGTGCATCAGCTTCAGGCGGCGCTGGTCACTCGAGCACAGGAGCATGCCGCGAGCGTTATGCCCGGCTACACCCATACCCAGCGGGCTCAACCGGTGCTCCTCGCGCATCACCTGCTCGCCTACGTCGAAATGCTGCAACGCGATCGCGGACGCCTGGGCGACGCACTCGAACGTGCTGACGTCTCGCCGCTGGGCGCGGGTGCGCTTGCCGGCAGCGGCTTCCCAATCGACCGCACGGCGTTGGCCGCCGACCTTGGGTTTGCGGCGGCGGCGCGCAATTCTCTCGACGCCGTCGCCGACCGCGACTTCGTCATCGAGCTCATCTCGGCTTGCGCGATCGTGATGGGCCACCTGTCGCGGCTTTGCGGCGAGGTCGTGCTCTGGACCAGCACCGAGTTCTCCTTTGCCCAGCTGCCGGACTCCCTGGCGAGCGGTAGCTCGATGATGCCGAACAAGAAGAACCCCTGCGCCGCCGAGCTGGTGCGGGCGAAGACCGGACGCGTAACCGGCGACCTGGTCAACCTGTTGATGGTGCTCAAGGGTTTGCCGCTTGCCTACAACCGCGACCTTCAGGAAGACAAAGAGGCGCTCTTCGACGCCGTCGATACGACGATCGATTGCCTCGCGGTCACCGCGCGGTTGGTTGAGGGGCTGGCGTTCAATGTCGAGGTGATGCGAAGCGCCGCCATCAGCGGCTACACCCTCGCCACCGAGCTCGCCGACTACCTCTCCCGTAAGGGCCTGCCCTTCCGGGACGCGCATCGCCTGGTGGGAAGGATCGTGGCGTCCGCGGTCGCGTCCGGCCGGGGCCTCGAGTCCTATTCGCTCGAGGAACTGAAGCAGTTCTCGCCGCTCTTCGGCGCGGACGTGCTGGGCCACCTCACGCTGGAGGGCGCGCTCGCGTCGCGTGACGTACTCGGTGGCACGGCTCCACAGCGTGTCAAGGAGGCGCTCGCGCATGTCGAAGCGTAAGCGGCAGGAAGCGATCCTGTCGATCATTGGCAAGCATCCCATCTCGACGCAGGAGGAGCTGGTCGACCGGCTGCAAAGGGCGGGAATTGCCACCACCCAGGCGACGGTCTCCCGCGATATTGCTGAGCTCGGTTTGGTGCGGGTCGCAGGCCCGGACAGCCATTACGTCAAACCGGATGAGGGGCTCGGAGCGGCGTCGCCGTCCGGCCGCGAAGATCGCCTGCGCCGGTTACTCCGCGACCTGCCGATGACGGTCCGCCGCGGTCAGGGGATCGCGGTGCTCACCACCACGCCTGGTTCGGCGCACCCGCTGGCCTCCGCGGTTGATGGGGCCGGATGGCCCGAGGTCCTCGGCACGGTGGCCGGCGACGACACCATCTTCGTCGCGCTCACCCTGCAACCGCGCGCTTATAGCAGTTTTGCCCAGCGACTGGCGCGCCTCGGCGCCTATGTCCAGCCGGAGGATTGATGGGCGAAAAGATCGTGCTCGCCTACTCCGGAGGCCTCGACACCACCGTTGCCGTGCGCTGGCTGATCGACGCCCGTGCCTTCGAGGTGATCGCCCTTACCGTCGACCTCGGCAGCCAGCCGGATCTCGCCCGGATCCGCGAACGCGCGCTTGCGTCCGGAGCGTCTCGCGCCTACATTTTCGACGCCCGGAAACCATTCATCGAGCGCTTCTGCTGGCCGGCGTTGAAGGCGGGCGCGCTCTATCAAGGTCAATATCCACTGGCGACGGCGCTCGGCCGGCCGCTGATCGCGCAGGTTCTCGTTGAAGTCGCCAAGCGCGAGGGCGCTACCTGGATCGCCCACGGCTCGACCGGCAAGGGCAACGACCAGGTGCGCTTTGACATCGCGACCGGCGCTTTGGCACCGCAGCTGAAGGTCCTCGCGCCGCTGCGCGACGGGATGAACATGACGCGGGAGCAGGAAATCGCGTACGCCCGCGAGCATGGCTTGCCGTTGGAGATCAAGCCAACGTCGCCCTACAGCGTGGACCAGAACCTGTGGGGGCGCTCCATCGAGGCCGGAGCGCTGGAGGACGCATCTCTCATGCCCCCCGAGGACGCGTTTGCGTGGACCGCCTCGGTGGAGAACGCCCCCGCCAGCGCCCAAACCATCGAGATCGGCTTCGAGCAGGGGGTGCCCGTATGTCTGGACGGGCAGCTGCTCGAGGGTGTGACACTTGTCAGCGAGCTCAACCGTATCGGCGGCGTGCATGGTGTCGGCCGGATCGATATGATCGAGGACCGCTTCGTCGGCATCAAGTCGCGCGAGGTCTACGAGGCGCCGGCCGCGATGATCCTCCACCTGGCACACCGAGCGCTCGAAGATCTCGTCCTCGACGCCGAGACCGCCCGCTTCAAGGGCTTGGTCGCCCAGGAGTACGCGCGCCTCGTGTATCAGGGCAAATGGTTCAGCCGGCACCGCCAGGATCTCGATGCGTATGTGCAGAGCACGCAGGCGGCGGTCACCGGCACCGTTCGGATCAAGCTCCACAAGGGCAACGCGTCGGTTGTCGGCCGCTCATCCCCGTATTCGCTTTACCGGCCAGCCCTGGCGACCTATTCGGCTGGCGACCAATTCGATCACCAGTCGGCGGTTGGTTTCATCAACCTGGTCGGGCTGCCGATTCGCACCCAGGCGCGGGTCCAGGGAACGGCGAAGGTCGAGCCGCTACTGGAGGATGATGGCCATGTTGTCGAAGTCGGCCCAGGAGGCCTCGAACGCAGCCTTGCTGTACCAGTATTGGCTGCCGCTGCGCCAGGGGTCGTTGACCCGGATCTGGGTCGGGGAAACGCCGCTGATCGCGATCGCGTGCTCGATTAGCGAATAGCGGATCGGCGACCCGTCCCACGCCGTCCAGGTGCCCACGTAGGCGCTCATCCATCCGGTTTCAACCCAGGCGACCACCGGGTGACCGGCAGCGACGGCGGCGTAAATCCGCGAGGCCGTCCAGCCGTTGCCCGCGCCTTCCCCGCCGACGGAGTTGGGCAGGCCGTGGGACTGCACCAGGCTCAGCAGTGGCGGGTAGTAGATGCCATAGCCGGTCGGGATCCAGTCCGCGCCGTTGATGTTGCCGACGAACTGCTTATAGGGATTGCCCCACTGCTTGACCGTCTTGTGCCCGTTGACGATCGGTCCCATCACCGGCGCATGGGTGTCGGCGGCCGGTTGCATCGCGATCAGCTGGTCCTGGGTGTAATTGCGACCCGTGCCGGCGAGCGCCATCTGCAGGGCCGCCGTTTCACAGTCAAGGCCCAGCGATTGCTTAAAGACCGGCATCGCGATCGTCACGGTGCCGTTCGGCGTGGCGGCGATCGTTGGCGCCGGCGTGGCGGTCGGGGTTGGGCTCGGCGTCGGCGAGGGAGTGGGCGTGGTCTCGACGACAAACAGGGGGCCGGGCGTGGGCCGCGCCGCAAGTTCCTGATACTTGGGCGTCGCCAGGACGGTGATCGTGCCGGCCACGACCGCCACCACCGTGATGAGCAGCAGAATCGTCGTCCTCTTCATGGCTTCAGTGGTCCTCCCGAGCCGGAGGGAGGGAGAGAGTCCGCGGGCACATAGTCCCGTACTCCAGTTCGCGGATTGTAGCGGACTTTCATGAGTTGCCCTGTACTCGGATCGACGAAGCGCTCCTCCGTCTCCTGCCAGTCGCCACTCTGCGTGACCGTCGGTCGGTAACGCCCGCGTTCGAAGAGGAGCGCGGCCAGCACGACGATGCCCTGGATCAGCAGATAAATGACGATCCCAACGCCGATCCCGGCGGCGAGCAGCAGGATGCCGCAGACGATCGCCAGCACGCCGTAAGCCAGGATCGCCTTGCGCAGCATCTCAGCTGGTCGGTTGCACGACGGCCGCCGTCCCGTAGGCGACGATCTCCGACATCGTCTGGCCGATCTCCGAGGAGTCGAACTGCATGCGCAGCACCGCGTTGGCGCCCATCGCGGTGGCGTTCTGGATCATGCGATCGACCGCATGGCGGCGCGCGTCCTCGAGCAATTCGGTGTACTCGGTGATCTCGCCTCCACCCAGCGAGCGCAGGCCCGCCATGATGTTGCCGCCCAGCCCACGGCTGCGCACCACCAGCCCAAAGACCTGCCCCTTCATCTCTACCACGCGATGCCCGGTGACTTCTTCGGTCGTGACCACGATCATGTGATTCCTCCTCTTCTTACAACCAGCCCTGTTCTTCGGCGACGCGAGCCGCTTCGGTTCGATTGCTGACGTTCAGTTTCTGGATGGCTGCTGACAGATAGTTGCGCACGGTGCCCTCGGACAGGAAGAGGGATTTGGCGATTTCCGCAATGCTGGCACCTTGCCGGCCGGCGTTCAGCACATCGCGCTCGCGATCGGAGAGCGGGCTGACGCCGGCGGACAACGCGGCGGCGGCCAGCCCCGGATCAACGACCCGCTCACCACGCACCGTTCGGCGGATCGCCAGGGCGAGCTCGTGCGCCGGCGCATCCTTGAGCATGAAGCCCGATGCGCCGCTCTCCATCGCGCGCCGCAAGAAACCAGGCCGGCCGAAGGTGGTCACGATCAGCACCTTGCAAGTTGGCATCACCTTCCGCAGCTCCCCTGCTGCGGTGATCCCGTCGCCGCCCGGCATCTCGATATCGAGCAGGGCGACCTCCGGATGAGTCTGCTTGGCGACCGGGACGACCCGGTCCGCGCGGTCGACTTCAGCGACGATCTCGAGATCGTCCTCCATTGCCAGCAGCGCCTTCATCGCGCCGCGTACCATCGCCTGGTCCTCGGCAATCAGGACGCGGATCATGCGGAGTCCGCTTCCGAGAGAGGACCCAACAGCGGCACACTGACCCGCAATCTGAATCCCTCGTGCGGTAGTGGTTCTGCCTGGAGCGTGCCGCCGCGTTCGCGAACCCGCTCATCGAGTCCATGCAGGCCGCTTCCTGGCTGCGGCGTTCCGCCCCGTCCGTCGTCCGTTACTTCCACGCTCGCCTGACCGGCCTTCTGGCTCATCCGGATGGAGCAACGTTTCGCCTGGCTATGCCGCGCCACATTCGTCGCGCCCTCGCGAACCGCCCAGGCGAGCACCGCCTCGATGGCGGGCGGCAGTCCATCAGCTTCCCCCTCGATGCGGCAGTCGATGCCGGCTGCCGTCAACGCCTCGCGCGCGCCAGCGAGCTCGGCCGCCAGCGTCGGCTGCCGGTAGCCGGCGACCGCGTCCCGGACTTCGCGCAGCGCGTCGCGGGCCACCTTTTCGATATCGCCGACCTCGCGCTCGGCAAGTTCTGGCGAGCGCGTCAGCAAGCGCCCTGCCAGCTCGCTCTTCAGCGCGATGACAGATAGGCTGTGGCCGAGCAGGTCGTGCAGGTCGCGGGCAAAGCGCAGCCGCTCTTCGCCGACGGCGAGCCGTGCAATCTGTTCGCGCGCCTGTGAGAGCTCCCGGTTGGTTTCCAGGAGCAGCCGGCCGGCGATCGCGACCGCGCCGACGATCGCGGCGTTGATCACTTCGCTGGATGCGATCAATCCTCCCGATCCCCGAACCACGTCCAGCGCACCACCGGTCAATGAGGCCGCGGCCACTAAGAGAGCTGCTACCCGCCAGGGATATGCAGCGCCGACCATAATCACGACGTAAATCCAGAGGGTGCCGTAAGCTGGCGGCGTCATCAGCGTGAAGACGCCGACCAGGAAGGCGCCGAGGGCGACCGCGACTTCGCGCCAGCCTTCGTCGGGCCCGCCACAAACCCGCAGCCAGAACCAAATCCACACCGCGGCGCTGCCGAGCAGCAGGCCCAACGCTGGTCCCCGGTCTCGGATGATCGACGGTTGAGCGAGGATCACCCAGATCGGCAGGATGTAAAAGGCAAGAAAGGCCACCATGAACAGGCGGCCTCTCTCGATCGTCCGAGCGTTGAAATTGATTGGTCCTCGCCTCCTAGGCGATCGCTCCCTGGAGATCGGCGCCGCTGAGAAACTTCTGGTCGGGCGTCGCGCGTACGTCAGAGAGTACCTTGCCGTCTTTCAAGCGGATCACCCGGTCCGTCTGGGCCGCGACGTCCGTGTCGTGGGTGACGATCACGAAGGTGATCCCATGCTCCCGGTTCATCCGCCGCATCAGCGCCACCAGCTGCTGGCTCGTCTCGCTGTCCACCTCGCCGGTGGGCTCGTCGCCCAGCACGATGGAGGGACGGTTGATTAGCGAGCGGGCAATGGCGACCCGCTGCTGCTCGCCGCCCGACATCTGCTGAGGCCGGTGGTGCATACGATCCTTGAGCCCGACTTCCTCGAGCAGCGCCGCGGCGCGCGCTTTGCCGTCGCTGCCGCTCTTGTGATATCGCAGCGGCAGCATCACGTTCTGGATCGCGTTCAAACTGGGCAGGAGGTTGAACTCCTGGAAGATGAAGCCGATCTTGTTTCCACGTACATCGGCCCGCGCGCCGTCCCGTAACGTTCCAGTATCGATGCCGTCGAGCACGATCTTGCCGCTGGTCGGCCGCAGCAATAGACCCAGCAGATCCAGCGTCGTGGTCTTTCCGCTGCCGGACCTGCCCACGATCGAGACGAACTCGCCGGACTCGATCGCGAGGTCGATGCCGTCGACGGCCTTGACCGTGTTCGATCCTTGCTTGTAGTGCTTGGTCAGACTGTTCAGTTCGATTCCCATTTGCAGTCCTCCTAAGCCGCACGCAATGCCCGCACCGGGTCCATCCGGGCGGCGCGCATGGCGGGGATGATGCCGGCGACCGCGCCGAGCCCGATGGCGAAGACGAGGGACAGGATCACGAGGCGCCAGGTCAACAGGAACAGTCCCAGGTTCGGATTGCCGGCGTTCAGCAGGCTGGTCACGCCCCAGCCCAGCAGCACGCCGATCAGCCCCGCGAGCAGGCCAATGGTCACCGATTCGGCGAGGTACTCGCGAAGGATGTGGCTGACGTGCGCGCCGACGGCTTTCTTGAGGCCGATCTCGCGAACGCGCTCGCTGACCGCCATCAGCATGGTGTTGACGACCGAGAGGCCGCCGACGACGAGCGCGAGAAGCGCGGCGCCGGTTGTGATCGCGGTAAACAGCGCCCCGCCCGCGTTGAATGAGGCCACCAGCTCGCTGGGTTTGGTTGCTTTCACTCCGGGCACCTGCTGGTTGATGGTCACGGCCAGATTGTCGAGGTTGGTGCCTGGCGTCCCATAGACCGTGATGCCATTGACGAGCTTGCTGATATCGATGCTGTTGCGGACGCTCGCCGGCAGGCTTTCCTTGAGCAGGGTCTGCGCATCGGTCAGGCTGACGTAGGCGCCGGTGTCCGGCGCGGTCTGCGTCTTGGCCAGGATGCCGACCACCGTGTAGGTATGGCTGACAAAATCGGCAGGTGCATCCTTCGGTCGCACCGGGAGGACGATCGAGTCACCAACTGACTTCTTGAACTCACTCGCGAAGTCCGATCCGAGCACGATCTCGCCGCTGCCATTGGGATTGATGTCGCGGCCTTTCGCCAGGTTGGTGTGAAACGAGCCGTAGCCTCGCTCCGCCGGGTCGGTGCTGGCAATGAAGTCCGGAATTCCCAGCGAGACGACATTGGTCGCCCCAGGCTTGGCGCTGACACTGACCTCGGGGAACGCCGCCGCCACGCCGTTGACGGCCTCGATCTGCTGCGCCTTGTCGAGGCTCAGCAGGCCACCGCCGCCGAACCCGCCGAACGCGGACGAGGTGTCGTCGCTGACCTGGATGTTGGAGCCGAAGTAACTGGCACCGCCCGCGAGCAGCGCGTTGAACTTTTCGGCCAGCGAGCCCATCGTCACCAGCGCGAGGACACCGATCACGATGCCGCTGATCGTCAGGATATTGCGCAGCTTTCGCCGCGTCAGGTTTCGAATGATTTCCATGAGATCCTCCTCCTCTTGAGTCGCTTGACGGGATCGAGTGTCTCCAGCAATTGCCGCGATTTGATGGCCAGGGGTTCGCGGAACTACGTCATGACGGTATCGCCGATCGGATCCAGCGGCCAGTCACAGTCGTCAGGACTTCCCTGTGACACCCGTCATGCGGCAGCATGGAGCTATGGACCAGAACACCGACCAGCTTCGGAATCGTCCAGAACCCGCAGAGCCGAACCAGGACGCCGGCCAGAGCGAACAGGATCCCTCCGTCCGCACCGGCGAAGCACCCGTCAGCGGTCAGTCGGCACCGCAGAGTGACAACCCGGTGGTCCCCCCGGCCAGTGAGACCTGGGTCGAGGGTCAGCCGACCTCCGAGGCTGATTACGAGGACAGGCCGGCCGAATAATCGTTGACGCCGCGATAAAAAAGCCCTATAGCTAGAGCCGTGCTGCTCGGCCAGATCGAGGGCTTCCTGGAGGTTGCCCGGCGCGGCAATGTCAGCCGCGCCGCCGAGGCGATGTTCGTGACCCAGCCCACGCTGACCGCTCGCCTGCACGCCCTCGAGCGGGAACTGGGCGAGCCGCTCTTTGCGCGGACCCGTCGAGGCATGCGCCTGACCGACGCCGGCCGCGCCTTTCTGCCCTACGCCGAGCGAGCGATTCGCGCCGTCCGCGACGGGCGCCAGGCACTGGCCGATGCGCGGTCGGCCTCAGCCGGACGTCTGGTGCTTGGCGCGGCGCCAGCCGTCAGCACCTACGTTCTGCCGGCGCTGTTGCAGCGCTTCGCCGGGGCATATCCTCGCGTCGAGGTCGCGGTCCGCACCGGGCACTCCGAAGACGTCCTCCAGATGCTGCTCCGCGAAGAAGTCCAGCTGGCGATGGTACGCGCGCTGCGGCATCCTGACATCGAGTCGTTCCCGCTCTATGAAGACGCCCTGGTGCTCGTCGTTCCGCCTGGTCACCCGTTCGCCAAGCGATCGAAAGTGGGGATAGCCGACGTCGCGACTGAGCGGTTGATCTTCTTCGACCGCACCTCGAGCTACTACGAACTCACGCAGTCGTACTTTCTAAGCCTTGGCGTCACCCCGCGCGAGGTCATGGAGCTGGACAACATCGATGCGACCAAGAAGATGGTCGAGCGCAAGCTGGGCATCGCCTTGCTACCGCGAAGCGCCGTTGCCGGCGAGCTCGCCGGCAAATCGCTGGTTGAAGTTACCGTAGCGGACGCCCCTGCGGTCACCCAGAAGATCGTGCTGATCCGCCGCCGCGACCAGGGTCGCCCTTCCGGAACCGTAGCAGCCTTTTTGAATATGGTCCGCGAGGCAGACCCAACAGCTTTAGCGTCCTAGCGGCGACTTTGATTCAAGACTTCAATCGCTTTAAGAGGCGGGCCGGGCTCTGGCTCGCCTTATGGATGGGCGGCCTCATTGTCGGAGCGGTCTTAGTCGCTCTCGGCGCCGTCGCTAACTCCGTTTCCCTGGCTCGCATCGGGCTCGCATGCTTTGGCGTGGCCATGCTCGCCGAAGCTGCGGTTCGCGCCCTTCTCTATAAAGCAGCGGCGAAACTCCGCGCCTACAGCTGGTTCTTTGTGGGTTTACGAGGCCTTGCCAGCCTCGTTCTCCTCTATCTCGCAGCCGGATTCCATCTATAGCGACTAGACGACGCGGTCTTCGGGCAGTTCCTCGACGAACTCTTTGCCCAGGCGCGCGGCGTCGTAGGTCTTGCCCACGAGGTGGTGGTACGGCACGCCCGAGAAGAAGTGGTGACTTTTCGTCGGGATGTCGGCGCCCTGTGCGAACTCCTTCTTCTGCAGCTCGATGTACCCCTGCTGCTGCTCCGTCGACATCGCCTGCAGCAGTTCGCTCAATCCGAGGCCCTCGGCGTGTTGCGCGCCCAGCGTGATGAAGATGAACTTCATTCCCATCTCGCCGAGCTCCGCGAAGGTCAGTGGGTTCGGATCCTTGAACCACTTGAACGACGACGACCAGTTGAAGGCGAAGCGGGCGTCCGGGAACCGCTTCTTGATCTGCTCGGTGAAGGTCTCGACCGCCTCGCGGTCCGACGTCGGAAACTCGCACCACAACATGTCCGGGATGCCGGTATCGAGGTAGCGCAATCCACGGTCGACGGCCAGCTCCATTTTCCGCAGCGACTCCGGCGCGTCGACGGCGCTGAGGCCGTCCGTCCGGGCGATGATCACGAAGTCGCGATTGCCAAGGTCGTCGGCGACCGCACGCGCCATCCGTAACTTGCCGACCATCTCGTTGACCGGGATCAGGGCCTTGCCGCCGATGTGGCCGCAACGCTTAGGCAGCACCTGGTCCTCGATGTGCGCCGCCGCGACGCCGGCGTTTACATACAGCTCGGTCGTCCGCTGGACGTTGAAGATGTTGCCGTAACCGCCGTCCATGTCGACGATCACCGGCGGGATGTCCAGGTGCTTCGGCTTGACCCCCTTTTCCGGATCGCCGACCGCCATGGTCAGCTGGAACTTGCGCAGGGCGCTCACCGTCCGGCGCGCCGCGTCGGCGATCTCGACGTTCGAATAGAGGTCCATGTCGGTGGTGCCGAGGTGGCCGATCGCGAACGAATAACCGCTGAAGTAGACGGCCTTGAAGCCGTGGTACATGACGAGCTCGGCGCCCATCGCGTCGTAGACGCCCGGCCCAAACAGGAATGGCTCGGTCTCGAGCAGCTCGCGCATGCGAGTGCTGGGGTGCACGAAGCGGGAGGCAGGGATCTTGAAGCCCTCGGGGAGCAGTGGGCTCGCCACCAGCTGCCCGCTGCTGGGCACAGCCACGCGGTTCATGGGCGCTTCCCTACTCGTTCCCGTGGTCGCGTTCGCAGTCGTCCGGGCAGCCGCACTCAACGGTCTCGGCCCGACATGCCTGGAGCTCATCGCGGTCGATCGCCTGCAATTTGTACCCTTCCATGCTGATCATGGAAGTCAAGCTATCAGCTTACCAGTCATCAAGTCCAATCGTTTTTGGCGATTGGGCCGATAGGGAAAATCTATTACTTGAAGCTGGCCGTCATCTCCACCGCGAGCGCCGCAGCGGCGAGAACGAGGACGATGGCGACGACCCGGGCGTCATTGCTGGCGGCCTCCGCAGTCGACCGGACGCCCCGGGCGGCTCGCTCGATCGATCGAGGCAGCCGGCGACGGTCGGAAAACAGTCCCATTCAGTTTCCCTCCTTCCCCTCTCCCGAACGGGTCTCCTGCCGGCCACCCTAGCAGATCACGCACCGTGCACGCCGAGCCGCGGTGAGCGAGCTAGCCGGGAGGCGGCTGATTCCAGCGTGAGATCACGGCGTCCTGATGTTCATAGCCGAGCACGCTCAGCGCTGCCGTGTCGAGTGCGTAGAGCCGTCCATCTGCGGGCGCCTCTCCCAGCCAGCGCGCGGCCAATACCCGCAGCACGTGGCCATGCGCAAAGACCAGCGCATTTCCCTCGACAGCGCGCACCTCGGCGATCACCCGGTCGACCCGTCTGGCGACGTCTTCCGCCGTCTCGCCGTCGGGGCCCCCATCTCGCCACAGCGACCAGCCAGGCCGCTCGGCTTCGATCTGCTTCGAGGTCTTGCCGTCGTAGCTGCCGTAGTCCCACTCGACCAGGTCTGGCCGAAGCTGCACGCCATCGCCGTAGCCCGCGAGCCGGCAGGTCTCGACCGACCGTTGCAGCGGGCTGCTCAGCACCAGGGCGAACCGCCAGTGTTGAAGCTCGGGCTTGAGTCGACGAGCTTCTTCGCGCCCATGTTCAGTAAGCGGGATGTCGCTGGTCCCGGTATGGCGCCCGTCTTTGCTCCATTCCGTTTCGCCGTGGCGCACCAGCACCACTTGCTGCGTCGGCACGGGGCTACTTCGTGTTGAGGTCGAGATGGGAGACGCCGCCGCTCACCCTGATATCGAACCGATCGCTCGCGCCGGTGTACCCGCTGCTCTGCTTGGTTTCGTTGCCGAGCGCGCCCGAGCTCTTGCCATCGATGCTCAGGCTGCTCACGCCACCCTCGAGGGCAACGCTCCACTGTGAGCCCGATGGAATCCGCAGCGCTACCTTGCTGGCTCCGCCCGAAATGTTCAGCGCCACCGTGCCCTTCGGCGGTCCAAGCTGGCCGTTGACCGAGCTTGCCCCGCCGTTGATTTCGAAATTGGTCAGTTGCAGCTGACGCAGGTCGAAGTGAAGTCCCGAGGCGCCGCCCGACATGCGGATCGTCCATGGGACGCGGCTCGAGAGCGTGATGTTGAGCTTGCGGTCGCCTGATCCGAATAAGTGAAAGCCGCCGAACGTGCCGTTCTCACTGATGCTGACCGTGCCGGTCGATTGATCGAAGTTGACGGTCGGGGCATTTTCGTCGCCCGGATAAGCGATGGTGGCGCGATAGAGGTCGTTGCCGGTATCGCCCGCCTGCATCGTGATCGAGGCGGCACCGTAATCGAGGTCGAGGACCCCTGAGCTAAGGCCGCCGATCGGCGAACTGACCCGCTGCGTCGCCGCGGCGGTTTTCGGGGCCAGGGCGGCGTAGGCGACTGCGGCAATCACGATCAGCGCCGTGAGCGCCAGGCCGATCGCCGTCGCCTGCGGGCGCGGCAGGACGTGATTCAAGACGAGTTGCAAGCCGATGATGATCAGGATCAGCGGCCAGAGATCGGCGAGCCGCTGTAGCGCCTCGGTCGAGAGCACCCCGAGGTTGGCGAGCAGGATCAGCGCGCCGATGGCGATCA
The DNA here is from genome assembly GCA_036782775.1 of Candidatus Dormiibacterota bacterium. Taxonomy (GTDB): domain Bacteria; phylum Chloroflexota; class Dormibacteria; order CF-121; family CF-121; genus CF-13. The sequence goes on along the minus strand of DAIPYJ010000008.1, from coordinate 27,192 downwards.
GCGCGATCGGCAGCACCAGGTTCCGGGTCCGCATCACGTCAGCGCCTGCGCACCAGGACGAAGACTCCGATCGCAATCAGGACCGCCGGCCAGAACAGGTCCCAGCGAAAGCCGTTCAGCAGACCGAGGTTGCTGATCAAGAAATAGGCACCGAGGCCGATCAGGATGACTCCTAGCCAGAGCGTCCGGTTCACCGTCGCCCCACCGGAGCCTGCATCGCCGCGAAAGTCTGACCGGATTTCATCGCCCATGGTCCGCAGGCGCTCGGCAAGCTTTGGGCCGGTGGGCTCGTCGACCGGCGGCTTCATCAGCAGCCAAAGCACGAAATAGATCAGGATCCCAGCCCCCTGCAGGATCGTGAGCACGACGAAGACAATCCGCACGAACAGGGGATCGACCCCGAAGTACTCGGCCAGGCCGGAACAGACTCCGCCCAGGACGCGGTCGGATCCTCTCCGCAGGACGGTGCCGGTGCTCTGGCTCATCCTGCGGGCGATTATCGCAGGCGATTTCGTCGAATCTGTGTCGCTTTGGCACAAAAAAAGGGCGCGACGCGCGCCCTTTGCTTGCTGCCTGCTCCGGCTAGACCGCTCGGCGACCGACCAGCAAGTTGTAGATGATCCCGATGATCGCGAGTACCAGCAGGATGTTGATCAGCGCTCCGCCGATGTGGATGGCGAAGCCGATCAGCCAGAGGACGAAGAGAACGACGACGATCGTCCAGATCAAACTAGCCATGAAGACCTCCCATATCGAATATCGCCCAACTTGATAGCGCAACTGTCATTTTACTGGAAGGTCTGTTTGTTGTCAACCCGCTCGGGGCCCGGACCCGGGCCTGGCAAACGCTCTCAGCAGCCGGGCTCGCCGGGGTGGCCACAGCAGGGCGGCGGCGGGATCCGCAGTCGATTGCGGACCACGAGACGAAGCTTGTCCTTAAGCGGCATCGGCTGCCGCCAGTTCTCCCAGAATGCGCTCATATCTCGTCGCCGGCGTCCCATCCGGTCGACTCTACGCCCTGGCGGCCTGCGGTTGAGGTTGAGCTTTCGCTAGCCCGACCCGCGGCAACACCTCGCGCTGGTAGAACCGGAAGAAGCCGTCGAGGTCCGTGCCCACCTGCTGCACATAAATATGGACGTAGCCAGCTTTGGCGTACTCCTGGATCCGGGCGCTGTGCGCCTCCGGATCGGCGCCGCAGGCGATGGTCTCGGCGACGTCCTCTTCGCGCAGTTTGCTGGTCGCTTGCTCGAAATGCGCCGGCAGCTTGAGCTCCTGGGTGATTTCGCCGCCCAGCCCGGCGGTAGGCCAGCGCTCCAAGGCAAGCTTTCGGGCGCGCCGCTCGTCGGCGTCAAAGCAAACACTCAGTTGACCGTAGCGAGGCTTGCCCGCGCCACCCGACGTCTCGAAGGTCTTGATGGTCTCGGCGCTAGGAGTGGTGCCGACCATCCCGTCGCCGATGCGACCGGCCAGCTTCGCCGATTTCGCACCGGCCGCGGCGACCAGAATCGGCGGCAATTTCTCGGGCAGGGTGTAGATACGCGCGTTCTCGACGGTGAAGTGCTCGCCGCGATGGCTGACGGTCTTGCCGGTCCAGAGCTGGCGGATGACGTGGACGGCTTCCTCGAGCATCTCCTGGCGCACCTCAGCCTCCGGCCACGGACCACCCAGGATGTGTTCGTTGAGGTTTTCCCCGGTCCCCAGGCCGAGCATGAAGCGCCCCGGCATGATGGCGGCAGAGGTCGCGGCCGCCTGCGCGACGATCGCCGAATGAATTCGAACCAGCGGACAGGTGACGCCGGTGCCAAGCCGCAGTCGGGAGGTTGCCTGCGCGATCCCGCCGACCACGCTCCACACGAAGGGACTCTGCCCCTGTTTGTCGGTCCAGGGATGAAAGTGGTCCGAGATCATGCAGAACGTCATGCCGATCTCTTCCGCCCGCTTCGCCTGACCGACTAACTCGCGAGGGCCATGTAGTTCGCTCGAGAGCGAAAATCCAAGCTCCATTCGGCTAGCATCCCGCCATAGCCGCTGTCAGCTTTTGCGATATCATGACCTCCATTATGGACCTGAACAAAGCACGCGAGCGTTTGCTCGCCGAGCAGACCCAGCGGCGAGACCTTGCCGATAAATTGCGCGCGCACGAAGCCGATGCCGTCGAGGAGCGCGAGCTATCAAAGGTCGATCAGCATCCCGCCGAACTCGGCACCGAGACCTTCGAACGCGAGCGGGATATGACCGCGCTGCGTATCGTCGAGAGCGAGCTGGAGGACATCGACGAGGCGCTCCGCCAGATCGATCAGGGCAAGTACGGCACCTGCGATGAATGCGGTAAGCCGATTGGCAACGAGCGGCTCGAGGCCAAGCCCTGGGCGCGCCTCTGCATCGTGCACCAGGCGCAGATGGAGCGCGCGGCCGTCCGTTAACTCACGACTTCATGGACCTCAAGCGAGCGCACGAGCGCTTGACGGCCGAACGGACCCAACGCGCAACCCTGGCCAGCAAGCTGCGCGCGGACAAGCTCGGCGGTGTGGGACAACGGCAGCTCGGCCACATGCTGAAGGGAAGCGAAACCTTCGAGCGCCACCGAGACCTGACCGCGCTGCTGATCCTCGAGGGCGAGCTCCACGACATCGACGATGCGCTGCGTCGGATGGAGCAAGGAAGCTACGGCGACTGCGAGCAATGCTCTAAGCCGATCGGCGACGAGCGGCTCGATGCGAAGCCCTGGGCGCGCTATTGCATCGTCCACCAGGCGGAGGCAGATAAAGCGGCGACCCGCCGCTAGTCGATCTGCTTTACGACCTCGCCGGCCTTCACGACAACGCGCACATGGTTGGGGTCGGCGAATACCTCCGGATCCGCGAGCGGATCGCCGTCGACCAGGATCAAGTCCGCGAGCTTGCCTTCTTCGACGGTGCCGATCTGCCGCTCCATGCGAAGCAATTGGGCATTGGTCCGCGTCGCCGCGATGATCGCGTTCATGGCGCCCATCACGCGCGCCTGGCAGGCGATCTCTTTGCCCTTTTCCCCCTGCATTTCGGCAAGCACGTCAGAGCCCGACCCGATGCGCAGTCCCTTCTCGTAGGCCAGACCCAACGAGTCGTAGGCGCCGGTCAGGCCCTGGCGAATCTTTCGAACGTTGTCCGCCGACCAGCCGGGCCCAGCTTCCCTCCGTGAGAGCACCTCATAGGTGATCACGGTCGGCACCAGGTAGGCGTCGTCCTTCTCCAGCATCTGGTCCGCGGTCTGCTCGTCGAGAAAATTGCCGTGCTCGATCGAGCGCACGCCGGCCTGCAGCGAGTTCTGAATCGCCAGCGGTCCGTAGGCGTGCGCCAGCACATAGGATCCGACGGCCTTTGCCACACCGACCGCGGCCGACAGTTCTTCGACTGAGAACTGGACGTGATCCAGCTCGTCCGTCGGCGAGGCCGCGCCGCCGCTCGCCATGACTTTGATCTGATCGGCGCCGCGACGGAGTGCCTCGCGTGCAGCCCAGCGCACCTGGTCAGGCCCGTCGGCGAGCAGTGTCTCGGTTGTGAGCCCGGGGATGGGCCTGAAGTGCTCGCGCGCCGAGCGCGGGCGCTGGTTGTCGCCATGCCCTCCGGTCTGCGAGAGGAACGGTCCGCTGACGAAGAGGCGCGGGCCGCGAATCAGCCCGCGCGCTACGGCGTCCTTGAATCCCCAATCCAGTCCGCCCGCATCGCGCACGGTCGTAAAGCCGGCCTGCAGCGTGTCCTCGATCAACTTCGCGACCCGGAGGGCGATCACCGCGGGCGGCTGGCTGACCTCGGCAGCCGGATCCAGCTCGAGCGCCGCCAGATGGACATGCGCATCAATCAAGCCCGGCATCAGCGTGCGTCCCTGGCAATCGATGACGCGCGCGTCGCGCGGACCGGACGGGCCATCGGTCTTACCGATGCGGCCGATCCGTCCGTCGTCGACCACGATGCGCGAATCCGGCTGCGGATCTCGACCGGTGCAATCGAGCAACGTTGCATGTTCGAAGACGAGCGCCACGGCGGTAAGTCTATGCCGCGAGGTAGGTCAGGAAGAGATCCGTTGAGTACGCCAACAAGAATCCCGCGAGCAAGCCCCAGCCCATCGCCACCGGCGAATTGAGGCGGCGCCCGAGGTGAAACATCTCGTTGATGACGTAGAGCAAGGCCCCCGCCGCGAGCGCGAGGAACAGCACATAAACATAGGTCGACGTGAAAACGTAGCCGATGACCGTGCCGAGGAAGGTCGGACCGCCGCCCACCAGTCCGGCCGCAGCCAGAAATCCCCATGACGGAACCGAACCTTCTGACGCGAGCGGCGCAGCGATCCCGAAGCCTTCGGTGACGTTGTGCAAAGCGAAGCCGATCACGAGTACGACGGCGAAGGCGATCGCTCCGGTGGCCGCTGACTGACCGATGGCCAGGCCTTCGGACAGGTTGTGCAGGCCCAACCCGGTCGCGATCATCATCGCCAGCGTTCGGGGCTCCGCCGGTGACAGCTGGCGGCTGCGACCGAACAGCCGCCCATTGACGTAGATCAGGCTCAGCAGGCCGATGCCAATGCCGACGGCAAAAATCACCACCAAGGCAAGGAACGTGCGATCGCCGCGATGGATCGCCGCCAGAGCAACCTCGACCGGCGAGGAGGCATGCGAGAGGATGTCCCAAAGCAAGAAAATCAGCACGCCGGTGGCGATCGCGTTGAGCATTCCCTGCATGCGTTTCGAAATGCCGCGAATCCGTCCAACGGGAAGACCGATGAAGATGGTGGCGCCGGCGATGGCGCCGAGCGCGGCAGCCGAGAGATGGCTCATCTGACTATAGTGTTAGTCGATGCGAACCTCACGATTAGCTCAGGCTAACACAGGGTCGCGGCCGCCTTCCGACGTTATCGCGCATTACCTCGAGGCGATCTACTACATCGCCGCCGAGGGTGAGGCCGTGCGCAGCGCGCGCCTCGCCGACTGGCTCAGTGTGAGCCGCCCAACGGTGACCGCGGCCTTGGGCCGCATGACCCGCGACGGCATGGTACGCATCAACGGTAGAAAAGAAATCGAGCTCACGCCGCGCGGCCAGACGGCGGCCGCGGCGATTGTGCGGCGGCATCGCATTATCGAACGCTGGCTGACCGACGCCCTCGGACTCGACTGGGTCACCGCTGACATGGAAGCCGAACGGCTCGAGAGCGCCCTTTCCGACGTCGTCGCCGCCAAGCTGCATGATGCCCTGGGCAAACCGCCAACCTGCCCCCACGGCAATCCGATCCCTGGTGTGTCGACCATGCGTCGGGACGAGATTCGGCTTTCAGCGCTAGGCCAGGGCGAATCGGGCACGATCACGAGGATCTCGGAGGTGGCGCAACGCGAGGCGCCGCCGCTCTTGCAGTACCTGCACGCTCGGGGACTCAGGCCCGGCACCCGAGTGCTGGTTGAGGAAGTCGATCAGGTCGGCCGGACGATGCGGCTTCGTGCGGCGAAGACTCTGACGCTCAGCACGGAGACCGCCGCGAAACTCTCGGTTGTTCGGTCGCCTAGGCCGAGACGGGGTAGGGCTCGCGCTCGGGCGTAACGGCCTTGACTTGGGTGGCTGCCGAATGCGGCAGAACCAGCCAGCCCGCGAAGACGGCCGCGCACGAGATGACTGCCAGAATCGTGGTCGTGTCCATTTAGCTTCTCTCTTCCTCCTTTTCTAGAGTGCGTATGCCGGTTCGCCGTGTTGCGAGAGATCGAGACCGAGGACTTCTTCGTGCTCCTGCACGCGCAGCGGGACAACCAGGCCGACGAGCTTGAGGATGGCGAAGGTGCCGATCGCGGACCATGCCCAGGAGGCGCCGACCGCGACCAGCTGGACGAGGACTTGCTTGGGGTTCCCAAAGAAGAGGCCGTTGGCCGCACCGGCGTTGATCGCGACCGTCGCGAACAGCCCGGTGGCGATCGCCCCCCAGGTTCCGCCGATCCCGTGGACGGCCCAGACGTCGAGCGCGTCGTCGACGTGGATCCTTTCGCGGAGCTGAATGGCCAGATAGCAGACGATGCCGGCGCCGAAGCCGATCACGATCGCGCCCATCACGTTGACGAACCCGGAGGCCGGGGTGATCGCAACCAGTCCGGCCACGGCGCCCGCGGCCGCACCCAGAACGCTGGGCTGCTGCTTATGCCACCAGCTGACGGTCATCCAGGTCAGCGCCGCCATCGCAGTCGCGGTGTTCGTCACGACGAAGGCGCTGGTCGCGAGTGCGCCTGACGTGACCGCGCTCCCGGCGTTGAAGCCGAACCAGCCGAACCAGAGCAGGCAGGCGCCAAGGATCGTCATTGTGGCGTCGTGTGGTTCGACCTTCTCCTTGCCGAAGCCGAGCCGCCGTCCGAGGACCAACGCAGCGACCAGGGCTGAGACGCCCGAGCTGATATGGACGACGGTCCCGCCGGCAAAGTCCAGCGCACCGAGATTGTGGAGCCAACCGCCCGCGCCCCAGACCCAGTGCGCGATCGGGTCGTAGACGAAGGTCGCCCACAGGAGTGAAAACAGCACGAAGGCTTTGAAGCGCTGCCGCTCGGCGAACGCGCCGCTGATCAGCGCCGGCGTGATCACGGCAAACATCATTTGGAAAACCATGTACGCCTGATGCGGGATGGTCGGCGCGTAGTCGGGGTTCGGCGAAAAGCCGACATGGTTGAGGCCGACCCAGTCGAGGCCACCGATCAGGTGCCAGTGGTCAGGGCCAAATGCCAGGCTGTAGCCCCACAACACCCACTGGACGCTGATCAGGCACAGGATGAAAAACGAATGCATGATCGTCGAAAGCACGTTCTTGCGGCGCACCAGCCCGCCATAGAAGAACCCCAGGGCCGGCGTCATCAGCATGACGAGCGCGGCCGACGCTAAAACCCAGGCGGTATCGCCGCTATCAATCTTCATTGCCGAGCATTGTCGGGCTGATTCGCCGGTTTCGGAATGGACCGGAATCACGGAAATGCCGGCCTCTTCTTCGTGCACCGGGCACAAACACCATTTGGATGCGACATATAGCTGTCACAGTCGCTCAGCTAAAATTGGGCTCGGAAAGCCATGGTTGAGGTAAGCGACGGCGAGGTGGAGCTAAGCCAAGAGGAAATCCTTGAACTCATTGACGAGGGCGCCCAGCGTCGGCTTGGCATCTCCGGAGAAGCTCTGCTAGACCAATTTCGACGGGGCAACCTTTCGGATATTGGCGAGGTCGCTGATTTGTTGGTCTTGGCGACCCTTCTCAGGGACAAAGCGGCCGCCTGACTGAACTCTCGGACCTGCTAGGGAAGGTCCGCAAGTTGTCGTCCGAATACCTAGGGGGCAATATCAAGCCCTTTCGGGAATTGCTACAGCTTCTTCTCTCGAATACGGTTTTGGCTGCAAACGACCCTGGTCCTCAGCTGATATGGCCGGGCGAAGATCGGGATTCGGCGATCTTGACCGGGCGAGGGAGACCGCCGCAGCCGTTGCCGCTGAGAAACGGAGCCTTTCTAAAGCTGGCAATCGGTCTGTTCATCGACCGCCCAACCAAGCGCGTCAAGGTTTCCGATTCCGCGTATCAATACCAAATGGATGCTGACCCAAACAGTAAGGCGTGGATTTTTCGATATGACTACATTCGAGACCCGGCCATCCGATATCAGGCGACCACGCAGTATCCATATCCTCATGCGCACCTTCAGGTGAATGCAGACTTACTCGTCAAAGCGGAGCTTCCGAAAAAGTCTCTAAGCCGAGTGCACTTTCCGACCCGTCGCATGCCGTTCGAGGGTGTCATTCGGTTGCTCGCCGAACAGGACCAATTCGGCGTTCCGTGTGCGCAGCCAGCGTCCCTTTGGAGGCCGCTGCTTTCCGAAGCAGAGGCGCAGTTCCTCGCCGTTGCTCATGAGGCCCCACTCGGACCATCGGCCGGATGACGCCCGGGGGGAACCTAGAAGCCGCGCCTGCGGAGCAACGGAAGAGGCAGAATGGGAATCAAGCCGAGGGGAGGAATGGGAGGAAGCAATGGCTGAGAGTGTCTACCGCGTTACCGACGTCATCGGCACCAGCACCGAGTCCTGGGAGGCCGCGGCGCGTCACGCGGTCGAGACCGCTGCGGGAAGCATCCGGGATCTCCGTGTTGCCGAAGTCGTCAAGCTCGATGTCACGATCGAGAACGGGAAGGTCACGCGCTACCGTGCGCGGTTGAACCTATCGTTCAAGTACGAGCACGAGTAGCCGTCCGGTCAGCCGTTTACCGGGTTATGCGTCCAGGTCCGCTTGTCGTGGCAGAAGTGCACCGCGGAGGGCTTGACCTGCCGTAGTCGGTCGAGCGATTTCAACGCGGTTGGCATGTCGTCCATCATCGGGCCCTTGGGACGCTGCTGGCCGCTGAACATCTCGACCGTCCAGCAGGCGTCGCCGCTGATAAGGGCGCGGCCCTCGGTCGTGTCGATCTCGATGCTCTGGTGCCCGAGCGTATGCCCGGGCGTCGTCAGCACTCGGACGCCGGGCACGACATCACGATCGCCATCGAGGAGTTCGAACCGCGCGCCGGCGAATTCCAACCAGGCACGCGGCGTCCCGTACGCTTTGCGGTTTTCGTACTCGGCGCGCTGCAGATAGAAAGGCGCCTGCGGAAAGACCGCGTTCTGGCCGCAGTGATCAAAGTGCAGATGGGAGTTGATCACCCATCGAATGTCGGCCGGATCAACGTCGTGCTTGCGCAGCGCCTCGGCGACTGAGGCATTCACCGGCTTGTAGTCCTTGATGAGCTCAATCGGCGTCCCGTAACCGGTATCGACCAGGCCGGCGCCGTCCGGATGCTTGATCAAAAACCCGTGCACCGGGATGATCATGTCGCTCAGATACGACAGCGTCAGCTGGCCAAGATTCAGTCGCACGATCGCATCCGGCGCAAGCGGCACCTGCTGATGCTACGGGAGTCCTGGCTGGCTTATCGAATCAGCAACAGGATCGACCCGGCGAGCAGGGCGGCCATCGTCAGGTTGAACGCTCGCGATGCGCGCTCGCTTCTGAGAAGGCGCCGCATGGTTCCCCCCGCCGCCAGCCAGACAAAACAACTCGGAAGCGCGGCGGCGGTCATCAGCAGGCCGAGGAGCCCAGCCCGGAGCAGCGCGTTGCGGCCGCCCGCCGGCATGAAGGCGCTGATTGCTGCCGCACAGACCAACCATGCCTTCGGATTGACCCATTGGAACGCCGCCGCTTGCCAAAACCCGAAGTGCACCATGTCAGCCTGTGCATCATGAGGCCCAGCTCGCGCCAGCTGAACCGCGAGCCAGAGCAGCACGCCAATCCCGCACCACTTGAGCAGCTGGAGCGCCAAGCCGCTCCTCAATAGAAAGCTGGCCAGTCCGAAGCCGGTGACGCTCAGCATGACGCCCATCCCGATTGCCTGCCCCAGCAGCGCACGCAATCCGCGTATCAGCCCGACTGCGGCAGCGGTGGATGTCAGAATCAAGTTGCCAGGCCCTGGTGTGATCGCTGCGACCACCGCGAAGGCAAGGAAGGCAATCGCCTCCTTGAGGCTCATAGTGGGCCCCCGGCAACAGCGGCAGCACGGTGGCTTCGGATGGTTAGGGAAACTACGCAGTCAAGCGGCGTCGGTCTTGAACAATCGTGCGGCTCACCCGCCGCGAACTGGCTGCGTTCCCAGGGGCCTGTCGACGGCCTTGAGCTTCTCGAGGCGGTCTTCGCGACGGTGAGCTATGAGAAACATCGCCACGACACCTACGCCTTCTGTCTTACGACCGGCGGCGTGCAGGCCTTCACCTATCGGGGGACCGAGGAAACCAGCGTGCCTGGTCAGGTGGTCATTCTCCATCCGGACGAGGCGCACGATGGCCGGCCGGGCGCCGCCGGCGGATATAGCTACCGCCAGATTTACGTTCAACCAGTGGCGATCTTCGAGGCGATGCTGACCCTGACCGGACGGGGTGCATGCCTTCCTTTTGTTCGTAGCCCCGTTGTCAGCGACGCTCGAATTCAGATGGCGATCTTGACCGCATTTGCCAACGGGCTCGAACCGCTCGCCGTCGACAGCTCGATCGTGTCGCTGGCCGAGGCGTTGCTGTCGATCGCTCGATGGCCCGGAAGACCTGCGTCCAGGACGCTCGATCTTGTCAGCATCAACCTGGCGCGCGAGTTTCTGGACGCGGAGAAGAGCCGCGTCGTTCGGTCTGCCGAGCTGGAGCGAGTGACCGGCCTGAGCCGTTATGAGCTCGCGCGGCAATTTCGGTTGGCGTGCGGCACGAGTCCGTATCGGTATCTCTTGATGCGTCGGCTCGAGTTTGCTCGCGAGCGACTGGCGGCCACCGGACGTCTTGTCGATGTCGCCCTCGACGCCGGGTTCGCCGATCAGGCGCACTTTACCCGGACCTTCAAAGCGGCCTTCGGGCTCACCCCTGCGTCGTATCAGGCGTCGATCCAGGCCCACTGACCTAGATCAAACGACGCGAATCGCGCGGCTCAGGCCTTGAGCAGCGGCAGCGTTTCGAAGCTTCCGCCGAGCAGCTCGGAAGCGGGCGCGTTCAGATAACCCTGCAGCACCGAGGCATAGACCGACCGGAAGTCCGTCGTGAACTTCAGGTTTCCGTTGTCCAGGTCGGTGAGGCTCGGCTCGCTGCCGTAGAGCCCACCCTTGACCGGAGTTCCCAGCAGGAACATCGGCGCGGCCGTGCCGTGATCCGTGCCGGCGCTGCCGTTTTCCTTGACCCGCCGTCCGAACTCTGACCAGGTCATGACCAGGATCTGGTCGCCGAGCCCATGCCCGCTCATGTCCTGCATGAAGGCCGCCAGCGCCTGGTCGAGGTCGAGCAGCAGCTTATCGTGCACCAGCTTCTCGCGCGCATGGTTGTCGAAGCCGCCCAATGTCACGTGCGCGACCCGCACGCCCAGGCCGGAGACGATCGTCTCGGCGACCAGCTTCAACGAGCTGGCGATCGGGCTGTTCACCGGGTAGGTGGCTTTGGCCTGGTAGCCGGCATCGGTCTGTTGCAGCGCATGCGACGCCTGCAGCGCCTCGCTCAACGTCGTGTCGAGCAGCGCGCCAAAGGGCGCCGGGCCGCTGCTCTTGAACGCGCCATAGAACTTCATCAGCGGGTTCTCGACGTCGACCTGTGTGCCGTGCTCGTTGACGGCCTGCAGCCGAAAGCTCTTGATCGAGCTGAGCGCCGTCACCGGCGCCGACGAGCGCATCTCGGCCGGCACCAGCGCGCCGGCGCTGACGCCCTCGAGCGCATGGTTCGGCGACTCGCCGACCTGGTCGAGATAGTTCAGATAGCGCCCGAGCCAACCGTCGCCGATGCCGCCCTGGACGTTGGCCGTTTCCCAGACCGACATCGAGGCGAAGTGCGAAAGATTCGGATTCGGGTAGCCGACGCCCTGCACGATCGCGAGGTTGCCGGCGTCCCAGCTGGCCTTCAGGCCCTTCAGGTTCGGATGGAGACCGAGCTGATTGTTCAGCGTCAGTACGCCCTGGTCCTGTCGCAAGGTCGGCCGGGCATCGTGATAGGCGCCCTCCTGATACGGGATCAGCGTGTTCAGCCCGTCGTTGCCACCCGCCAGCTGCACGAGCACCAGGATCTTGTTGCTCGGCGCGGCATTCGGAGCGTCGGCGGCCGCGGCCGCGACGCCATTGGCGAAAACCGAGGGGACGGTCACGCCTGCGGCCAACGGCAGCAGGCCCTGCTTGAAGAAGTCGCGGCGGCTAAACATTGGGGCTCATCTCCATCAATTCAGTTGAAACTCCGGGGTCGCCATCACCATGAAGAGCAAACCGGCCTGGTCGCCGGGATGCTGCTGCGCGTAGGCCTCGAGCCCGTCGCGCGTCGCCGGGCTCACATTGCCGTCGACCATCGTGTGCAACAGCTGATCGAGGGAAAGATTTGGCAGCGACGCCTGCATCCGCTGCGTGGCCGCGTTGCCGAAGTTGATGCGGGCCATCAGGGTCGAGCCATTGATCCACGATGTGCCGCCTGGCCAGCCGGCGACGTTCGGCGGATAGAACAGCACCTGGCCCATCGGCGCCATCGCCTGCGCCGCCAGCGGGTAACTCCGCTCGTCGGCACCGGTGGCCTTAATCGTCTGCGCGACCAGCTCGGCAGGGTTCTTGACCAGACCGCGATAGGCCTTGTCTGAATAGAACGCATCCATCGTCAAGATTTCTTTGACGACCGCGCCCACGTTGTAGCTCGATTTCTGAAAGACGTCGGCAAGGTGGTTCACGATTTCGGATTCGGGTTTCGGATAAGCAAAGAACGTAAAGAGCTTGGTGCTCAGGTGCTCGGCGGTCGCGCGCAACGGCACCAGCATCTCGACGATGTCGTCGCCGGTGAAGTTGCCGGTCTTACCCAGGAAGGTCTTGCTGCCGGCGTCGTGCAGACGCGGCACGAAGACGGACGTGGTCCGTGTCCGCAGCTGACCACCGCCGGTCAATGTCCAGCCGGTGAACGAGCGCGCCGATTCCCGAACGTCGGTCTCGGTGTAATGCCCGATGCCGGTCGTGAACAGCTCCATCAGCTCGCGGGCGTAGTTCTCGTTCGGCTTGCCGACGCGGTTGGTCTCGGTGTCGAGGTAGATCATCATCGCCGGGTCCTTCGAGACCGCCTTCATGAGATCGTCGAAGTTGCCGAGCGCCTTCGACCGAAACAGCTGGTTCTGTGTAAACAGCTGCTCGGGGCCGGCCTTGTCGAGCCCGCTGGTGAGCAGGCTGTGCCAGAAGAGCGTCATTTTCTCTTCGAGTGGACGAGCGGTCTCAGCCATCCGCTGCAGCCACCATCCCTGGATGGCGGCCGCGCCTGCTGCTGGGCGTGTGCCGCTGAAGTCGATCGTGGGCAACTGCGCCTCGAGCGCAGCGTTCGACGTCTTCGAGTAATCGAGCAATGCCGCCGTCGCTGCGGTCGGTCCCATCGCGGCATATCGATCGAGCTCCGCCGGCGTCGTCCCGAAACCGGCGCGCCGCAGTAAATGGCTCACCCGCACCCGCGGGTCGCTCATCACGCCCTGATACCCGTGGGTGAGGTCGCGAACCTGATTGAGAATGGCGGTCAGGTCGTTGCCCTTCCAGAGCACGGCCAGCGCGGCCGCGGCGGCGGCCGATCCACCTGTGGCAAGCACCGCGCGGCGGGAAACGCGCCGCTTCCAGAGCGGCTTCGACGCCGGCGCCGGAGCGGCGAGAACCGTGTCCTCCATGGTGGTCAGGCTAGGGGCGGCCGGTGAAGTCGCCCTGAGAGGGCCCTTAGAAACCACAACTCCCAAGACGCGGCCACCATTGTGCGCTCGAGGTTGCGACATGGTCGCGACAGCGGTTCATATACTGACTTCAAGGACAGGGCCAGCCGCGCAGGAGGCGTTGCGATGGCAGAACCGGAAGCCGCTCTCGGTCTCGGCACGCTTGGGCGCCTGGGCATGGCGCCGCAACCGATCTCCCGCGAATCGATCGAGAAGGCCCCGCGTACGCGTCATGCCGACAAGGTGGTCGAGTCGGTCTGCCCCTACTGTGCGGTCGGCTGCAGCCAGCTGGTCTACGTCAAAGACAAGACCATCATCGATATCGAGGGCAATCCGAAATCGCCGATCAACGAAGGCACGCTCTGTCCCAAGGGCGCCGCGACCTTTCAGTACGTCAATAATCCGAACCGGCTCAAGACCGTCCGTTATCGCGCGCCGTACAGCGATCATTGGGTCGACCGGCCGCTCGAGTGGGCGATGGATCGGATCGCGACCCTGGTCCAGGAGACGCGCGAGAAGACATTTCTCGAGCACACGGCCGAGGGAAAGCTGGTCAACCAGACACAGGGAATCGCGACCCTCGGCGGCGCCACCATGGACAACGAAGAGAACTACCTGATCAAGAAGCTCTTCAACGGCGGCCTGGGCGTCGTCTCGATCGAAAACCAGGCCCGGATATGACATAGCTCCACCGTCCCCGGTCTGGGGACAAGCTTCGGACGAGGCGGGGCGACGCAATTCCTGCAGGACCTCGCCAACGCCGATGCCATCCTGATCATGGGCAGCAACATGGCCGAGGCCCATCCGGTTGGCTTCCGCTGGCCGATGAAAGCCAAAGAAAAGGGCGCGACCCTGATCCACGTCGACCCACATTTCAGCCGGACGTCGGCCTGTTGCGACCTCTATGTGCCGATCCGCGCGGGGACGGACATTGCGTTTCTCGGCGGGCTCATCAACTATGTCCTGACCAATGATCTCTGGTTCAAGGACTACGTCATTGCCTACACCAACGCGTCGAGCATCATCAACGAGAACTATCTCGATGCCGAGGACAACGATGGGATGTTCTCAGGCTTCGACGCCAAGAACCACAAGTACGACCCTGCCAGCTGGGTCTACGCGGGGCCGGCCAGCGAGCAACCCGAGGACGCGCCCAGACACAGCGGCCACGGCCAGGAGGGCACGAGCCCGGCCAAGCATGCGCCGGATCGCGACGAGACGCTGCAACATCCGCGCACGGTGTTCCAGATTCTCAAGCGCCATTACGCGCGCTACACGCCCGAGATGGTCGAGCGGATCTGCGGGACACCGAAGGATCTATTTCTTCAAGTCGCCGAGATCCTGACCAAGAACTCGGGCCGCGAACGGACATCGGCGATCTGCTATGCCGTGGGCTGGACGCAGCAGAGCTACGGCCCGCAGATCATCCGCGCCGCCGGAATTCTGCAATTGCTGCTTGGCAATATGGGCCGTCCGGGCGGCGGCATCATGGCGCTGCGCGGCCATGCCTCGATCCAGGGATCGACCGACGTGCCGACGCTGTTTGATCTCCTGCCCGGCTACCTGCCCCAGCCCGCCAGCTTCAAAGACGACCAGACGCTGGAGAGCTACCTCAAGGGCGCGACCGTGAACAGCGGCTACTGGGCCAACCTACCCAAGTTCATGGTCTCGCTGCTCAAGGCCTGGTACGGCGACGCGGCCAGACAAGAAAACGCTTTTGGCTACGACTGGCTCGGGAAGCTGACCGGTGATCATTCGCACATCGCGACCGCCGCGGCGATGGCAGACGGCAAGGTCAACGGCTTCATCGTCTTCGGCCAGAACCCGGCCGCAGGCAGCCCGCACGCCAGCCTGCATCGCAAGGCGCTGAAGCAGCTCGACTGGATGGTCGCGATCGATCTCTACGAGACGGAGACGGCAGCGTTCTGGTACGCGGGTCCGGAGAAGCCCAATCCCAGGGACATCAAGACGGAAGTCTTCCTGATCCCGACCGCGGCGCCCGCGGAAAAAGATGGGACGTTTACGAACACGCAGCGGTTGCTGCAGTGGCACGACAAGGCCGTCGACCCGCCGGGCGACGCGCGTTCGGACCTGTGGTTCGCCTATCACCTGGGACGTCGGATGAAAGCCCTCTATGCCAACTCGACGCGCCCGCGCGACCAGGGATTACTGAACCTGACATGGGACTATCTGCCCGATACGCCGGACCCCGAGTTTCGCATCAAGGACGAGCCATCGGCGGAGAAAGTCCTGATGGAGATCAACGGGTACACCGTCAGTGACAAGCAGCAGCTCAAAGACTTCGAGCATCTGAAAGATGACGGCTCGACGGCGTGTGGCGTCTGGATCTACTGCGGCGTCTACCCCGAGCCGGGCAAAAACCTGGCCCGGCGCCGCACCGCAAGCAAAGAGAACTACGTGTCACCGGAGTGGGGCTTCTCCTGGCCTGCGAATCGCCGGATTCTCTACAACCGCGCTTCCGCCGATCCTGCCGGCAAGCCGTGGTCGGAAAGAAAAAAATACATCTGGTGGGATGCCGGCCAAAAGCGCTGGACCGGGGTCGACGTGCCGGATTTCCCCCAGACCAAGGCGCCCGACACGCCGCCGAAGAAAAATGGGCATGGCGTCGAGCTGCACTCCGGATCCGATCCGTTCAGCCTCAAACCGGACGGTCGGGGCTGGCTGTTTGCGCCCAGCGGCCTGAAGGATGGGCCGCTGCCAACGTTCTATGAGCCGCTCGAGTCGCCGGCGACCAACCTGCTTTACGACCAGCAAAACAGCCCGGTCGTCAACCGCGTCTCGCGTAAGGACAATCCGATCAGCCCACCAGGCGATCCACGGTTTCCCTACGTCGCGACGACCTATCGGGTGACCGAGCAATATCTCTCGGGCGTGATGTCACGCTGGCTGCCCTGGCTCTCCGAGCTGATGCCCGAGATGTTCGCCGAGATCAGCCCCGAGCTCGCTGCCGAGCGCGGCATCGAAAACGGCGACTGGATCACGGTCAGCTCCGCGAGAAAAGAGATCGAGTGCCGGGCGCTGGTCACCCGGCGCATCACGCCCCTGACCATCGAAGGCCGCACTGTCCATGTCGTCGGCCTGCCCATTCACTTCGCCTACAAGGGCGTGGTCACGGGCGCGATGGCCAACGACCTGGTGGCGCTCAGCGAAGAACCGAACGTCTATATCCAGGAAGACAAGGCGTTCACCTGCAACGTGCGCAAACGATGATCGATCTCTATAAGCGCGCCATGAACGTCGAAACCCCGCCGCCGGCAAAGCGCGTCAAGGGCTTCTTCACCGACACGAGCCTGTGCATCGGCTGCAAGGCATGTGAGGTCGCCTGCAAGCAATGGAATCAGCTGCCCGCCGACGGTTACCGGCTCTCCGGCGACAGCTACGACAACACCGGCAGCTTCAGCCCGACCACCTGGCGCCACGTCGCCTTCGTCGAGCAGGCGAAAGCCAACGGGCGCCGCGAATCGCAGCGCTGGCTGATGATGTCGGATGTCTGCAAGCACTGCGCCAACGCGGCATGCCTCGAGGCCTGCCCGACCGGATCGCTGGTGCGCACCGAGTACGGCACGGTCTATGTCCAGCAGGACATTTGCAACGGCTGCGGATTCTGCGTGCCCGCCTGCCCCTTCGGCGTGATCGACCGCACGCCAAAGCACGGGACGTTCGAGCCGGGAACCGCGCACAAATGCACCCTCTGCTATGACCGGCTGCGCGACGACATGACGCCGGCCTGCGCCAAGTCGTGTCCGACCGCGTCGATCCAGTTCGGTGACGTCGACGACCTGCGCGAGCGAGCCCGTCGCCGGCTCGGCGAGCTGCACGCGCGAGGCGAGACCAAGGCGCAGCTCTACGGCATGCCCGACAGCGAGGAAGCCGCCGAAGTCGGCCCCCTGCATGCGTTTTTTCTCTTGCTCGACAAGCCGCAGGTCTACAACCTGCCGGAGGTCCCGCGGCTACCGCGCAAGTCGATGGCCGAGCGGTATGCCTGGAGTGGTCTCGTGGCCGTCGGCGCCGCCCTACTCTCGGCCGTGGTTTTTGGCCGCCGTGGCTAAGGGGGAGGGTCCGGGCCTGCCGGCCCACGCGAGCCGCGCGGAACGTGCGATGCGAGCGTTTGAGGCGTCTAGTGGGGGGTACTACGACTATCCCGTCGTCCGCAAACCGGTGTGGACATGGGAAGTGCCCGTCTACTTCTGGCTTGGCGGCATGGCCGGCGGCGCCTACCTGACCGCGAGCGCCGCCGAACTCTTTGGCGATGCCGACGACCGGCGGGCCACCGGGGCCGGCTTCTATGTCGCCGCCGCCGCGGCGTTGCCCTGCGCGCCACTGCTGATCGCGGACCTGGGCCGGCCGGAGCGCTTCCATCACATGCTGCGCATCTTCAAGCCGCTCTCGCCCATGAACCTCGGCGCCTGGACGCTCGCGGGTTTCACACCCATGACGGTGGCGCGGGCGATGGGTGAGGCTGAGGATCGACTTCCCGCATTGATGAGCTCGCTGTTGAAGCTGGTGCCAAAACGAATCGTGGAGCTGGTGGGCGCCATCTTTGGCATGGTGCTCGCCGGCTATACCGGAGTCCTGCTGGCGGCGACCAACGTGCCGCTCTGGGCGAAGAGCCGGTTGCTTCCCGCGGTCTTCACCGCCTCGGCGGTCGCCTCCGGATCGGCGGCGGTCAGCCTCGCCGCCGAGCGAGGCGCGAGCGAGAAGACGCTGCGCAAGCTCGAGGCCATCGAGAACGCCGGCGGTCTTGCCGAGCTCGGCCTGGCACTCGCCTATGTCGCGCGTTCGGGCCGCTCGGCGCGGCCGCTACTGCAGGGCCCAAATGCGATGCCCTTCTGGGGCGCCGCCATCGGCCTGGGCGGCGTTCTGCCGATCTTGCTTCGACTCGCAGGGCACGGTGGCAGCGCGCGGACGCGACGCCGGCTGGGGACGCTCGCGGCTGCCTGTTCCATCGTGGGATCGCTGGCGCTGCGCTGGAGCATCTTCGAGGCCGGCAAAGAATCGTCGCAAGACCAGCAGGCTTCGATGGAGATGTCCCGGGCGTAGAGCTAACGACCAGCCCCGGACGGGCCTACGATCGTCGATGTGCAGATCGACCTGAATGCCGACGTCGGCGAGGGATTCCCGGAGGTCGATGCGGCGCTCATGCCGTTGATCACGTCGGCCAACATCGCCTGCGGCCTGCACGCCGGCGACGCGCACATCATGACAAGAACCGTGGCGCTTGCCGTGCAATCCGGTGTCTCAGTCGGCGCGCACCCCGGCTATGACGACCGCGACGGCTTCGGCCGCCGGCCGCGAGACTTATCGGCAAACGAGGTGATCGACCTGGTGCTCTATCAGCTTGGTGCGCTCGACGCCATCGCCCGCCCCGCCGGGACCAGCCTGCATCACGTCAAGCCGCACGGCGCCCTCTACAACCAGGCCGAGGTCGATCGCACGCTCGCCGTCGCGATCGTCAGCGGCATCCGGGCCTTCGATCCCACGCTGCGCCTTGTCGGTCGCGCCGGCTCGGCGATGCAGGAGGCGGCGTCAGCGCTCGGCCATCCGTTCACCGCGGAGGCCTTCGCCGATCGCCGCTATCGGCCTGACGGGACGTTGCTGCCACGCAGCGAAGCGGGCGCCGTGCTCGACGATGCCGATGAAGTCGCCGCCCAGGTTCATTCGCTGGTGACGGATGGCGAAACGACCGCAAGTGACGGCAGCCGCCTTCGGATCGCGTTTCAATCCCTGTGCGTGCATGGCGACACGCCGGGCGCGGCCTCGCTCGCGGCGCGCGTTCGCGAGCAGCTGGCAACCTCTGGCGTGAGCGTCTCCGCGCCGCGCTTGCTCGGCATCGATACCCTGCCGCCCTGATCCTCGGCTCTTGGCGAGACGCTAGGGGCTCGACGAGACCGTTACGTTGACGCCGGGGCCAAACCAGTGACCGCCACCGAAGAGGCCCCACCACGCGACCAGCAGGATCAGCACGATCATGACCAGGGCGAAGATGGCGACGACGCTCGCCTGCCCCGCCTGGCGCTGCAGCCTAGACATAGAACTCACCTCCAAAAATCACGATAGATTCGCGAGGCGGCCCCGCGGTAGGTCTTGAATACGGTAGCTAGCCGGCGGTCTGCGCCGACGGACTCGCGATGAGGGCCGCCGCCGTCGTGAAGGTCCAGACTCTGTGCCCAGCGACGCCGTTGAGCGTGTAGCTCAGATCGCAGGTATACGTCGTCCCCGGTTGCAGCGGGGCGTTGGCCAGGTAGGCAAACGAATTCTCTGTGTCTGGGCTGGTCGGTTGCAGCGTGACGCCCGGCAGGTCGGCGCCCGACGGACCGCGGAAATGAAACGCATTGATCGTCACCCGCGCATTCCGATCGAATGTCGCCGTCACCGGGTAGCCGATCGGATAGGTTGCGTTCGGCGCCGGGTCGGGGATCTCGTTGCCGTTGAAGGCGGGCGGCACGCTGGTCTGGCCGGGCGCGGGATAGAGCACGACGCGCCCGGTCGCCGTCTCCCGGTACGACATGTCCATGACCTGGACCGTCATCGGACCCAGGTAGGCATCGCCGTAGCCGAGTTCCATCAAATCAGCGCGCAGGATGGGGATCCGGTGATAGACGGAGTCGATCCAGTCACTGACAGCACCCGCAGGGTCGTTGCGATGCGTGATCACCTCGGCCATCGATCGCTGCGGATAGCCGAAGTGCTGCGCCCGCGCCAGGACGTTGTCACCCGTGTAGCCGAGGCCGCTGGAGTTTTCCTGGTGGATGCCAAGATCACGGAGTTTCGGATCGGCGCCATTAAAGAAGGTATAGAAGGCGTGCGCCAGCGCTGATTGCTGGACGATCGACGACGCCGCGACCGGTCCCAGCCCGGCAAGCTTCCGGTACTGGTTGACCGCGGCCAGCGCGGCGGTCTCCCGATCGAGCGCCGCCTTGTCGAGATCGAGATAGGTCGCTGCCGGTCCCGGACCGGCGCTGGGGGCGACGGTCGTCTTGGCCGCCTGCTGCGCACCGGCCTGGTCTTTCTGCAGGTAGCGCATGACGGCGACCAGGAAGGCGCCCGCCTCTTGATCGGTTGGTTGAGCAGCAACCGCAGCGCGCTCGTCATTAACGGCGGTGGTCGCGTCTTTATCGAGCGCGACCGCGATGTCGCCCAGGATCTCGAGATCCATCGCGCTTCGCGGCTGCAGCTTGAGCGCCGCCTGATAGGCGCTCTTGGCGACGCTGTAGTCCTGGGCGAAGAGCGCGACCTCCCCGAGTTGCTCGCGCAGGCCGGCGTCATCGGGGGAGAGCGTCGCCGCGCGTTGCAGATATTCCGTCGCCGACGTGAGATCCTGCCTTGCGATCGAAAATCGCGCCAGCTCCAGCAGTCGCTCGACCCAGTTGGGCTGCGCTCCAGCGGCGAGCTTCAAGTAATTCAGCGCGTTGGTGAAGTCCTTCTTGTCGCGGTAGTAGTTGCCCCAGTTGCGATCGATCTCGGCTTTCTCGTAGTCGCTGCCGCTCTTCGCCAGTGAGGCGCCCTTGTTGAGCTGCGCCTGGGCGTCGGTGTAGCGCCCCACGTCGGCGAGCGCCTCGCCGTAGAAGGCGCGCGCCAGCGCCGAGCTCGGCGCGGCCTTGATCGCCGCCGCGCCGTCAGTCGCGGCCGCCTGGATGTTGTTGTTCCAATCCTGCACGCGGGTCAGCACCGCCAGTACGAAGCCGTCGTGAGGAGCGAGCTGCTGCGCCTTCTGCGCCTCGGTCAGCGCCTGCTCTTGCTTGGTCTGGTAGTTCAAGACCAGCGCGTAGGTCGCGTGATCGTTGGCGTCGTTGGGATGCTGTTTGATCAGGTCCTGCAGCTGGGTGGTGGCCTGCCCGTACTTGTTCTGGAACATCAGGTCGAGCGCCGATTGCGCCGTGGGACCGGTCGGTTTGGGGCTCGTGTCGCAGGCAGCGAGAAGGGCCGCTAAAAGAATCACCGCGCCCCGCCGCCTCACGCGAGCAAGTCTATCGGCCGGTTTTAAGAACTGGTTGGGTCGATCGCCGTCACAGGATTGTCACCTCGCCGTACGCTCGCGAGCAGCGAACGTCCCGTATCTTGCGGCCCATGACCGAGCGGGCTCGCAAGCTGGAGGCGAGCCGCCTCAAGGTCATCGCCGGCGGGTCGCCGACGCCCGCCCCGTCGTATCGACTGCTGACCCAGGTCAGCGTCGCGCTCAGCACCTCGCTGGATCTCGACAAGACCCTCAAGGAGATCCTCGAGCGGCTGAACAACCTGGTCGCCTTCGACGCGGCGACGGTCTTCTTGCTCGATGACGCCCGCACCGAGCTGCATGTCAAAGCCGCGCTCGGCGTGCCCGTCGCGCTGCACGAGGTCAAGAGCTTCCGGGTCGGCGAAGGCGTGGTCGGCTGGGTGGTGCGCCAGGGCGCCACGGCGCTGATCCAGGACTCGAGTAAAGACGCCCGCTACCAGGAGACCGCGCCCCGCCGGCGGCCGAAGACCGTCCTGGCGGCGCCACTTCGTGCCCAGGAAAACCTGCTCGGCGCCCTCGTGCTGGTGCGCTCGGCGAAAGAGCCGTTTGGTCCGGAGCACCAGCGGCTGGTCGAAGCGATTGCGAGCCAGGCCGCGGTCGCCATCGACCATGCGCGCCTCTTCGAAACCGAGCGGGCGTCGCGCCGTCGCGCCGAGGCGCTGCTTGCCACCGCCCAGGCCGGCAGCGAGGCCGTCTCGACGCCGGAATTCCTGCAGCGGACCGTTAAACAGGTGGCCTTCGCCATGCGTGCCACCACCGCCGCCATCATCGTGCCGGATGAGGCAGGCGAGTCGATCCACGATGCCTTCGATCTCGCCGAGAACTCGTTCGGCTTTGAACGTCTGCGCAGCAAATCGCTCGATGCGCTGCCGTTGATGGCCGCCCTCGCGCAGAGCACCGCCCCGATGGTGATCCACCGGGCGGTCCGACCCGCGCTGGTCGACGATGCCTACTGGTCCGGGAGCGAGGCGCAGGCGCTCGCCGCCATCCCGGTCCGCTGGCAGGGCCGACTGACGGCGGCCATGATCTTCGGCTTTGCCGACGCCAGCCGCCTGACCTCCGCCGAGATCGAGCTGCTCGACGAGATCGGTCGCCAGGTCGCGCTCGGCATGGAGCGGCTGCGGCTGCAGGCGCAGGTGCAAAAGCAAGAGAACGAGATGGCCGTCGGGGCGGAGCGCAACCGGATCGCCCGTGACCTGCACGACGGCCTGGTCCAGTACGTCTACGCGCTCGGCTTGCAACTGGAACACGCCCGCGACCTCGTGGCGACGGAGCCGGCAGCTCTCGAGCCGTTGCTGGCGGGCGCGATCAAGCAGACGAATCATGTGCTCTCCGAGATGCGGACCTTCATCTACGAGCTGCGGCCGATCCTGATGAAAGAAAAAGAGCTGGGCCAGTGGGTCGTCGATCTCTGTCGCCAGTTCGAGCAGGCAACCGGGATCCCGGTCGAGGTTCAGGTCGGGAGCGCCGCCGGCCAGGAGCTCTCGCCCGAGGTTTCGATTGCCCTATTTCGGATCATCCAGGAAGCCCTCGCCAATATCTACAAGCACGCTCGCGCCAGCGAGGCCAGGCTGCTGCTCGACTTCACGCCCGCCGGCGCGAGGCTCCTGATCCAGGACAATGGCGCCGGCTTTGACGTCGACGCTCGAACGGCGCCGGATATCGACCACGGGCAGGGGCTGCGGAACATCGCGGATCGGGTCCGCGAGCTCGGCGGCCGGCTCGAGATCGAGAGCGCGGCGGGCAGCGGCACACGCCTCCAGGCGATCTTTCCCCGAGGGTTGTCCGCGTGAAAGCCAGCAATGTTCGCCTCCTGATCGCCGACGACCACGAGATGATTCGCCTTGGCCTGCGCTCGCTGCTCGAGTCCGATCCACGGATTCGCGTCGTCGGCGAGGCAGCCTCGCCCAAGGACGCGGTCTACCAGGCGGCGCTCTTGCGCCCCGATGTCGTGCTGCTCGATGTCCGGATGCCCGGCGGAAGCGGCATCGACGCCTGTCGCGAGATCCTGGGGCGCAATCTGGGCAGCAAGGTCATCATGCTAACCAGCTTCGCCGACGAAGACGCGGTCTACGAATCGATCATGGCCGGCGCGTCGGGCTATCTGCTCAAGGAAATCAATAAGTCGGCCCTGATCGACGCCGTGATCGACGTGGCGGAAGGCCGGTCGTTGCTGGATCCGGAGGTGACCCGGAAAGTCCTCGAGCGAATCAGAAAAATGGCGGCCAGCTCGGATGAGGTGGCCAGAGCCGCCCTCTCAGATCAGGAAAAGCGTGTGCTGCGGCTCGCCGCTCAGGGCAAGACGAACAAGCAGATCGCCGCAGATCTCTTTCTCTCTGACAAGACGGTCAAGCACCATATTTCGAATATCCTGTCCAAGCTCAACTTGAGCTCGCGTGCCCAGGCTGCCGTCTGGGCAACACAGCACGGCCTGCTCGATGAGTTTCCCGAGCGCAAGGCCAGTTAGCCGTAGCCCACGGCCCCGGCCAGGACGTCGCATCACATTGCGTACAGGAATCGCAGTTGCACCACGTTTTGCTAACGGAGCGGCTTGCGCCGGATATCCGCCATTTGGCCGAGAGATCGTCTGAAAGACGGATAAGAGAGGGGGTCGGCGCAGGCTACGCTCCTCGGTGCTGCGCTCGCGTGATCATTCCAGGAGGTCCGCATGCTCCTCGTCGATAAGTTGAATAAAGGCAAGCAGCCCGAAAAGCCGGATCACGGCGAGCCGGCGGCGCCTCCCAGCCTGTCCAGCCTGGTTGTCAAACCCACCAACATCGCGGCCCGGATCCCCAACGTCGACAAGATCAAGAAGACCGTCCACGAGCGGCTGATCGCGTCGCTGGGCTTGAACTCGGATTCCTACAGCGCCGACATCGTCCAGCGGCGAATCGGCGAGCTCGTCGACGATTACTGCGAGGAGACCAAGCTCCGGCTCACCAAGCACGACCGGGAGGAGCTCGCCGAGCTCATCCTGCATGACGTCCTTGGACTTGGTCCGCTGGAGTCGCTGTTAAGCGATCCAGAGATCAGCGAAATCATGATCAACGGACCGAAGACGCTCTTCGTCGAGCGCCGCGGCCGTATCGCGCAGGCTGATGTCGAGTTCGAGAGTGAGATGCAGCTGCGCCGCGTCATCGATAGGATCGTGGCCCGCATCGGCCGCCGTGTCGACGAGTCATCGCCGATGGTCGATGCCCGGCTGCCCGACGGTTCGCGCGTCAACATCGTCATCCCGCCGCTGGCGGTGCAGGGCTCGAGCGTGACGATCCGCAAGTTCTCCCGGGTTCCCTATCGCGTCCAGGACTTGATCACCTTCGGCACGCTCAATCAGCACATGGCCGACTTCATTCGGGCATGCGTGAGATCGCGAATCTCCATGGTCGTCAGCGGTGGTACCGGCTCAGGGAAAACGACGACCCTCAACGTCCTGTCGAACTTCATTCCCGATACCGAGCGCGTCGTCACCGTCGAGGACACAGCCGAGCTGCAGCTGCGGCAACGAAACCTGGTCTCCCTCGAGGCGCGCAGCGCCAACGTCGAAGGCCGCGGCGCCGTGCCGATTCGAGATCTGGTGGTCAACGCGCTACGCATGCGGCCGGACCGCATCGTCGTCGGGGAGTGCCGTGCCGGCGAGACGCTCGACATGCTGCAGGCGATGAACACCGGTCACGACGGCAGCATGACGACCGTCCATGCGAACAGTCCGAAGGACGCGATCAACCGGATCGAGACCATGGTCATCATCGGCGGGTCCGATTTGCCCTCCCAGGCAATCCGCGAGCAGATCGTTGGCGGCATCACGCTGCTGGTGCAGCAGGCGCGCCTGCGCGACGGCCGGCGCGTCCTGACGCATATTTCCGAGATCACCGGCATCACCGGCAACCAGATCCAGCTTCAGGATATCTGTGTCTTTGACCAAACCGGCATCGACAACGAGGGCAACGTGCTCGGTACCTTCCGTTGGACCGGCGTCGTCCCCAAGCTGCTGCCTCGCCTCAAGGCCAACGGCGAAGACTTTCCGATTGAGGTCTTCGGTCAGGCCGGCCTGCAGGTCATCGACGGACAGAGTCGCTCGAACGCTGATGAGATGGCGCAGCGCGCCGCGGCGGAGTGATCGATGCCGCGATGGTTTTCCAAGCCCAAGCCAGCTGCGGACGGGAACGCCGGTAAGCCGGCGAGCGCAAACGCGTCCGGTAAGCCGGCCGATCAATCGCCCTCGTCCCCCGAACGGCGCGCCAGCGATGTCCGGTCCCGACGATCGGAGGACGCGGCGGCCCAGGCAAGACTCAAAGAAGATCTCGCCGAGCTGCTGACCGCCCATCGACATCAGGGCCGTGTCCTGGAACGCAGTCAGAAACAACTGGAGCAGACCGAGCAGGAGTTGGTGCAGCTCAAAACCAGGGCGGCCTCGTTAGAGCGGGAAATCGCCGAACAGCGCTCTCTGGCAACGCAACGTGCCGCTCGGATTCGAGAGCTCGAGCAGCTGGTCGACAAGCACGCCACGCTCGAGGCCAGCTACGAAGCGATCGACCGAGAGCGAAAGGATCTGAGCGCCAAGCTGACCGAGCTCAGCCGGAGCCGCGCCAATGCCGACGCCGAGCGTGAGCGGCTGGCGGCCGAGGTGGCCGCTGCCCACGCGACGATCGCCGCGCGTGACGCCGAAGTCGCCGCCCTGAAGGTCGAGCAAGAAACCGTCGAGGCGCGCATCGCCAAGCTGCAGTCGCAGGTTGATAGCTTGAAGAAGGAAAACGCCGCCAGCCAGGCCGAGGTGGAACACGCCGCCGAGTCGCTGGCCGGTCATCATCGCTTGCAGCTGGAGTTCGACGCCCTCTCGGCGCGCTGGGAGGTCGCGCGGGCCCAGCTCGCCGAAGCCGAGCAGGCGGTGAAGACCTCGCAGGCGACGATCAAGGCAGCGCAGAAATTGTCATCGTCCGTGGAATGGCGGAAGGCGCTCGACGGGATTCTCGATGCGGCCTCCGAGCTGGTTCGATTCGAACGCGGCACGCTCGCGTTAGTCGACGAACTTCAGAAAGAACTCAAAGTCGAGGCCGCCCGCAACAGCCCGATCGCGATCAGCGAGATGTCCCGCTTCAAAGTCGGCGAAGGCATCGCGGGATGGGCGCTCTCGCATCGCGAGCCGGTGCTGGTTCGCGATAGTCGGTCGGACGCGCGCTTCAAGGCGTCTGACCCCAAGCATCAGCCGCGATCGTTCATCGCGGTACCCTTGCTTGCCAATAAAGAAGGCCTCGGCGTGCTGACCCTGGCGCGTCCGGCGACGGATCCGTTCACGGAGCATGACTTGCGCAACATGGCGCGGGTCGCCAGCGACGCCGCCACGGCCTTGATCAACGCCAGGCTCGTCGACCTGCTGAAGCAACGCGAAGACCGGCTCACGACGCTGGTCCGCAAGGCTCGCGAGCTCTCGATGGCGAACGACCTGAAGCAAGTGGTTGAGTTCGTCCTGTCGAGCGCGAAAGAGCTGGTCGGCGGCCAGGCCGCGCTGCTGGCGATCCAGCACCCGAAGACATCCGAACTGGAAGTCCTCGGCGCGCAGGGGATAGCGGACGAGATCTTGCAGCAGCGCATCGCCTGGGGCGCGCCGGCCGCAACCGACGTCATGCGCGGCGGGCAGGCCTGGGTCGCGCCCATGCGGGACATGCTGCCCCCGGCCTTGATCGAAACCGTCGAAAAAGCGGGACTGAAAACGATTGCCAGCGTGCTCTGCGGCAACCTGGTGCAGGCCGAGGCGAGCGACGACGGCGCCTTGTTAAGCCGCTCCGAAGTCGAAGTCCCCGACCTGATCACCGGCGTCCTGAACGTCTATCGCGACACCCTCGATCCGATCCCTGCGGGTGATCTCGAGCAGCTCAAGGCCTTCGCCGAACAGGCGGCCGTTGCTATCCAGAACGTTCGCCGCTGGGACCGAGTGAAAGAGCAGCTTCAGGC
>DAIPYJ010000007.1:66590-75260 GCA_036782775.1 Candidatus Dormiibacterota bacterium | reverse complement strand
CACCGCGGTTGCCGCGATGAAATGCACGGTGTCCTCGAAGCCGACCAAGCGGAGGGCCGCCGCTCCGGCGACCGCCGCCAGCATCCAGTGGGCGGTTGCCGTGATCCACATAGGCCAGCCCTGCCCCTTGAGCACGCTCGCGATTGGTGCGGCGACCAGCACGACGAGCATCGTGATCTCCGAGTGCCGGCGAAACATGATGATGGCCGCGAGCAGCGCCACCTTTGGCAACCGGCTCCAGGTCGCCGGCGCCGGCGACCCGGTGAGGTAGTCGTCGACGACGCACATGCCGATGAAGCAGATCCAGGCCCACGGTGCCTCATAGGGACGCGCCGATGGGAACCACGCAAGGCCGCCGGCCAGCAGGGCGACGGCGCCGGCCGTCCAGAGGCAGGCGCGAATCGACCAGGCATCGAGGGGGCGGAAAGCGGACTGCACGGCTGGCGAGAATGCAACGCGCCGGGCCGGCCGGCCTTTTCGGTGCCGTAGGCTACGGGCGATGTTCCGGCGGAAGACTCGCGCGCCCGCAATCGATCGCTGGCTGATCGTCGGCCTCGGGAATCCCGGACGGGAATACGAACGATCCCGTCACAACCTGGGCTTTATGGTGGTCGACGAGCTGGCGCGCCGCCACCAGGGCAGGGCAGGCAACCGGGCGGCCAAGTCGCTGACGGGCCGGGTTCGACTCGGGGAGCTCGACGTCGTCCTCGCGAAACCCCAGACGATGATGAACCTCTCGGGTCAGGCGATGAAGGCGCTGCGCGCCAAATACGGCGTGCCGCTCGAGCGCACCATCGTCGTCCACGACGAGCTGGACCTTCCGTTTGGCCGGCTCCGCGTCCGGGCCGGCGGCAGCTCAGCCGGGAATCACGGCGTCGACTCGATCATCGCCGCGCTCGGCACCAGGGACTTCGCCCGAATCCGCATTGGCATCGGCAAGCCTCCGGGCGACGGCGCCGACCATGTGTTGAGCCCCTTCACCGAATCCGAGCGGTCGCAGCTGCCCGAGGTCGTGAAGCGCGGCGCCGACGCGGTCGAGACCGCGGTTCAGCAGGGGCTGGACCGCGCCATGACCGATTTCAATCGCGCGCCCTGAGGAAGAAGGCGAGCACCGCGATGCCGGCAATGCCGCTCAGCGCCCCACCCATCCAGACGGCAGCCGACGGACCGAAGGCATGCGCGACGATTCCCGCCCAGATGTTGCCGATTGGCGTGACGCCGATGAAGAGCATCGAGTAGAGACTGACCATGCGGCCCTGCATGCGATCCGGCGCGCGCACCTGAACGAAGGTGTTGGTGCCGATCGAGTAGACGGCAAAGGACCAGCCAATGACCAGCAAGAGGGCGACCGCCTGGGCATACCCGGGAACGCTGAGAAAGGCGAGTTCCATGGCGGAAAAGAGCAGCGCGCCGAGGACGATTCGACGCGGTTCGAGCAGCCAGCCGCCGACGGCCGTCATCGTCAACGCGCCCACGAGTGAGCCTACGCCCTGGGCGGCGAAAAGAAAGCCCAGGACGTCCGCGTTCGCGTGGAGCACGAGCCGTGTAAACAGCGGCAGAACCAGGTTGAAGTTGGCCCCGAAGGTACCCGCCACGAAAAGCAGGAGGAAGAGACCGGCAAGTGGCCGGGTCCGTCGAACATAGCGCAGCGCCTCGACGATCAACTCGATCGCCGTTTGCGGCGCGCCAATCGTGACCGGCCGCCGGCGAATTGTGAAGAGCGCGACGATCACGCCGAGGTAACTGGCGGCGTTGAGCCAGAAGCAGGCGGCGACCCCGAAGGCGGCGATCGCCAGGCCCCCGATCGCCGGACCGATGATCCTCGCGAGATTGAAGGCGGTCGAGTTGAGCGCGACCGCACTCGCCAGCTCGCCGCGGCCGACCATTTCGAGGACAGTCGCCTGTCGGGCCGGGAAATAGAGCGCCTGGTTGATGCCGAGCAACGCGGCGAGCGTCATCACGGTCGGCAAATTGATGCGGCCGGTCGCCGTCAGCACCGCGTAAACGCAGGCGCCGAGCAAGGAGATGACCTGGGTCAGCAGCAGGACATCGCGATGCGCGAAGCGATCGACGAGAGTTCCGGCATAGAGGCCGAAGAGCAAAACCGGCGCATAACTGAAGGCGCCGAAGATCGCGAGCGCGAAGGCTGAGTCGTGCGAGAGTTGCAGCACCAGCCAGGCAGCGGCAACCGATTGCATCCAGGTGCCGACGACGGAAACGCCCTGACCGATGAAATAGCGGCGGAATTCCTGGTACTGAAGCGCGGAGATCTGCAGTACCGCGCGACGGCGCGGTTCGACCGCAGGAGAAGGAGAGCGAATAGCCTTCAGTCTATCCCGCCTGCGTCAGACGGCCGCGAGCGCCTGCAGGACTTCCTTGAACTGGCCCACGATTGGCGACTGCGGTTGCTGGATGACGATTGGAAGGCGGCGCTTGCTGGCTGCAGAAAACTCGTCGCGTTGATAGAGGATGGTTGCGGCGACCTCGGTCTTCAGCGCGGCCGCCACCTCGCCGCGGCTCAGCTGCAGGCTGCCATGCGGATTGCACAGGATCAATCGAACCCGATGGCTGAGGATGCCCGTCTCGCGGAGCCGTTCCAGAAACTGGCCGGTGAGCTCGACGCAAATGACTTCCGGTTCGACCACGATCAGGATGACATCGGCTTCGCGCATCAACGGCGGGGCAAAGGGGGACGGCTGAGTACCGAGGTCGACGACGATGTGCTCGGCCACGCCACGCAGCGAGGCCGCAAAACGGCTGATCGCCTCCGGCTGCGCGTCTCGGTACAGAGCGCCACGCCGGACGCCGGGCAGCAAGCGAAGCGGAAGTTGCGGGTTGCGCATCAAGTAGCTCGAGAGGCGGTTCACGCTGGCCGCGCCGTCGTTGAGAAACTCCTGCCAGACCCAGCGGTCGGGCACCTGGAAATTGAGCATGCTTCCCAGGGTTCCGACCGGAACGGCGAGGTCAGCGAGCACAACAGCGTCAGGCGACTTGCCCACCGCGGTCAAGGCCGCGATGTTGATGGCAACGGTGCTGGTGCCGATGCCACCCTTCGCGCCGGCGACGACGGTGAGGTGTCCGCGCGCCTGCGATCCCTGCCGGCGCAAGCGCTCGGCACGATCGAGCGTGACCTTGATCCGTGCCAGCAGTTCCATGCCCTCGACCGGCTTGACGAGATAATCGTCCGCCCCTGCCTCGAGCGCCCGCACTTTGCTCGGCAGTGCGTCCAGGGCGGAGAGAATCAGGATCTGCGTATCGGATCCGGCCGGCCCCTTGCGGATGCGCTCGCAGACGGTGTACCCATCGACCTCCGGCATCATCAAGTCGAGCAGCACCAGGTCGGGCCGGTCCTTCTCCACCAGCGCGATGCCCTCGTTGCCGTCGCCGGTCGTATCCACCTGATATCCGGCGCCGCCCAACAGCAGTTGCAGGTAGCTGCGGTTGGGTGCCTCGTCGTCGATGACCGCGATCCGCGCCGTCACGAGGATGTAACGCCCGGCGCCGAATTTCCCTCCCCCCACTTGTGGGGGGAGGGTCAGGGAGGGGGGCTAGGTTGCCAGCCCCAGGTATTCGAGGTCACGCCAGATTAATCCGTCCTGCAGGTCGATGACGCTCACCGACGGCTGACGGACCAATCCCTGGAGAGCGGTATAGGTCCACTCGCCGATGACCACCACCGTGTCGCCCTCGCTGACGATTCGTTCGATCGCGAAGCGAACATCGGGGGCTCGCATGACGGCCTGCTGGCTGAGCAGCACGAAGGCCTCGCGTCCAAGGATTGGTTCCGGCACGCCGGGCGTCCGATGAACCACGTCTGGATGGAGCCGGGACGCGAAGCCGTCCCAGTCGCGGGCCGCGAGCGCATCGAGCGCCGCCCTCACGACGTCGCTTGGCCTCACGCCCAGTGGAAGAGGTGCCTGGCAAAGAGGATGGCGCCGACGCCTGCCGTGCCGATGGCGGCGACCAGAACGGCCGCGGCGGCCACATCCTTTGCCCGCCCGATCATCGGATGGTGTTCGGGCCAGGCGTAGTCGATCAACACCTCGAGCGTCGTGTTGAAAAGCTCGGCGGCGATCACGAGCGCGAAGCAGAGGATGAGGGCGACGAACTCGATCGAGGAAAACTTGAGCAGCACCGCCAGGATCAGCACCACCGTTGCGGCTGCCAGGTGCACCCGCAGGTTGGCCTGCGACGAGACCGCCCAGCGCAGCCCGCGGCCGGCGTGTCGGAAGCTGTAGACGGTGCGCCGGATGTCGATCCGGCGCGCGCGGCCCGGGCTGCCGATCCGTTCGGCTTCGAACTCCGCATCCGAGCGAGGCATCAGGGCGCGGCCTCCAGGATCCGTTTGGTGAGGGCCGTCATCGTCCGTTCGTCGTCCGCTTCCGCGTGGTCATACCCGAGCAGATGCAAGAGGCCGTGAACGGCGAGCAGCCGGACCTCGTCATTGACCGCGTGTCCGGCCTCCCGTGCCTGGCGCCGCGCCCGCGGCAACGAGATGACGATGTCGCCCAGCCAGTGCTCAGTGCCCGGCGGCGCCTGGAAGCGTTGGTCGGACGGTTTTTCCTGCGCGGCAAAGGCGAGCACATCGGTCGGTTCGTCGAGCCCGCGGTAGCGGCGGTTGTACTCACGCAGATGCTCGTCGCCCGTGAGGGTGAGTACCGTGACACTCTCACTCGAAAGGTTGAGCAGCCGGGCGCCCGCCTGGAGCGTCGCCTTCAAGCCATCCAGATCGACGCCCGATGCCAGGGCGGCGGGACCCCACCGGCTCATCTGGATGAGCACGCGACCATGGTACGCGGGCGGCTGGGTCGCCGATCCAACGGCCTGTTCCGTGGACGACCCTCCCCCTACGCTGGATCAGGGTGGCGACCAATTGCCGTGAGGCGACAGTTACTCAGATCCGCTCGGAAGAGGACGCCCGAAAATATGGTCCGCTTCGTGAGGAAGTCGCCCGTGTCGCTCAGGAGGCTGCCTACCTGAGGTTCATGACGCGACAGCAGCTCGCAAGCCTCCAGCAGCGTCGATTTACCGCTTCCTGGGATGACGAAGGGCGAAAACCGCACTTCTATTTCAATGCCTTCGCCAGCAGCGAGCTCGTTGGTCTTGCGGATCTAATAGCGCAGCGAAGTCAATGGGATGGCTACGCTATGGTTGAACCGCTCTACGTGCACCCACGCTGCTGGCGCCACGGCGTCGGGATGAAGCTGTGGCGAACCTGCGCTTCGGTCGGGAGCTCACTGGGAGCGAAGGGACTGCATGTTGTCTCGTTGGATCAGAACGAAGTCGCTAAGCCCTTTTACGAGAAGAGGCTTGGGCTTCGGCAGGTCTCATCCGAATGGCTCATGGTCGAGGACGGTCACGTTTTCCCGGCGACGCGGTACGAAGTCCCAAATTGGGATAAGCTCGGCTGAAAGGTTAGAAGTTCGGCTCCTTATCTAAGGGGACCGATCAAACGAAGGTTATGTATTCTCGGTGACCGTCCTTGTGCTCGACAACGACCCTAGCACCGGGTTCATCTTTCAACAGCGTTGAAAAGAAGATCTCCTTGTTCAGAGCCCGGACGACCACGTTTGTCTTTGTCGTGCCAAACACATTGGCAATGCCGTCGATTGCCTGCCATAGCAGCTTCGGCAGGTTCACATGAACCTGAACCAGCTCCTTCTCACTGTACTTGTGCTCCTTCGAGCCAGCGACTCTGGTCTCAACTTGGTACGCCAAGTTCATTCACCTCCTGTCGGTCAATGAATCTCGTGCGGTAGCTCACGCACGCCCGTAGTACTCTATGACGTAGCTACAGCTTAGGGTATGCCTTGTGTACATGTCAAGTACATAACTTGGCATGTTGCATGTTCGTTACGGAGTCTACAGGGGGTGGCGTCGATAGAAGGGGAGTTCCCGACGCTCAGTCTGACTGATGAGGTCGAGGTTTGGGCAAAGTCAGGTCGACCTCCTGGAGATGTTGACGACATCACAGACGAGGTCCCGACGGTGGATATAGATGAGCGCCACCTCAGCCGCTGGTTTGGCAAGTGACCTCACATGCGGGGAGGTAGCCCTGAATTGTCATGAGCCAAGAGCCCAGGCGCCGAGCTAAACGTGAAAAGGACGATCTCGTCGCCATGGGGGAAAAGCCAACCGTCGACGTCGATCCCGTCTTGGCTGCGTACTGGAGCCACCAGCGAGCCATGCGCCAGATGCTGTTCGATTTCATCATTGATTTGATAGACCATGGAGGACTGCTCGCCCTTGCGCTAATCGGTCTTCTCCTAGTTGCCCTTGGCCGGCTGACCTCCAACGACGTTGTAACGATCATCGGTGCGGTGGCTGGGATTGGAGGGGGCGTTGGGGCTGGGGTGCGAGCGGTACGAGGGCGCACGCCTCGACCGCCGCAACCGCCGGCGTAAATTGGTCGGCAGACGTCGGAGGCTCTAGAACACCGGTTCGACGGACAGGCATCAGATGACCGGACCAGGAGGGTCGCAGCCAGAGCCGGGTCGTCGAACGGCAGCCGCAGTTAGGCGGCCGGTTTTTGCGGCCGGCTCTCGACGCGGCCGGCGATGTATCGGATCCCGATCAGGCCGGCGGCGAGCAGGACCCAGACCAGCAGGATCCAGTCCTGCGGCACCGACGAGCGGCGGCCGAGGTCCCCCCCGAGCGCGGCGGGGAGGATGAACAAGCCGATCAGCAGCAGGCCGATGCCCTCCATTCGGGTTCGGCCGGGGTTCGGATCATGTCCGTAGCGAAGGAACTTCGGCACTTTGCCCAGGCCGATCATCGAAATCGCGGGCACGATGACCGCCGCCGCGGCGACATAGGCAAGCACGATGACAGAGCCTGAGAGAAGCACGAAGGTATATCGTCGAATTGGGCCAAAAGTTGCAGGCCTGGGGAGGCCCAAGAATGGGGAGTGTGTTGCTGGCCGCGTCGTCAGACGTCAGCTATCGGGCCGGCGTCATCGCTGGACGCCTGATCCTGCTGATTTTCCTGCCGGTGCTGCTGCTGGCGCTGATCTATTGGCTGAGCGGCCGCTCGGGCCCAACGCCGATTCCGTTTCGCCGCGCCATCACCCGCTGGTGGGTTTGGGTCGCCGGCCTGCTGCTCGGGATCGTGCTGCTGCTCACGCTTGCCTTCCTGATCGCCGCTAACGGCGGCTGATCAGGAGGTGCTGGGACGCGTCCGCGCGCTGGGACGCGGAATCGGGATCGTCTTCTCCTCCGCCTCGAGCGTTCCGTCGTGGCCACCGCCGGAGGTGTCGACGCCAAGCCCTGCACGGGTGGTCTCGCCCGCCGCTTCCGGATATTCGATGCGGGCATGGTAGATGCTCACCACCATGTTGGACATCGCCTCCTCGATCAGCAGCAGATCCCGGAAGGATAGGTCGCATTCGTCCAGTTGCCCGTCACGGGTAAAGCCCTGGATCATGCGGTGGACGTGATCGCGAATGCCTTCGGTGCTGCGGTCGCGCAGCGTCCGGGCTGACGCCTCGACCGTGTCGGCAATCATCACGATGGCGGCCTCTTTACTGCGCGGCTTTGGCCCCGGATAGCGGAAGTCGTCTTCGCGCACGTCGAGTCCCTGTTCGAGCGCCTGGCGATAGAAGTAACGCTTGACCGTGGTGCCCTGGTGCTGCTGCACGATCTCGCAGATCATGGTTGGAAAGTGGTACTGGCGCAGCAGCTCGACGCCTTCGGTCACGTGGGCGTTGAGGATGTCGGAACTGGTGGTGGGCGAAAGATTCTCGTGGATGTTGCCGATGTCGGCCTGGTTCTCGACGAAAAAGTGCGGCCGGCGGATCTTGCCGATGTCGTGGAAGTAGCAGCCGACTCGCGCCAGCACCGGGTTGGCGCCGACCGCTTCCGCCGCCGCCTCGGCAAGGTTGGCGGCGACGATCGAGTGGTTGTAGGTGCCGGGCGCGCTCACCATCAGTCGCTTGAGAAGCGGGTTGTTCGGCGTCATCAGCTCGAGGAGTCGAATCGGGGTGATCACCTGGGTGATCTCGCCGAGGAAGGTCAAGGCGCCGGCCGCGATCAACGCCGAGACGAGGCCGTTGCCCAGCGCGAGCGCACCCATGCTGAGGGTTTCGTCGAGCGACTGGTGCCGCTCGATCAGCGAGAGCGAGACCAGCGTGACGAACTGCGCCCCGGCAACCAGGATGCCGGCGGTGACCCACTGGCCGAGGCGCTCGAGCCGATGAACGTAGATGGCGCCGATCGCGCCACCCAGGAAGCCGACCAGCGTGAGATCGAGGATGTTGTCCGCGATGATGCCGGTGAGCAAGCCGACGGCCAGCGCCACGATGATGCCCAACCCGGTGTCCATCAGCGCCGCCACCAGCAGCGGCACCGCGGCCATCGGCACCATGTACTGCGCGTTCGGATTGATCGGCACTACCAGCTTGGCAATCAGCAGCAAGATCAGCATCAAGCCGCCAAGCGTGCCCAGCTGACGGGGATCGCGCAAGATCGCCGGCCGGAACTGCATCAGGTAGCCGAGCGCGACCGCGAACAGGATGATGACCAGCATCGAAACCGCGAGGACGCGCGACCAGTCGGTCTTTGGCGCGAGGAGGCCGACCGCCTGCGCCTCCTCAACCTGGAAGGGCGTGATCAGATCGCCGTACCGAATGATGGTCTGGCCCTGCGCGACCTGGACGAAGACCGGAGGTACCGC
>DAIPYJ010000007.1:0-66580 GCA_036782775.1 Candidatus Dormiibacterota bacterium | reverse complement strand
GGCTCCTGAAATTCGTGTGCAAGGCATGGCGCTCGCCTGCTGGCGTTTGAGCACTGTTTCGGCCGGCAAGAAGTTGACTTTGAGGTTCGCCTTCACCAACGTGGTAACCACCGAGGCGCCGGTGGCGTCGAGGTGCAGCGCGCCCGCCCGCGTCTGGGCCGTGTCCTGCGCGCTCTTGAAGGTATCGGCCTTGATCCCATTGCTTTCCAGCTGCTGCAGGATGTCGCCCGCGCTCTTGAACACGGTCCCAACCGTGCCGTCGTCGGCTTGTAATAGGTACTGACGTTCCGCGTCTGTCAGTTGCGGCTCGAGCACCCCGAGCTGCGCCGCCCGGTCAGGTCCGGGAGTCGAAGCCTTGCGCAGGTCGTCAACTTTGATCGCCAGCGTGTCGATCGCCTGCCGCTGCTGGCTCGCGACCGAGCCGTCGAACTGGTCGGGCACCTGCGCCATCGCCACGGCGCGCGCTTCGTCGCGCTTGGTCTGGCTCTCGTAGCGAACCGAGCGCGGTGCGACGACGTCTTGCGTCGAGACGTCGCCGGCCTTGAGGTTGAGCCGGTTGGGGAAGAAGTTCTGCGCCACCACCAGGGCGGTCGCCAGCGCCAGCACCAGGGTGATGAGCGCCGAGCGAACGTAGGGTGGCCAGCGGTTGCCGGCGCCGATATGGCCCAGACGCAGGTCGCGCGCGAACAGGCGACCGCGTCGCCGGAGCCGCTCTATCGCCGAGGACCCGCCTTGTTTCATTTATGTACGCATCGATGCCTCGCCTTTCAGCGAGGGACGATCACGTGGTACGAGCCCGCCGCTTCCGCGCCGCCGCGATTTTCTTCTTTCGCTTTACGCTTGGCTTTTCGTAGTGCTCACGCCGGCGCACCTCGGACAGGACGCCGTTCTGCTTGATCTTCTTATTGAAGCGGCGAAGGGCGCTCTCGAAGGTCTCGTTTTCCCGGACCTTGATCTCCGACAACTGCGTTGCACCCCCTCTGCCCGGAGCCCATATTGGGCAGAAGTATATCCTCGGCTCACTTTAAGCGTCAACACAAATTTGACGGCCGCCTGACGCCATTTTCACGGGGATTTCCACGAGCGGCGACGGGCCGGTCACAGGCGGTCTAGAAGCCGGATGGCGCCGGTCTTAGCCCCCGTTCATCTTTGCAGAGGAGCCATTCCTCGAGGAGGTTGACGCCGTAATGTTCACGCTTCTCACCACCTGGATCAGCCAGCGGATCATCACGGTAACCGCGGTCAGCGTGCTGACGGTTGCCGCCGTTCCGACGACGCTGGTCCTGGTCTCGCACGACGATCACAAGACGACCGTCGCGGTCATTCAGCCCGCCGATGCACAAGCGAAGCAGCTGATGATCAGCGAAGTCAAGCAGGCGGGCGACGACCTGATCGCCAAGCTCGACAGGGCCGAGTCAACCTGCGTGACCCAGATGACGCAGACGGTCAGCACCTCGAAGGTTGCCGCCAAGGTCCAGCCGGCGCTCGCCAGCGCCAAGACGCAACTGCACTCGAGCGTGGCACCGCTGGTTGCGGCCGTTAAGAGTGATGAGGACCGCTTCGCGCATCTGACCTACGTCAGCCAGCAGGACGAAGACAACGAGCTGTCAGACCTGCAGCTGATCGAGATCCTGGCTCTCGGCAACGGCCAGACCGCCGGCACGGTGACCATCACCTGCCAGACGGTGACGATCACGATCACAGAGACAATCCAGATCACGGTGATCCAGGAGACGCCTCCGCCCGCCGCCTGCAAGGAAAAGGACGAAGGAGACTAAGCGCGACTCGCGACCGCGAGCACGCGCAGACTCTCGGGTGTCGCGGTAGATCCGTCCCAGTCTCCATAGAGCTCGATTCGCATGAAGCTGGCGGCCTTGAGGAGGGAAACCAACTCGGTGGCGCCATACAACCGAACGACGTGGTGGTTGACTTCGTCGTGCCCCTTACGGTGAACGGTCCGCTGGACGGTCATCCGCCGGCTTGCCCGGTCGAGGCTTCGGCGTTCGAGCACGGTCGCGTCGCCGACCGGAAACCACTCGCGTTCCTGAAAATTCATCATGACCCGTTCGCCGTTGATCACCTCGACCAGCAAACGGCCCTTTGGCTTGAGCGCCGCCGCGGCGCTCTCCGCAACCCTGCGGTCGTCCGCGGGATCGGAGAAATAACCCAGGCTGGTGAACAGGTTCAGGACCAGGTCGAACGCCGGTTCGCCGATGGGCTCACGCATGTCGCCTTCCAGGAAACGCACCGAGACGCCCGCGGTGAGCGCGCGCTTGCGGGCGACCTCCAGCATCGATGGCGAAAGATCGATGCCCGTGACGTCATAGCCACGGCGGGCGAGTTCGATCGCATGACGCCCATGGCCGCAGGGCAGGTCGAGGATCCGGAGCGGCGGCTCGAGATGCAGCAGCGCCTCGAGCTGGTCCACCTCGCCGGGCGTGCGCTCTTGCAAGTACTCGTCATAGAGCGCCAGGTAGCTGGGGCCAAACCATGTCCGCCACCAGTCGGGGTCGACTTCGACCATACCTTTATATATATGGCCAGCGAATGGCCGTAGTTAAAGGAGGCGTCAGCTGCAAACTGCGGAGGTAGGCATCATCGGTGGCGGCATCCACGGCGTGAGTGCCGGCTACCACCTGGCCGGGATGGGCGTCAGCGCCACGCTCTTCGAACGCGGTGGGCCGGCGAGCGGCCCGACCGGGCGGTCGAGCGCCATCTGCCGAGCGTTTTACACCAATCGCTTCATCGCCGAAGTCGCGCACGACAGCCTGCAGATGTTCGCGAATTTCGCCGAGGTCTCGGGTGGACGCGACGCCGGCTTCCGCCAGACCGGCGACCTCTACCTGATGGGACCCGAGGAACTGGGCCATGTTCACGAGACGGCCGCCATGCTGGCCGAGGTTGGCACCGAGGTCCAACTGTTCGAGCCGTCTGCGCTCGGCCGGGCATATCGCGAAATGGATCCCGAAGGCATCTCGATCGCCGCCCTCGAAGTCAACGCCGGGTATGCCGACCCGGTTGCCACCACGCAGGGCCTGTTTCAGCGGGCGGTGGAACTGGGCCTACGTTCGCGGCTTCACACCAACGTGGCGGCGATTGAACGAAGGGGCGGGGGCGGTGCCATCATCGTCACGAGCGACGGCGACCGCACCGAATGCGAACGACTCCTGATCGCCGCCGGCCCGTGGACGCGCAGCCTGGCGCGCCAGCTGAATGTCGATCTGCCGCTCACGGTGGAGCGGCACTGGGTGGCGACCTTCGGCTGGAACAGAGCGAAGCCGCTTCCCTGCGCGCTTGCCGACATCCCAGAGGGGTACTACATGAAACCCGAAGGCAGCGATCTGTTTCTCGCGGGCCCCCTCACCAGCGAGCCGCAAGCGGATCCGGATGCCTTTAGCGCATCGGTCACACCCGAAGAGATCGGTCGGATGGCATCGGGCATCACCAAACGCTTTCCCTCCCTGGCACAGGCCGATGCCCGAGGCGGTTGGGCGAGTGTCTACGACGTCAGCCCCGACTGGCAGCCGGTGATCGGCGAGATCGCACCTGGCGTGATCGTCGACGCGGGCACCAGCGGTCACGGGTTCAAGCTCGGCCCCGCGCTTGGTCGGCACACCGCCTCCCTCGTCCTGGGTAAAGACATCGATCCAGGATTACGCCAATTCGACCCCCGCCGCTTCGAGGCGGATCACCTGCTCTCCGCCGGCTTCGGCTCCGCGCGGATCATCGGCTGAGAGACATTGAAAGAGTGGTTAGCCTGGACGGTCGCTGCCATTGGTGGTTGTTTCCTGCTTGGCGCCTTAATCGCTACCTTGCTGGTCGTCATGCTCGGAATTACGCCTAATGGAGCTGTCCGCGTAGGCGCCCAACTGGCAGGCATATTCTTGGCCGCATTCGCAATTCTGGGGTTGATCGTTCTCGGAATTAGCGGAGGAAAGCGATGGTTCAAAATCGGCGATCGTTCCTCATCACATCGACGCTAGCGCCTGGACAGGCGCTTCATCGCTAGCGGCTGTATTAGGCGGGGACTTTTTTCTCTCGCTGCTGGCGAAATAGTTCGGCGATTTCTTTGACGGTGGTCGCATCTTCGGGCCGCTTGTCGGCGTTTCGAAACGACACGATCCGGGGGAAGCGAAGGGCAAAGCCCGGCTGATCACCTTCCATGCCTGCGGTGTGACGCGGGCTCGGCGTGATCTCATCCGCGAGGACTTCGACCACAACCTCGGGCTGAAGCCAGACATCAGGCTGAAGGATCGCTTCCACTCGCGCCGGCTTGTGATCGACCTGCAACTTGTCGGCCCGCTGATGGACTTCTCGCCACTCGGCATCCGATAAACCGGTGCCGAGCTTGGTGATGGTCTCGAACCGATCTTTCTCCGCGTCGTAGACACCGGCCAGTAGCGCGCCGGCGCCGAAGGCCGCTCGTTTGCCTTTCCCGAAGTAGTAGCCCAGCAGGACGAGGTCGACGGTATCGTTGAGCTCGCCACTGGTGTGACGCTTCAGCTTGACCCAGTTGAAGTTGCGAGCGCCGGCCTGGTAGGGCGAATCCGGCCGCTTGACGACCACACCCTCGAGGCCCTGGCTGATATTGTCGAGCAGCGTTTTGGTCAGGACCTCGACCGAATCGGTCTTGATGATCGGTGCCGGTAGGAAAACGGTCGATCCCTTGATGACTTCGTCGACAAGGGCGAGGCGCCGCTCGTAGGGCAGCTCGGTGAGATCCTTTCCATCGCGATAGAGAATGTCGAAGATAAAGGCGACCAGCGGCAATTCTTTTGTCGCCTCTTCGATGCCATGCACGCGACGGCGGCTGGCGGTCTGCTGGAACGGCATGTATTCTTCGGCTTCTTTGCTGTAGGCGATCGCTTCTCCGTCCAGGATGAGCGTCTCCTCCTTCAAGGTGCGGGCGGCGGCCGTCAGCTCCGCAAACATCAAGGTGAAGTCCTCGAGGTTTCGGGAGAAGATGCGGACCTCGTCGCCCTGCTTGTGGATCTGGACCCGGATGCCGTCGTACTTCGGCTGCACGGCGACCAGCCCCAGCCGCTTGATCACGGCTTCGGGATTGGGCAGCCGTTCGGCAAGCTGGCTCCGAATCGGGCGGCCGACGGTCACCTTGAGCGCGGTGACTGCCTCCTCGCCGCTTTCCCAGAAAGTGCGCGCGATCATGCCAAGGTCGGAGGTGCGGTTGTAGGCCGATTCGAGGATGGGCCTCAAGCTCCGATCGCCTTTCTTCGCGAAGGAGAGCGCATCGAGCACGGTCGGCTCGCCGATCCCGAGCCGCAACTTGCCGAGCGCCATTCGGACCAGGTGCTTGGCAGACACGGCGTCGACGTGTTTGAGCAGCGCAGCGAAGCCGCCACGCTTCTTCTCGACCGATCCCGCCCCAGCCGCTTCGGCGATCTCAGTGAGCCGCGCATGGACCTCCAGCAGCGACACCTCGGATCCCGATCCGGACCCGGCAAGCTCGGCGGCCACCAAGCCGAGGTCGCCGATGCGACCGAACTGCTTGGCCACTTCTTCCCTCGGCCGGCCGTATGCCTCGGCGATCGCCGCCTCGACCAGCTTCTCGCCGAGGCCGATTTCGAGCGGCTCGAAGAAGGGAACGAGACGGCCCTGGATCAGATAGCTCAGCGGCTGGATTTCCTCGGCCGAGCTCTTTGTGTACAGCTCGGACAAGATTTTCACGAGCTCATTGCGCTTCGACGTCGCCTCGAGCCGATCGAGGTAGGTGCTGAGCTCCGCGAACGTCACGCCAAGGCCTCGAGGCGATCGATGAACTCGGCCTGCGCAGCAACGAGCTTGCGGCGTGCCGCGTCGAGCGCGAACCATCCGGCGCGGTCCACTTCCGGAAACTGTCGCATTCTCCGCGACCGAGGCGGCCATTCGATCTCAAAGACGTTGCTATGAATTCGCGTCACGTCGAGATCTCCCTGGAGTGCCCACGCATTTACCACTTTTCCGCCCGCCTGCCGCACCGAACCCAGGGTCGTAAATTCGCCCTCCGGCGGCTTGACCCCGAGCTCTTCCTCGAATTCTCGTTTTGCCACATCGATGCCGCCCTCATTTTCGCCGAGCTCACCTTTTGGAATCGACCACGCGCCGTCGTCCCGCTTCTGCCAGAACGGCCCGCCCGGGTGCACGAGCAACACCTCCTGCCGTCCGTCTCGAACGCGATGCAGGATCAGGCCGGCGCTTTGCTGCGGCACCGGCCAGTTAGGTCAGCCCGCGTATCGTGCCATCGGCGTCGATGTCGATTCGCGTATAGGCAGGTTCCTTGCCCAGTCCAGGCATCAGCTGGATGTCGCCCGCGAGCGCCACGATGAAGCCCGCGCCAGCTGAAGGGTAGACATTCCGGATCGGCATCGTGAAGCCACGCGGCCGCCCCTTCAAGGAGGGATCGTGGGAAAGCGAGAGGTGCGTCTTCGACATGCAGACCGGCAGCGCGCCCATCCCCTGCTGCGTTAGCCAGTCGATGCGCTTCTGACATTCGGGCAGGA
The DNA here is from genome assembly GCA_036782775.1 of Candidatus Dormiibacterota bacterium. GTDB lineage: Bacteria > Chloroflexota > Dormibacteria > CF-121 > CF-121 > CF-13. Next base: position 60,083 of record DAIPYJ010000007.1, on the reverse strand, counting down.
ACTCGACGTCCGCCGCGCCATAGACCCGCTGGGCCAGGGTAAGGATCTGCTCGCGGATCGGCGTGCCTTCCGGATAGAGCGGCGCGAAGTTGCTGCCCTTGCTGGTGACCTGCTCGACCGCATGCGCCAACTCGACCGCACCATCGCCACCTCGGCCAAAACCATCGTTGACGACGGCTGCGTCGGCGCCGAACTGCAGTGCGAGTTGGACCAGCTCATCCAGCTCGCGATCCGTATCACTGGGAAAGCGATTGATGGCGACGACGCTACGCATTCCGAAGGCCTTCACGATGTCGATGTGCGCAGCAAGGTTTTCGGCGCCGCGCCGCAGGGCGTCGACGTCTTCGCTGCCAAGTTTCGCGAGCGGCACTCCGCCGTGGGATTTCAGCGCCCGAACGGTCGCGACCACTAACGCTGCGGCTGGCTTGAGGTGGCCATAACGGGCAACAATGTGCGCGAACTTCTCCAGTCCGAGATCCGCGCCGAACCCGGCCTCGGTGACGACAATGTCGGCCAGCTTGAGGGCGATCTGGTCGGCCAGCAGCGAGTTGTTGCCGTGGGCGATGTTGCCGAATGGACCGGCGTGAACCAGGGTGGGCTGACCCTCCATCGTCTGCACGATGTTCGGCAGCAGCGCATCTCTCAGCAGCACCGTCATCGCTCCGGCAACCCGCAGGTCCTCCGCTGTCACGAAGCTTCCGTCCTTCCGTTGGCCAACGATGATCCGGCCGACGCGCCGGCGCAAGTCTTCCAGATCGCTGGCCAGCGCGAGGATCGCCATGATCTCCGAGGCGGCCGCGATGATGAAGCTCGATTCGCGGGGCACGCCATGCTCATCGCCGCCGAGGCCGGTGACGATATGGCGCAGCGCGCGATCGTTGACATCAAGCGTGCGCGGCCACGTGATAAAGCTCGGTCCGATCTCGAGCTGCCCATGGAAAATTGCCGAATCGATAACGGCGGCCAAGAGGTTGTGCGCCGCCTCGACGGCGTGAATGTCGCCGGTGAAGTGCAGGTTGATCTCTTCCATCGGCACGATCTGGGCCATCCCGCCGCCGGTACCACCGCCCTTGATCCCGAACAGCGGTCCGGTCGACGGCTGCCTCAGGCAGAGCGCGACATTGGCCCCGATCCGGCCAAGGCCCTCGGTCAGGCCGATGGCGCTCGTCGTCTTGCCTTCGCCAGCACGCGTCGGTGTGATCGCCGTGACGACGACGAGTCGCCCATCGGGTCGGTTTTCCAGCCGCTTCAGGACGTCGAGGCTGATCTTCGCCTTGTAGGGGCCGTAGGAAATGAGCTCAGACTCGAGCAAGCCGAATTCCTTGCCGACCTCCATCACCGGCCTCAGGCGCTGGGGTCGCACGAGGTCGAACTTTTGCGCTGCCTGGCTCATCGTCCCTCCTCCGCCGATGGATTCATCAGCTTCGACCGTGGGTTGTCGCGATCGAGCTCGTTGACCAGCACGCCGGCCACCTCCTCTGCCGATCCAGCTCGCTGCTGCGGCTCGCTCCATCGCCACGCCTCGAGGTAGCTGTCCATATCCGTCGAGCCATCCTTCATGGCGTAGGCATCGATGGCGGCCTGAAATCGATCAGGCAGCATGCGCTTGACCTCTCCCTGCTCGTCCCAGGCTTTGATCTGCGCGGGGATGTGCTTCCAGAACATGACCTGATAGGTCGCCATCACGCCGCCTCCACCAGGGCCGCCAGCCGCGTTTCGAGTTCGCCAAAGCCGACGCTCCTGATTTCCAGCGGCAGCTCGAGATATTGCGCGATCTCGACAGCCTTTTCCCGAAGGGTATCCATGGGGAACTGGGCCAGGTAGACGCAGTCGGTGTAGTTCTGGAAGTAGGCGGACTTGAGCTCTGGATAGCGATCGAGCCCGAGCCCGCGTACGATCGCGCGCTCGAAGTTTCGGACCAGCCAGTCGGTGAGAAAGAAAGTCGCGGGCTGTTCCTCCGAGAGCCGCTCGAATTCGGCCGCGCCGGCGAACATCTCGTAGCAGTGGGGGCCCGGTAAGCGGACGGCTCGATGCCGGTCGAGAACCGGCTCGAGACTACCGGCCGTGCCGCAGTCGCCGTAGACGACGACCACGCGCTCATAGCGCCTGGACAAGTCGCTCAGCCGCCGGTCGACAGCCTCGACGATCTTCTTCGGATAGAAGTGGTGCATCGCCGGTACGCCATAGATATCGACGTCCCAGCCGTGCTGGTCGACGATCGTCTTCACCTCCTTGCCCAGCGCGCCGCAAATCAGGAGGGCGACGTCTTTTTTCATGCGACATCCTCCAGATCTGGAAAGCGAAGGACCGAGACGAAGGAGTCGTTGAAATCGGAGCGGCCGGAGAGCTCGACGTACTCGATCTTCTGCGGCAGCTCAAAGGCAACCTGTCGCTCGCGGAATGAAAGCAACGACATCTTGGCTCCCTCGCCGGCCGTATTCCCGACGGACAGGATCTTGTCGACATGGACCGGCGGCACGAGGCCGATGATCTTGGCGCTCTCCGGGTTGAGGTACGAGCCGAACGACCCACCGAGCAGAACCTCGTCGAGGTCGGCGGCGGCGACGCCCAGGACGTCCATCAATACTTTGATGCCGGTTGCGATCGATCCTTTCGCGAACTGCAGCTCGCGGACGTCGCGCTGGCTGAGGTAGACGTTCTCGGCAAGGAGAAACGCGCGAACGCCCTCGACGCTGATGAGTCGGTCCGACAGGGGATGCTCGGGCACCTCTTCCCTGCTCTTGAGCTTGCCGCTGGCATCGAGCAGACCAGCAACCAGGAGTTGGGCGACGGCATCGACCAAGCCGGACCCACAGATGCCTCGGGGCGTGACATCGCCGCCGATCACCTGCAGCTCGACACGATCGGTCAGGGTAACGCCCTCGATCGCGCCGTCGGTGGCTCGCATGCCACATTTGATCTGGCTGCCCTCGAAGGCGGGTCCGGCGGGGGCCGCGGTGCAGAGGACGCGCTTGTTCGAGCCGAGGACGATCTCGCCATTCGTTCCGACATCGACGAAGACCCGCAGTTTGTCCTCGCGCGCGAGTCCAGTCGCGACCACGCCGGCGACGATGTCGGCGCCCACGTAGGCACCGATGATGGGCAACGTCTGCACATAACCATTGGCGTGGATGTCGAGTCCGACTTCGCGAGCGGGCAGATAAAGCGGCTCGCGAAAGGTCGGCGCGAACGGCATCATCGAGATGGGCGTGGCGTCGATGCCGAGCAGGAGGTGCAGCATCGTCGCGTTCCCGACCACGACCGTCTCGTAGACGCGCTCGCGATCGACGCCGGCACGCTCGTAGAGATCGGCCAGCAGGTCATTGATCGTGCGCAGGACGGCCGCCCGTAGTTCGACCCGTGCCTCCTCGCCCTGCATCCCGTGGCTGATCCGCGAGATCACGTCCGCCCCGAAGGCCGCCTGCCCATTCAAGGTCGAGGCCACGGCCTCGGCCATCCCGGTTCGGAGGTTCATCAGCGTCCCAACGACGGTCGTGGTGCCCAGGTCAAAGGCGACGCCGTAGCTCTCGTCGCGGGTATCGCCCGCTTCGACCGCGATCAGCTGATCGCCGCCAAGAACGGCCGTGACCCGAAAGTCTGCGGCGCGCAACAGAGCGGGCAGCGTGCGGAGCACATCAAGGTCCGCCTTCATGTCGAAGCCTTCTGCCGTCAATGCGTCCTGCAGCCGCTCGACGTCGCTGCGCTGGTCCTCGAGCGTCGGCTCGCTCAGCTCGAGATACACCTTGCGGACATTCGGGTCGAGCAGAACGAGCCGGTTGACGCCCATGGTCGCGGCTTTGGGCACCCGCAGCAGCTCGGGAACCTTGACCGTCGTGTCCTGGTAAACCTTCGCCTGGCAGGAGAGCCGCCAGCTTCCGTCCAGCTCGCTCTGTCGCAGCTGTTTGCGATCGGCGGCTGTGATCTCGGCCGTTCCGTCGACGATCTGCACCTTGCACTTGCCGCAGGTGCCGCGGCCGCCGCAGGTCGAATCGATCGGCAGCCCGATCCAATGCGCCGCCGAGAACAGCGTCGTCCCGGGTGGGACTCGCGTCGATTTATCAAAGGGCTGGTAGACGACCTCCAGCTTCTTCTGGATCATCCCGGCTTGACCGCCAGCCTTCCAATTCCCTCTCCCTGCGTAGCGGGAGGAGGGTCAGGGAGGGAGGCTCTTTTCTTCTGCTCGGTGCGGAAATCGGAAATCCACCGCATGGCGTACTCGTCGTGGCCCAGCAGGAGGTCGGAAGCCAGCACCGCCTTTCGCACCTCGGGCACTAACGGATTGGTGATGGCGCAGCTCAAGCCGGCGTGCATCGCCACCGGGAAGAAGGCGGCGTTCAGCAGATGCCGCTCCGGCAGCCCGAACGAGACGTTCGAGGCACCGCAGGTCATGTTGTTCCCGAGCTGTTCCTTGATGAGGCGCATGGTCTCCAGCGTGATCAGACCGGCCTGCGGATCCGCGGCGACGGTCATCGCGATCGGATCGATGACGACGTCTTCCTGGGGAATGCCGTAATACTTGGCGCGCTCGATGATGCGACGCGCGATCTCGACCCGCTCCTGCGGAACCATGGTGATGCCTGTCTCGTCGTTGCTCATGCCGATGACCGCCGCGCCGTATTTCTTCACCAGGGGCAGGATGCGGTCCATTCGCTCGCCTTCGGCCGTCACCGAGTTCACCAGCGCCTTGCCCTCGTAGACGGCGAGGGCAGCCTCCAGCGCCTCGATCACGGATGAGTCGATGCAGAGCGGCACATCGGTCACCTCACCCACGGCGCGAATCGCCGCGACCAGCAGCGCCGGCTCGTCGATGCCGGGCACACCCGCGTTGACATCCAGCATCTGCGCGCCGGCTTCGACCTGCGCAATCGCATCAGCCTTGACCCGATCCATCCGGCCCAGCTTCATTTCGGCGGCGAGCACCTTGCGGCCGGTTGGGTTGATTCGCTCACCGATCATCACGAAGGGCCGATCGATCGAGATCACAACCTCCTTCGAGCGGGAGCGGAGCGTCGTTTCCATTAGCCCCTTCCCTGTCCGCCGCCGCGAGCGGGGGAGGGAAAAGGAAGCGGTTCATGGGTTGGACGTGGCAGGAGGCCGGCGGCCTCGGCGACCCGAGCGACGCCTTCCTCCCATTTGATGCCGATCAGATGCACCCCCGCGATGCCGCGGATCTGCCGAATCTCGCTGACCAGCTCGACGGCAATCGCGATCCCTTCCTCCGCCTGCCGCGCTGGCGGCGTCCTCTCCATCCGGTCAATTACGGCATCAGGCACATGTAACCCCGGGACCTTCTCCTTCATGAAGCGCGCCCCACGAGCGGAACGCGGGATCCCAATCGACGGGATGATGAAGACCTGGTCGAGCAGGCCGAGGTCGTCGACCATCCGCATGAAGCGGGTGAAGATGGGCACGTCAAAGACCAGCTGCGTCTGGATGAACTGCGCTCCAGCCCGGACCTTTTTCTGCAACCGCAACGGACGGAATTCGAGCGGCGGCGCAAATGGGTTCTCGACGGCGCCGATGAAGAATGCCGGCGGCTGGCCAAGCTTGCGACCGCTCAGATAGACGGCGCGGTCGCGCATGCCGGCTGCGACCTCGATCAACTGCATTGAGTCGATGTCGTAGATCCGCCGGGCATCGGGATGGTCGCCGGCGGTCACATCGTCCCCGCTCATCACGACGATGTTGCGAACACCGAGGGCGGCCGCACCCAACAGGTCTGCCTGCAGCGCGAGGCGATTCCGATCGCGGACTGTCACCTGCATGATCGGTTCGATGCCGCGCTCCACCAGCAGGTGAGCGGCGGCGATCGCCGAGAGGTGGACATGGGCGCCAGTGTTGTCGGTGCAGTTGATGGCGTCGACGACGCCGCGCAGCATCTCGCCGTTGCGGGCAACCACCTCGGGATCGGCACTGTCGCTGGAGGTGAGTTCGGCCGTGACGACGAACTGACCGTCATGCAGCAAATCGGCGAGGCGGCTAGTGGCCCGCATGAGGGTCCCATCCCATCGGCGCCCCGGCGTCGCGCCCGCTGACCAGGTTGATCCAGGACGACGTTCCCTGCAGCTGCCAGTCGACGGGCTTCTGCAGATGCTGGATGTGGTCGCGCCAGAGCGGCATCTTTCGAGAGCCCTCCCAGGCCTCGACCCAGACGCAACGCTTGTCAGGAAAAACTTCGCAGTTCCCGTCTGCTCGGACGCCGCCGCACGGACCGTTGCGCAGGTTCTTGGGACAGCGCATCGGACAGCTGAGCCCGGTGGAATGCAGAATGCATTGGCCGCACATGCGGCAGTCCCAGACCGCCTCCTTGAGCGGCTTCTCGACGGCGAGCACGAGGCGCTCGGCCAGCTTCACGGCTTAGCCCTTCCGCAGCGTCTTATCGATGAGCTCGACCGCCTGGGTCAAGGCCGCATTTTCGGCGGCCTGCGCCGCGCCCACGATCTGTTTCGCGGTCCGGGTGGCGATCGAAGCATCCGGCGAATAGTGATCCGCCCCCGCCAGCTTGGCGTATTCCTCGGTGACCGGGGCGCCGCCGACCATGACGACAACTTTGTCCCTGAGTCCGGCTTTCTCGAGCGCCTGGATGTTGACCTTGAACATCGGCATGGTCGTGGTGAGGAAGGCGGAGAAGCCAACGATGTGGGGCTCGTTGGCGCGCACGGCCTCGACGAATTTCTCGGGCGGGCAGTTGACGCCGAGGTCGACGACTTCGAAACCGGCGCCCTCGAGCATGATGATCACCAGGTTCTTGCCGATGTCGTGGATGTCACCCTTGACCGTCCCGATCACGATCTTTCCGATCGGCTTGGCACCGGTTTCCGCGATCAGGGGTCGCAGGATGACCAGCGCGCCCTGCATCGCCCGCGCGGCGATCAGCATCTCGGGAACGAAGAAGTCGCCCTTCTCGAAACGGCGTCCGACCTCTTCCAACGATGGGATCAGCGCCTTGAAGAGGATGTCCATCGGATCCATCCCCAGCTGCAAGGCTTCCTGCGTCAGCGCCTTGACCTCGGGCGCATGACCGTTCAGCGTGTGATCGAACAGCTCCTGCCGAATCTCCTCCTCGCGACTCATGCTCCTCCTCCTGCTTTCAGACTGTCAGGGTTCGCGGGGATTCCCCGCGTGGGATGTACCCGAGTCGACGCGAGATCGCCTCGCCTGCCTCTTTCGTCGTTTCTCCCAGCTCGGTGAGCCGGTGTGGCGTGACCCGGTAGGAGGGGCCCGCGACGCTCACCGCCGCCAGCACCCGGCCGTCGGGCGCAAACACCGGAGCGGCGACCGCATTCAAGCCCAGTTCGAGCTCTTCGAGGGTGAAGGCATAGCCGTCATCGAGCACGCGCGCCAGCTGCTTCTCGAGCACCCTGGGATCGGTGATCGTCCGCGGCGTGAGGCGAGGCAGCGACCGGCCCAATAAACGGCGGCGCTCCTCCGCGCCGAGGTGCGCGAGCAGAACTTTCCCGTTCGAGGTGGCATGCAGCGGCGTCTGTTTCCCGACCCAGTTGACGTTGACCACCAGGTTCGGCGCGGCGATCTGTTCGATGTTGATGACCTGATCGCCCTGCAAAATCGCAAGGTTCACCGTTTCCCCGGTGCGGGCGGCGAGCTCTTCGAGCACCGGGCGAGAGGCGCGCGCCAGATCCAGTTCCGCAACCACAGACCCGGCGAGCCGGACCAGTCCGTAGCCAAGCCGATAGCGCTCGGTTGAAGGGTTCTGCTCGACCAACCCATGCTCCTGAAGGGTGGCCAGCAGCCGGAAAACGGTCGATTTGTGGACCTCCAGACGCCGCGCGAGATCGGTCACCCGCATTTCGGGCTCGCTGCCGAGCAGCTTCAAGATCTCCAGGGCCCGGTCCAGTGATTGCACCTTGTTGCGCATAGCAAAACTGGTGCTCATGGCACAACAAGTCTAGCGCACGATTTCTCAGCCCGCAAGACCGGTCAGCTCGTCGGGGGAGGCGTTAGGAGAGCTGGTTCTCGGGGAAGTCAGGCACGGCGGATGTTCCTTCGGCAGCGGAGATCAGGCGCTATGTGTCGGCGCCGCCCCGGCCTTCTCCCTGCGAGAAGCGCTTCGCGCCTTCGATTGCCTCTCCACTGTCCATGGTGCGACGGCCCCAGCGCAACTCATTGCGGAGCGCCTGATCGAGAGGTAAGCCCCATTGTTCGAGCAGCGATTGCCGGTCATTGCGGAGGCCTGACTGCGGGAACTTCGAGATGCGCGTCGCAAGTTCGAGCGCCTGACTCAGCGCATCGCCAGGCTTCGCCAACCGATTGACGAGGCCGTGCTCGAACGCTTCTTGAGCGCGGAGAGTGCGGCCCGTCAGGATGAGATCCATCGCCAGACCCTGGCCTGCAATCCGAGCCAGACGGACGGTGCCGCCATCGACGAGTGGGACGTCAAAGCGGCGATTGAAGATCCCAAAGGTCGCGTCCTCGGCCGCGACACGTAGATCGCACCACAGCGCAAGCTCCATTCCGCCGGCGACGCAATAACCTTCGATCGCCGCGATCACCGGCTTCGAAAGTTGCAGGTAGGTTGGTCCCATCGGTCCATCGCCCTCGCCCACAACTGGACCGCCACCTCCGGCGAGCGCCTTCAGGTCGAAGCCCGCACAGAAATGGCCTCCCGCTCCGGTAAGGACGGCAATCCGCAAGGAATGGTCGGCGTCAAACGCCCGAAACGCCTTCGACAGCTGGTTCGCGGTGGCTCGATCAACGGCGTTACGTCGATCGGGACGGTCGATGGTAACCAGGAGGATGCTGCCGTGACGATCGAGCTTGACGGTCATATCAGCAGGCTAGCGTGGTGGACGGCAGTCGGAGCCGTGGGATTGCTAGCGTAGATCTCGTGGACAGAAAGGCCGTAGCAAAAGTCCTCGAAACACCGATTGCACAAGAGCTGATGGCATCGCATTTCGTATGCCGCCTCGGCTACATGGGACCCGACGGTTACCCGCGAGTCGTGCCCATCGGCTACATCTTGAAAGGCGAGCAGTTCATCGTCTGCACATCCGCGAACGCGCCTAAAGTCAAGGCGCTGACCTCCAATCCGCGAGTTGCGTTCACCGTTGATACCGAAACCCAGCCGCCGCGAATCTTGCTGGTCCGAGGCACGGCGCGAATCGAAGTGGTTGATGGAGTGCCACCTGAATATCTGGAGGCGTCGTTCAGGTACGTGCCACGCGAGCAATGGAGCGAATTCGAGACCCAGGTGCGCGCACTCTACAAACAGATGGCGCGTATCAGCATCATCCCTGAGTGGGCGAAGCTCATCGACTTCGAAACGACGCTGCCCAGTGCTATCGAACAGTTGATGGCTGGACGGGCCTGAGCGGCAGCTCCCAGCGCCAGACCTCGCCCTCGTCCGGGTCGATCGACTCTCCGACCTGTCTGAAGCCGCAATGCTTGAGCACGCTTGTCGATGGCGATTCGCGCGGCAAGGTGTGGGCGACCACGACCTGAAGGCCCGCACTCTTCGCCTGGTCGATGAAGGTTCGGACCGCCGCGGTTGCGATCCCGCGGCCCTGACGGCTGGGCGCGACCGCGTAGCCGATCTCGGCGCTTCCATTTACCGGCGGCCCTTTCCAACCACCGTTGCCGACCAGCGCGCCATCCGCATCGAAGTAGAGATGCGGGCCCCAGGCCGCCGGCACTTCGCCCCGGCCGGTCTTGAGGATGAAGTCGATCGCCTCTCGGAAGCCGAACCATCCGGGTTCGACCGGGATCCCAAACCGCTCAGTGAAGACGGCGTCGCCTTCCGCCAGAGCCTCCGCCCATTCGCGCGTCACCTGCTCGACGCGGACCGCGGTCATCAGCTGCTCCTAGCCGACTGGAGTCGCTTTCAGCTTGCGGATCTCCTCGTTGACCGAGGCGAGCACCTTGTGCACGTCGCCGATCACGGCGTAGTCCGCCTGTGCCACGATCGGCGCGTTCGCGTCAGTATTGATGGCGAGGATGTGCTTGGCCGCGCGGCAGCCCACCATATGCTGAATGGCGCCGCTGATGCCGGCCGCGATGTAGAGATCCGGCGCGATGCGTGTGCCGGTCTGTCCCACCTGGTCGCTATGCGGTCGCCATCCGAGGCTCGTGACGGCACGCGAGCACCCGACCGCGCCGCCGAGATAGCCGGCGAGCTCTTCGAGCGCGGCAAATCCTTCCGCACTGCCAACGCCGCGGCCACCGCCGACCACGACGCGCGCCTGCGCCAGGGAAACCTTTCCGGTATCGATCTCGACCTCTGGCACGAGCCGCACCCGCAAGTCTTTCTCCTGGATGACCGCGGTCCACGGACGCGCAACCACCTCCGTTCGTTTGGCCGATGCCTCGGCCACCAGCGCGTGAGGGGCGAGCGTCACGAGCTTGACTTCGCCGGTCAATCGCGCCTCTTCCAGCAGACTCCCACCCCAGCGCTGCCGGGTTACCAGCATTGGATCTCCGGGCGTGATCTCGGTGCAATTGGCCGCGAGCGCCAGCTGAAGGCGCGCTCCGAGGTGGGCCATGACCTCGCTGCCCCGGTCGCTGGCCGTCCCGATGACGATCCGGGGTGCGGTTTCCTCAACTAATTCCACGAGTGCCTGAGCCCAGGCGGTGGGAGCGTAGTCAGCGAGCTCAGCATTTTCCGCCACATGCAGGGAGCTCACTCCGTAGGAGCTGAGGAGTCCGGCCGCCGACCTCCCGCCGGCGCCGATCACGACCGCCTCGAGCCCGGTCTCCATACTCTCTGCGAGTCGTCGGCCCATCGTCAGCACCTCTAAAGAGAGGGCGGTTGGCGCACCGCTGACGTGCTCCAGGAAGGCGAGGATCATCGCCGCTCCAACAGCTGGAGCCGCTGGAACAGTTCAATCAGTTCAACCCCAACCTCGCCTGTCTTGCCGAGCATTTCGACTGTGTGGCTGGCCTGAACAGGCAGCTTGAGCCGCACTTTTTCCAGGCCACCGTCCTTCCACTGCGGAGTCCGGCGTTCGATGTCTTTCTTTTTCGCCTTCAGGCGTCCCGGCAACGAGGGATAACGCGGCAGATTCAGCCCCTCCTTTACCGTGAGGACAGCTGGCAACGAAAGTCCAGCTCGCTCCCAGCCCGATTCCGTCTGCCTGCGCACCTCGAGGGTTGAGTCGTTGACCTGAAGCGCCTTGATGCCCGTCACACAGGGAAGATCAAGGGCCTCGGCAACGCGCACGCCGATCTGGTAGCCGGCGCTGTCCGCCGACTCATTGCCGAACATGATCAAGTCGTAGCTCATGCCGGCGGCCTGATCCGTCCGAATCGACTCCATGATCGCGTCGGCGGTTGCGATCGGATCCCATTCGCGCCCATCGGTTTGCAGCAGGATCGCTCGGTCGATGCCCAACGCCATCGCGTCGCGTAGCTGATCGATCGCAACTTCGGGGCCCAGCGTCAACACCGTGCTGCTGCCGCCGTGTTTCTCGATCAGCCGAACCGCTTCTTCAACCGCGCATTCCTCATGCGGGGAGATCGTGAAGCCCAGGTAGCGCGTGTCGATGTCCTGCGCATCTGCCGTGAGGGCAATGTGGCCGGCGGTGGCGGGAACCCGCTTGACGCAGACGAGGATATTCATAGCCCCCCACCCTGACCCTCCCCCCGCATGCGGGGGGAGGGAAAAGTGAGTTGGCTCAACTTCGGACGCGGGTGTTCTGGGGATCGAATAGGGGCGTCGGGCCGGCGACGGCAACGGTCACCGGATACTGGTCGCCGAAATACTCGACACAGAGTTTGTTGCCGACTTTCGCCTGCTCCGGGGGCAAGAAGCTCATGAGGATGGTCTTTCCGACCGACGGTCCCGAGCCCGCGCTCGTCACATAGGAGCCGCGGCCGTGCCTGTCGACCAGCCGCTGGCCATCGCGGCCCAGGACTGGTTCCCGTCCCTGCATGTAGCGCTTGAATCCGGAGCGCGAGATGTTGTCGTCGACCGTCAGCGTAGACAGAATCGCGGCTGCCGGTTCGGCGCGCTGCTTGAGATAGGCATCTTTCCCGATGAAGTCCTGCGGCTTCACCAGCGGCCGAGCCAGACCGGTCTCGACCAGGTTGAATTCCTGCTCCAGCTCGAATCCGTAGGCGCGATAGCACTTTTCGATTCGCCCGGTCGTTCCATAGACGCCGATGCCGGCGGGAACGATCCCGTGCGGCTGGCCGGTCTCCCAGATCGAATCCCACACGCGGGCGCCCTGTTCGAAGGGCACGTAGATCTCCCAGCCGAGCTCTCCGACATACGAGATACGCGAGGCGAGCACCCGCACCGGGCCAAGGTCGATGGTGCGACAGGTGCCGAAAGGAAACCCGTCGTTCGAGACGTCGGCGTCGGTAATCGACGAGATCACGTCACGCGCACGCGGGCCCCAGACGCCGATCGTCGCCCAGCTGTTGGTCAGGTCGGTCAGCTGCACGGCGCCATCGTCCGGCAGGTGGTCCTGAAACCACTTCTTGTCCCGCGGGCCGTCGGCGCCGCCGGTCACAACCCGGAAGTGATTGATCCCAAGCCGCATCACGGTCAGGTCGGCCTTGATGCCGGCCGCGGGATTGAGCAGCGACGTATAGACGACCCGTCCAACCGGGACATTCATCTGGACGACGCACAGATTTTGCATCGTCTCCAGCGCGCAGGTGCCGGCGACGTCGAAGACGGCGAAGGCGGACAGGTCGACCATCGCGACCCGGTCTCGCATCGCGAGATGCTCGGCGTTGATGATCGGGGACCACCAGCGCGCGTCCCACTCGTAACGGCGGGGCATGACACGATCGCCGTACTCGTCGAGGAGCTTCTTGTTCGATTCGTACCAGTGCGGCCGTTCCCAGCCGGCGGTCTCGAAGAAGAACGCTCCGAGGGCTTTCTCCCGTTCGTAGAAGGGGCTGAGCCGAACCCGACGATTCGATTCCCACTGCTCGCGTGGATGGACGATGCCGTAGGTCTTGTTGAAGCCTTCGGCGGTGCGGCCGTTGACATGGACCTTCGTCTTCTGGTGCTCGTAAAAGCGCGCAACATCGGACCCTGATGGGTCGATCTCGGACACGCCGCTCGTCATCCATTCGGCGACGCAGCGCGCGATCCCAGGCGCTTCCTTGATCCAGATCGCCGCTACCGACCAGAGGCCCTTGACCTCCGCGGTTTCGCCCAGCAGGGGAAAGCCGTCAGGCGTAAGCGACAGGAGACCGTTGATCGAGTGACGGATGCCAACATTCGGATCGCCCAGGATGTCGGGCATCAGCTCGAGCGCGTGCTCGAGCGATTCGTCAAAGTCTTCCTTGGTGAAGGGCAGTTCGGTGGGCGACAGCTTCGACTGCTCGATCGACGGGATGTCGTCCGGATCCCAGAGGATCGGTCGGTGGTCATAGGAGCCGACTTCCATGTCGCTGCCATGCTGGCGCTCGTAGCCGTTGGTGTCCATGTCGCGGACGATGGGGTATTTGATCTCGCCGACGGTATCGGCGAAGAGAGGCACCGGGCCGACGCTGATCATCTGATGAACCGCCGGGCTGAGCGGGATCGATGCCCCCGCCATCCGCGCCAACCGCGGACTCCAGATGCCGCAGGAGATGACGACATACTCGGCCGAAATTTCGCCCTTGTCCGTCTGCACGCCTGTCACGCGACCGTTCTGCACCGTGATGCCGGTGACTTCGGTCTGCGGCATCACGGTCAGCGCCCCCATCTGCTCGGCGCGCTCGCGCATGATGGTGCCGCCGCGCAAGGAGTCGACGGTGCCGATGCCTTCGGTATAGAAGCCGCCAAGGATGATGTCCTCGTTGATGTAGGGAACCAATTCTTTGACTTCGGCGGGCGTCACCAGCGAGGCGTCGATCCCCCAGGCCTTGCTGGACGCCATCCGGCGCTTCAGCTCGTCCACGCGCTCGGCGGTGCGGGCGACCTCGATGCCGCCGCTCCTGGTAAAGACCCCGAGCTCCTTGTACTGGTTGACGCTGTCGAGCGTGAACAGCGTCATCTCCTTTGAGTGGTCGGTCAGGAAGATGAAGTTCGAGGCATGGCCGGTGGATCCGCCCGGGTTCGGCATGCGGCCCTTGTCGATCAGCACGAGGTCCTTCCAGCCGAGGCGCGCCAGGTGATAGGCCATGCTGTTGCCGACGATCCCGGCGCCGATGACGACGACTCGCGCCTGCGAGGGCAGGCTGGCCATAGACGATCCCCTCCTAAGGACGCGTTAGAGGGAAAGCATAGCGAGGAAATATGACGCCGTCGAGGATTGCGTCAGGCGCAACAGCCAGGGGTCAGCCGAGGATTCGCTTACTTCCGCCGCATGATCTGGTCGAACTCCCCCTTAACGATGCGATAGCAGTCACAGGTTGCCTTCTCCATCTTCGCGCGGTCAACGATGGTCATGACGCCGCGGCTGTAGCGGATGAGGCCCCGGTCCTGCAGGCGGCCGGCGGTGTCCGAAACGGTTGGACGTCGAACACCGAGCATCTGGGCCATGAACTCCTGCGTTATCTGGAAGGTCGGCCTGGCGACACGATCCTCGGTCGTAAGCAACCAGCGGCATAAACGCTGCTCGGTCGTATGCGTGTTGTTGCAGAGGACGTTCTGGGCGATCTGCACCATCATTGCTTGCGTGAATCGATTCAAGACCTGGTGCAGCGACGGGTTCCGGCCGAGAACCGCGAGCAAATCGTTCGCGGGCAAGCGAGCCGCGCGTCCGGAAACCTGACAGAAGGCGGAGTGCGGGCTGGTCATTGCTCCCAGGAAGATCGGCAAGCCCACCATCCCTTCCCGACCGGTGGTGGCGACCTCCACGCTTGCCCCGCTCCCGGCCATCGCCACCAGCGAAAAGACGGCGCTGGTTGGGAAGTAGACGTGCGAAATGCGTTTTCCCGGGTCGTATACCGACTTGCGGGGCTCGACATCCATCAGCTGCAGTCGGGGACGCAGTGCATCCAGCTCACCCACCGGCAATTCGGCCAAGATGGCGTTTTCGCGAAGCTCGAGATCCGTCGCTTCGTCGGAGCGAGCGGCGGCACGCACCATGCAAATCACCATACCCGCATCTGTACGGTCGCTGACGCAGGATGATAAGATTCAGCAAACAATGTCAGCCGCCGTACATAAGCCACGAACTTCGGGAACGGGCGTGGTGGTGATGGTCAGTTCGCTCGGCGGCCTGGAGCCGATGGCCGCCGTGCTCGGAGGACTCCCAGCCAATTTTCCGCTGCCGGTGCTCGTCGTCCGCCACGCGCGCGCCACCGATGATCTGGATCGGCTCACGCGGCTGCTCGCCTCCCGCACCCGGCTGCCGGTTCGAACCGGCGGCAACGGCCGGTTAGCGCAGGCCGGGGTGACCGTCATCCCCCCCGGCGAGACGGCTCGGCTCGATAGCTCCGATTGCCTCCTCTTGTGCCACACGGACGGCACTGCCCATGACGGCGACGAACTCCTCTGCAGTGCATCGGCGAAGCACGGCTCGGCCACCATCGCCGTGATTTTGAGCGGCACCGGTCGGGACGGCACCCGGGGAGTGCGCGCAGTCAAGCGAGCCGGCGGCCGCACCCTTGCCCAGGACCCATCCACGGCTGACAGTCACCAGATGCCCGCCAGCGCGATCGCGAGCGGCTGCGTGGATTTCGTCCTCGGGGCAGACCGGATCTCGACGGCGCTCGTCGCGCTCGTCATGGCTCCCGGCGCTGGCGAGTTCCTTACCGTTGCGACCCCCTCCTGGGCCAACCTCGCAGACTAAGCCTGTCAGCCGCCGCGCTCGGCGATCTGCTGGTCGAGGAATTGGTAGAGCCTCGCAAGATAGAGAGTCGGATTCGTCCGGTAGCTCTTCACGTGGTCAGCTCCGGTGACGATCACCAGCTCTGACTCTGGATTCGCCGACGCATCTTTCAGTTCTCTGGCATGGGAGAGCGGAACGTAGCCGTCGGCGCTTCCATGGAAAAAGAGGAAGGCTCGCGAGGGTAGCGCCCGAATCTCGTCCACCGGCCGCAGGAACGGATCGAGGCCAAACAGCTCGCTGGCAATCTCGCCGCCTGGAAAGAAGATCGGCGGAAGGCTGGTGTTCTGCGGCAGGTGCATGTCGATGATCGGCTTGAGCTCGGCAAAGCTGCTATCCGCCACCAGCGCGCCCACCGCGCCGAGGTCCTTGGCGGCGCCGATCACGGTCGCGGCTCCCTCGCTGTCGCCGATGATCGCCATCTTTCCGGGGCTGTAGTGCCGTCTCAGCAAGAAGTCATAGGCGCCAAGCAGGTCCCGCGGTTCGAGGGTGCCGAGCGTGAACCGGTCCCCACTGCTGGTCCCGCAGGACCGCAGGTCGAAGAGCAGGACGTCATAGCCATGCGCCAGCAGGCTTTTGCTCAGATCGACGGCATCGAGGTCGGCATTCACCCGGTTCTGCCGGAAGCCGTGCACGATGACCGCGCTTCGCCCGGTCAGCGACGGCGCCCTGAAGAGCCAGCCACGCAAGGTGATGGCATCGACTCGGCTTGGGAAGCTGACGTTCTCGAACGGCGTCTCGACGATGCTGCCGTCGGCGCCGAGCGGCTTGTGGTTGCCCAGCGTGAGCTGATAGGCCATGCCCAGCGAGACCGCCGCATAAATCAGCACCACAAGGAGGATGATCGCAAGCGCGAGACGGATGGCAAGCCGCCTCCCTGGGAACGGTCGAGCGCCCGCCGTTCGGAGCCGCTCAACGCTTGCCATCCGCTTCCTCCATGCAACGCCCCAGGGGGGCGGAGGGTATCGAACTACTGGCTCGTGCGAAGGACGCGCTCCAGATCGCGCCGGAGGACCCGGCGCCCCAGGAAGGGGAGGCCGATCGCGATCAGCCGACCGCGCAGGGTGCGCGGCAGCCGAACGACCGTGACGTCGACCTGCGTGCCACCGTTCGCCCGAGGCTGCAGGCGATATTCCCAGCGGCTCCCCGGACGCCAGCTGTCCGACTCGACGGTTTGGACGGTGACCTGCCCACTCGAGGCATCCCAGTCGTAATGGCTGCGCTCCCAGGCCAAAACGTTCCCCTCAGTGACGTCCGCCCAACCCGGGCCCTGGCCATGCACCTTGAAATGGCCCCGATCGATGTTTCCATACAGCTCCGGCCGGCGATCACTGAAGTCCGTTAGCAGCGCCAGGACCCGTTCGGGTGGCTGATCGGTCTCAACCTGGAAATGCACCGTCGGCATTCGTCTTTCATAGCACGCTGCCTCGGTTTTCGCACAAAAGTCCTTGACCACTCTTCGACCTCGTGCTAGCGTTCGGAACGGCCGATATATCCGTGATGTACGGCCGATATACAAGGGAGGGGAAGCCTTGGCGAGCGAACTAAGAACCGCTCGTCCGCTGCGGCCGCGCTCGACCAGCGCGCCGTTGCACACGGTCGTGCTGCAATCGGCATCCGCACGCTCGCAGAGCGAGCGAGCCTACCTGTTGATCCGGGATCAGATCGTGACCTTGCAACTGGCCCCGGGCTCGGTGATCGAGGAGGGCCGCCTGCGCGAGCAGCTCGGATTGGGACGGACGCCCATTCGCGAGGCCTTGCAGCGTCTCGCGCACGAGAACCTGGTCAGCTTCGTTCCTCACCGCGGCACCTTCGTCTGCGACATCAACCTCACCGACCTGCACCGGCTGACCGAAGTCCGGATCGAGCTGGAAGGGTGTGCCGCGCGCCTGGCCGCCGAGCGCGCCACCGCCCGCGAGCGGGCTCGGATGGAAAGCCTGATGGCCGAGCTCGACACGATCGATGACTCGGACGTGCACACGCTGATGCGCCTCGACCAGCAGATCCACGGGCAGGTTTACCAGGCAACCCGCAACAGCTTTCTCACGACGATGCTGGAAGAGAACTTCAACCTGAGCCTGCGCATCTGGTTCCTCGCGCTCGACCGGGGGGTGCGCCTCAAGGCGGCGGTGGAAGAGCATCGCCAGCTGCTGGCGGCGATCGTGGCCCGTGACGGCGATCGGGCGGCCGTGCTGATGCGCCAGCACGTCAGCGGCTTCGAGCAAGCGATTCGGAAAGTGCTGTAGGAGGAAGAGGTGAGAGTTTTCTACGCGACCGACCTGCACGGATCGGAGGTCTGCTGGCGCAAATTCCTCAATGCCGCAAAGTTCTTCAACGCCGACGTCCTGATCTGCGGCGGCGACATGACAGGCAAAGCCATGATCCCGCTGGTCGAGGATGGCGACAGCTATGAGCTGACCCTGTCCGGCGTCTCACAGCGGGTGCATCGCGATGAGGTTGCCGATGTGGAGACTCAGGTCCAGCGCAAGGGCTACTACCCGGTTCGAATGACGTCGGCGCAGGTCGCCGAGCTCGAGCAGGATCCGCAGAAGGTTCAGACCCTCTTCACCGAAGAGATGTGCAAGACGGTCGAGCGCTGGATGCAACTCGCCGAGGAGAAGCTCAAAGACAGCAAGATCCGTGTCTTCGTGGCTCCCGGCAACGATGACGAGATCGAGATCGATGAGGTCATCGCAAATGCGAAGCGGGTTGAGCTGGCGGAGGGACGGTGTATCGATATCGGCGGCTACGAGATGATCGCGTCGGGGTGGGCCAATCCAACACCCTGGCACACCTATCGCGAGGCGCCCGAGGAAGAGCTGACGAAACGGATGGAGCCGATGATCCGGGAGATCAAGGACATGAGCCGCGCGATCTTCAACTTTCATCCGCCCCCCTACGGAACCAATCTCGACGAGGCGCCGGCTTTGGATGAGAATCTGCGTCCGATGCACGGCGGCCGGGCGCTCCGGCATGTGGGCTCGATGGCGGTTCGCGAGGCGATCGATAAATACCAGCCGCTGCTTTCGCTCCACGGCCACATCCACGAAGGCAAGGGGATCACGCGTATCGGAAAAACCCTGGCCATCAATCCCGGCAGCGCTTACGAAGAAGGCCTCTTGCTGGCGTCAGTCATCGAGCTCGACCAGAAAAAAGGCATCAAGAACTACCAGCTGGTCAACGGCTAGGAGGTGAAGATCTAAAGCAAAAACGCAGCGTTGATCAGAGCGTACTGCGGGAATCAATCCAAACGGAGGTAAACATGGCGACAACGACAGCAGCTCCGCCGCGGCAGACGCTGTTCTTACGCAACGCCACCGGCCTCGTCAAGGCGTGGTCCGGCTTCGACGCCTTCGTCTATTCATTCATGTCGGTCAACCTCGTCGCGCTTGGATTTGGCGCGTTCGGGTTTATCAGCGCCGTCAGCGGCGGCAATGTTCTGGTTGCCCTGGCTGGTACGGGTGTCTTCGTCTCATTCCTGGTCATCACCTATGCGGCCCTGGTGGCGGCGATGCCGCGGGCCGGCGGAGATTACACCTGGCAGAGCCGCGTGCTCGGAGGTGGCCCGGCCTTCGTCCTCTCGATGACGGGCTGGTGGTTCATCCTCTGGCACTGGACGCCGATTTATGCCGGCATCCTCAACCAGCAGGTGCTGGCTCCGTTGACGGCGACCATCGGCCGCACTGACTGGGCTACCTTCTTCAGCCCCAGCACCGGGACGGGCCTTTTCGTCGCCTGCCTGATCGTGCTGGCGTTCGTGAGCGTCTACGTCACCATGGGCATGGAAGGCTACGCCCGCATCCAGAAGTTCTGTTTCTACGTCGGGCTGGCGGGACTGGCTGTTATGGCGCTGCTGCTGCTCTTCAACGACCAGCACGCGATGCAGGCAGCCATCAATAAGCAATCGGCCGCCATTTTCGGCACCAGCGGCGACGTCTATCAGAAGACGATCGACGTCGCGGTCAAGGCGGGCTACGGCAAGACCGGCTTCAATGCCTTTGACCTGCTCCCAACCGCGACCATCGTCCCCTTCCTCCTCTTCTATCTGCTCTGGCCCAACTGGGGGGCCACGCTCTATGGCGAAGTTCGGGGGACGCGCGATTACCGGCGCATCTTCAGCAGCATGTTTTGGGGCCTCTGGGCGACCGTCATTCTGTCCGCGGTGGTCCTACTGCTCTTCGCCAAGACGATCGGCTGGGAATTCTTTCAGGCCGCTCTCTACAACAACATCAACGGGGTCCCGAACGCGCCGATTCCAATCTGGCCGCATCCGGTGATGCTGACCGGCTGGCTGGTCGACAACCGCGCTTTCCAGTTCGTCCTCCTCGCGGTCATGAGCGTCTGGTTCTGGGGCTGGTCCGGCACACTCTTCCTCTCCTCGACTCGCGTCATCTTTGCCGCGGCCTTCGACCGCGTGCTCCCGGAGTGGGCCGCAAACATCTCGGCCAAGCGACGCGTCCCCTACGGCGCGCTGCTCTTGATGGTGGTCCCGGCGCTGGTGGTCAGCGCGCTGTACGCCTACCTGAACGGATTCAGCACCCTGGTCCTCGACGCCACCCTCGTCATCGCCGTCACCTACCTGGGGACGATCGTCGCCTCCGCGATCCTGCCCTGGAGACGGCCGCATATCTTCAACAACTCGCCGATCAGGGACCTTCGCATCGCCGGCGTGCCGGTGATCACGCTGTCGGCGGCGGTCATGGGGATCTTCCTCGTCTTCAACCTGTGGGCCTGGTTGACGAACTCCACCTACGGCTTGAACAACTCGAAGTCGTTTATCTACCTCGGAGCGATGTACGCGCTCGCGCTCATCGTCTACGTTGGCGCCTTCTTCTACCGTCGCTCGCAAGGCATCGACCTGCGTGCGATCCATCGCGAGATTCCAGTCGAGTAATCGTCGAGAAAAGGGCGGAGCGCAAGTGCTCCGCCCGTGCGTCAAATCGAAGGAGGATGAATTTCGTTGGTGCTTGACAATGTCCTGAAGGCCTACCAATCGCCAACCCGGATGGCGCACGCCATCGGCGCGATCGGCCAGCTCGGCTCGGAGACGGCCGCGCTCAACGTCAAACGCCCGCTGGTCGTCACCGACCAGGGCATCGTCAAAGCGGGATTGCTCGAGGAAGCACTCCAGCCGCTTCGCGCCGCCGGTCTCGACCCTGTCACCTACGACCAGGTGCGCGCCAACCCTGCCATCCGGCTGGTCGATGCGGGCGCCGCCTATTACAAGAGCGAGCGCTGCGACGGGATGGTCGCCATCGGCGGCGGGAGCTCGATCGACTGCGCCAAGGGGATCGGGGTGGTCGCCGTGCACGGCGGCAGCATCGTCGACTACGAGTGGGGCAAACAGCCCATCCATTCGCGCATTCCACCGCTGGTCGCCGTCCCCACCACCGCCGGAACGGGAAGTGAGGTGACCCTATGGGCGGTCATCACCGACCCCGACCGGAAGATCAAGTTCAACGTCGGTGGCATGCCGAACATCGCCGCCTGGGTGGCGCTGATCGACCCGCAACTGAGCGTCAATCTGCCGTCGGGCGTCACCGCCGGAACCGGGATGGACGCGTTGACGCACGCCATCGAGTGCTACACGATGGCCTACCATCAGCCGTTCACCGACGCCGTCGCGCTGCACGCGATGGAATACTGCGCGCGCTGGCTGCGGGTTGCCTACTCGCAGGGGCACAACCTCGAGGCTCGCTACCACATGAGCATGGCGGCGATGCTCGCCGGCCTCGCCTACGGCACTGACTCCGCCGGCGCCGCCCACGCCATGAGCCAGAGCGCCGGAGGCGTGCACGACGCGCCGCATGGGGCGCTCACCGGGCGGCTGCTGGCACCGGTCATGGAATACAACTATTCGGGCGAACCGGAGCGCTTCGCCCGCATCGCGCAGGCGCTGAACCTCGACCTGACGAACAAGACGATGTGGCAGGCGGCCGAGGCCGCCGTCGAGTACGTCTACCGGCTCACCGAGGACCTCGACATCCCGTCGCTCAACGAGCTCGGGTTTGCCGAAGAGGAAATTCCACTGCTCGCCAAGAAAGCCGAGGAAGATTCACAGACGATCGGCAACCCGCGGGACGTCGATGCCAAGAACTACGAAAGGATCTACGCGCGCGCCTTCGAGGCCGGCCGCCACCGCAAGGTCGCGCGGCAGCTGGCGCACGCCGGCTCCTGATCGGCATGTGGACTAATACGCTGACCCGCTATGACCTGCTCTCCCGGGAGCAGGTGCAGCAGATTCACGACCACGCGATGGGGATCCTCGAGGAGATCGGCATCGACTTCCTCCATCCCCGCGCGCTCGACATCTATCGCCGCGCCGGCCTGAAGGTGGAGGACCAGCGCGTTCGTTTCGACCGGGCCTTCATCGAGGAAGCCATCAAAACGCTGCCGCCGAGCTTCGAGGTGCAGGCGCGCAATCCGAAAAACACGATCACGATCGGTGGCAACCACATGGTCAACGCGCCGGTCTACGGACCGCCGTTCATCACCGACCTCGACCGTGGGAGGCGCAATCCGTCGATCACCGACTTCACCAACTTCGACAAGATGGCGCAGGCAACGCCGCAGCTGCATTGCGCCGGTGGCACGATCGTCGAGCCCGAGGACCTGCCGCTCGAAACGCGGCACCTCGACATGGTCTACTCGCACATCCGGTGGACCGACAAACCGTTCATGGGGAGCGTCATCTCGGAGGAGAACGCGCGCGATTCGATCGAGATGGCATCCATCCTCTTCAAGGGCCGCGCCAACATCGAGAAGACGCCGGCCCTGCTGGCGCTGATCAACGTCAACAGCCCGCTGCGCTACGACGATCGAATGCTTGGAGCGCTGATGGAATATGCGGCGGCGGGCCAGCCGGCGATCGTCACGCCCTTCTTGATGGCGGGCGCGATGTCGCCGATGGGCCTCGCCGGCACGCTGGCGCAGCAGACCGCCGAAGCGCTGGCCGGGATCGCCCTGATCCAGCTGATCCGGCCGGGCGCGCCCTGCATCTACGGCTCCTTTCTCACCAATGTCGACATGCAGTCGGGCAGCCCGGCGTTCGGGACGCCGGAGTCGGCGATGGGCATCCTGGCCAGCGCCCAGATGGCGCGCCACTACAAGATTCCATTTCGCGGCGGCGGAGCGCTGACTTCCTCCAAAGCGCCGGACGCGCAGGCCGCCTACGAGTCGCTGATGTGCATGTGGCCGACGGTGCTCGGCGGCGTGCACTTTGTGCTGCACGCGGCGGGCTGGCTGGAGAGCGCGTTGCTGGCCTCCTACGAAAAGTTCATCATCGACGTCGAGGCCTTGCGCATGTTCGAGTGGATGCTCGAGAAAGGCATGCCGTTCGACGAGGAAGGCTTCGCCATGGACGGAATCCGCGAGGTCGGCCCTGGCGGTCATCACCTCGGCTCGGAGCACACGATGCGCCATTACCGAAGCGGCTTCTACCGGCCCATGATCTCCTCGACCGAGAACTATGATCGCTGGCAGCGGATGGGCGCCCGCACCGCGGACCGGGTCGCCAACGAGAAGTGGAAGCAGCTGCTCAAGGACTACGCGGATCCCGGTCTCGACTCGGGAATCGATGAGCAGCTCCAGGCGTTTATGGAAGTGCGGAAGGATGCGATCCTGCATGCGAGAGTCTGAGGAGGCTGAGTAACAGGGCATGAAGCTCGTCGAAAAGACCCAAACCATGAAGATGTTTATCGGCGGACAGTGGGTCGACTCCCGGAGTGGCGAGACCTTCGAGGCGACCAGCCCGGCGAGCGGCGACGTGATCGCCACCATTCCGACGGGCAACCGCGAGGACGCGGAGCGCGCGGTCAAGGAAGCCTACCGCGCCCGGCCGGCCATGGCTGAGCTCGGTGCCTTCGAGCGGGCCGCGTTGCTGCACCGCATCGCCGACATCATGGAGCGCCACCGGGACGACCTGGCCCACTGGCTGACGCTCGATCAGGGCAAGCCGTACAAGGCAGAGGCGGTGGGCGAGGTGGGAGAGGCGATCGAGTACTTCAAGATCGCCGCCGAGGACATCAGGCGCCTGGAGACGAACGTCATCCCCTCGGCGGCGCGCAACAAGCTGGTTTTCACGCTGCGCGTGCCTCGCGGCGTCTACTCCGTGATCACCCCCTGGAACTGGCCGCTGACGATGGCGACCGAGGTGATCGCGCCGGCGCTCGCCGGCGGCAACACCGTCGTCTGGACGCCGGCGCCCTCGACCGCTGCCATCTCGGTGAAGCTGATGGAATGCTTCGCGGAGGCCGATCTGCCCGCCGGAGCGATCAACCTCGTCACCGGTCCCGGCCCGGTCGTCGGCGACGAAATCGCCGGGCATCCGCTGGTTGCCGGCGTCGGATTCGTCGGCTCGACTAGGACCGGCCGGTCGGTGGCCAGCCGCGCCGCCGGCAAGCACGTCATGCTCGAGCTCGGAGGCAATGGCCCGATCGTCGTCTTCGACGACGCCAGCCTTGATCGCGCCGTCGCGGGAACGATCACGGGCTGCTTCCTCTGCGCCGGCCAGAGCTGCACCGCCGGAGAGCGGATCCTGGTCCAGCGGGCCGCGCAGGACGAGTTCATCGACAAGCTAGAGCAGGCGCTGTCCGGCGGAACCAGGCTTGGCGATCCCTTCGATGACCAGACCACCATGGGCCCGCTCAACAACGAGGGCGTCGCCACCAAGATGGACGAGCACGTCGCCGATGCGGTTGAACGCGGCGCGAAGGTCGTGGTCGGCGGTCATCGCGCGGAAGGCTTTCCGACCCGGCTCTTTTACGAAGCGACGGTGCTGCGCGACGTGTCGCCCGCGATGCGGGTCAGCCGGGAAGAGACCTTCGGGCCGATCGCGCCGATCATTCCTTTTGCTGATGAGTCCGATGCGCTGCAGATTGCGAACGACTCACCCTACGGCCTGCTTGGGTCGGTCTACACGCGCGATATCGATCGCGCCTTGCGCTTCGCCAAGCGGCTCGAGACGGGCTGGGTCAACGTCAACGAATCATCCAACTACTGGGAGGCACACATCCCCTTCGGTGGCCGCGCCGGTAAGGAAAGCGGGATTGGCCGGGTCGGCGGCCACCGCGCGATCGAGCAGATGACCGACCTGAAGACGATCATCATCGACGTCGAGGAGCGCTGAAGCTGGCGACCGAAATCAGCGTCCCTCTCGCCGACGTGGTCGCCGAGGGCGAACGTGTCGCCGCCGCGGCGAAAGCGGCGGGCCTGCACTTGAAACTGGTCGGCGGGGCCGCCATCAACCTGCATTCACCGAGCGCCCGGCGACCGCCGCTGAAGCGCAAGTATGGCGACCTCGATTTCGTCGCGCCGGCCAAGCAGCGACCGGCCGTCCAAAAGCTCTTTGACTCGCTGGGTTACGAAGGCGAGGCGCGCTTCAACCTGCTGAACGGGCATCAACGCCTGCTCTATCTCGACGCCGCAAATGGGCGCCAGGTCGACGTCTTCATCGACCGGATGAAGATGTGCCACGTCGTTGAGCTCGGTGGCCGCCTCGGGCACGATGGCCCGACCCTGACGCCGGTCGACCTCTTGATCAGCAAGCTGCAGGTCTACGAGGTCAACATGAAGGACCTCGTGGATTCGATCGCCCTTCTCCTCGATCACGCCGTGGCCGAGCATGACGACGATGCGATCAATGCGAAATACCTTGCGCGGCTCACCGCGGAGGATTGGGGATTGTATCGAACACTGCAACTGAACACGCAAAAAGTGCGCACCGCGGCGGCCGAGCTTGCCGTCGACGGCGCCCTGATCAATCAACGGCTGGATGCGATCTGGGAGCAGATCGAGGCGCAGCCGAAGTCGGTGAAATGGAAGCTGCGTGCGCGCGTCGGCGATCGCATCAGCTGGTACGAGCTCCCCGAGGAAGTGCGGCAACCCTACCAGGCGGAGTAGCAGCGACTGCACCATTGACACGCCGAGCCTTTCGGCCGGATAGTTGGAGCAAGGACGGCAGTCGCGGTACGCGCTGAGGCAGGAGGCACCCTTGGCTACAACATCCCACGTCGCCGACGACACGATCCGCGTGCTCTTCATCGAGGACGATCCCGATGTCGCCGAGATGTACAAGCTCAAACTTGAACTCGACGGCTACGCCGTGACGATCGTGACGCCGGGTGAAGACGCGATGCAAATGGCGACAACCATTCGACCTGAGCTCGTCTTTCTCGATACGCAGCGTCACGAAGAGACAGCGATGGCGACGCTCCGCGCACTGCGAAGCGACCCATCGACAAAGATGCTGCCGGTGATCATCCTCTCGACCCAGAACGCCCGTGCGTTCGCGGCCGCGGGTTTTTGCACCGAGCCGAACGATTACGTCGTCCATGCCGACCTGACGCTCAACACGCTGAGCCGGGATCTCGCCGCCTGGTCGATCGGCGAGCGTGCCGGCCTTTCGGCTTAGGCGACCTGCCGCTTCTCGGCGTACATCGAGCGGTCGGCGGCGGCAAGCAGCGCGTCCGCCGTCGTGCCGTCCGAGGGGAAGACCGCGATCCCGATCGACACGGAGACGGATCGGCCGCCGTGCTCGGATCCCAATAGCGTCCCACTGACTCGCCGGGCCATCGACAAGGCACCGACCTGATCCATTCCCGGGAGCAGCAAGACGAATTCGTCGCCACCCCAGCGGGTCACGATGTCTCCCTCACGCAGCCCATCGCCGAGCACTGAGGCCACCCGCTTCAAGACGGCATCGCCGGCCGCGTGGCCATCCTCGTCGTTCACCTGTTTGAGGTCGTCCAGGTCGAGCATGATCACGGCGAACGGCTGGCTAGGCACAGCTCCCAGATGCTCTTCGAGCTCCTGCTCGAACGCCCGCCGGTTGGCCAGCCCGGTCAGCGGGTCGGTCCGCGCGGTGGTTTCCAGCCGCTCGATCAAGCGCGCGTTCTGAATGGAAACGGCCGCCTGATTGGCGAGGATCGTCAACAGGCGGAGATGGTCGCCGTTGTACTGGTGCAGGCCCACCTTGACGATGACGATGACGCCGATCAGGCGCTCCTCGAAGATCACGGGCACCGCCAGCATCGATTCCTCGGTCTCGGTTGTTCCCGGGATGTGCACCGCCCTGGGATGGCGCTCGGTGTCGCCGACCAGCGCGCCCTGCTTGGTCTCCGCCACCCAACCGGTGATGCCTTCACCGATTTGGGCCGCCAGCGTTTCTTCGGTGACCCCTTCGTACTCGTCGCGATTGCTGTCGCTGAAGTAGGCAGCCCGAAGGGTTCGGCGGTCGTCTTCCAGGAGGTAGACGCGGCACTGGTCGTAGGGGAGCAGCTCGGTGATGGCCTGCCCGATCGTCTGGCAAACCTCGGGCACGTCCACCACGCTCGAGAGCCGCGCTCCCAGCTGCTGGATCGCATCGAGGTGCTGCGTCCACGAATGCGCCTCGGGGAGCGGCCGGTCTTCGTGATCGTTGGATTCGGCGGTGCCCTGGATGACGACCTCGCGCTCCTCGATCACCGCCAGTAACGCCTCGGCGACGGCGGGATCGAACTGCTTGCCGGCCTGGCCGCGAATCTCTTTGAGGATCCAGTCGAGCGGCTGTGCCCGGCGATACGGCCGGTTGCTCGACATCGCCTGAAAGGCATCGCAGGCGTGGATGATGCGAGCTTCGACCGGGATTGCCTCGCCGTTCAGCCGATCCGGATAGCCGCCGCCGTCCCAGCGCTCGTGCTCGGCCCGGACGATGGGCCGGATGCGCTTCAGAAATGGGACCGAGGCGACGATCCGCTCACCGATCACCGGATGCTCGCGCATGATCGCCATCTCCTCCGCATCGAGCGCCCCCGGCTTGTTGAGCACATAGCCGGGAATCCCGATCTTGCCGATGTCGTGGAGCAGCGCGGCGTACTCGAGAAACCGCAATCGTTCTTCCTCGAGCCCCAACCGGCGGCCGACGGCTCGAGAAAGGGCAGCTGTCTCGCGGGAGTGCGCTTCGGTATGCCGGTCCTTCGCATCCAGCGCGGTGGCCAGCGCCTCGATGGTCGCGAGATAGCTGGCTTCGAGCTCCTCGCGGCGACGCTCAGCCAGCTGGTTCTCCTCCCGAAGCGCGCGCCGCACCAGTGCCGGAATGAAGGCGCAAATCACCATCGAGGCGATCAGCATGATGTAGGCGCGGACGTAGGTGCCATCCCATCCGTCGACGACGAGCGGCAGCACGCCCGCGAGGATCGAGTAGGCGAGCACCGCGAGCGCCACCCTGAAGGCCAGCATCGAGGCGGTGAAGACGAGCACGACCAGATAGAGGACGGTTAAGTGAGAGTGGGTTCCGCCGGTGGCGAAGACGCCGATGGTCTCCATCCCGAGCCCACCAAACACGATGGGAACAAACCACGTCAGCGGGATCTGCTGCCAGGGAAGAAACCAGCACACCAGGCCGGCGACGACGGCGAGGGCGGTGATCGCCCACTCGACTGCGTAGTTGACCGGCACGCTGCTGGCGACGTAGCTGCTCGCCATGACGAGCGCCGAGACCGCCCAGAAAGAGACGGCGGCGATCTTGAAGGTCGCGCGGTGGAGGTCGCGAGGCAGCTCGGGCTGCGCCATGCTGCGGGATACAACGCCAATAGCAGAGCCTTCCATTGGCGTGGACGGATAGCATGGGCACGGCATTGTTCTGGCTGCTGCTCGACCAGACCCGCCCACAAACCGATCAGCTCGTGATCTCGGGCGGCAAGGGCCATCACCTGGCGCGGGTGCTTCGGGTTCGAGTTGGCGAGCAGGGCGTGGTGGTGGCCGAGGGCATCGAGCATCACGTCGCGGTGTCCGAGGTCGCCGACGGGACGGTCAAAGCCCAGGTGCTGGAACGGCGGCCGATCGGCGGTGAGCCGTCGGTGAGCGTGACCTTGCTCCAGGCGGTGCTGCCGAATCCGGACTTCGACGCAGTGATCGAGTCCGCGACCGCGGTCGGCGTCAGCCAGGTGATCGCCGTGCAGGCGGCGCGCTCGATTGCCCGTCCGGCTGCCAGCCGCCTCAGCCGCTGGCAAACGATTGCGGTCTCGGCCGCCGAACAGAGCCATCGCGGCCGGGCGCCGGAGCTGCGCGGGCCGATCTCGCTCGAGGCCGCCGTCGACGCGGTCGCGGGAATGAATCAGTTGCTCGTGCTGGACCCGCGAGCAACCAGGGCACTGGTTGCGGTTGACAGGGTTCCCGCCTACGCGCTGGCGATCGGTCCGGAAGGTGGTTGGAGCGACGAGGAGCGATCGCTGATGCGCGAGCGCGGCGGCATCGAAGTGCACCTTGGCCCGCGGATCTTGCGGGCGCGGCTGGCGCCGATCGTGGCCGCTGCTATCCTCGTCCAACGATCATGAAGGTCGCGCTGCAAACGCTCGGCTGCAAGGTCAATTTCGCGGAGATGGTCGAGCTCGGTGATCGCCTCGCCCGTGCCGGTTTTACCGTCTCAGAGGACCAGGAGGGCGCCGAGATCTGCGTCATCAACAGCTGTACGGTGACGGCGCAGGCGGACCGCAAGCTGCGCACGATGGTCCACGGCCTTCGACGACGACAGCCTTCCACCCACATCGTGCTGACCGGCTGTCACGTCGACAATCCGACTCCGCGCCTATCGGCAGTGCCGTCGGCCGACATCAGTTTTTCGAATGCTCGAAAACGCGAGATTTTCGACTACATCAGCGCCAACTTCTCGCCTGGCGAAGCGGCCGGGTCGAGCGCGTTCAGCCGGTCGCGGTTCTTTCTCAAAGTGCAGGACGGCTGTAACCACCGCTGCACCTACTGCATCGTCTGGCGAACCCGCGGCCAGTCGGTCAGCGACGATTCGAACCACCTGGTCGAACGCGCGCGCCAGGCAGTCGCCGACGGATACGGCGAGGTCGTGCTCACGGGCGTCGACCTCGGCTCCTTCGGTCGGGAGCGAGGCGAAACGCTGGCCGGCCTGGTTCGGCGCCTGCTCGACGCCATCGCTCCCGCGCGTCTGCGGCTGAGCTCGGTCAATGCGAACGACTTCACCCCCGACCTGATCGAACTCGCTGGGGAACCTCGCTTTTGCCGCCATCTGCATATCCCGCTGCAGTCGGGAAGCGATCGCGTTCTGAAACGAATGGGCCGGCTCTATCGCCGGGCCGACTATCTTCGGCTGGCGACGGCGCTTCGTCGGCAATCACCCGAGCTGGCGATCACCGCCGATGTTATCGTCGGCTTTCCCGGTGAGACCGACGAGGACTTTGCGCAAACGCGGTCGATTGCGGAGGAAGCCGGCTTGAGCGGCATGCACGTCTTCCGCTACTCGCCGCGCGCGGGAACCGCTGCTCCACGACTCGGGCTGCCAGTCGACGACCCGGTGAGTCGGGAGCGCAGTCATCGGCTGCAGTCCCAGGCGGAGGAGCAGCGCCGCGCTTATGAGGCGCGCTTTGTCGGGCGGCCCCTCGACGTCGTCTGGGACCGACGCCTGCCCCATCGCGTTCGCGGGCTGAGCGATAACTACATCACGGTTTACGCGCCCGAACGGGCGCAGACGCTGGGGGCGCTGGCTCGCGTCGAGCCGGTCGCGAGCGTGGCCGACGGGCTGCTCTGCGCGTAAGCTGGCCGCATGCCCGAAGACTGCTTGTTCTGCAAGATCTTCAACAAGGAGATCCCGGCAAAGGAAGTGTTCCGCGACGAAGGGGTGGTTGCGTTCGAGGATATCCGGCCGGTGGCGCCGACGCACGTCTTGATCATTCCGAAGGAGCACATCCCGTCGGTCCACGAGTTGAGCGGCGACCATTCCGCCATGCTGTCTCGGATGTTCGCGGTGGCGAACCAGATCGCCGACGAGCGTAAGGTCGACCGCGAGGGATATCGCCTGGTGCTGAACAAAGGGCCGCAAGCGGGACAGAGCGTCTACCACTTGCATCTGCACCTGCTCGGCGGACGGGGCATGGCCTGGCCGCCGGGCTGATCCCGCTCGCAGCAGCAAGCTTGTAAATCTCCTGCGACAAGGCTGTCACCGCGCCATGGCTGCGCGGCCACGCGCGAAACAAGTGCCGTAATCGCCTCGCAGTAGCGTGGGCGCAGGATGCGACTCCCATTCAGGCGCGCCATCCAACCGCAGACGGAAGAAGAGCAGGCGGACGAGCGCAAGCGGCGCCGGAAGTTCGGCTTCCTCTTGTTCTTCTTCGGCCTGATCGTCCTCTTCTTCCTGGTGCGCGCCATCCCACCCGATTGGGAAGTCGGTCCTTTCCGGATCGACGCCAGCGGCAGCGCCGCTGAGCCGGACGCGAGCCTCTACTTTGCCGACGACCCCCACGCTCCCTTCTGGTTGTTGGTCCCGACCTTCAACCTGCCACCGCGATTTTTCGCCGCGCGGCCTAACACGACCTCGCGTCCGCTGATCGCGTTGCGGCCGAGCACGACGCCGGCAGCCTCGACCTCCGGCAGCAGCAGTCCGAGACCATCGGCGTCGTCGAGCCCAACCGCCTCGCCATCGGCCGGTGCGTCGCCGTCGCCGAGCGCGTCCGCCAGCCCGAGCGCCTCCCCATCGCCCAGCCCGAGCGCCTCGCCGACGCCCGGCGCTTCTCCGACGCCGAGCGCAGCGCCGACGCCCACGCCGACGCCCACGCCCACGCCAACTCCAACGCCCACCCCCACGCCGACGCCGACGCCCACACCAACGCCGACGCCCACGCCCACACCCACTCCGACCCCAACACCAACACCCACACCCACACCGACTCCAACACCCACACCCTCAGGGCCGTTCGCGATCGCCAGCGCGTCGGACAGTGCGAGCCTCTCACAGAACGGCTCGGACAAATGCACCATGACCACCGTTAACACCACCGGCACCTTCCGGATGCAGGCCGGCGGCCCGGGGGGCACCGTGAGATATACCTGGATCTACAAAGACACGAACAGTAGCGGCAACAGCGTGGTCACCGTCCACTCGGGTTCGCTGGTGGTCGCGGCCGGCGACACGAACGCGCACGTGATCACCGACAGCTATGTGCACCCCAACTCGTCGGGCACCGTCCAGTTGATTTTCATCAGCCCGTTCTACTCTGCGCCTGCGCTCACGCAGTCCTGGACTTGCCGCTAGAGAGGTTCAGGCGGCGGCAGATTCGCGGTAACGGGCGATCTTGCCGGCGCCGCTCCGCTTCGCCTGATAGAGCGCTTGATCGGCGCGCGCCAGCAGCAGCTCAGGGGTGGCGCCATCATCGGGAAAAATCGCGAGACCGACGCTGAACGAGACGTCGATATTGGTGCCGCGGAGCGTCTGTCCCATGGAGCGGTAGATGTCCTGGATGCGGGTCCCGACCACCATGGCTCCGTCGGCGTCGGCGTCGGCCAGCAGCAAGACGAACTCGTCGCCCCCGAAGCGGAAGGGTTCGTCGCCGATGCGCACGGCGAAGCGAAGCAGGTTGGCGACTTCTTTGAGCAGCTCGTTGCCGGTACCATGGCCGAGCCGGTCGTTGACCTCTTTGAAGCCGTCGATGTCCATCATCATCACCGTCATGCGCCGGCCGGTCCGCGCCGCCGGTCCCAGCCAGATCGGCAGTTGCTCCTTGAGAGCGCGCAGGTTGTAGAGCCCGGTGAGGTCGTCGACCCGGCTCATCCGCATCAGGCGCCGGCGTTCCTGCTCCCAGTTGTTGGTGAGCAGCGCCGCGTAGCCGTACATCAGCAGATGGGTGACGCCGTTGATAGCCAGGCTCATGCCCTGGGCGCCACTAACCCCGACGCTGACGACCGCGACCGCCGCCGCCACGCTCAACGCGACCATCCGCGGCAGCAGCATCGCGCCCGAGAGGACGATCAAGAAATAGACCAGACGGAGATCGATGTCACCGGCGACCGACCGCTCCAGGTAAGCGACGGCGGCTACCGCCGCGAGCAGAATCGCCAGCGCGACGATTCGCCGGATGCCGACGACTTCGCGCAGCAGCGGGCCCGTCAGTTTCACAACCGTTACAGGTAACGTCGGTCGGCAGCCTTAATTGCTTTTGGTTCTGTCCGGCGTCCGCGGCAAGGGACCCTGGGTGAGCCCGCGAGCGATCCAGATCACGAGGAGCGCGACGATGCCAACACCAAGCGCGATCGACGGATACTGGCAGCCGGCCAGCAGCCAGGGAAGACCCAGCGCCAGCCCGCTCAGCCCCTCGCGAATCGGGACGCCGCGGCCGATCCTCGTGTCGCAGCCTCGGCAGCGCCCATGCTGCGCCAGGTAGCTGATCACGGGCACCAGCTCGTCGGGCGTCAGCCGCCGGTTGCAGATGCGGCAATGGGAGGGGGGCCAGAGCAGCGATTCGCCGCGCGGCACGCGATCGAGAACCACCTCAAAGAAGCTGCCAAGGGCACTCCCCAGCGGAAGCAAGAAGGCTGCGCCGAGGAGGTTGCACAGGATGTCGATCAATGGCGCCCTCCGGCCAGCCAGCCCAGCCAGCCCTGACGATTGACGCCTATCTGCAGGTCCTCCTGGAGCAGGCGGCGTCCGACCTCGTCCTCTCCGCCGGGGCGCCGCCCACCATGCGCAAGGACGGCGCGCTCGTCCCGATCGCGCCGCAGCCGCTGCGCCCCGAGCAGATCGAGCAGATGGCGCGCGAAGTGCTGTCGGGGGAGCGCTGGAAGCAGTTCCAGGAGCGCCGCGATCTCGATTTCTCCTTCAACTGGCGCGGCGAGGCGCGCTTCCGGATCAACGCCTTCATGCAGCGGGGCTCGGTCGGGCTGGCCCTGCGGCTCATCCCCTACCAGATTCCGAATTTCGACCAGCTGGGCGTGCCGGTGGTGGTCCGCGGGCTCACCAAGCTCAACCAGGGACTGATCCTGGTCACCGGTCCAACCGGGTCGGGCAAGTCCTCGACGCTGGCCGCCATGGTGAGCGACATCGTCGCCAACCGGCCCTGCCACGTGATCACGATCGAGGATCCGATCGAGTATGTCTACCGGCATCAGCGCAGTATTGTCGAGCAACGGGAGGTGGGCGCGGACGTCGCCTCCTTTTCGGACGCCCTGCGCGCCGCCCTGCGCCAGACTCCCGACGTGCTCCTGGTGGGTGAGATGCGCGACCTCGAGACGATCGCGGCGGCGATCACGATCGCCGAAACCGGCCACCTGGTGCTGGCGACCTTGCATACCAACGACACCACCCAGGCCGTCGACCGCATCGTCGACGTCTTCCCGGCGGAGCAGCAACAGCAGGTCCGCATTCAATTGTCGAGCACGCTGGCGGCGGTGATCTATCAGCAGCTGCTGCCTCGGCGCGACGGGCCGGGCCGAGTCGCCGCCTTCGAGGTTCTGCTCAACACGATCGCGGTCCAGAACCTGATCAAGGAGGGGAAAACCCGCCAGTTGCGCAACGTGCTGGAGACGAGCGCCAAGGAGGGCATGAACACCATGGAGCGAAGTCTCAGCGACCTCATCCGCGCCGGTCTGATCGATTACAACCTCGCGGCCACCCGGAGCCAGCACCCTGAGGAACTGCGCCGCCTGGCCGCCTAAGCAAGTTTGCGGCAGTTGACGCGTTTGCTCCGCTTGGAGAGCTGATGAAGCCGGCCCTGTCGACGTCCGAAGCCGCCCGCGTGCTGGGCATCAGCAAGTCGACCTTGATCCGAGCGGTGAACCGTGGCGACATCCAGGCGGCGTTTCGTACTCCAGGCCGGCATCTTCGCTTTACGCCGGAGATGCTCGAAGAGATCCGCAAGCAGCTCCGAGGGCCGATCCGAGCCGCGGCGTGAGCGCGGTCGAACGTCAACCAACCAGCGGCCTCGGGCTTCGGCAGGATAAACGACTGGGAGAGCTGCTGCTCGAGAACGGGTTGCTGACCCTCGAACAGCTCGACGCCGCCTTGGGCGAGCAGCGGCGGCGCCGACAGCCGCTTGGGCAGGTCCTGCTGGCCCAGGGGCTGGTTGAGGAAAAGGCGCTGGCGCGCGTGCTCAGCCAGCACTTCAAGGTGCCGCTGATCGATTTCACGCGTACCCGAGTCGAGAAAGATGCGCTGGCGCTCATCCCCGAGGCCTACGCCCGCGAGCATGCCATCCTGCCGGTCCGTCTCGACAAGGACGAGCTGGAGGTTGCCACCGTCGACCCCGGCGACCTGGCCCTGTTCGCCGAGCTGAAGGTGCTGACGCGGAAACGGATCAAGCCGCTGCTGGGCGTGCGCTCGGAGATCGAGCAGGCGATCGGACAGTTCTACAAGCTGCGAACCGGCGTCGACCGTCACGTCCGCTCCTTCGAGGAAACGCTTCGGCCTGCGGGGCCGAGCCGCCGTCTGGCCGAAGTCAACAAGGATGCGCCGGTGGTGCAGATCGTCGACCTGATCATTGCCGAAGGCGCCGAGGAGCGCGCTTCCGACATCCACATCGAGCCGCAGCAAGATCATCTGCGGGTTCGCTTTCGCATCGACGGCGTCCTGCATGAGGCGACCCGGCTGCCCGCGACGCTGGCGGCGCCGATCGCCTCCCGCGTCAAGCTGCTCGCCAACCTCGATATCGTCGACCGCCGGCACAGCCAGGACGGCCAGATCCAGACAACCGTCGAAGGACGGCCCCTCGACATCCGGGTCGGAACGATCGAGACCATCTGGGGCGAGAAGGTCGTGCTCCGGCTGCTCGAACGGTCGCGATCGATCCTCGGCCTCGATAGCCTCGGCTTCGCGCCCTCGGCCCTTGACGGCTACCGTTCGTTGATCCGATCGCCTTACGGCATGGTGCTCGTCAGCGGGCCGACCGGAAGTGGCAAGACGACCACGCTCTATTCCTCGCTCAACGAGCTCGACCATGTCGAGCGCAACATCATGACGATCGAGGATCCGGTCGAATACACCTTCGAAGGCGTCAACCAGATCCAGATCAACCGTCTGGCTGGGATCAGCTTCGCCAATGGCTTGCGCGCCATCCTCCGGCAGGACCCGGACGCCATCCTGGTCGGCGAGATCCGCGACAAGGAGACGGCCGAGATCTCGGTGCAGTCGGCGCTCACCGGCCACCTGGTTCTCTCGTCCCTCCATGCCACCGACGCCATCGGCGCCATCTATCGATTTATCGAAATGGGCATCGAATCGTTCATGGTGACGTCCGCCGTGATCGGGGTCCTGGCGCAGCGCCTGGTGCGCCGGATCTGCCTGCAATGCGCCGTAGGCTACGAGCCGCCTGCGGATGAGCTCGGTTTTTACCGCGCCGCCGGCGGGGTCGCGACCGAGTTTCGGCGTGGCACGGGGTGCGCCTCGTGCGCGCACACCGGCTACCTCGGCCGGATCGGGGTTTACGAGGTGCTGCGGATGAGCGAGGCGATCAAGCGCCTGCTGGTTCGTGATGCTCCGCCGGAAGCGCTACGGGAACGCGCCATCGGCGAAGGCATGATGACGCTGCGAAGCGCGGGCATCGCCAAGGTCGACGAGGGCCTGACGACGATTAGCGAAGTAATCCGGTCGGTCCATGTCGAGGGCAGCGGTGCCTAGCTACGCCTATCGCGCGTACACCGAGAACGGTGAGCGCCGCGAGGGTCGGGTCGAGGCCGAAGGCAGCTCCGCTGCCGAACAGAGCCTCTGGCTGCAGGGGCTCAAGATCGTCCGCCTCTACCCGGCGCCACCAGCCAAGACGATGGCGGATTACTTCCCCACCTTGTTTCGCATTTCACAAGCCGACATCATCCTCTTCACTCGACAGCTGGCAACCTTCGTCGGCGCCGGCGTTCCGATGAGCCGCGCGCTTGGCACCATGGCGGAAGAAGCGGCCTCACCCCTCTTCAAGCGCGTCATTCTTGCCATCCTCGACGACCTTGAACGTGGGCTCAACCTTTCTGATGCCCTCGCCAAGCACTCGAACGTCTTCTCTCAGCTCTATATCGACCTGATCCGCGTCGCCGAGCTGACCGGAAATCTCGAGGCGACGCTGCAACAGCTCGCGGTCTATCTCCGGCGTGACCTGAACACCCTGCGACGGTTGCGATCGGCGCTGATCTATCCGACCGTCATCCTGCTGCTGGCCGTCGGGGTCGTCATCATCCTCGTGGTTTTCGCGCTGCCGGCATTTGTGCGCATCTTTGCCGAGTTCAAGGTCGAGCTACCGTTGCCGACCCGCATTCTGCTCGGGATCGTCACCTTCCTGGAAACCTGGGCGCTCGAAGTCGGCGTTGGCCTGGCCGCCCTGGTCACCGGCACCGTCGCGGCGCTCCGCACCGATTGGGGCCGATATCGAAAGGACGTGATCGCGATCAGGATCCCCGTTTTCGGCCCGATCGTGCTCTCGGCGATCCTGAACCGCTTTGCCCGAACCCTTGCCATGGTCTTGAAAGCAGGCGTGCCGCTCGGTCAGACCTTCGACGCCGTGATCGCCAGCACGGGAAACCGCGTCTTTCAGGAGGGCCTACGCGGGGTCAAGGAACAGATGACGGGAGGCGAAGGCTTCGCCGGCCCGCTGCTCCGCACCCATCTCTTTCCGCCAATGCTGACGCAGATGGTTCGCGTTGGTGAAGAGACAGGAACGCTCGACACCTACCTGGAGCAGGCCGCCGAGTTCTACGAAGAAGAGCTCGACCATCGGATTCGCTCGATGACGGCCATGATCGAGCCGGCGATGACGATCGCGGTCGGCGCGGTCGTCGGCTTTATCGCCATCTCGCTGATCTCGGCAATGTACGGGCTGGTGGGGGCGATCAAATGAACCGCAAGCGCGGCTTCACGCTGATCGAGACCACCGTGGCGGTCGCGCTGCTTGCCGTCATCGTCGTCTCGATCCTGAGCGCGTTTTCTGCGGCAACCATCGCGGCGACGCGCCATCAGCAACTGACCAAGCTTGACACCCTGACCCGCTCCAACGCCGAATACATCAAGAGTCAGGCGTACTCGACGACGGGTACCTATACCAACCTCACCAGCGCTGGCTATTCGTTCAGCTATCAAGTCCTCAACTACGCTGCCGGACCACCGGTCAGCTTCAAGACCACCAACCCGGATGCCGGGCTGCAAGAGATCAGCCTTACGGTCAGCGGTCCCAACAGTAGTAGGGAGCAGCTTCTCTTTCTGAAGGAGCAACCATGAGGCGTAGCCAGCAGCATGGCTTCACCCTGGTGGAAATGGCGGTCGGCGTCGCGATCATGGTGGTGGTCAGCATCGCCCTCGCCGGCACCTTCCTGGTCGGCTACCAGACGCTGACAACGGAAGCGCGCGCGATCGCGGCCGACACGGCGGTCAACGAAGCCAGCCTGGTCCTGGTCAAGGATCTCAACAGCGCCAATGCACTCGTGCCCGGAACCGCCGGCGGCGTCAGCACCATCACCCTGACCTATGGAGCTCCGGCGACGCTGACGACCGTGATCTACAGCGTGGACGGCAGCAACAACCTGATCAGGACCGTCAACGGGAGCGCCCAGACGGCCGCCCGGGAGATCACCAGCATCACCCTGATGACGATCGGTTGCTACGCCACAGTCACCATTCAGCCGTCGACGACCGGCGCCAGCGCGTCGACCTTGAACGTCGGTAACCGGCCTGGTGGATGCTTCTGATGCGTCCTCAGCGTCACGCCGAAGCCGGCCAGGCATTGCTCATCGTGATGACCTTTGTCGCCGCCTTCTTGCTCGTTGTTGCGGCGGCGCTGACGCTGGCCAGCAGCGCTTTCCTCAGCCTCTCCGGTGTGAAGGCGGACACGCGCACAACCTACGCGCTCGACGCCGGGCTCGCCTATGGCATGCAAGCGATCGACGACAAGAACGGCAATGGCTGCAATGCGCCTGGAACGAGTGCGGTGACCCTGAACTACGCCGGTTCGCCAATTACGGTCACCACCCGCATCCGAAAAGGAAACCCCTGTCATGGCAACGGCGCCACCTGGAACCTCACGATTACCGCCAGCGGCACCGCGCGGAGCTTGACGGCCCTCGTGACGGAGCTCGGAAACGGAACCTCTGCCGTGACCTGGGAGGCCTACCAGTGAGCCGGCGGCTTGGTCTCGACCTTGGCAATCGCGAGTTGCGACTGTTGGAGGCGGACGGCCGACAGCTCACGCGCCATGCCGAGATGCTCTTGCCAGATGGGGCGGTCGTCGATGGCATCCCGACGCCCTTGCTGACCGCCGTGGTTCGCGGCGTCATCCAGGAGCAGCGATTTTCTCCCGGAACGGTGCGAGTGGCCATTGCCGAGACCGGAACAGCCTTTCGCGACTTTCGTTTGCCCCGCCTTCCTGCCAGCGAGCTGAGCAGTGCCGTGCTGTTTGAAGGGCGGAGGTTGATTCCGCTGGATCCCGAGGATGTCTATTTCGCCTGGCAGGCGCAGCGGATTGCCAGCGGATACGCCGTCTACCTGGTGGCTGCCCGGCGGGCCATGATCGACGGCGTCATCTCGGCACTGGGCGCGGCAGGGCTCACGGTCGAACGGATGGACCTGAAGCCGCTGGCCCTGGCACGTGGCATGGGGGTCGCCGACGGCTTGCTGCTCGAGTGGGGCGCCGTCGAGGCGACCCTGGTCCTGATGGCCGGCGGCCGGCCCAGGTTCTTGCGAACCTTTCAACTGGACGCTCCCCCCGACGACGCCGAGGCGCAGTTCGAGGAGCTATCCCTCTCGGTGGCCGCGCTGGTCAAGTTCATGCGCGGCGCCGCGCCGGATATCAGCATCGGACCCTGGACACCACTTGTGGTGAGTGGCCGCTTCGCTTTTCTCGATGGCGGACCGGAACGCGCCGGGCAAAGCTTCGGCTTCCAGGCTCGTTCGCCGCAAACTCGGCTGCAGGCATCCGCGGACTTTCCCTGGCAGGCGCATTTCGCCGAAATCGGCCTCCTTCAGCAGGAGCGCTGGCAGCCTCGCCTCAGCCCGTCACAAGGAGGTGACACCGGTGTCGCGGCCTGATCGCAAGCCCCAGGTCGCCGTCGACTTTGCGCCGCCCCGTCTCGGCCGGCGCGCTCGACCGCTGCTGCTGGTCGCCGCCGCCCTGGTGGCCGTCGCGCTGGCGGCGATCGCCGTGACCCAACTGCTACTGCGCTGACCGGCGTTTTACAGATCTCGCAAGAAAGTGACTCTAATCTCGACTGTGAGTAAGGAGGTAATACGACAACAATGGTTCTTTCAATCCTCAAGCAGGGCCGTGGCGCATCCCGGCGCGGCCAGGGCGGCTTCACCCTCGTCGAACTGCTCGTCGTGATCGCGATCCTGGGCGCACTGGCCGCCATCGTGCTCTTCAACATCGCCGGCGTCAACGCGACTGCGGCGTGCAACGCCATGAAGACCGACGGTTCGACCATCCAGGGCGCGGTCGACCTGTACTACTACACCAACAACGTCTATCCCGATGGCGCCGCTGGCGGCGACACGGCGACCCCGGCCGCCGGTGACGCGGTGAACACGACCGAGCTCGTCAACGCCAACCTGCTGCACCAGGCTCCGCCGGCGACCGAGACCTTCACCTACAAGGCGTCTCCGCCGAAGGGCACCGTCCACGGCGTCCTGAACGCGACCTGCACCTTCAACTGATCGACTGACATTGTGACCCTGGTTCGGCCGGCCTTCGGGCCGGCCGAACTGTTTCCACGGGCATGCGCTCGTCCTTCGGGGCGCAGTTACTTCAGAGACTCAAACGGGCGGGCCGCTGAAGCGGCCTACGCGATCTTTGCTTCTTCGTTTGGCGTACCGGCGATGCGCTGGGGCAGCGATGAGGTCGCGAAGGCCGAGACCAGCCGCGGGTCCCACTGCGTGCCGGCGCCGGCCGCGAGGATCTCGAGCGCCTTGCCCACGGTATGCCGAGGCCGGTAAGGGCGGTCGATGATCATCGCGTGGAACGCGTCGGCGACGGCGACAATGCGGGCCATCATCGGGATGGCCGGGCCCTGCAGCTTGTCAGGGTAGCCCGAACCGTCCCAGCGCTCGTGGTGGTGCCTGATGGCGGGCGCCAGCACCGAGGCGGGACGGAACGGTCCGGCGATCTCGGCGCCGAGCACCGTGTGCTTCTGGATCTGGGCGAACTCTTCGGGCGTGTAGCTGCCTTGCTTGTTCAACAGTTCCTCCGGCACGCCGATCTGCCCGATGTCATGAAGCAACCCGGCGTGGAATGCGACCTCCTGGTCTTCGGCGTCGAGACCAATCAGCCGAGCCAGCGCCTGGGCAGTCAGCGCCACGCTGTCGTCGAAGGGCGCCTTCGACTCAGTGGGGTTCTCGCGCTTGACCAGCTCGCGAAGGCTTTCCTGCGTGCTGCGCAGGTCTTTGCGCAGTTCCTTGAGCCGCAGCAGCGCCCGGACGCGCACCTGGAGGTCGCGCATCGGGACCGGCTTCACGATCAGGTCGTCGCCGCCGGCTTCGACCATCTTGACGCGCTCCGGCCGGGGATCGAAGCCCGTCATCATCAGCACCGGAATGTCCGCAGTCTGGGGATCGGACTTGAGCTGCCGGCAGGCCTGGTGCCCGTTCATCACCGGCATCTCGACGTCCATCAGGATCAGGTCCGGTTTCAGCCGGCGGGCGGCGCTGATTGCCTCCTCGCCGTTGGTCGCCGCTTCGGTCCAGAAGCCGAGCGTGGAGAGCTGCCCACAGATCAGATCGCGGTTGGCGGCGCTGTCATCCGTGACCAGGATGGTGCGGCGCTCCGGCATAGGGCCGGAAGGCAGCGGATCCACGGCAGGTACGACGTAGGAAGCCGTGGCTTCCTTCGTTGCAGACTGCAGTGAAGCGTCGCGTCACACAACCCGCGCCAGCTGCCTCCGCAAAATTTCCGGGGTTGCTCTCGGTCGAGGAGGTGGCGGCCATCATCGATCGCCACCCGGAGGTCGTGCGACGCCAGGTGCGCGCCGGCCGCCTGCCCGGGGAAAAGATCGGTCGCGTCTGGTTCTTTCAGCCGCAACGGCTGGTCGAGGCCGGCTACACCCAGTTCCTGCGACCGCCGGACGTCAACCCGGCCCACGACGAAGAACCGGCCTCGCGCACGAGCCCCCTGCTGACAGCCCTCAGCGAGGCAGGCGTGCAGGCCAGCCGAACCCTGGAGCGGAAGGCGATCTTCGAAGCCGTCGGCAATCGCCTGGCGCAAGCCGGCGGCTCGACCTTTCTCTTTGAATGCACGCCGGACGGTCGCGGGGTCCGGGTCGTCTACCGACGGACGTTCGCGCCGGCTGGTGAATTAGCCGGACTGACCGGTGCCGATCGAGGCGACGACTTTTTCCCCTTCGAACGCGTGCCCACGCTTCAGGAGGTCTGCCGCACGCTTCGCCCTCACTACGTCGGCGACCGGGACGAGCTCATGGCGCGGATCGCCTATGGGGCAAGGCCGGGCAAGGCGGCAAATGCGCGGCAGATCACCGCGGCGCTGGGAGCCGAAGCGGCGATCTCGGCGCCACTGGTGGTGGCGGAGCGGGCGATCGGCGTCATCACGGTCATCGGCTCGACGCTTCAGGTGGGCGATCTTCCGGCGGTCATGGCGTTCGCCAACCAGACGGCAGCGGCATTGGAAACCGCCCGCTTGCTGGCCGAATCGCGCGAAGTCGAAGAAGCGACCGTGCTGATGCTCGCCAGCGCCATCGACCTGCGAGAAGCGTTGCGGAGCCGGGCGCGCGAGCACGCTGAACTAGCCGAACGTTTCGCCCAACATCTGGGATTTGATACAGCCCGCTGCCGGCGCGTACGTTACGCCGCGCTGCTCCAGGATCTCGGCAAGCTCAGCCTGCCGGACACCATCCTCAGGAAACGCGGGCGGCTCGACGTCGAGGAACGCGCCCTCGTGATGACGCATCCCGTGGTCGGCGCGGACCTGCTGCACCGCTTCAAGCCGCTGGCCGACCTTGCCCCGGTGGTCCGGTCCCATCATGAGTGGTTCAACGGCGAGGGCTATCCGGACGGGATCGCCGGCGAATCGATCCCGATCGAGACCCGCGTGATTGCGGTGGTCAACGCCTTCTTCAACGTGACCTTCGACCTGCCGCACAGGACAGAACGAACGATCGCGGAGGGCCTTGAGGAGCTCGGGCATTTTGCCGGAATCAACCTCGACCCCGCAATCATGCAGCGGTTCATCGAGATGGTGCGCGAAGGGGCCACGCGCCCGCTCGCCTGGTACCAGGAGCTCGAAGCCACGTTACTTGCCGCGCAGCCCAGCGCAGCCGCACGCACGGACATCCTGAGCGTCGCCGATTCCCGTGAGCTCCGCATCATCTACCGGATCGCCCAGGAGACGACCGCGGTGCTCGAGCTCGCCACGCTGCTCGCCCGCATCGTGAACATCATTCGCGATGTGATGGGCTATTACCTCGTCTCGATCCTGCTGCCGAGTGACAAGCAGACGGAGCTG
This sequence comes from Candidatus Dormiibacterota bacterium, assembly GCA_036782775.1. Lineage (GTDB taxonomy): Bacteria > Chloroflexota > Dormibacteria > CF-121 > CF-121 > CF-13. The sequence continues at coordinate 17,164 of DAIPYJ010000007.1, read as the reverse complement.
TGTGTGGGCGCCTACAGCGGATACGAGCGCGACATCACGGGCATGACCATCTCGCTAAAAGAAGGAATCACCGGATGGGTCTTCACGCACGGGACGCCGTTGCTCATCCCCGACGTGCAGAAAGACGCCCGCTACGTCGGGCTCGACCCCAAGGTCCGGTCGGAGCTGACCTTTCCCCTCGTCAGCCACGGCCGCGTGGTCGGCGTGCTCAATGTCGAGAGCGATCAGTTGGACGGCTTTTCCGAGAACGACCTGGGATTGATGACGGCGGTCGGTTCCCAGCTCGCCTCCAACCTGGAAGTCGCGCAGCTGCATGATCGGCTCAAGCGCGAGGCGAGTCATGACCCCTTGACCAGGCTCTTCAATCGACGCCTTTTCCTCGACCGCCTCGAGGAGGAGATTGCGCGCGCGCAGCAAAATGCCCTTCCGTTCTCGATCATCTTTCTCGATGTCGACGAGTTGAAGCGAATCAACGACACCTACGGCCACCTCGCCGGTGACGCCCTCTTGCGCGAAGTCGCCAATGCATTGATGGACGCGGTCCGCGGCGAGGACCTGGTTGCCCGCTACGGCGGCGACGAGTTCGTGCTGTTGCTGCCCTCGACGGGCGCGAGCGCGGCCGCGAGCGTCTCGCAGCGCATCACCGACGGCATCGCCCGCCATCGCTTCATGGCCGGTCGCGAGCTGCTCGAGATTCCCGGGGTGAGCCTCGGCGTGGCGACCTTTCCCGACCAGGGTCGGACGGTCGAGCAGCTGCTTGCCGCCGCGGACGCCACCCTATACGAGCAGAAGCGGAAGGCGAGCTAACCCAAACTCCTCACCCCGACCCTCTCCCCACGAGTGGGGAGAGGGAGATGCGCTAGCCGAAGACCTGCTGCAGGTCGTAGAGCTCGCCCGGCACCCGGCGCGTCTGCGCAATCACGTCGCGCAGCGGCACCACGGCGACGTCCCCGTTCTTGCGGATCGGGATCACCCCGGCGCGACCCTCGGCCAGCAGATCGGTGGCCGCAACGCCGAGCCTGGTCGACCAGATGCGGTCGACCGGTGACGGCGAGCCGCCACGCTGCAGATGGCCCAGCACGGTGATGCGGGTTTCAAAGCCGGTCGCTTCCTCGATCCGCGTGCTGAGCGCATCACCGATGCCTTGCTTGGCAAGCTGCACGTGCCCGAAGGCGTCGCGCTTTTCCGCCGCCGCCGACATCGCCATCGCCGGCTCGAGGGCAGGCATTTTGACCCCTTCGCAGATGACGATGATGCTGAAGTCCTTGCCCTCGGAGCGGCGCTTCTTCAAATGCTCGACGACGGCATCGAGCTCAACCGAAAACTCCGGGATGATGATCATGTCGGCGCCACCCGCCAGGCCGCCGACCATCCCGACCCAGCCGGTGTCCCGGCCCATCACCTCGACCACCATCACGCGGTGATGCGCCGAGGCGGTGGTATGGAGCCGGTCGAGGGCCTCGACGACGATCCCGACCGCGGTGTCGAAGCCGATGCAGAACTCTGTGACGCAGAGGTCGTTGTCGATCGTCTTCGGGACACCGACGACCGGGAAGCCGGCGTCGCTCATGGCGGCCGCGACCGAGAGCGTGTCGTCACCACCGATGGCGACCAGGCCGTCGATACTGCGCCGCTTGAGCAGCCGCATCACCTGGTCGATGCCGCCCTTCTCCTTCATGGGATTGGTGCGCGAGGTGCCGAGGATGGTGCCGCCCAGTGGCAGGATGCCACGGACCGATGCCGGCGTGAACTCATCCATATCGCCGTCGCCCAGCAGGCCCGCCCAGCCGTTCTTGATACCGCTGACCTGAAAGCCCTTCTGGAAGCCACGCCGCGCCACCGCGCGGATGGCGGCGTTGAGGCCCGGGGCATCCCCGCCGCCGGTGAGGACGCCGATACGCACGACGCCTAGTGTAGGCGAGCTACCGAAGCGTGGAGCGGCGCGAAATCAGGCTGAGGATGAGCAGCAGCGCCCCGACGCCGATGATCACCACGCCCGCGATGACGCCGGCCGACTGGCCGAGGTGATAGCCGCCGATCCCGATGATGCCCTCGAAGAAGGCGGCGCCGAGCAAGAAGAGCAGCAGGCCGATGCCGAGCAGCCGCGCGCGCCGGCGCGCACATTGCCGGACCGGCCGGCGTAAGTTCCGTAGATGATCATGCCGATCCCGACCGCGCCGGGAAAGACGAGGGCCCAGGCATAGGCCCAACTCTCGAAATGGTCGGTGGCCTTCTGGAAGAGAAGGATGAGCCCGGTGATGGTGAGCAGGCTGCCCAGGATGGCCAACCCCTCGCCTGCGAATCCACGCGAGCTGACGGCGATGATCAGCAGGGCGACGCCGGGCACGATGATGAAGAGCGGCCAGGCGTAATGGCCGAGGTCGACGTGGACAACTTGCGCCAGCAACAGGGCAACGCCGGCCAGCACCAGAAGGAGGCCGAGCACGCTCGGTTGCCGGCGCTGTCCCGGGGGGCTAGACGCGGACACCGGAACGTTTGGCGGCCGTTGCTCCATGAGCCATCCTTGTCCGCGGCTTTGCGGCTGTCAAGGCCCTGTCCGGCCGCACCGTCGAGGTTGGGCAGAAGTCGTTCATGACGCATTCCGGACAGCGGGGCGCCCGCGCGATGCAAATCCGCCGCCCGTGGAGGATCAAGCGCAGGCTGAAGCCGGTCCACTCGGATGGGGGAATCAACTTGGTGACCCGCGCCTCGATCTTCACCGGATCGGATGAGCGGGTCAACCTCAGCCGGTGAGTGAGGCGGGTGACGTGGGTGTCCACGGCAAAGCCGGGAATGTCGAAGGCGACGCCAAGCACGACGTTGGCCGTCTTCCGGCCGACCCCCGGAAGGGTGACGAGATCCTCCATCCGCGGGGGAACCTGGCCCTGGAAACGCTCGACCAGCGCGGCACTGCAGGCGATGATCGTCTTCGCCTTGACGTGGAAGAAGCCGGTGGGCTTGATGATGCGCTCCACGCTGCGTGGGTCGGCGTGCGCCAGCGCGGCCGCATCCGGGTATCGCTTGAAGAGCGCCGGCGTCACGCCGTTGACGGCACGGTCGGTGGTCTGCGCCGACAGGATGGTCGCCATCAGCATCTGGAAGGGGTTTTCATGGTCCAGCTCGGAGACCGCGGGGTAGGCCGGTTTCAACCGCTCGACCGCCAGTCGCGCGCGCTCTCTGGCGCCAAGTCCTGCCACGCGCTCAAGGGTAACGATCCCGTGACGGAGCGGCGGTGAACCGACCGCAAAGTTGTCTCGGGCAAGCCGTTACTGGCATGTGGGCGCGCCGCCGAGACCGCGTGGCCAGGCCTTTCACAGCCTGCGCTGGTACATCAGCGTCGGCTTTCTGCTGGTCGGCGTCGTTCCGCTGATCTTCTTCGGCGCCCAGCGGATCTCCGCACTCTTCGCGACCCAGAACGCGGACATCCAGCAGAAACACGAGCCGATGGCGGCCAGCCTCGCGGAGGCGATCTACGGCTACCTCAACGACCAGAAATCAGCGCTCGAGAGCACCGCGCTCCAAATCCAATCGGACAACGACAGCAGCATCGCGCACCTCAACGACAGCAGCTTCAATCCGGCCCACCTCAACCAGGAGCTGGCGGCTGCGCACGCCGCCCAACCGTCGCTGCTGCAGCTCTACGTCGGCAATCTGTCCGGAGTCGCGGTCGCGGCTGCGCCGCCGACCGGCGTGGGCGTCGACTACAGCCAGTGGAATTACGTCAAGCAGGTTCTCAATCCAGGTCGCATCGGGCCCAAGTACTCCGACATGATCCGCACCCGTGGTGATGCCAGCGTCGGTGCGGTCGTGATCGCGGTCCCGATCCTCAACAGCCAGCGCAACCTGGTCGGCTATCTCGCCGGTACGGTCGACCTGTCGGAAGTGCAGCGGCTGTCCACCTTTAGCCAGATCGGCGCCAACGGCCAGGCGGTCGTGGTCGACCGGCAGGGTCGCGTCATCGCCCATCCGCGGGCCGACTGGCGGGCTGAAGGCAAGGACCTGTCGTCGTCGGGCATCTTCCAGCAGGCGATTGGCCACGACACCGGCGTCGTCTGGTACACCGACCCGGATGGCAACATCCCTCGTGTCGCGGGATTTGCCACCGTCCCCGTCGTGGGCTGGAAAGTCTGGGTCTCGCAACCGGTCGCCGACCTTCGCTCAGAGCTGACGCCTCTGATCCTGAGCACGCTCGAGTGGTTGCTGGTCGCGATCATCCTCGCGCTGCTGCTCGGCTTCGTCGCCGCCACCTGGATCAGCCGGCCGGTGGTCGAGCTCACCCGCGCCGCCGGCCGCATCGCGCAGGGCGATTTGAAGACGCCGGTGACGGTGAAAGAACGCTTCGCCGCGCAAGAGCTGCGCGAGCTGGCGCAGACCTTCAACCAGATGGCGCTGCAGCTGAGCGCTGCCTACCAGACATTGGAGGAGAAAGTCACGCAGCGCACCTCGGAATTGCAGGCAGCCAACCAGGAACTGGCCCGGGCCAACAAGCTCAAATCCGAGTTCCTCGCCAACGTTTCTCACGAGCTGCGCACGCCGCTCTCAGCGATCATCGGCTTCTCGCAGATCCTGCTCGACGGCGTCGACGGCCCGATCAACGACGAGCAGCAGGAGGACATCCAGCAGGTCAACAAGAGCGGCCAGTCCCTGCTGGCGCTGATCAATCAGATCCTCGACCTGAGCAAGATCGAGGCCGGCAAGATGGAGCTCACGGTCGAGCGCGTCGAGCTGCCATCACTCGTTGGCGGCGTGCTGGAAAGCATCAGCCCGCTGGCCCAGGAGAAAGGGCTGCGCATCGACACCCGCTTCCCGAGCGGCCTGCCGGCGGTCGAGGCCGACCCCGTGCGCCTCAAGCAGATCCTGATCAACCTGCTTTCCAACGCGGTGAAATTCACCGACCGCGGGCATATCGAGGTCATAGCGCAGCCGTCCGGCCGAATGGTTCGGATCGCGGTCAAGGACACCGGCATCGGCATCTCGGCCGAGGCGCAGAAGGTGATCTTCGATGAGTTCGTCCAGGGCGACGGCAGCAGCACCCGACGGCACGGTGGAACCGGGCTGGGATTGAGCATCGTGCGGCGCCTGGTCGAGATGCATGGCGGCGCCATCACCGTCATCAGCGAGCCCGGCATGGGTGCGACCTTCACCTTCACAGTGCCGGTCTTCGCCTCTCCGGCGCAGCAGATCCCCTTGGCCGCTCCGCGTCCTTCCTCGCGCCGTCCCAACCAGGGGCTGCCGGGAGGCGCGATCCTGGTGGTCGACGACGACCCGAGCGTCCGGCAGTTGATTGCGCGACACCTCGAGCAGGAAGGCTGGAAGACGGTGCAGGCCTCCAACGGCACCGACGCGTTGCAGCTGGCACGCGAGAGCCGGCCGATTCTGATCACGCTCGACATCCAGATGCCCGATGCCTCCGGGTGGTGGGTGCTCGAGAAGCTGCACGAGGATCCCCGCACCGCCGGCATCCCGGTGCTGGTGGTCACGATCGTGGAGGACCAGCGGCTCGTGTTCGCGCTCGGCGCTTCGGATTACCTCGGCAAGCCTTATCACCGCGAGGCGCTGATCACCAAGGTGCGGCGCCTGTTGCCCGAGCTTGCCGGCAAGCGGGTGCTGGTCGTCGACGACGATTCGGAGGCGCGCATCTTGTTGACCCGAATCCTGAGCGACGAGCAGGCGGAGGTGATCGTCAGCACCAGCGGCACCGAGGCCATGGCCCTGATTGCCGAGTCGCCGCCCGACCTGGTGCTGCTCGACCTGATGATGCCCGGCATGAGTGGCTTCGAGGTTGCCGCCCGGATGCGGGCCCGTCCGGAGACAGCCGGCATTCCGGTGATGATCGTGAGCGCCAAGGAGCTGACGCCTGAGGATGCGATGACCCTCGGTGACAACGTTCAGCGATTCGTCGCTAAAGGCACGGTCGATCGCGAAGGACTTGTTAACGCCGTGCGACAGCTGATCGGGCAAAGTAAACCGCAGGGAGAAGCGGCATGAACCAATTGGTCCTGCTCGTCGAAGACGACGCGACCATGCAGCGCATGGCGCTCAAGGTGCTGCGCTCGCGCGGCTTTAGCTGCGAACTGGCGCGCAACGGGCGTGAGGCGGTCGAGATGGCGCGCCGCTTGCACCCCGGCCTGGTCCTGATGGACCTCTCTCTTCCCGAGATGAACGGATGGGAGGCGACCAAGGCGCTCAAGGCCGATCCGATGACCGCCGCCATCCCGGTGGTGGCGATCACCGCGCATGCGATGGTCGGCGATCGCGAGACAGCGCTGGCAGCGGGCTGCGCCGAATGCTTGACCAAGCCCTACGAGCTCGAGGATCTGATCGCGCTGGTTGGACGCTACGTGAACCCCGCGCAATCGCAGGCTGCCTGATCATTTACCTCCCCCCACCTCGTCTGGGAGGGTGGGGCATGTCCACCCGGTAACGATCGGGTAAATCCCGCAAACCTCGCCCGCGCAACCGCGTTGCGACACCCATGGGCAAGGTCTGGCGTCGCTGGCGCGCTCCGCTGCTGGGAGGCATCGCGCTGTGGTTGATGACCGTCCCTCTCTTGCTCTCTCATCCAGCGTCGGCCGCGCCCCAGGCCGCTCGCGGCGTCAAGGACGCCGGCCTGGTAGTAAGCGAGCGGCAGATCGTCCGCCAGCTCGTCCAGCGGCAAGCCAGCGCCCTGGCGGCCTCGACGGTGGTCGCGGCCCTGGTGACATCATCGCCAGCCGTTTCGGCGCCGGGTGTCGCCCCGATCTCCACTGCGCCTGCCGCCCCTGCTCCCGCTCGTCCGGCTCCGGCCGCCGTCCACGCCAACAACATCGTGATTCCTCGCCTTGGCCTCAATCAACCAGTGGGCTGGTACAGCGACTGTTTGGGACGGGCCGCCGTCCCGCGGTGGGGCACCTGGCGCTGGAGCTGCGCCGGCGCCAACAACATCTATGTGATGGCGCACAACCCGGGGATCTTCACGCCCATCCTGGCGCTGCACGCCGGTGACATCGTCGAGTACGGCGACCCATCGGGCCGAGTGCACACCTATCGGGTGACGTCAACCACCATCGTCAGCAACACGCAGCTCTGGCCGCTGGGCTCCACCGCCCAATCGACCCTGACGCTGCAAACCTGCTGGACCTGGGACGGCAGCCGCGACTTCATCGTGCGCGCGGTCGAGATCTAGCAGAGCACGGCGACGATCGTCCCCGTCCCGATATGCCCGGGATCCGAGGCATATCCTGGATCGGTTTTTACGCTCACGATTTTCCCGCCCGTTCCCGAGATGCGCGCCGAATCGCTTGTCACGGCGCTGGTCATGATCATCGCGGTGTAGCTCGGTACCGTGTCGGGTGGATGCGCGCTGTTCCCGGGCGTCGTCGACCAGGTATCACCGCAGGAAGGGAGGCCGTTCGGGCTGTCGGCAAAGCCCTTGAAGTCAGCCGGTGCTGCCCCGCCCGAGAGGCTATTAGACGTCGCCCATTGCGCGTCCCAGAAGGTCACACTCGAGCCGGCCGTCGTGTTGCCATCGCCGATCACGAAGTTGCCACCCGAGGTGGGGGCGAAGACGAGCACGTTCGCTCTCGTGTCCATGCAGGCGCCGCCGACGTCGCAGACATGCACCATCACCGTGTAAGGCCCAAGGGCGGCGTAACTGTGGCCGCCGAGGACGTCGAATCCGGTCGCACCAGGTTGGACGTTGCCAGCGGAAGTCATGCCGTCACCCCAGTTGACCGTGGCGGTGTAGTCCGCGACCGTGCCATTCGGATCGTCATCGGAGAAGCTCGCTAGCGTCGCGGTTAATGGATTGGTGCTGGCAATGCTTGTGCCATTCGATGCACTGCTCGTACCACTGGGATGGAGCGGTGCATCGGCGACCGTGACGGACCAATCGGAAACGGAGATGGTGTGGTCGAGGTCCCGGTCGGTCACGGTCACGGTGACGAAATAGGTTCCCTCTTCGAGATAGATGTGGCTGCCGGAAATATTCCAACCGTCCAGGCTGGCTTGCACTTGCGGTGTCGCGTCGCCCCAGGAGATATCCGCGACGTATTCAGAGGACGACGCGGTCGGATCGGCGTCGGAGATCCGCGCGACCGCGCCGCTGAATGGCTGCCCTTCGCTGGCGGTTGCCCGGATCATGGAGACGCTGAAGGGTGGATCGCTGCTGACAACGCCGCCTGGACCACCAGCGGTGACCTCAACGGTTCCGCCGCAAGCGCTCCCGGGCCCGTCACTGCAACCGTTGACCGCCAACCTGACGATCGCGCCGGGCGAGGTGAAGGCATCGATCGTGAAGCGCTCGCTGCCGACGACCTCGCCTGGGAACACCGTAACGCCGCTCAGGACCGTGAAGCTACAGGAAACCGGATCAAAACCCTGCCGTTCGAAGTTCTCCGTTGCCATGGTCAGTCCTGAGCTTGCTCCACAACCCCTGATCGATTCGCCACCCATCGGGCCGTTCGGGATCACGATCAGCCGGTTGCTCGAATGAAGGATGCCGCTGGCGATCAAGGTGCAGGTGTCTTCCTGGCTGGCGTACACCGTTCCATCGTTATTTGGCCCATGGCAGGATGCCGAAACGTACGGCGGGGCCGGCGGGAACATCCCTCCCCCACCGCCCGGACCGCCACCGGGACCGGGACCGCCACCGCCGGGTCCGCCTTGTCCCGAGCCGGCCGGAACGGGTGCCGCCATGTCCGTGGCGATCGTGTCCGCCAACACGCTGACCGGAAGCGCCGCAACGGCGAGCGTGGCTAGAGAAACAATGGCAAGGAACGTTCGTTTCACGATTGAGCCCTCCGCAAGAACCCCAGCTCTGACCCTGCCTACAAACAAAGCATCTTGAACGCGCGGTTGTCAAGGAATAGCCCAGGGTGGCTGTCAGATCGTGCTTCGGTTAGGCGGCTTTCGGCTGAATCAGATCGCGGCAACGGTCAAGCCAGCGGGACAGCAATCGCTCTTCCTCGCGCAGCTCCGCCATCTTGCCGGGGTACTGGTCGATGTGGGTATGCAGATGGTTGAAGCGGTCGCGGGTCAGCGGGTCCACCCCGAAGATGTGCTTGAGCGCGACCGCCCGCTTGTGCTCCTTGGTCAGCTCGGCCATCTGCTCCTGGACCCGGTCGAGCTCGCCACGCAGGTCGGCAGCGATGTCGCGAACGGTCTCGGTGTCGATCGGCTCGCTGTGATCGGCGATCATCGGCGCACCCCCAAAGTAAAATCCGGCGCCTTGCGGTCGGGGAAGAGGGCGGCGAGCGCCGGTGAGATCGCCACCTTCTTGGAGTAGATCTTCGCCATCGCGTTCGGTCGGATGCCGGTCGGGCTCAGCTTGCCCTGGATACGCCCGTTGCCATCGAGGCCGTTCTCCTCGAAGAGGAAGACGTCCTGAAGGGTGATCGTGTCGCCTTCGCGGCCGACGATCTCCGTGATGTTCGTGATGCGCCGCGAGCCATCGCGCAAGCGCGACTGCTGAACGATCATGTGGATGGCAGAGGCGATCTGCTCCCGGATGGCGCGCTGCGGCAGATCGACGCCGGACATCAGCACCAGGGTCTCCAGCCGCGCCAGCGTGTCGCGCGGCGAGTTCGCGTGGATGGTGGTCAGGGAGCCGTCATGGCCGGTGTTCATCGCCTGCAGCATGTCGAGGGCTTCGCCGCTGCGGCACTCGCCGATGACAATGCGGTCGGGCCGCATCCGCAGCGAGTTGACGACCAGGTCGCGGATTGAGATCCGGCCGCTGCCGTCGATGCGCGCCGGACGCGACTCCAGGCGCACCTTGTGCGGCTGCCTCAGCTGCAGTTCGGCGGCATCCTCGATGGTGACGACGCGTTCGTTGTCGGGGATGAACGACGAAAGCACGTTGAGCGTGGTGGTTTTGCCGGACCCGGTGCCGCCGGCGACCAGGACGTTGAAATGCGCTTTGACGCACGCCTCGAGGAAGCCGGCGGCCTCGGCCGTCAAGGTCCCAAAGCTGATCAGGTCCTGGACGGTGTACGGGTCCTTGGCAAACTTGCGGATGGTCAAGGACGCCCCGTCGATGGCGAGCGGCGGGATGATCGCGTTGACCCGGGATCCGTCCGGCAGCCGGCAGTCGACCATCGGGGAGTCTTCGTCGATCCGGCGCCCGACGAAGGCGGCGATCTCCCGAATCACCCGGATCAGCTCGTCGTTCGAGGAGAAGGTGACGTCGGTCAGCGTCAGCTGACCCTTCCGCTCGACATAGACCTGCGAGGGGCCGTTGACCATCACCTCGCTGATGCCGTCGTCGTTCAGGAGCGAGGTGATCGGGCCGTAATCACCGGCCAAGCTTCGGTCGTCGGCCTCCAACGGCTCGGGCAGGCTCTCGGTGTCCGCCAGATGAAGCGCGATCGGAGACCCCACGCGCCCGACGATAGGGTCGCAAAGCTACGGAGCACGTAACGTGATCCGCGCCGTAACAGGACCTTCAAAATGGCAATCTCGTCGGCACAAACGGCAACCCGTGCCACGCCCGCCTCGTTGTCGCGCGGTTTCGGATTGGCAAAGGAGCCGTTAAGGCCCGATTTGTCTCCGTTTACGCAGAGGCTCCGGCGGATCGCGGAGCGTGCAACATGACATTCGCTGGCCGCGGTTTTCGGTCAGCAGGCCGCTCCTCGAAGCTATAAAGGCATTCGATTGTCGGACTAGAAACCGGCCCATAGGGTGGGCGGATGAAGCGGACACTTGCCGTCACAGCCGTCGTTTCCGCCGTCCTTCTCGCGAGTCTCTCGCTGGCGACCCTCAGCGCCGAAGCGCAAGGCCACAATGCCTCGCCGGGCTGGCAGAAACACCATCGCCCTGGCCCAACGCCGACGCCAACGGTGACCGCAACGCCAACTCCCACGCCGACACCAACACCAACGCCCACACCAACGCCGATACCCTCGGCGTCAGGCGCGGTACCAAATTTTTCGCACGTCTTCGTTATCGTGATGGAGAACGAAGAGGCAGCCAGCATCGTTGGCAACGGAGCCGCCCCGTACATCAACAGCCTGGCGAATGGACAGGCGCTGGCCGCCAACTACTTCGCCATCAGTCATCCGAGTCTTCCCAACTACCTCGCGCTGACGGCCGGTAGCACGTTTGGGATTGGGACAGATTGCACCACCTGCTTTGTCAACTCGACCAACCTGTCCGACCAGATCGAGGCGAGCGGACGCTCCTGGAAGGCCTACATGGAGAGCATGCCGTCCAGCTGCTTCGTCGGCGATGCCTATCCGTACATGCAGAAGCACGATCCCTTCATCTATTACGACGACATCCGGACCAACGCGGCGCGCTGCAGCACCCACGTCGTTCCCTTCAGCCAGTTCGGTGCCGACCTCGCCGCCAACACCGTCCCGAACTTTTCGTGGATCACTCCCAACATGTGTAACGACATGCACGATTGCTCGGTTGCGACCGGTGATGCCTGGCTCGCCAGCGTCGTGCCCAGCATCCTCGGGTCATCCGCGTTCCAGAACGGCGGCGTCCTGCTGATCACCTGGGACGAGGGCTCAACCAGCGCCGGATGCTGCGGCAACGCCGCGGGTGGTCAAGTGGCAACGCTGGTGATTGCCCCGAACGTGGTGGTCGGGCTGCGCTCGACCATTAACGAAACACATTACAGCCTGCTGCGCACCATTGAGGACGCCTGGAGCCTGAGCGCGCTCGGCGAGGCGGCCAACGCGACCGCGATGAGCGAGTACTTCCACTAGTCGCAAGAGGGAGGATCCGAAAGGGTCCTCCCTTTCCTTCGGTCTCAGCGACCTCTAAGGCGTTCCTGCCAATTCCTTCAGCCGCCGGCGCGACGATGGCCTCGTCGAAAGCGGCGCAAATCGAAGCGAATTAACCAGGAGGTCGAAAGACACATGTTCGGCAAGGCACTCATCGGTAAGGCGGTGGCAGGACTCGTGACGGCGGGCGTGCTGGCCGGTGCGCTCACGACGGGCGTGCTGGCGGCTCCGGGGGGGACGCCATCGGCGACGGCAGCTCCCAAGGCGAAGGCGGCGGCGAAGGCGCGGAAAGATCTCTTCGGCGGGACTGTGACGGCGATCAACGACACCCAGTTGACGGTAAAGAACGCGAAGGCCGGCAGCAAGACATTTCTTTCGACGGATAAGACAGTAGTCGTCATCGATGGCCGGATTGCACGCTGGTCGGAGATCGAAGTCAACAGTCACGTCGCGGTGCGCTTCAGCGAGAAGGACGGCAAGCTCTACGCGAATCGGGTTCGTATCGGCCGGGTTCGCGTGGCTGGCACTGTCCAGGCCGTAAACGGCAACTCGATCATGATTCGCACTCGGGACGGCAAGGATCTGCTGATCACCGTCAATAGCAACACGAAGTACTTCGAGATCACGGGCAAGAAGCAGCGCCAGGCGGGCCAGCTGAGCGACATCCACGCCGGAATGCGCCTGGCCGCAGCCGGTCGCTACGACGCCTCGCACAACTTCGACGCGGCGATCATCGCCTACCGCAACAAGTAGGCACTCCCCCTCGAGCCCCGGCATCGCGCCGGGGCTTTTGCTTATGGCGTCTCCTGTCTGACCGGTCTAGCGCCGAGCAAGATGCGATTGACGGGGCGGGCGGCTCGTTTCCAGAAAATCAGCAGGCCGGCTTGTGCAATGACCAGGGGAAGCGGTGGGTCCCATGGAAATAGGACCGACCCGAATAGCCCAAAGGTGAAATAGAGCCAACCAGCAAGAATGACGGCTCTGGCCGGATCCAGGGGCGCGAATTTTCGCCCAGCGAGTACTCGGCGACTTTCTTTCAGCAGCTGGTCTTCGGGGGCTATCGTTGGCGCCGGTGGCGGAAGCCGAAGGGCCGCAGCGCGGTTGAACAGCTCCTTAACCGTCTCAGGAGATTCGTTTTGGGCCTCAATTCGCCCGAGCTGCTCGAGCAAGGTGGCGGCGTGATCACGTGAGAACGGATCAAGCTGCTGCGGCGTGAGATCGCTGAGTTGCTGGAGAGCCTCCTTCGTCGAGCCATCGGCGAGTGCCACTTCGGCGGCAAGTACGCGAACCGCTGGAGTCGGCCGACCGGAAGCCACCATCGCGTCGATGAGCGCTCGAGCGTCTGCATGGCGACCCTGAGCGATCCTCAACTGCGCTGCGGTTCGCAGAAACTGCTGCTGTCCTGACCAGGCGCCGCGCCCACCCAGCCGATCGGCCTGCCCGACGTATTTCTCCGCTGCCGAAAGATCACCCGCGTCGGTCGCTGCTGCCGCCAGGTTGTTCAAGGTAGCAAGCTGTTTATGCTGCCGGAGCTCGCCGGCCAGATCCATTGCCGTGCGGAAGCAGGCCAAGGCGTCATCGAACCGCCTGGCGGCGTAGGCCACATATCCCTTTGCCATGGCAAGATCCCATCGACTGGCGACCGATCGTAGCTTTCGACGGTCGTACCACTGGTCCCAACCGAACGGGACTGTCTCAGCGCGCCGAACGGCCGACTCAGCCGCTGAATGCCGCTCCAGAGCGCTATTCGCGTAGGCGCTCAACAAGAGAATCGACGGCTTCATGCGGTAGTCATCGGTCGTCGAAGCGTCCAATACCGACAACCAGGCCGCGGCGGCATGGTAGTGAGCGGATCGATACAGCGCCTGGGCTAGAAACAGCAGGTCATAAGCCGACACGTGGCTGATCGGGTGGAGATGGAGGCGCACCGCATCCCGCGCCAGATCGCGTGCGATCTTGAAGTTTTGAGCTCTAAATGCTTCTCTCGCGAGTCGCCGGAGCCACAGCCTGTATAGCCAGGGAAAGCGATGGGCCAGCGTAAGCGCACCGGTCCAAACGTCGGGAGGCCATCGGATGGCGAAAAGCACGGAATACAGCAGCCCGGCGACGACGATCAACCGGAGTACAAGCGAGATCCAATGTGCCACGGGTGCTAGGGCGCAAGACGTTCGATCGTCCAGCCGCCGCCGGGCTTCTTTGCATACCTCAGCCGATCGTGGAGACGGTTCTCGCGGTGGACCCAGAATTCGATCGCTTCGGGGATGAGGCGGTAGCCGCCCCAGTTCGCGGGCAGCGGCACGACGCCATTCTTATATCTGTCGGCAAGCTTGGCCGCTCGCTGCTCGAGGTCCCGACGGCTTTCGACGACCTGGCTTTGCGGAGATATCGCCGCACTGATCTGGCTCGCGACCGGCCGGTTGTGGAAGTAGGCCTCGGACTCCTCGGTGGATTGTCTGACCACCGAACCGGTGATGCGTACCTGGCGGCCGAGCTTGCCCCAATAGATGACGAGCGCCGCCTGCGGATTGTCGGCCAGCTCCCGGCCCTTCTGGCTGTCGTAGTTGGTAAAAAAGCCGAAGCCCCGCTCGTCGGTGCCGCGCAGCAAGACCATGCGCGCGGACGGCGCCCCTGATTGCGTAGCGGTCGCGAGCGTCATCGCCTCCGGAAGAATCTCTCCCGCGGCCTGGGCGTCCTTGAACCAAACGGCGAACTGCTTCATGGGATCGGGATCGACGGTGGTTTCGGAAAAGGCGCCGGTGGGCTCGCTTATGGGATCAACCCGTGCGACCAGCGGACGTTGCCCGCCTTATCGGTCGGGGCGTGCTGGCGGGCGATGATCCAGACGCCTGCGTCCTCGAGTTGCTGCTGCGCCTCCAAATCGTCGATGGCCTCGTTGACCGCCAACAGCTCCCAACGATGCGGCTCGATGGTCCAACCGAGCGATTCCATCTTCGCCAGCAACACGGCCAGCTTGCGAAGCCGATGGTGGAGGGACTCGCCAAGCGCCAGGACTGAGGCGCTTGCCGGCGCATTCTCACTGGTGACGCCGAAGCTGTCGTAGAGGCGCTCGATCCATTCGGGTACGTCTCCATCGACGGTCGCCGCCAGCTCGTCGCGCGGCGTCCCGAACAACCCGAGCTTGAGGCGCGCCATCATCCTTATTATCGGGAGCGTCATGGCTTCCCCTCCGCCCTCCGGCCATCAATACGTAATCAGGCACGGAAGGCAGGAAGCCGTCATCACCGAGGTGGGCGCCGGCCTGCGGGCCTACACCGTCAATGGCGTCGACATCCTCGACGGCTACCCGGAGAACGAGATGTGCACGGTGGCGCGCGGCGCGCCCCTGATTCCCTGGCCCAACCGGCTGCAGGACGGCAAATACGAGTTCATGGGGACCTCGTACCAAACAGCGATCACGGAGCCCACCCAGCACAACGCCATCCACGGGCTCATCCGCTGGATGAACTGGGAAGGCGCCATCGATCCGGAGGACCGCGTATTGATGAGCCTGCTGCTTCACCCCCAGGAGGGCTATCCGTTCACGCTCGACCTTGCCATTGAATACACGCTGGCCGATCAGGGGTTGACGGTGCGCACGACCGCGACCAATGCCGGCGACCGGCCGCTCCCATATGGCGCCGGCGCGCACCCATATCTCTCGCTGGGGACCGACCGGATCGACACCCTGACGATGCGGCTGCCGGCGCTGCTGTCGATCGACGTCGACGAACGGCAAATCCCGACCGGCCGGCTGAGCCAGGTCAAGGATTCTGAGTTCGACTTTCTCGAGCCGCGGCACATCGGGGGAACACGCATCGACACCGCCTTTACCAGCCTGGTGCCGGACGCCGACGGTTTGACGCGGCTGGTCGCGGCGAGCGAAGACACGAGGCGCCAAACCACGCTGTGGATGGATCGCGCCTATGGCTACGTAATGGTGTTCACCGGGGACACCATCCCTGACGTTTCCCGTCGCCGCAAGGGTCTCGGGCTCGAGCCGATGACCTGCGCCCCGAACGCCTTCCAATCGGGCCTGGGCCTGATTCGGTTGGAGCCCGGCCAGTCCGTGAGCAGCGCCTGGGGAATTTTTGCGGTAGCTTAGACCGACCCTCACTATCATGGAATCGGCAGGCGTTGCGGCGATAGTCGTGGTCTGCCAATATCAAGTCAAGCTCGGGCGCCACTGTAGGAGGGAAGCGCGGTGTACCGCAAGATCTATGTGCCCCTCGACAACTCTGACCATTCCAATGCCGCGATCGAGGTGGCGGTCCGCCTGGCCAAGGCGACTGGCGCGCAGTTGGTCGGCTGCCACGTCTATGCCGCCCGGATGCACGATGTCCGGTTCAAGCAAATGGAGTACACCCTGCCGGACGAGTACCAGCAGGAACAGGAGCTCGAGCGCCAGCGCAAGATCCACGACTCGCTGATCACCCGCGGCCTCCAGCTGATCTCCGACTCCTACCTCGATGTCATGAAGGCCGCCTGCGAGCGCGAAGGTCTGCCCTACGACTACAAGACCTTCGACGGGAAGAACTGGGAATGCCTGGTCGACGACATCAACGAGTCGGACTACGACCTCGTGATCATGGGCGCGCTCGGCATGGGCGCCGTGAAGGACAGCATGATCGGGAGCGTTACCGATCGCGTGCTCCGCCGTATTCGCGTGGACTCGCTGGTCGTCCGCAATACGCACCCATTCCGTGACGATGCTTCGGATCGCATCGTGGTTGCGATCGACGGCAGCCCGCAGTCCTTCGCCGGCCTGCGAACCGCGTTCGACCTGGCGCGGGTCTTCGACAAAAAGGTTGAGGCGGTCTCGGTCTACGACCCCTACCTCCATTACGCGATGTTCAACGGCATCGTCGACGTCCTCTCCGCCGAGGCGTCCAAAGTCTTCCGCTTCAAAGAACAGGAGCAGCTCCACGAGGAGATCATCGACACCGGGCTGGCGAAGATCTACGAGTCCCACCTCCGCGTCGCGGAGTCGCTGGCGCGCGACGAGGGCGTCGAGATCAAGACCACGCTGTTCGATGGCAAAGCTTTCAAGAAGGTGCTCCAGCACGTGCGTCAGGACCCGCCGTGGCTCCTGCTGATGGGCCGGATCGGCGTGCACTCGGCGGCGCAGATGGACATGGGCAGCAACAGCGACAACCTGCTGCGCCTGGCTCCGGTCAGCGTCTTGCTCTCGAGTCGAAGCTTCGTCCCGCCGATCGACGTCCAGGCCGAGGCGAGCGTCACCTGGACGGAAGAGGCCGAGGCGCGCATGGAGAAGGTACCGGCCGCTTTTCGCGCGATCACCCGAACGGCCATCTGCCGCTACGCCATGGAGCGCGGACACTCGATCATCAGTTCATCGATCATCGACCTGGCCGTATCCGAGGTCATGCCGGAGCACGCTGCCCGCGCGATGGGCGTCGAGCCCGCGACGGTCAAGGCCGCCCGGGCGGGCGCCA
>DAIPYJ010000006.1:0-76913 GCA_036782775.1 Candidatus Dormiibacterota bacterium | reverse complement strand
TCGGTGCCAACCAGCTCGTAGATGAAGCCCAGGTGCGGCGCCGAGTTGGGATAGACGATGGCGGTGGTCACGTAGAACTTAGGCATTTGATCCTTTCCAATCACTGCCGGCGACCACGACCGTCAGCTCGCCGCGGGGTGGGGATTTCTCGAAGTGCTCCAGGAGCGTCGCCGGTGTTCCACGAACGAATTCCTCGTGGACCTTGGTGATCTCCCGCGCCACCACCAGCGAGCGGGGGCCGAGGACGGTGGCCATTATAGACAACGTTTTTAGCAGCCGATGCGGCGATTCGAAGAAGACAAAGGTCCGTTTCGCCTCGCCGGCGTCGCCCAGGACGCGCTCGAGCTCGCCGCGTTTTCGCGGCAGGAACCCGAGGAAGGTGAACTGATTGGTGGGCAGCCCCGAGGTGACCAGCGCCGCTAGCACCGCCGATGGTCCTGGGATGGGCACCACCGGATAGCCGGCGCTCACTGCCGCGCTCACCAATCGGACGCCCGGATCCGAGAGCGCGGGCGTGCCGGCGTCGGAGACGAGCGCGACGTCATGCTGCGCCAGCCGGCCGAGGATGCTCTCCAGCTGGCGAGCCTCGTTGTGGGCGTGAAGGCTGATCAGCGGCCGCCGTAGCCCAAAGTGTGTCAGGAGCTTGAGCGTGTGCCTGGTGTCCTCGGCCGCGATCAGCGGCACCGACTCGAGGACGTGCAGTCCGCGGAGCGTCATGTCGTCGAGGTTGCCGATGGGCGTGGCAACCAGGAAGAGCGTCCCGATGGCCGCCGTGCCTCAATGTCCCCAGTCGCGGGGATAACGGAAGTCACGGTCGATGGTGCGGGACGACAGTTTCGCGATCACCGGCAGGCGGCGCTTGTACTGGTTGTCTCGCACCCGGCGAACGATCTGCTCGACAAAGGTCGGGTCAAAGCCCAGGCGATTGACCTCTTCGATCGAATAGCGTTGATCGACCAGGTAATAGAGCAGCCGGTCGATCAGCCGGTACTGGAAGCCGAGCTCGGTCTCGTCCGACTGCCCGGCCCAGAGGTCCGCCGACGGCGCTTTCTGCACGATCGCGGTTGGCACGCCGACGGCATCGGCGAGCTGCCAGACCTGTGACTTATAAAGGTCGCCGATCGGGTTGATGGCGCTCGCCATGTCGCCGTAGATGGTGCCGTAGCCCAACAGCAGCTCGGTCTTATTGCTGGTGCCCAGCACGAGGCCGCGCCAGACCCAGGATTGGTCATACGCGATCGTCATCCGCTCGCGCGCCATCTTGTTGCCCCGCCGGACCTGGTCGGCCTCCGGAAACCGGGCGAAGTAGGCGTCGATCTGCGGCGTGATGTCGATCTCGAGGTGATGGATCTTGAGCTGCTCGACCACCTCCAACGCGTCGGCCCGGCTTTTTGGGTCGCTGCTCTTGTAGGGGAGGATCAATGCCATCACGTTGTCGGGCCCAAGCGCTTCGGCCGCCAGGATTGCGACCAGGCTCGAGTCGACGCCACCGCTGAGGTTCAAGACGACACGCTGGAAGCCCACCTTGCGGACTTCGTTCTGGAGGAAGCCGATGAGGATGCGGCGCACCAGCTCGGCATTGATCGCGAGCGGCGCGAAGACCGGCTCAGTAAGGCTTGCGGGTGCGCTCATGCCAGACGCGACGAAGCTCATTGATGGTGAGCTCGAGCTTCTCATCTCTCAGCAGCGGGTTGGCGAGCCGGTTCCGTCGCACGTCGCCAAGGTCGAGGGTCGCCACCACCAGCGCCTCGTCCGCGTCCTCCTCCTGGGCGATGATGTCGCCGTTTGGGCCA
This sequence comes from Candidatus Dormiibacterota bacterium, assembly GCA_036782775.1. Classification (GTDB taxonomy): domain Bacteria; phylum Chloroflexota; class Dormibacteria; order CF-121; family CF-121; genus CF-13. The sequence goes on along the minus strand of DAIPYJ010000006.1, from coordinate 75,120 downwards.
ATCACCATCGAGCCGCCCCAGAAGTTGGCCCCGTCCTCGTAGCCGACTCGGTTGCAGTAGAGAAAAAACGTGGTCAGAAATTGCGCATACGTCCGGCAGACGAGCCCATAGGATTCGGCGGTCCCCAGCCGCTCATCCGTCGTGATGCCCCGGCCAGGGCTGGCTGAGACACAGATGATCAGGTCCACGCCTTCCAGGCTGAGGATGTAGGCGCTGGAGAGGTGCCAGATGTCCTCACAGACCAGCATGCCAGCGCGGCCGAAGGCTGTCTTGAAACTGCGAAAGCGATCGCCAGCCGCGAAGTACCGCTGCTCGTCGAACATGCCGTAGGTTGGGAGATAGACCTTGCGGTGCATATGGCTGAGCTCGCCACGGCTGAAGTAGAGGCTGGCATTGAAGTACCGATGGTCCGGATCCTCCATGACGGCGCCCGCGACCACGTCGAGATCGCTCGCCAGCCGGCCGAGTTCGCGGATCATCGGATGATCGAGCTGCAGCGCGTTTTCCGGAACCAGGTCCTTCAGGAAGTATCCGGTCAGGCTCAGCTCGGGAAAGACCACCAGGTCGGCTCCGGCCTCTTTCGCCTGCCGGATCCAATCGCGATGCTGCTCGAGATTGCGGTCGCGGTCGCCGAGCGCCGGATCCATCTGCGCCAGGGCAACCCGCAAGCGACCGTCTCCGGTCATGCTTGTGCCAGCCGGCCGAGCGCCGAACCGTAGCGAGGCGCAAGCCACTGGCCGATCGCGGGCGCCATTGCCTCGCAGGTCCCGACCTCGACGGCGGCCCGCGGAAGGGCGTCGAGAAACGCCTGTCCGTAGCGGCGGTTCGCAATCCGGTGGTCCATCAGGACCACGGCGCCACGATCGCTCTGCCGCCGAATCAACCGCCCGAAGCCCTGCTTCAGGCGAAGCACGGCCTCCGGGAGCGCGAGCTCGCCGAACGGGTCCGTGAGGTTGGCACTGCGCGCGCGCTGCATGGGATCGCTCGGCACGCGGAATGGGAGGCGGACGATCACGACGCAGGAGAGGGCATCACCCGGGACGTCGATGCCTTCCCAGAAACTGCTGGTTCCCAGCAGCACCTGCCGGGGGTGCTCCTGGAACTGGATCAGCAGCTGGCGTCGGGTCCCGTCAAGGTTCTGGGCCAGCAAGCCCAGATGGCTACGCGCCATTCGCGGCCGAAGACGGTCCGCGACGTCCCGCAGCTGCTGGTGCGAGGTGAACAGGACGAGCGTACGGCCGTCGATGGTTTCGGCGATCTCGCCGACCACGGTCGCGACCTGATCGACGAACCGCGGATCGTCGAGTTCGAAAAGATCGGTCGGCAGACAGAGAAGCGCCTGCGAGAGGTAGTCGAACGGTGACGGCAGGACGAGCTCGTGGGCGCTAAACGCCTCCAGCCCGACACCGCGTTTGAAATAAGAGAACGACTCGGACACCGCCATGGTGGCGGAAGTGAAGATCACCGTCTCCTTCTCACTGAAGGCTCGCGCGTGCAGCTCGCGGCCGGCGTTGGTCGGCGCTCCCTCGATCAGCGCACGCCCGGAGCGGCGCTCGGCGCCGATCCAGTACAGCCGGCTCAGCTGCGGCCGCAACATGGCTTCGACCAGGAGATCGACCCGCTTCTGTAACTGGGCCACAAACAGGTCGAACTCTCGCTCGGCATAAGGACTGGCGTCGATGGGCAGCTGGCCACCACCCTCGTCCAGGGCGCGACGTAACGCCGCGTTGGCGTCAGCGATCTTTCCCGCAAGTGGGCCAAGAGCGACGAGATCCGCCTGCTGGCGGGCGCCGGCCTCGAGAATGATTGCCTCCTCGCGGTTCGGGCGGCTGGGGACCTCGGGCTGACGCTGGGTCAGAACGGTTCGGGCTTCCAGAAAGAAAACGTGGATGGCATCGCGGCACTCGGCGGCCGCCGAACGGATCGCCTCCGAAGGTGGCCCGATGGCGGCGCGAAACCAGGTCAGCGTCCCATCCAGGCTCTCGAGCAACTCGAGCTCGCCAACCCGGTCGGTCAGCGCCTCGACGGCGGTCTCTTCCAGCTGATGCGCCTCGTCGACGATCACGTGGTCGTGCGGCGGCAGCACGCTGCCACCGGCAAGCGCGTCGGCAAGCAAGAGCGCGTGGTTGGTGACGATCAGATCGGCGTCGTGCGCTGCATGGCGGCTGTTCCAGTAGAAGCAGCGTTGCGTCTTGAAATTCTCGCAATGCCCGGCAAGGCAGTCGTCGGCAGTCGAGGCCGCGCGCAGCCAGAAGAGCTCGTCGAGCCCGTTCAGCTTGATCTCCGAACGATCGCCATTCTGCGTTTGCGCCAACCAGACCAGCATCCGCAGCTTGAACTTCAGCTCCTCGTCGAACCAACTTCCATCGGCCCGCCGGCTCGGGCTGTTGAGATAGCGCTGCCAGCGCCGCAGGCTGAGGTAATTCGCTCGGCCCTTGAGCAGCGACGCCTTGAAGTCGAAGGGCAGCCAGCTTCGGATGAAGGGCAGGTCCTTCCAGAAGAGCTGCTCCTGCAGGGTGATCGTGTTGGTGGCGACCACGACGCGCTCGCCGGTGGCGGCGGCATGGTGCAGCGCGGGCACCAGGTACGCGAGAGACTTTCCGGTCCCCGGTCCGGCCTCCACCATGAGCCGTCCGCCCCGCTGATACAGCTGGGCGATGGCGAGCGCCATCTGCAGCTGGGATTCGCGCAACTCGTAGTCGCCAAGCAGCGCCGCCATCGGCCCTTCCGGACCCAGCAATTGCCGGATCAGCTGTGGGTCCGTCGTCGGGTGGCCGTCTCGAGGCATTTCATCGGTCGGGGCGACCGTTGAGGCGAGACTGGTGAACCCGCTGGGCCCGCTGGCGTCGACTTCCAGGACGAAATCGCGAAGCGGATGCGGCCAATCGCGTGCCACATCGACCATTTGCTCGAGCAGCTCGCGTGGAAAGCCGCGGCTGAACTCACGCAGGTGGAGAAAGAGTTGGCGAGCCGCGTCGGCGTCCGAGAGGGCGCGATGTGGATGAGGGTGGGCCAGACCCAGCTGCCGCGAAAGATGCGGCAGGCTGTGGCTGGGGGCGGTCGGCAGCAGGATCCGGGCCAGGTCCAGCGTGTCGAAGAGCTGGTAGCGTGACTCCGTTTCGCCGTCCGTCAGAAATGAAAGATCGAAATTCCCACTGTGGGCGACGACGGCGCTGTCGCCGACGAAATCGATGAGCTCTGCCAGCACCGCTTCGGGGTGGGGAGCGGCCGCGACGTCCGCATCGCGAATTCCGGTGAGCTCCTGGACCGCTCGCGGAATGGCCACCTCCGGTCGCACCAGCGACTGAAAGGTGGCGAGCACCTCCTGACCTCGAAAACGGACCGCCCCGACCTCGATCATGCGGTCGATCCGCGGCGAGAGCCCCGTCGTCTCGAGATCGAGCGCGACGTAGGTGCGGTCCACGGACTAAATGCTAGAGCAGCTTTGCGGCGAGTTCGGCGAGCTCCGAGCGCTGGCCCTTCGTCAGCGTGACATGCCCGGCGAGGGGATTGTTCTTGAATTTTTCGATCGCGTAGCAGAGCCCGTTGCTGCGGAAATCCAGATAGGGATGATCGATCTGGTTGGGGTCGCCGGTCAGGACGATTTTTGTCCCCTCCCCTGCTCGTGACACGATCGTCTTCACCTCGTGCGGGGTCAGGTTCTGCGCCTCGTCGACGATGATGAACTGCTGCGGGATGCTCCGCCCCCGAATGTAGGTCAGCGCCTCGGCCTCGAAGATGCCTTTGTCCTGGATGTGCCGGATCATGTCGGCGGCCATCTGCTCCTTGTAGATACAGCCCATCAGGTACTCGAGGTTGTCATAGATCGGCTGCATCCACGGTCGCAGCTTCTCGTCCTTGTCACCGGGAAGGTAGCCGACGTCCTTTCCCATCGGGATGACGGGCCGCGTCACGAGCAACCGCCGGTATCGGTGCTGGTCGAGAACCTTGCTCAGCCCCGCCGCGAGCGCGAGGAGCGTCTTGCCGGTCCCCGCCTGTCCGGTCAGGGTCACGAGCGGCACGCGATCGTCGAGCAGGATGTCGAAGGCAAATCGCTGCCCCAGGTTCTTCGGCTGGATGCCCCAGATCTCCTTTTTGATCGGGGCGAGCGCCACCACCTGGCGGTTGGTGGCATCGTACCGCCCGAGCGCGCTCGACTTGGTCCCGTTCTGCGACTTGAAATGAACGAACTGGTTCATATAAAGACGGCCGTTGGAGGGTTGATAGACGTTGGCTTTATTGAAGGCCTCGATCTCTTCGGGTGACAATGTCAGCGTCGTCATGCCGTCGTAGAGGTCGCCCTCTTTGAGGACCATCTTGTCGGTCTCGTAGTCCTGCGCCTGGAGATTCAACGCGTCCGCCTTGACCCGCACGTTGATGTCCTTGCTGACCAGGATCACCGGCGTGCCGTTGCTCTCCGACCGTAGCTGCAGCGTCAGGGCGATCACCTGGTTGTCCGCCTTGCGCGGATCGAGGTCGTTCGGCAGCAGCCGGGATTCTTCGTGCTTGAGCTGAACCCGCAGGTTTCCACCCGACACCAGGCCGACGCCCTCGGACAGCTTGCCCTGGGCGCGAAGCTCGTCGAGATAGTGGGCGACCACCCTGGCGTGACGGCCGACCTCGTCCTGCCGGCGTTTCTGGCCGTCCACCTCTTCGATGACCGCGAGCGGGATCACGATCTGGTTGTCTTCGAACGAGAAGATCGCGTTCGGATCGTGCAGCAAGACGTTCGTGTCGAGGACATAGATCTTTTTCATCGGCGCACAGCCTCGACACGAACGTAACGCCTCAAACGCTCGCATCGCACGTTCCGCGCGGCTCGCGTCGGCCGGCGGGCCGGCGTATCGAGGACATAGATCTTTTTCATCCCTGGACCGGCTCCGGGCGCGCAGCCCGATAGGCTCCCTGGTTTTCCAACGGGAGGAGCTGGGCGATCTTCGTCATCAGGTAGTCGGCGCTCTGCTGATGATCCATCTGGCTTCCATCGAGATTGCGTTCCGGGAGGGAAAAGGGCTGGCCAAACGTCATCGAGACCGCCGCCCGCCGTGGAAGGACATGCTCGCGCCCGAGAACGTTCTGCGTTCCGGTGATCGCGAGCGGCAGCAGCGGCGCCTGCGACCGGCGGGCGATGAAGCCCGCTCCCGGTTCGGCGCGCAGCAACGTGGCGCTCTCGGAGCGATGGCCCTCGGGAAAGAGCACGACCGCCGATCCCTGCTTGAGCAGCTCGAAGGCACGTCGCAACGCGGTGCGATCGGGCGAGTGGCGGATCACGGGAAAGGCATGATAGCCGCGCATCAACCAGGCCCAGCGACCATGAAACAGCTCAGCCTTGGCCATGAACCATACGGGTCGGGGCGCCCAGGCACCGATGATCGCCGGGTCGACTGCGCCGACGTGGTTCGACACCATCAGCAAGGGCCCGGAATGTGGCACGTGGCCAGTCCCGTTCAGGTGGAAGTTTGAGCCGAGAAGGACGCGGGTCAGGAGCCGTGCAAGACGCGTGAGGAAGAGATAGCTCAAAGCGATCAGTGCTTCGGCAACCGGGCCCTCACTTCATCGAAGACTTGACGGACCGATTTGCCCTCAGTCGCGACGATTATAGCATCGCTCGCCGGCCTCAACGGCGCAATTTCGCGCTGCTCGTCGGCCCGATCGCGCGCCTCGATTTCCTGCTCGAGCATCGCATCGGAGGGGGAGCTGCCACGCACCCGATCGAGCTGCCGCCGCCGACGTGCCATGCGCTCCTGAGGCGAGGCGGTGAAGAAGAATTTGACGTCCGCGTCGGGAAAGATCACGGTTCCGATGTCACGGCCGAGGACGACGGCATCTCCCCGCGCAGCTCCACGCTGCAACGGCACCAGGCGACTGCGAACCTCCGGAATTTGCGAGATGCGAGAAAGCTCGCCGGCGATACCGGGGTCGTGGGCGGCGGTCGTGACGTCCTGGCCATCGACGGTGACGAGGGCACGGTTCCGCTCGAGCCGCGGATCGGTGTCGATGGCGATGGTGATCTCGTCAAGCATCTCGACGAGCGCATCGACGTCGCCGGGTTCGATCCGGCGGCGCTGGGCTTCAACGGTGACGGCCCGATAGAGCAACCCGCTATCGATGAGCGGAAAGCCGAGCTCCTCGGCCAGCATGCGGCCGATCGTCGTCTTGCCGGATCCGGCCGGACCGTCGATCGTGATGACCATCGCTGTCCGCGGCTCAGGATACCGCGGCTTTCAGCCGCGCGATCTCGGCCGGGGTCAGCGGCCGCGACGCACCCTCCGCCAGCGCTCCAAGGCGCAGGCCGTCGATCCGCACCCGCTGCAGATCGAGGACCCGATGGCCGAGCGCACGCCAGAGCCGCCGCACCTCCCGCTTGCGGCCCTCGCGCAGCACCATCACGACCCGGGTCGCATCGACCGAGCGCTCGAGGATGCGAACCGTCGCCGGTTGGAAGGCTTCGCTGCCAATTCTCATGCCGGCCCGCAGCCTCTCGAGTGCCGACTCGGAGGGACGGCCGGCGATGACGACCTGATACTCCTTTTCGACTCTGAACCGCGGATGCATCAGGCGCATCGCGAGTTCGCCGTCATCGGTGAGCAGCACCAGCCCCCGGCTGTCGAGATCGAGGCGGCCAACTGGATAGACGCGGATGCCGCGCGGGACGGCATCGGTCACGGTCGGCCGGCCGCGCGCATCACCCACGCTGCTCAGGACGCCTGCGGGTTTGTTCAGCATGAGATAGGTCTGCTGTTCACGAAGCTCGACCGCTGATCCATCGACGGAGACGTGGTCGGTTCCGATTGTGATCTGCTGGCCGGCCCTGGCCGGGACGCCGTTGACGGTGACGTGACCCGAAGCGATCAAGGCGTCGGCCTTGCGCCGGGCGGCGATCCCGGCGCGCGCTAGGTAGTGGTTGAGGCGGATGGGCCGAGCGGCGGCAGCTCGTCGAGGCTGCGCAAGCCGAGGATTTGCAGAAACTTGATGGTCGTGCCGAAGAGCCGCGGGTTACCCGGCGCGTCCAGACGGCCGGTCTCGGTGATCAGGCCTTTCTCCTCGAGGCTCTCCAACACCGCCTCGCAGTTGACGCCGCGGATCTCCTCGATCCGAGCGCGGGTCAGCGGCTGGCGATAGGCAACGATCGCGAGCGTCTCATACGCGGCCGGCGAGAGGCGTGAAGGATATTCGGGACGGAGCACGCGCCGCACGACGTCGGCCTGGCCGGGCGCCGTGACCAGTTGCAACTGATCCTGGTGGCGCTGCAGCAAGAGTCCTCGTCCGTCGAGCGCCTGCTGAAGCGAAAGCGCCGCCGCCTCGACATCGGGCAGAGGCGACTGAAGGATCTCCTGCAGCTCGAGCATGGTGACCGGCCGGTTGAGGGTAAAGAGGACCGCTTCCAGCGCCGCGGCCAGTCCGACGGTATCCCGAACCTGCGTTGCGCTGCTGATCTCGACTGTCATGCCGGTTCCGTTTGCTGGGAATGGACCATGATTTCTCCGAAGGGGGAGGCCTGCACCACCCGGGCCTCACCGATTCTAATCAGCTCCAGCAGGGCGAGAAAGGTGACCACCGCCTCGATCCGGCTCCGCGCATGTCGGAAGATGCCCGTGAAGTTGAGCTGCGGTTGATGCCGCAGCATTGCCCGAAGTGCGTCCAATTTGTCAGAAAGGGACACTTCCTCGAGCTTGACCGTCACGTCTTCCGCCGGCGGCAGCCTGTCGAGCACCTGCTGAAACGCCGCTGCGAGCGCATCGAGGCTCACCTGAACCCGGGCTTGCGGAATGACCTCGGCCTCGAGCAAGCCGGCAAACGTGAACCGGCCGCTTGCATGGCGGCGCATCAAGGACTCGGCCAGATCTTTGAACCGCTTGTACTCCTCGAGCCGTCCCTTGATGGCGTCTTCCCAGGCCGCCAGGTCCTCTTCCTGCTCTGCGGCCGTCGAGGGCATCAGGCCTGCCGCCTTGAGCTGCACCAGGCGAGCGCCGATCACGAGAAACGCAGCCAGCCGGTCGACCGGCGGACGTGATTCCTCGATCGCCCGCAAGTAACCGTCCGTCAGGCTCGCCAGCGGAATGGCCTCGAGGTCGACCTCGGCGCGGAGCGCCAGCGTCAACAGCAACTCGATCGGCCCATCGAAGGCGGGCGTCCGCACCAGAAAGACGGGATCGCGCTCGAACTCGGCGGTTGCGCGCTCCGGCTGGGTGGCCGGCTCGATCTCACGAGTCAATTGCGCCGGTCCGCCCGCTGGAGCTGTTCGGTCGCCTCGAGGCCGGGATGCGGCGCATGATGCTCGGCGACGATCGCCGCCAGGTCGTGCGCACCGGCGGCGCGCAGGCGCTCCGCACCGATCGCGGCATGGTTGGCGTAAATCTGGAACCGGCGAGCAAACGCCGGCCGCCCGGCGAGCAGTCCATTCAAGAGGCGCGGTGAGACCGCCGCCAGGAAGACGGTCAGACTTCGATCGATCACGGAAAATGCCGCCCCCTGCTTGCCGGCGTCATGCAGTAGCGCTGCCTGCCGCAGCAGCAGGCTGGGCGCCGGCTCCTGCTGGTCGACGGTCTGGAGCACGTCGAGCCCATGGCGCTGATCGTTGAGGGGGAGCTCGAAAAAGATCGGGGCCAGCGTCGGTCCAAGGATCTGCTGGACGGTTGCTCGCTCACGGGCATCGACCCGTGCCGACGCATGACGCCAGAACTGCCCGACTCGATGCAACGCGCCCGTCATGGCTGGCCACCGTCGATCAACGGTTGTCCCCAGCGCAGCTTTTGGCGGAGCAGGTGAAAGAAGTTTTTTCCGCCGTCGAACTGGACCAGCTGCACCTGCGGGCCGGCGGCGATGTGGACCTCGGCACCGGCGGTCAGTGGCAGGTTGGGTTGGCCGTCACAGATGAGCACGCTATCGGCCTGTGGAATTCGAACCGTGAGTCGTGACCGCTCCGGAAGGATGACCGGCCGGTTGAAGAGGCTGTGCGGGTTGAGCGGCATGAAGACCAGGGTCTGAACGTCCGGGTGGACGATCGGGCCGCCCAACGAGAGCGCATAGGCGGTGGACCCGGTCGGTGTCGACACGATGATGCCGTCCGCGTCGAAGCTGCCGGCGGGTTGTCCGTCGACGGCGACCTCGAGCCGGATGAAATTGATCTCGGCACCCTTGTCGACCATGGCGTCGTTGAGCGCGTGAAAGGCACGATCGCCCACGCGCACATCGAGCAAGGTGCGCCGTTGCAGCACGAACTTTCCCTGGCTCCAGCGCTTGAGCGCGGCCGCTTCCTCGCCGAGCTGCACCTGGGTGAGGAAGCCAAGCCGGCCAGCGTTCACGCCCAGCACCGGGATGCCGGCTGGTCCCGCCTGCTGCGCGGTCCACAACATCGTCCCGTCACCGCCAAAGCTGACGATCAAGCGGGTGCCGTCGAGGTCCTCGGTCAAGGCGCCCGGTCGTTCCTCGCTGCTGGCGCAATAGGTCCACACTCGATAGCCGTCAGCCTCGAGCAGGCGGATGGCGTCGACAATCGGCGGGCCACCGAGGTTGATGCGAGGGTGGCAGACGATGCCGACCCGGCCGCGATTGGATGTCGCCGGGTCCCCGCCGTGCTCAGCCATTCGGCAACAGGTGAATCAAGAATTCGCGATTGCCCTTGGCGCCGAGCAGCGGCGACGCCATCTGTCCTTTTACCTCGTAGCCCAACTCCCGCGCAAATCCCGTCAGCTGGTCGAGCACGAGCTGGTGCTGGGCAGGGTCCCGCACCACGCCTCCCTTCCCCACCGCACCTTTGCCCACCTCGAACTGCGGTTTGACCAGCGCGATGACTTCCCCCGGCGCGGTGAGCAGGTCGCGGACGCGCGGCAGCACCAGGCGGAGGGAAATGAAGGAGACGTCGATCACCGCGAGGTCGGCGGGGACCGGCAGCTGCTCGAGGTGCCGGATGTTGACCCGCTCCATGACCACGACCCGGCGATCCTGTCGCAAGCTCCAGGCAAGCTGTCCATAGCCGACGTCGACCGCGATCACCCGCGCGGCGCCACGGCGGAGCAGCACCTCCGTAAAGCCGCCGGTCGATGCTCCGACGTCGAGGCAGCTGCGATTCGCGACCTCGACCTCGAAACTGCTCAGCGCCGCTTCCAGCTTCTCCGCGCCGCGGCTGACATACTCGCTGCCGCCGGCGAGCTCGAGCTTCTGCTCGGGCGCAACCGCCTGGTCGGGCCGACTGACCACTTGACCTTCGAGGCGGACCAACCCGGCGCGAACCAGCGCCTGGGCCCGCTCGCGAGAGGCCGCCAGGCCACGCTCCACCAGCTCCTGATCGAGGCGCCGGCGTTCGGCCACGGTCATCGCCAGAGACCGACGCCGATCACGATGCCGAGCGCCGCCCCGGCGATCACCTCGATCGGCGTATGGCCGAGCAACTCGCGGAGCCGCTCCTGGTGAATGCCGCGGTGGGCGATGAAGACATCGTCCAGCAGTCGGTTGAGGATCATCGCCTGCTGGCCGGCCGCCCGCCGGACGCCGGTGGCGTCGTACATGACGACCGTGCTGAAGATCAGGGAGAGCGCAAACAGCGGCGAGGAGATCCCCTGTAGCCGGCCGATGATGGTGGTGAGGGAGACGACCAGGGCGCTGTGAGAGCTGGGCATGCCGCCTGCCGTCGCCAGCCGGCGGACGCTGATCCGGTGGAGGATCACCGAGTCGATGATGACCTTTGAGGTTTGGGCGATCGCCCAGGCGATCAAGGGCACGACGAAGTAGGGGTTTTCGAGCAGGCTCATCCGCCGGCTGAGGGCTGGCCCGCAGCCAGCCCGCTGAGGCGCCGCTCCGCATCGTCGAGCAGGCTGGCGCAGCGGCGGGCCAGGGCCAGCCCGCGCTCGAAGGCGCGAACCGACCGTGCCAGGTCGTCCTGGTCGCGGCCCAGCTGCTGCACGGTCAGCTCCAATTGCGCGAGCGCGGATTCGTAGTCCATGGTCATGACATCCTCGTCCACCTCAGGCATCGCCTGCCGCCGCGCCGGCGCCCGGGCGGTTGGCCGCCTCCGCTGCGATCCGGCCCAGAATCCCATTGACGAATTTGCCCGAGTCGGGCCCACCGAACGTTTTGGCCAGCTCGATCGATTCGTTGATGGCGGCCTTCACCGGCACGCTCGGCAGGTAGCAGAGCTCGAAGGTGGCAATCCGGAGCAGCGTGCGCTCCACTTTGGCCATCTGATCGAGGTCCCAGTGCTGAGACGCCTCGCGCAGGCGGGCATCGATCGGCTCGCGGTGCTCCTGCACGCCGAGGATGAGGGTGCGGGCAAAATCGACGGTCTCCTGGTCGGCTCGAGCCTCGCCCGCGTGGTACTGCAGCGACCGGTCCGGATTGGCGCCGTCGCCTTCGAGCTCGAAGAGGACTTTGAGCGCCAGCTCGCGCGCCAGGTGCCGCCGTCCCATCAGCGGTTAGGCGTCCTCAGGAAACCTCACGTCGCCGACAAACACGTTGACCTGCCGAACTTCGAGGCCGAGCATTTTATCGATCGCGTCCGCGACCTGACGCTGCACTTCCGCGGCGACCGTCGGCACGTGCGCCGAATGATCGACGATCACGAAGAGGTCGATGTTCAGCGTGTCGTTGCCCATCTCGACGCGAACCCCTTTGTGCGACGTGTTCGAGGGCAGCAGGCGGTGGCCGTCCCGAGAGCCCGCGGGGTACATCCCCACGATGCCCTGCACCTGGGAGGTCGTCAGTGAGGCGATGTGGGCGATGACCTCGTTCGCGACCTTGACCGAACCCAGCGAGCGATCGGTCACGCCACCCGCTCCACGTAGGCACCGGTCCGGGTATCGACCCGGATGACATCGCCGGAGTTGACGAAAAAGGGCACCGTCAATGTGAGGCCGGTTTCGACGGTCGCCGGCTTTCCGCCGCCGGCGGCGGTATCGCCACGGAAGCCGGGGGCGGTATCGGTGACTTTGAGCTCAACCGTGGTCGGCAGTTCGACGCCGAGCGGCTGGCCATCGTACATCAGGACCTGGAGCGCGGTGTTCTCTTTCAGGTATTGCAAGGTATCGCCCAGCTGATCGTCGTTGAGTGGCAGCTGGTCATAGCTTTCCAGATCCATGAAGAAGTGACGGTCTCCGTCGCTGTAAAGGTACTGCATAGGGACCTTCTCGATTCGCGCCCGGGCGAAGCGGTCCTTGTCGCGAAACTTCTGGTCGATGATGGCGCCACTTTTGACATTGCGCAGCTTGGTTCGGAAAAAGGTGTCGCCGCGGGCGTTCTGCCCCTGCTGGAACTCGAGCACAACCCAGAGCTCACCCTCCCACTCGATCGTCATGCCGTTGCGGAAATCACTTGGATTGACCATGTCCGGCAAGCGATTGTACCGAGAGGGATCAGCGCGAGCGGCGCGCCTCGATCTGGGCGAAGATCGCGTTGCGCAGCTGCTGGGGGTGGGGAACCGTGCTCAGGACCTCCGCGCTCTCCCGGCCCGCCGACTCCAGCTCGATGTCGCCGAAACCCCAGGCCCGGCCCCAGACCCCCTGAAAGGTGGTCAGATCCTGGATTCGGTCGATCGCGATCGAACGCGAGAACTTGGAGAGGACGCCCTCGTTGAGGATCACCCGCTGGTCGGTCAGCACGTACTCGTGTGCCCGCCAGGCCCAGTAATAAAGGTTGATGGCGGCAAGCCCGAGGACCACGACCGCCAGCGCCAGGAACAGCTTCAGCTCGCCGACAAGCGGGAGCAGCAAAAGCACGATCAGGGTGACGGCGATCACCAGCAAGGTGGCGGCCAGCGGCCGCACCAGGACGATCCAGTGTCGCGAGGAGCTGGCAAGGATCCGCTCTCCCGGAAGCAGATCCCGCGTGTTCACGGCGCCTGGGTGAGCAGGATGAGCAGCGTGCCGGTGACCAGGAACGGCCCGTATGGGACGGCCTCTTTCATGCTGCGGATCCGCGTGATGAGCAGAATTATCGCCACCAGTCCTCCGAGGAAAACCCCGTAGAGGATGGCATGCACCATACGCAGATTCGAAAGCCCGGTGGCCATGCCGATGAAGACGGCGAGCTTGACGTCACCGAAGCCGAACGCCTCGGCCCCAAAGATCAGCTGCCCGCCAAGGTAGAGCACGAGGAAGACGACGCCGGCGAGGACCGCGGCGAAGAGCGAGGTTCGCCAGTCAGGCCCCGGCCAGCCGAGACCGGGCGTCCATGGGGTGATGAAGGCGAGGCCGAAGGCAATCACCCAGCTGGGAAACATCACCAGGTCGAGGATGTATCGGGTCTTGAGATCGAACGCCAGGACCTGGACCAGGATCGCCGCGTAGACCGAATTGATGATGAGCAGGCGGTGCGCGCCGAGCTGCCAGGCGAAGGCGAAGAAGAGCCCGGCCGCCAGCAGCGGCATCAGCAGCGCTTCGGGGAGTGACTGGTGAAACTCGATTTCCTCGACGCGAGCCAGCCATCGCGATAAGAAATTGAGTCCGGTGCCGACGGCAGCGCCCACGAGCGCCCATGCGAGCGCAAGCAAGAGCCCGCTCACGGCGTCAGGTGTTCGAGCACGGCGCGCTCGAGCGCCGCGCGCATGGGCGCCTCGGGCGCCGGCTGGCCCGCCCAGATCTCGAAGGCGGCGAGGGCCTGGAAAAGCAGCATGCTGAGCCCGTTGACCGCTCGGGCGCCTCGCTCGCGCGCCGCGCCGACCAGCGGGGTCAGCGCCGGCGAATAGATGAGATCGAACACAAAATGGGATGGCATCAGCCACTCGGCCGGAAAGAGCATGCTCGTGCCGTCCATTCCGACGGGAGTGGCATTGACGATCAGGTCGACTTTTTTGACCAGCAGAGCGAGAGTGCCGATCGGCGTCGGCCCGCCGGCCGCAACCTTGAGGTCGCGACATAGCACGCGGGCCTCGTCGAGGTCGGGCGCCGCAACCCACACCCGGCTGGCTTCATCCCGCATCACGTCGACGCACGCACGGGCGGCTCCCCCGGCGCCGAGCACGAGGACCGCCTTGCCGCGGGCAGTGAAACCGCTGTCCTCCAGGGCTCGCGCGAAGCCTGCACGATCCGTGTTCCAGCCAATCAATCTGCCGGCCTTGTGACTGACCGTATTCACCGCCCCGGCGGACTGCGCCTCGGGCCCCAGCCCGTCGAGCCGGCCCGCGATCGAAACCGTGTATGGCATCAGCACCGCGGCCCCCGTGATCGAGCGCCTCGAGCGGAGCCGTGCCACGGCGGCGTCCAAATCTTTGAGCCCACCGCGCGCGATCGCGCATCTCGTCGGGAGCCCCGCCGCATCGAAGGCTGCCTGGTAGAGACTTGCGGCGAGCTCCATACCGGGGTCGTCCCCCAGGAGCAGCAGGCTCGACCGGTCGGCGGGCTTACCCGCTTTGGCGCTACTGGAGTCCGTATTGCCTGAGAAGCTGGTTGAACTCGTCGTTGGTGCGGGCGTAGTGGTTGTGGCCCTGGGGGTCGGAGAGGTAGAAGAAGTAGCCCGTCTGCGCGGGCTGGAGCGCGGCATCGATCGCTTTGATGCCAGGATTCGCAATCGGTCCAGGCGGAAGTCCGGTATGTAAATAGGTGTTGTAAGGCGACTGAATATTGCGGTCGTCCTTGGTGACGGTCGACTGCCAGACCCCCTTGGCGTACAGCACGGTCGCGTCGATCTGCAGGGGCCAGCCTGCCTGCAAGCGGTTGTAGATCACGCTCGCCACCAGCGGCCGATCGTTGTCGAAGCGAGCCTCGCGCTCGATCATCGACGCGATCGTGACGACCTGCTGCGGGCTGAGCCGTCGTTGGGCCGCCAGCCCGCTGCGCGCCTCGGTCCAGTGGCTGCCGAAGGCGTTCAACTGCAGCGTGATCAGCTGCTTCGCGGTACCCGCTCTCGGCACGAGGTAGGTGTCCGGGAAGAGAAACCCTTCCAGCGAGGTGCCGGCCGGCACGTCTTTGAGGAACGGATAGGAGTAGGAGCCGGCGACGGCTTGGGCGACATAGTCGCTGCCCTTGATGACGCCGCCCTGGTCGAGCAGAGCTGCGGTCTTCTTGATCGTGTACCCCTCGGGAATGGCGATGTAGATCTCGTCCGGGACGGCGGTCTGGAGCGCGGTCAGGATCTGGACCGGGCTGAGGTTCCGGCTGAGCTGATAGGCCCCCGCCTGCACATTGCGGTCGAGGTGCTTGAAGCGGGCGTAGAGATCGAAGACCGTGACGTTATCGATCAGCCCGGCGCGATGAAGCGTATCGGCGACCTCGTGGAAGGTGGAACCGGGCTGAACGACGAAGCGCACCTTGGCGGTCGAGGGATTGACCGGCTGGTGGAGCTGATGGTCGACCCAGTTGTAGGCAAACACGCCGGGAATCCCGACCGCGGCCGGGAGCAGAACGATGACGACGGCGACGAGTTGGAGACAACCAACGAGGCGGCTGCGACGGCGTGGGGCGGGCGATTCGTGCAGCCGCCGAGCGGGATTCAGTTAGCCCTCCGTCCCACCGTCTTCGTCCACGTCGTCTTCCTCTTCGAAGGCCTCCATCTGCTCGACGATCCGGTCATGCTCCTCGTCGTCAAGCGTGACCAGGGACTCGCCCTCGCGGCGCAGGATCAGGACCTGATCCTCGTCAGCCTCCGCCTGCAGGACGTAATAAGTCTCCCCCTCGATCTCGACCACGTCGTGCACGACGTAGCTTTCCTCTTCTCCCGTTTTTTCGTTGACGAGCTCGATGGTCTGGATCTCTCCGTCCGCATCGGGAAACTCTGGCATTCAGCCTCCTGGTCGGCCTCGGCGCTGGTAGTCGAGGTACCCCTGCAACATTAACGTGGCTGCCATTCGGTCGATTTCCTGGCGCCGTTTGTTGCGCCGCTTACCCTGTTCGATGAGATAGCGCTCGGCGGCCACCGTGGTCAGGCGTTCGTCCCAGTATGCTACAGGCCGCCCGGTCCGCTCGCCAACCTGCGCGCCGAACGCCTGGGCATCCTGCGCGGCCGCTTCCAGCCGGCCGTCCATGGTGCGCGGCAGCCCGACCACGATCATCTCCACCGCATGCTCATCGACGAGACGTGCGAGCGCGGTCAGGTCTTCAGTTTCGGAGCGGCGCTGGAGTACGGTAAGCGGCTGGGCGATGGTTCCAGATGGATCGCTGAGGGCGAGGCCCAAACGGACCGTGCCCGGATCGATCGCCAGTACCCTCACGAGCTGGAGGAGCCGGCGACCTCCTGAAAGTGCAGCGTGATCCGGGACGAGAACAGGGGCAGCCAGGGAAGCCCAAAGGGCGACTGCGTGACCCTGGCGTCGATCACGTTTGGCAGCGTTTGCAGGAAGGCGTGAGCCCTGCTCGGGCTCATGCCCTTGAGCTTGGCTCGGATGTTCGACTGGATGTAAACCGGCGTATAGAAGCCGGAGGCATGGCCGTTCAGGGTGATGTGGCCGTCAGCGCTCGAGCTGGCGACGTCGTAGGTCAATTTGGTGTTCTCGCTGGTGAGCTGGGTTCCTTGCGGCAGCTTCCGTTGCAACGCCGATTTGAGCAGACTCTGCACGGCAGCGTCGTCGAACACCACGCCATCGCCTGCGACCGTGACCGTCACCGTGAACCCGCCGACCTCGTCGCCGACTTTGTGATCGGCGGTCGCTGACGCCTGCACCCCGGTGCCGACGAGCACGATTTTCTTTCCCTGCGCCTTGCTGTTGAGCTGATCCTGAACCTGCTGCGTCGCGTCCTTCGCATAGGCGTCGCGGACGCTGTCGATGTCTGACTGCTGAATCACGGTCGCAGTCCGTGCGTCAGCCCCGCCAGTCGTCGGGTCGGCATTGCTAACGGTAATGCTGTCGTCGCCATTGCCTTGAATCTTTGAGATTTGGCCAGCTGCAACGTTGCCCGCAGCGCCAGCCGCCTCCGCAACGACCGGCACCGTGACGTTCCCACCAGTACCGTTGATGCTCGCAACCTTTTGCGTCGCAAATTTCTGGGCCCCATCGGCGGTCTCGACAGTCCAGCCCTTGGGAATCGGCTGACAGAAAATGAAGCAATTCGAATATGAAAATGTCACGTTCCCAGACGCCGCGACAGCGGCTACCGGCTTCTGGCCCGTCGCTGTGCCGGGTAGACTCTGCTGCTGGCTCGCATGCACCGCCTGCGTTGCGAACTGGTCGCCGCTGGTCTGCGCTCCGGGCGCGCCGTTCAGCGTGATGTCTTCCTTGATCGGCGTCCCGGCGACGATGAGCGCCGCGCTCGCCGTCGGCAGATACAGAATTCCCGCAAGCAGGCCCAGCAATACCAGCACGCCGGCGCCAATCAGGTAGGGCCGGTAGACGCGAAGCGGCGGCCCCGAAGGCAACGACGAGCCAGGCGCAGCCTTCTTCGGTGGGGCGGACGTGACCTGCTTGGGACGCTCCAGGGTGGCCACGCCAGCGGTGCTTGCGATTGCGCGCCCGGATTCGATGGGGCGGTAGACAGGAACGTCAGGCTCGTCGATCAGCGCCGGTTGGTGAACCTGAGTCCCGTGGTCGTACGCCGCCATCGTGGGAAAGGTGGTGAAGCCGGCCTCGAGCGCCATCGCCTGAAGCCGCGGATCGGCACTCACGAGGTTGACCTTCTTGCCGTAGCTGTCGGCATAGCGCTTGAGCAGGCGAAAGCTCATCGCACTTTGCAGTGACCTGGCACGCTCGGGGACGACGAACGTCACCTCGTCTTCGAGGCTCAAATCGCGGAGGCGATCGACGAGATCGGTGATCTCCTCGTCGGCTTCGACGTAGAGCAGCTTGGCCAGAGTCTTCACAGTTTTAACACGCCGCTGCCTTTCATAACGGAAACGCCACGGATTGTCGAGTTGCTACGGTGTCAGCTTTTGTCGCAGCGATAAGGGGTCACTTCGGGAAAGATGAGCCCGTTGGCATCAGACTTTCCGGAATCAGACACGCATCGCCTTCAGCACCTTTCGCATCAGGCCGAACAGCGGCGCCTGATCTTCGGACTGCTGCTGAATGGCATGGAAGGCGAGGCCCATCGGGGTGATGTCCTGCTGGTCGAGGAGCAGTCCGGTCGAGTCGTAGATGCCCCGGATGTCGAGCGGGCGTAGCGGGGTGACGGTCGGCGTGCGCGCAAACGGCATCTTCTCGGCCCACGGAAAGCGGCTGAGCTGCTCCTTGAGCTCAGGCAGGGCGCTTCCACCGCCGGCAAGGTAGATCGCGGTGGGCAGGCGATCACCCTTCGACATCTCCTGCAGGGTGATGGCGATGCCTTCGACAAGGACTTCGGCGTCGCGGGCGAGCACGCTGTGGACCTTCTCGGCGTGCTCGGGCGGCAGTTCCTTTCGTGAATGTCTCAGCTTGACCGCCTCGGCGTCGGCGAACGAGATGCCAAAGCGCGCCGCCAATTTCTTGGTGAAGACCCGGCCGCCGATCGGGAACATTCGCGTCCCCTCGATGCCGCCGTTTCGGATCAGGGCAATATCGGTGGTGCCGCCGCCGACATCGATGAAGATCCCGCCGAAGTCGTACACCTCGTCGGTGGCCGCGCAGCGTGCCATCGCGTAGGGCTCGGCAACCGTGGCGACCAGTTCGAGGTCGAGCTCCGAGGCGATCGTCTGCAGTGCACCAACGTGCGTCAGTGGCGCGAAGGTGTTGAAGATCGTGATCACCATCGTGCGGCCCTGGAAACCCAGCGGGTCATTGACTGGGTACCCGTCGATCTTCACGCCGGTGATCGCCGAGTTGATCAGCTTGACGTCGACGTCGGGGACCCCCAGCTCGAGGCTCATCGCATGCTGCGCCTCGCGTAGCGCCCGCTTCTCGACCAGCTGCAGCGTCTGCATCAGCTCGTTTTCCGTGATCTTGAGGGTTGGATCGGAGCGAGGCACGCTGATCGAGGTGCTGAAGCCCTTGACCTGCTCCCCGGCGATCCCGATCACCGCCTGGCCGGGAATGGTGTCGCACATGTCCTCCGCCTGCGACATCGCCCGGTCGCAACGGTCGATGATGCCCTGGATGTTGGCTGGCACGCCGCCCTGCATGTCGGCGTATTCCTGGCGCTGCTTCGAGGCTCCGAGGACTACGCCATTGCGGCCTTCGCGCTTGACCACCAGCGCCTTGATGTACTCCGTGCCAATGTCGAGCGCCGTGTAGTAATTCTCGTAGTCCGATCCGCGGCGGAGGCGCTTGATCCGATCCTTGATCTTGATCATGAGAGGTGCGCCCGCACGTAGTCCTGCACCGTTTTGAATGCCGCCTCGACGCGGTCCGGATCGATGCCCCCGCCCTGTCCCACCGGCCCTCGGCCGCCGCCCTTGCCGCCGGCGACCTGGCGGAAAGCCTGCACGAGGTCGTTCGCGGGTAACCGGCTTGCCAGCGGGCTCGCGACCTTGACCGCGAAGTTTCGGCCGCTGACCACGATCGCCACGCTGTTGCCATTCGCGCGGTTGAGGGTCTGATCGGCAAAGACCAGCAGCTCTTTCTCGCCCTCGTCGAGCCGCTGAAGAACGAGGCGCACGCCATTGACGCTCGCCTCCTGCACTCGAGCGGTGCCGCCCGCGGCTAACCGCTGGCGGAGCGTCGCGCTGTCTTTCTCGAGCCGTTTGACCTCAGCCTGGAGGGCGGCTACTCGCGACGAAAGCTCGCCGGCGCTGGCGCGAAGCGCCTCCTGCAGTTGGGTCAGCACCCGTTCCTCTTCGCGAATCTGCCGCTCGGCTGCCTCCCCGGCGCGCATCTCGATGCGGCGGACGCCGGCTCCGATGCTGCGGTCTCCGGAGAGCAGCGCGACGCCGATATCCCCGCTACGCTCGACATGCGTGCCACCACAGAGCTCGCGGGCCCAATCGCCGAAGCTCACGACGCGGACGACCTCGCCGTACTTCTCGTCGAAGAGCGCGATGGCACCACTCGCCATCGCCTCGGCCAGCGGCAACTGTTCGACGCGGCGTTCGAGATTGGCGCGGATCTGCTGATTGAGCCGGCTGGAGACCCTGTCCAGCTCGTCGCGTTCGAGCGCCCGGGGAAAGCCGAAGTCGAAGGTCGCGTACTCCGCCTGGACCGATGACCCGGCTTGTTTCGCTTCCTCGCCGACGATGTCTTTCAGGGCGCGGTGCAAGAGATGCGTCGCCGAATGATGCCGGGCGATCGCCTGCCGTCGGCCCGCGTCGACCGCGGCGCGGACCGGGTCGCCTACCCGTAGACGGCCCGGGGGCATCAGCACGCGATGCCGGATGGCATCACCCTGCCATTGAGCATCGACGACCTCGTACTGCGAACCGTCCGATCGCAACCATCCGCGGTCCGCCGCCTGACCGCCGCGCTCGGCATAAAAGGGTGTCTGATCGAGAAACACATCGCTGACCTTGTCGTCGCCAGGCACGGGAAAGATTTCCGTGACGACGCTTTCCGATTCGAGACGGTCATAGCCGACGAAGCGCGTCGCACTCCCGGCGACCGGCGCTCCAAAGTCGGCAGTCGCTCCGCGGCTGCGCTCCCGTTGCCGTTCCATCAGGGATGCCACGGCCGTCATGTCGACCGTGACGCCGCGTTCCTGTGCCAGCTCAGCCGTCAGCTCGACGGGAAAGCCCATCGTGTCGTGCAGGTAGAAGACCTCTTCGGGGCTGAGCGCTCCCCGCTCCAGCAGTCCTTGCAGCCGTTCCGTTCCCTGCCGCAGCGCGACGGCAAAGCGATCTTCTTCCGCCTGCAGGATCGACTGGATCTCTCCAATCTTGTGCCCTAACTCCGGATAGGCAGCGCCCAGAATCTCGTCGACGATCGGGACCCCCGAGGAGAGTGTCGCGTCGGCGTCCAGACGACGGGCGTGGACCATGGCCCGCCGGATCAGGCGGCGGAGCACGTAGCCGCGGCCGTCATTGGCCGGCATGACGCCATCCGCCAGCAGCATGGTGGCGCCGCGTGCGTGGTCCGCGAGGATTTTGAGCGAGACATCGGACTGAGCGTTGGCGCCATATGGGTGATCGGTCTCCTGCGCCCAGTGCTCGATGAGCGGCTTAAAGGCATCGGTCTCAAAAACGCCGGAAGGAGGCCGTTTCAGCCGGGCACCCGCCGTCGGGTAGCCGTTGACGACTGCCGTGATGCGCTCGAGGCCCATGCCGGTGTCGATTCCCTTTCGTTCCAGGTCGGTTCGATTGCCTGCCTGATCCCGGTTCCATTGCATAAAAACCAGATTCCAGATCTCGAGGAAGCGGTCGCAGTACTCGCAGTTCGGCCCGCAGTCAGGGCGTCCACAGCTGTACTGCTCGCCCCAGTCGTAGTGGACCTCGGAGTCCGGTCCACAGGGACCGGTCGGACCGGCGGCCCAGAAGTTGTACTCGTCACCAAAGCGACGGACCCTCTCAGCCGGGATGCCGGTCTTTACCCAGATCTCGTAGGCCTCGTCATCGTCGTTGTGAACTCCGGCCCACAGGCGTGACTCCTCGAGCCCGAGCTGCCGCGTCAGGAACTCGTAGGCATAAGGAATCGCCTTTTCTTTGAAGTAGTCGCCGAAGGAAAAATTGCCGAGCATCTCGAAATAGGTGAGGTGATGCCCGTCATGGCCGACCACGTCGATGTCGACGGCGCGAAACACTTTCTGACAGGTGGCGGCTCGCGGATGCGGCGGCTTGCTCTGGCCCAGGAAATAGGGCTTGAACTGCACCATGCCCGCACTGGTAAAGAGCAAGGATGGATCGCCGAACGGGATCAGGGATGAACTCGGCAACACCTTGTGGTCCCGCTCGTTGAAGAAGTTGAGAAAACGCCGGCGGATATCCGCGCTGTTCACTCTCGGTCCTCGCGCGCTCTGCATTGTATCGAGATCACCGATTGGCCTCAGGCCGCCATCCGAAGGTAGGGTGTGAATATGAGCGCACTTGGCAGGCGGATCAGCAACGCCGCCGGCTCGCCAGACCCGCTCCGCCGGGCCCTCGTCTGGGCGGGAGCAGTCATGATCGTCTTTCTCGCCGTCATCGTGATCGAGATGTTTCTGATGCTTCAGCAGATGCGCCAGCTCGGCTCATCGCTCCCGAGCAGCGCTCCATCCGTCAGCCGGCTCGATGCCATGCGCGCGGACCTCGACCGCATCCAGCCGGACATCCACCAGATGGACGCCCGGCTCAACCAGATCCAGTCGAACACCGCCAACCTCGATCCCTCGATGCGGGATCTCGCCGCCAAGATTGCGCAGCTCGATGCCGATCTTGCGCAGGTGACTGCCGAACTCAAGGACGTCGATCAGCACGTGGCCAACCTCGATCGCAAGACCGGGCCGGCACCGCCTCTGGTCCCCTAACTAACCAGGGACGGGTAACTCCCGTTTGAGCCGCTCAACGGCGGCGCGCTGCAGGCGAGAGACGTGCATCTGCGAGATGCCAAGCCGCTTGGCGACCTCCGCCTGGGGCAGCTCGTCGACGAAGCGCAGGTACATGATGCGGCGCTCGCGCGGCGTCAGGTGCCGCATCGCCTGGTCGAGCAGATCCTGCAGCTCGACCTTATCGAGGTTCTGGTCATCGAGCCCAAGGCGCTCGGTTAGCTGCAGGCCGTCGTCGTCGCGCGGCGCCGGTCCGGTCGACTCGAACGAGATGGTGCGCTGGGCAGGACTCGCCTCCATCGCCGCCAGCACTTCTTCGGGGTCGAGCTCCAACTCCTTGGCGATCTCCTGCACAGACGGCTGGCGTCCCAGGCGCGCCTGCAAGCGCTGCCCGGCGAGGTCGGCGCGCTGCATCGTCTCCTGGAGACGCCGTGGCACTTTGACTGCCCAGCTCTTGTCGCGGAAATAGCGCTTGATCTCGCCCACGATGGTGGGCGTCGCGAAGGTCGAGAACTCCAGCCCGCGCTGCGGCTCGAAGCGCTCGATCGCCTGCAGCAGCCCGATATAGCCGACCTGGACGATGTCCTCGAGCGGCTCGCCGCGATTGGCGAACTTGCGGGCAAGGAAGACCACCAGGTTGTTGAACAGCTCGACGAGCTGCTGCCTGACCTTGGGGTCCTTGGTTTTCTGGTACTTGAGGAAGAGGCGTCGAACGAGATCGCGATTGGGGCGGACCGTCGTCGAGGACGTGGTTGCCGGCCGTTCTACTCGATCAGGTATTTGACCATCCTCATGCGCATGCTTCCGGTCTGGTTGTCGACCTGATAGCGGAGCTCGTCGACAAAGAGCCGGATCATGTTGAGGCCAATGCTTTCATAGTCGAGGTCGGCTTCCGCGCGCCGGCGGACCGCCGCCTGCTGTTGCTGCTCGACCGCCCGCGGTGGGACGCTTCGGACTTCCACCTCGAGTTTGCGCGGCTGGCTCTTGAAGAGCAACTTGAGCTGGCCGTTGCCCCTCCCCCACTTGGCTGCGGCGGTGGCACACGCGCTTTCGCAGGCCTGGGTGATGGCGATGTTCAGATCGTCGATCTCGGGGAGCGAAAAGCCAACCACCAACCCGAGCGAGGCGGCAGCCCGCTTGGCGACCACGATGTAATCACCAACCGCCGGGAGCTTCAGCTCGGTCACGTACGAGCCGCCAGCGGTGGCCTCGTGGCTGTCGGCGGTGTGCTGTCGGGTGCGGCCTTCCCTCATGATTCCTCCCGCTCGGCATGCTGTCCGCTCCTGCGCCGGCCGATTCCGCCGAGCGTATCGCGGACGCGGTCGCGCCAGCCGCTGATGGCGGCGCCGGTGGCATTCATCGCTCGATCGGCGGTCGTGAACTTGTCATTGACCGCGGTCACCATGTCGTCGATCTGCTGCACGCTGTGACGAAGTTCCGGCAGCGCCAGGCGGGCTTCGTCAAGCGTCAGGCTGAGGATGGCCTCGACCGTGCGCAGGCTCCGCGTCATGTTCAGAAGGATGAAAGCGGCGAAGAGGCTGACGATCAGGAACCCGATCCCCACCAGGAGCACGCCCACCTGCCAGACCATGATTGCTCTCCTTTCAGCGCCCGCTCAACGAGCGTCGCTCCCCAAGTTCTACCGTGGCGCTCACTGGATTAAACCGGCTGCCGGCGAAGGGCCCAGGTCCCGGCCCACTGCAAGACGGCCAGGATGGCAAGGTCGGCGATCGGATGGAGTTCGCCGACCGCCAGCCGCGCCCCCGGGCCAAGCAGGCTGATCGCTTCCCCGATCAGGACGGCAAGCGTGCTCAAGCCGAGTCGGATGAGGTAATGGGGGCCTCCCGGAGCAACCAGGTAGGACAGCTGCGTTGCCACCAGGATGAGGAGGATTGCCAGCACCAGGACGGGAGGAACGACGAAAGGCAACGCCGGCAGTCTATCCGATCGCCGTCGGCTTGCGAATCGGTTGCAGGCCCAGGTCGCGCAACTGATTCGGCTCAGCCGGCGCAGGAGCGCCGGTCATCGGTTCTTCCGCTTGCTGGTTTTTCGGGAAGGCGATCACCTCGCGGATCGTCTCCTCCCCCGCCGCCAGCATCACCACCCGGTCGAGGCCATAGGCAAAGCCGCCGTGCGGCGGGGCGCCGTAGCGGAAGGCGTTCAACAGAAAGCCGAAGCGGCGCTCCGCATCATCGCGCCCGATGCCGAGGCCGGCGAAGACCCGCTGCTGCATCTCCGGGTCATGGATGCGGATGCTCCCCGAGCCGAGCTCGGTGCCGTTGAGAACCAGGTCGTAGGCCCGCGCCCGAACCCTGAGCGGTTCGCGGTCCAGCAGCTCGAGGTCAGAGGGTTGCGGCGAGGTGAACGGATGATGGGCGGCCGTGATTTCCCCTGTTTCCCGGCTGCGCTCGAAGAGAGGAAAATCGGTGACCCAGACGAACTCGAATCGCCCGGCGGCTTTCGTCAGACCCAGGTCCTGGGCCAGGGCTTTACGGACCGAGCCCAGGGCGGGCGCCGCAACCTCGGCCTTGTCGGCAACCGCCACGACGGTCTGGCCTGGCTTGGCGCCGGTCAAGCGCTCGAGCTCACCGAGCTCATCGGCGCTGAAGAACTTGCTGATCGGCGACTGCCAACCGTCCGCTTGGCGGTGCCAGAAGGCCAGTCCCTTGGCGCCTTCCGCCTTGGCCACCTCCGTCAACCGCTCGATGTCTTTGGCGCCGAGCGTCGACGGCACCCGAATGGCACGCACCACACCGCCAGCATCGAGGACCTGGCGAAAGATCTTGAACCCCGTGCCGGCAAAGGCGGCTGTGACCTCGTCGATCTCGAGGCCGTAGCGCAGGTCGGGCTTGTCGACACCGTAGCGCAGCATCGAGTCAGCGTGGGTGATCCGACGAATCGGCACCGGGACGGTGACGTCCAGCACGGTCTTCCACACGTGCGCGAAGCAGCGCTCGATGACATCGATGACGTCGTCCTCGTTGACGAACGACATCTCGAGGTCGAGCTGGGTGAACTCCGGCTGCCGATCCGCGCGCAGATCCTCGTCGCGATAACAGCGGACGATTTGGAAATATCGGTCCAGCCCCCCGACCATGAGCAGCTGCTTGTAGAGCTGCGGTGATTGCGCCAGCGCATACACCGATCCCGGGTTGAGCCGGCTGGGCACGACGTAATCGCGGGCTCCTTCGGGTGTGCTTCGGATGAGCACCGGGGTCTCGATCTCGAGAAACCCTTCGTCGTCGAGGAAATCACGAATCGCCTTGCTGATCCGGTGCCGCAGCTGGAGATTGCGCGCCATTCGCTGACGCCGTAGATCGAGATAGCGAAAGCGAAGGCGGACTTGCTCGTCGACCGCCGTCTCTTCGTTGACGGAAAAGGGTGGAGGCTGCGCGCGGTTGAGGGTCTCGACGAGGTCCGCCTCGACCTCGATCTCACCGGTTGGCAGCTCCTTGTTCTCGGTGCCGGCGGGACGTCGCCGGACCGGGCCGCAGACATGGACGACGCTTTCCACCCGCAGTTCACCCGCCGCAGCATGCGCTTTTTCGTGGACCGGATCGAACTTCACCTGCACGATGCCGCTGCGATCCCGCAGATCGATGAAGATCAGCCCGCCGAGGTCGCGGCGCCGATGCACCCAGCCGTAGAGTTCCACCTCCGCGCCGACACGGTCGGCTCGCAGCTCACCGGCGTAGGTGCGCGCGGTGCGCGTCATCGGCGCCCGAGCGCCTCGCTCACGGTCGTAACCAGCTGCGCCTCCGGCACGCTGACCTGGGTCTTGAGCCGCATGTCGCGCACGACCGCCTCGCCCTTCTCCCGCTCATCGGGTCCGAGCAGGATCGTCACTTTCGCGCCACGTTTGACGGCCTTCCGCAAGCGCGAGTCCAGCCGGCCGGTCCCCGGATCGACGACCACCTGGAAGCCGGCGCCGCGGAGGGTGCCGGCCAGATGCATGACGTGCGGCTCATCGATCGGATCCAGCGCGAAGGCGTAGACGTCGGCGGTCTTTGGCGACATCGGCGTCGTCTCCTTGAGGACCATCGCAGTCCGGTCGAGGCCGGCGGCAAAGCCAACGCCGGGGGTGGGTCGATAACCGAGGGCAGCGGCCAGCCCGTCGTAACGACCGCCGCCGCACAGCGCATTCTGGGCGCCGCCCAGGCTCTCGTGCTGGAACTCGAAGACGGTACGGGTGTAGTAATCGAGCCCTCGTACCAACATCGGATCGAGCAGATAGGGCACTCCCTCATCCGCCAGGATCGCCATCACCTGGGCGAACGCTTGCGCGCACGGATCGCAAAGGAAGTCGACGATCTTCGGGGCGTCCTGTTTCAGCGCCTCGTCCTGCGGCTCTTTGGAATCGAAGAGGCGAAGGATGTTTTTCTCGAATCGGGCTCGGCTCTCCCCGCTGAGGCGGTCGAGCCGGGGTTGATAGTAGGCACGGAGCTTCTCGCGATAGGCCGGCCGGCAAACCTCGTCACCGATGCTGTTGAGCCGCAAGGTGATGCCCTCAATGCCGAGCGTCTTGAACCATTCCCAGCCGAGCAAGATCGCTTCGGCATCGAGCTCCGGACTGCCGTCGCCGATGACTTCGATGCCGAATTGATGCAGCTGGCGAAGCCGCCCGGCCTGCGGCCGGTCGTAGCGGAAGTAGGGTCCCAGGTAATAGAGCCGAACGGGTTGCGGTTCCTGGTCGAGGCCGCCGTCGAAATAGGCCCGGAGGATGGGCGCGGTCCCCTCCGGCCGCAGCGTGATCGATCGACCGCCGCGGTCGGTGAACGTATACATCTCCTTGGTCACGATGTCGCTGCCCTCGCCGGCGCTCCTGACGAAGAGCTCGGTGGCCTCGAAGATGGGCGTCTCGATCCGCTGGTAGCCGAACCGCTCAGCCTGCTGGCGCGCCGCCTGCTCCATCGCATCCCAATACGGCTGGTCGGCAGGCAGCAGGTCTTGCGTGCCGCGCACGCGTTGCGCGATCGGGGGCATGGTCTGGAAAGATTACCGAACGCCTGGCCGCCGTTCGCGACGGAAAATCAGGCGGTTGCTTGCAGTTCGCCGTTCGACAGGCCGGTCCGGACGACGCGGTTGCGGCCCGATCGCTTCGCCATGTAGAGCGCCTGGTCGGCTGCCTGCACCAGCGATTCCCGGTTCTCACCGTCGCGGGGGAAGACGGCGATGCCCAGGCTGACCGACAGGTTGGAGGTCGCCTTGCCATCGACGAGCACCGCTTGACCCTCGACGGTCTTGCGGATCCGCTCGGCGACGGCGACCGCGACCCGGCTGTCAGCACCGCGCAACACCAGGACGAACTCATCGCCGCCGTAACGGGCGACCAGGTCCTTGGGACGGACTGCGGGGACGAGGATCCGCCGCGTGAGATGTCGCAACACCTGATCCCCGGCCGGATGGCCGACGCTGTCGTTGATCTCTTTGAAATTGTCGAGGTCGCACATGATGAGCGCCAGCGGTTCTCCGGTTCTGGCCGCTCGTTGCAGCTCGCGATCGAGGTACGCCTCCAGCTCACGGTGGTTGGCAACGCCCGTCAACGCGTCCGTGGTCGCCAGCTGCTTGGTCTGCTCGTAGGCGGCCGCGTTTTCGATGGCAATCACGGCCTGGTTGGCAAGCGTCTGCAGCACGCGGACCTCGCTGCGCTCCAGCGTACGCGGCGTCCGCATGTGGATCACGAGGACGCCCACGATCTCACCGCCCACGGACATCGGGACTGCCACCGCCCGCTTGAGGCCGGCCCGGCGGACGGCAGGAAGCGGCGCGCCGCGCTCGTCGAGCAGGTCGACGTCGACGACCTGGGAAGGTTGTTGCACGCGCTGGGCCGCCAGTTCGCCGCTGTGCCGGATCGCCGTCAGGTCACGGCGGTCAGTCGACCCCACGATGACGTCCGCAAACTGTTGTTTCCACGAGGACTTGCGCAAATGAAGCGAGGCGTAGGGGACGTCGAGGATCTCCGCGGTGGCGTGCGCCACCGCCCGCAGGAGGTTGTCGGTTCCCACCGTGACGGTCGTGAGGGCTTGAGAGATCTTCTCGAGCGCGACGATGGCCTGGTCGAGGCGGTGCGCCTGGAGCTGTGTCTTCTTGCGCAGCTCGGCGTTCTCCATCATGAGCGCCATCTCGGTCGCGATCGTCTGCAGCAGCTCGACATCCTGCTGCGGCAGTCGGTAGCCGGCGGCGACACCGGCCACCAGATAGCCGGCGTTCCGCTCGGCGCGAAGCAGCGGCACGATCAGCGCTTCTTCGACACCGGCGAGCTCCCCAAAGAGCCGCAGCCCGAGACGCGGATCCGCCGTCAAGCGGACGGCGGTCTTGACCGCCGCGGCAGACTCTGATGCGAACCCCTCGGCCAGCTTGGCTGGGCTGATCCGTCCCAACTGGCCGGCCGCCTTGGAGGATAGACCGACCGTGGCCCGCGTCTCGAGGCCACCGCTATCGGTGCGGGCCATCAACAATGCCTTTTCCAGGCCGAGCGCTTTGAGGCTGACACCGAGGATCGCCTCGGCCATCGCCCCGGGTTCCTCGTCGCGGCCCAGTCCCTGGCTCGTCTGCGAGAGGGCGGCCAGCCGGCGCATCTGCTCGTTCAGCGATCGGGTGCGCTCCTGCAGGTCCTGGGCCATGGTGTTGAAGGCGAGCGCGAGCTCACCGAGCTCATCCTTTCGACGTACCGTCAGACGCGTGCTTAGATCGCCACGCGCGACCGCCCTGGTGCCGGCCACCAGGTCCTCGATCGGCCGCGTGAGCCGCAATGCGAGCAGATAGCCGATCAAGAGCAGGATCAAGACGACCCCGGCGAAGAGCGCTGTCATCTGGATGGCGGACTGCACGCCGGCATCGATAACGCCCTTGCGCGAGAGCGCCACCGCGAGAAACCCTTCGACGTGCTGGCGGAGATAAAAGTTCGTGAACTGGAACTCGTACGCCTGACCGTTGACGGTCATGGTGCTGGTCGCAGCCCGACCCGGCGAGGCGAGCGACAGATACGAGCGTAGGTGGTCGTCCATCAAGCCGGTAGGCAGCCCGGTGAGTGTGCTGGCCAGGACACGACCGTTGGTATCGAGCAGCGTCACCTGCGCCTGCGACTCCCCCGCCATTTCAGCGAGGACATCCGGCAATGGCGACTCGATCAGGACGCCACCGACGACGCGGTCACCCAGCGTGATGGGCCCGGCAGCGGCGAGCGCCGTCGGAGGGGAGCCCAGATACGCGATGTACTTGTCGCCGAGCGCGTCGAACTGGCCTTTCAATACGGGCTGCACGGCCGGCTCGGCGGCGAGGTCGGTGCCACTGCGGAATACCAGGCCGTTGGGGTTGGTTGGATCCGGCTGGCTGACTTCCAGGATGGTCTTTCCAGAAGCGTCAAAAACCATTACCGTCCCGAGGCGGTTGTTGACCTCGAGTGGAACGATGAGCTGGCGGAGCTGGGCGGCGTCGCCAGCGCGGACGGCCTGGTCGACTCCTTCCGTGTTGGCGATCAGGCGAATCGCGGCTACCTGGCGGCCCTGGAGTTTGACGGCCGCGTCGAGCGCCCCGTTTTCCGCCTGCACGAGCTGATCCGCAATGCGACGTTCGAGCGAGCCTGCAACCAGACTGGTCGTCAGATAGGTGCCGATCACTCCGAGGATCATCATGAGCAGGAGGAACGGCAGGATGATCTGCATCCGGATCC
Source organism: Candidatus Dormiibacterota bacterium (assembly GCA_036782775.1). Taxonomy (GTDB): domain Bacteria; phylum Chloroflexota; class Dormibacteria; order CF-121; family CF-121; genus CF-13. The sequence continues at coordinate 45,228 of DAIPYJ010000006.1, read as the reverse complement.
TCAGCGTCGGCAACGTCAGGCGCCTAGCCAAGGCAGCTCCAGCTCTGCGCAGCGACTGGATAGGTGGGACTGAGGAAGACGAGCTGCTCCGAGCCGCTATGCGCCGGTGTAAAGCTGTCGCTCACGACCGAATGCCAGGATCTATCGCCGGCAGCAATCCGAATCGGCGCCTCGCTGATCACGATTCGATTGCCGGTGTTGTCGACCCGAACCCACTCGTATGACACGACTCCGCCGGCACCGTTCGTGGTGAAGGCGCCCGAGGCATGCACGGTAAGCTGCGAGCACCGGTTGCTGCCATTCCCATTGCCTGAGCTGTTCGTCTTCCAGACGAGCTCACCCGCGAACGTGATGGCGAAGCTAGGGGCAGGAGTCGGCCTCGCCGTGGGAGCCGGCGTCGGTGCGGGCGTCGGTTGGGGCGTGGGGGCGGCGGTCGGTGCGGGGGTCGGTTGCGGCGCTGGAGCGGGTGTCGCTGCCGGAGGCGTCACCGGTGCGGGTGCAGGTGCGGGCGTGGGGGCGGGGGTCGGTGCGGGGGTCGGTTGCGGCGCCGGCGTGTCGACCGGGCGGGCGGCAGGCGGCAGGCTGACGGCCACAATCGCGGGCGGCGGCACGACGGCGAGCGCGGGGGGAACGACCAACGCCTGGGCGCCACCACCGAGCGCCTGATCGCGCAGCGCTTCCGCGACGATCGTCGTTTTCAGGGGCTTCGTACTGAGCCCGGCATCCAACCGGAGGTCTGCCGTAAGGTCTGGCACCTGCACCCAGGCAAGGCCGTCGACCGGGTGGAGGGCAACCATCGCGACCGCCCCAAAAAGGACGACGACGAGCGGCACCAGACCAAAGAAGCCGGCGAGCGCGCGTCGACCGCTGGAATGGGCACCCATCGCAATCCGATGCTAGGTATGCGAAGTTACAGCGTCCGTTTCCTCCATGCGGCACCAGGCTGCCGACGTCACAGCTCGGTAACGATCTCCCTTACAGGCGTGTCCCGGGGCGCGGCGAGGCTGCTAGGTGTGCGCCAGGTTGCCTTCTCGGGCGACCGTGTGGACGTCCTTGACGGTTTCAAGCCGTTCCATCAGGCGGCTCAACTGCGTCAGGCTGCTGATCTCGACGGTGGTCGAGATCACCGCGGTCTTATCGTCGTAGACCTGGACCTCCGCCCCGGTGAGATTGATCTTGCTTTCCGCGATCACCGTGGCAATGTCGCGAAGGAGCCCGGTGCGATCCCAGGCCTCGATCTTGATCCCAACCGGATAGAGCTGCCGGCCGCCGGTGTCCCAATCGACGTCGACCAGCCGTTCCTGGTTGCTGACGTTCAGCACGTTCTTGCAGGTGGTGCGGTGGACGGTGATGCCCTTGCCGCGCGTGATGTAGCCGGCGATGGCGTCGCCAGGCACCGGCTTGCAGCATTGGGCGATCTGGGTGAGGACGCCCCTTTCCCCTTTCACCCGGATCTCGCCGGTTGGTTTGAATTGTGGAACGAGGGGGATCAGCGGAAACTCGCCGTTCCCGTCTGGCTGGCTGACCGCCATGTATTTCAGCAGCACCGAGTGCGGGCTGACATCCCCGTAGCCGATCGCGGCGTAGAAATCGTTGAGCTCGCTGAAGCGAAACTCCTTGGCCAGCTCGAGGATCCGCTCTTCGCCGATGGAGGCCAGCGCACGCTGCTGCATGCGGCGAAACTCTTTGTCGAGCAGCTCCTTGCCCTTGGTGACGTTTTCCTCGCGGCGCTCCTTCTTGAACCAGGCGCGAATCTTCTGGGCGGCGCCGGCAGTCTTGACGAACGCGAGCCAGTCACGGCTGGGCCCGTGCGGCCCCTTCGAGGTCAGGACTTCGACGATGTCGCCGTTCTGCAGCGGATAGTCGAGGGGAACCATCCGCCCGTTCGCCTTGGCACCGATGCAGCGGTGACCGACCTCGGTGTGGATGCGGTAGGCGAAATCGACGGCGGTGGCACCGGTGGGGAGCGCGAGGACATCGCCCCGCGGGGTGAACACGAAGACCTCATCGCGAAAGACGTCGACCTTGACCGCGTCGACGAACTTCTCGGCGTCCAGCACTTCCTTCTGCCAATCCATCAGCTGTCGCAGCCAGGCAAAGCGCTGGTCCATCTTTCGCTCGTCTTTTCCGGTTCCCTCCTTGTAGGCCCAGTGGGCGGCCACGCCCCATTCCGCGGTGCGATGCATCTCGTGGGTCCTGATCTGGATCTCCATCGGCTCACCGGTGTGGCTGACCACCGTGGTGTGCAGCGATTGATAACCGTTTGACTTCGGCATCGCGATGTAGTCCTTGAACCGCCCAGGAATCGGCTTCCAGAGCGAGTGGATGACCCCGAGCGCGCCGTAACAATCCTTGATCGAGTCCGTCAGCACCCGGATCGCGGAGAGGTCGTAGATCTCGTCGAAGTCTTTCCCGAGCGCGAGCTTGTTGGCGATGCTGTAGACGTGCTTCGGGCGGCCGGTGGTCTCGGCCTTGATGCCCACGGCGGCGAGCTCACGCTCCAGGATCTCCTTGATGTCGTTGACGTAGGTCTCACGCTCTTTGCGCTTGCGGGCGATCTTCTTGACGATCTCCTGGTACTCATCGGGATGAAGCTGCGCAAACGACAGGTCCTCGAGTTCCCATTTGATGTTCCACATGCCGAGCCGGTGCGCCAGCGGGGCGTAGATGTCGAGCGTCTCCTGCGCCATGGCGCGGCGGCGGTTCTCGGGCAGGAAGTTCACGGTGCGCATGTTGTGGAGCCGGTCGGCCAGTTTCATGAGGACGACGCGCACGTCCTCCGCCATCGCGACCAGCATCTTGCGAACGTTCTCCGCCTGCGCCTGTTCCTGGCTGCGGAAGCTGATCTTGTCCAGCTTGGTGACGCCGGCGACGAGCTTGCCGACGGTGGTTCCGAAGCTTTGCTCCAGGTCGGAAACGGTCAGGTGCGTGTCCTCGACCGTGTCGTGGAGGATCGCCGCCGCCAGGGTGTCCCGGTCCAACTGCAGGTCGGCGAGGATGGACGCCACCGAGAGCGGGTGCTCGATGAACTTCTCGCCGGACAGGCGGTTCTGGTCGTGGTGGGCGCTGGCCGCCGCGTCATAGGCCCGCGACAACACCTCGACGTCACCCGGCGGCAGGTAGCTGACTTTCGTCAGCAGGTCGGCGAATTGCATCTCAGGTTCCTATGTGATGTATGGCGAGATTATCCCCGAACTTCCGTGCGCCCAATCGGGATACAGCTGTCCCCTCTTAGGTTGAGGGGTCCTAGTAGGCCTTACCCCAGGCAACCTCGACGGTGGCGGGCCGGCCGCAAACGGCGCAGACCGTGTCCGTCCCGGCAGGCTTGACCAGAATCACCCGGGTCGTTGCCCCGCCGGTCTCCGCCTTCACCTTGTCCTCGTCCTCCGCCCGTTCGCACCACGGCGCGATGACGAAGCCAACTCGATCGCGGAAGAACTGCACGAGAGCATCGAATGAGTCCACGCGCTCCGTATGTCGCTCGCGGAAGTCCAGCGCCCGCTGCAGCAGAGCAGTCTGAATGTGGTCCAGCATGGCGGGAACAGTCAGGCCGAGTTCGGTCAACGGCACGGGCTTTTTTTGCCGGTCGAGCCGGCGTACCACGGTCACCTGCCCCGCGGCAACATCGCGCGGGCCGATCTCGACCCGCAGCGGGACGCCCTTCAACTCCCATTCGTTGAACTTGAATCCAGGCCGCTCGTCCCGCCAATCGACTTTGACACGGAGGTCGTCGAGCGCCGTCTTGACCGCGTCGACCGCAGCGGTGACCTGGGCGCGCTCGGCGTCACTGCGAAAGATCGGCACGACGACGACCTGCACCGGCGCAATCCTGGGCGGTAGCTGGAGGCCGAAGTCATCGCCGTGCGCCATGATGACGGCGCCTACCATCCGAGTGGTCATGCCCCAGCTGGTCGAGTAGGGATGCTCGCGCTCGTTGTTGCGGCCGGTAAACGTCAGCTCGTAGGCGCGGGAAAAATTTTGACCGAAGTAGTGCGACGTTCCCATCTGGAGCGCTTTGCCATCGAGCATCATGCCTTCGATCGAGGTCGAATACTGCGCGCCGGCGAACTTTTCGGTATCGGACTTCTTTCCGGCGAGCACGGGAATGGCGCACCAGTCCTCGGCGACCTGCCGATAACACTCGAGCATCCGCGCCACCTCTTCCTCCGCTTCGGCTGCGGTTTCGTGGAAGGTGTGCCCTTCCTGCCAGAGGAACTCCAGCGTCCGCAGGAAGAGGCGGGTGCGCAGCTCCCAGCGAAAGACGTTGTTCCACTGGTTGGTCAGCACGGGTAGATCCCGATAGGACTGGATGTAATCGCGAAGGGCGCTCGCGATCATCGTCTCGGAGGTGGGCCGTAAGACAAGCGGTTCTTCGAGCTCTTTCCCGCCACCGCGCGTCACCATGGCGAACTCCGGTTCGAAGCCTTCGACGTGCTCCTGTTCCTTGAGCAAGAAGCTGAGCGGGATCAACGCCGGGAAATACCAGTTCTCGTGACCAGTGGCCTTGATCATCCGGTCGAGCTCGTCGCGGATGTTCTCCCAGACGGCGTAGCCGTAGGGTCGGATCACCATACAACCGCGTACTGGCGAGTAGTCAGCGAGCTGAGCCTTACGAACGACGTCGTTGTACCAGCCGGGAAAATCGGCCGATTGCTTTCGAATCTCCTTCACGAATCCGGTTTCGGGCCTGTCCCCGTTCTCCCTGTCCTTCTTCTCGTCAGGCATGTGGCTACGGAGTATACGAATGCAAGAATGACGTTGCCGGTTTCGGATCGGCTAGGGAGGTGCCAGGTCGGCGGGGACTTCAGGGAAGGAGGCCGTGCGCCAGGATGCGCCCCCGTCTTTCGTCAGCTGCAGCAGGAAACAGTGTTGCAAGCAAGCGCCGTAGTCGGCGGACCGCCCCAGAAGCAGATAGCCATCGCGCGCATCTGCGAAAACCAGGCCGGCGTTCACGAATCCGGGAGTTGGCTCAAGGCTATAGCTCGTCCAGGTCTTCCCAGAGTCGAACGTTGTTCGAAAAGTCGTCCCGATTGCGACCGCCCAATGGTTCGCGGATTGGACCTCGATCGCAGCCATTCCAGTCGCCACCGTCACACCCGTCGTGAGCCGCACACTGTGACTCCAGTCGATTCCATCGTCTACTGACGAATAGACGTAGGTCGAGGTAGGAAAGCCTGACCCCATCCCGCCCTCTGTCACGTTCACCATCAAGAGCAGCTCGCTTCCGGAGACCTGAACCGGGTCCACGAAGGAGACCACGCCCGGATAGGCCTGGGGGGACGATAGTTCGACCGCCGTCCAGGTCTGGCCGCCATCCCTAGTGGCGAACAACTCGGGCGCGGAGGCAGCATGACCGAGCCAGCCGTGGAGCGCATCCCGAAAAAAGATCGAGCCGGGATAGACGAATGCTTGGGGGATCGCGACTTTAGTCCAGCTTTTGCCGGCGTCCCGCGTGTGGTACAGGGTCGTGGTCGGGGCGTCGCCGGTTAGCAGTACCCAACCTTCGTGCGTGTCGACGAAGGAGGCCGGCACGGTTCCATCGGCCGAAATCGGCAGACTGCCACGCGACCAATGAGTACCGGCGTCGTCTGTGCTGTACACGGCACTACCGGACTCATCGACCAGGACAGCATGTGATCGATCGAAAAGATGGAAATAGCCAACCGATTCGAGGCCCGGAACGCTAATCGGATGCCAGGTCTTGGCTTCGTCCACGCTGCTGAAGAGCCAGGCCTTCGACCACCCCTTCTTACCGACTTCGATGCTGCTCCAGACGTTTCCGTCGGAAAGGGCGACCAACTGAGGCTGACCAACGCCAAACCACTCGGCAGTTGGCGACGGACTGGAGATGGGAGTCGGATGCGTCTTTCCGGCCACCGACGCCGCCTTGGGACCGCAGCCCGTTAGGACCACGGCGAAGGTGATGGCGACCGCGACAAGTCGATGCATTGGCCTCTGATTTGCAGAACGCCCGCTTCGGCCAGGAGTTACGAGGGATCGCCCATGAGTCCGTCCGCTGGACTGAAGACCGGGCTAGCTGGCGAGCTTCTGGGCGTCTTCGGCCGCGATCGCGTCGAGCTCTTTCAGAAGCGCGGGGACCAGCTCTTTCTCGGGAAAGGTACCGACGATCTTGCCGTGCTTGAATAGGATGCCCTTGCCCTTGCCGCCCGCGATGCCGATGTCGGCATGCTGGCCTTCGCCGGGGCCGTTGACCACACAACCCATGACCGACACATTGATCGGCCGCTTGATCTTCTTCAGCGCCTTCTCGACTTCAGCCACCATCGGCAGCATGTCGATCTCGAGGCGGCCGCACATCGGGCAGGCGATCAGGTTGGGTCCGGTCTGCTTCTCCGCGAGCGCATTGATGATGGCGTAACCAACCTCGACTTCCTCGACCGAATCACCCGCCAGCGAGACACGGATCGTGTCGCCGATGCCTTCTTCGAGCAGCACGCCGATGCCGACGGCGCTCTTGATCGCGCCGGTTCGAGGCGGGCCCGTCTCGGTGACGCCGAGGTGCAAGGGATACGGGATCTTGTCAGCGATCGCACGGTAGGCCGCGATCATGGTCGGCGGGTCCGAGGCTTTCATCGACACCTTGATCAGGTTGAAATCGAGGGACGTGAGGATGGCTATATGCCCGAGCGCCGCCTTGACCATGGCATCGACCACTTCCTCGGTGGGCGGCCGTACGCCGGCACCCTCCTTCGGCCGCCCCGGTAGCGATCCGGCGTTGACGCCGATGCGAATCGGAACCTCCCGCTCCTTGGCCCGGCGCGTGATCTCCTTGACCTTCTCCGGATCCTTGATGTTTCCGGGATTCAGCCGCAGGCCGTCGACCCCAGCTTCGAGGGCGGCCAGGGCCAGCGGAGCGTCGTAATGAATGTCCGCGATGATCGGCAAGGGCGAGCCCTTCTTGATGTCGACCATCGCCTGAGCCGCTTCGCGCGTCGGAACGGCGACGCGAACGATGCGGCAATTGGCATCTTTGAGGCGCGCGATCTCGTTGAGCGTTGCCCTGACATCACGGGTATCCGCCTTGGTCATTGACTGGACGGCGATCTCGGCGGCGCCGCCGATGACGACGTCGCCGACACGCACAGGAATCGATTTGCGCCTGGGCCTCATCTCAGCACATCGTTATATGTCACTAATCCGACCAAGCCAAACAAGAGTGCGAGACCCACGTAGTGCACAACCTGCTCGCGCGCCGGATCCACCGGGCGGCCTCGGACCAGTTCGAGCACCAGGAAAGCGGCGCGCCCGCCATCGAGCGCCGGGAACGGCAGGATATTGGCGAGGCCCAGGCTCAGACTGAGCAGCGCAACCACGCCCACGACTGACAGGAGGCCGGCCTGCGCCGCCTTCGCCGTCGTCTTGACGATGCCGACCGGACCTTCGAGGCCGTTGGGCCCGAGCAAGCCGCCGAGGCTCTTGTTGGTCGCCAGCTCGTAAATGCCGCCGACGATGCCAACGATCGAGTTCCCCGTCTCCTGGATGCCCAGCCAGGCGGCCTTTGGCGGCGACGGTTTCGAGGTGATGGCCGCGGGATGGAAACCGAGGATATAGCTGCCGGTCGAGGAATCGAGGCGGGGCGTAATCGTCAGGGTGAGCGGCTGACCTTCGCGCTCGATGGCGACCGTGACCGGGGTGCCCTTCGAAGCATTGAGCGTGTTCGGCAGGTCCTGGAACTGCACGATCGCATGGCCGTTCACCGACTGGATGACGTCACCGCTTTGCAGCCCGGCGGCGGCCGCCGGCGTGCCCGGGTCGACGGCGCCGACTTCGATCGGCGTCTTCACCTGGGCGATGCCGACCGTCATGAAGACCGCACTGAAGATGAAGATCGGCAGGATCAGGTTGAAGGCGGAGCCGGCGACGATGACGATGAAGCGCTGCCAGAGTGGGTGGGCGTTGAAGCTCCGCGGCCCGGCATCCATGCTGCCGTCCATGCCGGCGAGCTTTACGAATCCACCCAGTGGAATCCCGCGGACGGCGTAGAGCGTCTCCGCGCGCTGGACGCCGAACAGTTTGGGACCGAAGCCCACACTGAATTGCTCCACCTTGATCCCGGCGAGCTTGGCGGTGATGAAGTGGCCTGATTCGTGCACGATGACCAGCAGGCTGAAGATCAAGACCACGAGCGGGACGAGCAGGACCGGGCTCATGCCGGCAGCTTGCTCCGGCGGTCTCCCGCTTCGGCCCGCAGCTGCGCGCGGGCCTGGCGATCCGCGGCCAGCAGACTTTCCAGGTCGAGTTGGTCGGAAATGGCCGTGGCTTCGAGCACCCGCTCGACCAGTGGCACGATGTCGACGAATCGGCACTGGCCCTGAAGGAACAGTCCGACCGCCTCTTCGTTGGCCGCATTGAGCACCGCGGGCGCGGTGCCACCACGGTCACCCACCTGGCGGGCTAGTTCGACCGCGGGATAGCGCGCCGGGTCGAGCGGTTCGAAGGTCAGACGGCCGAGCGTCGCCAGATCTGGCGGAGGGCTCACGTCAGGGATCCGGTCCGGAAACCCCAGCGCGATCGCAATCGGCAGATGCATGTCCGGCTGAGCGAGCTGGGCTTTGACACTGCCGTCCACGAACTCGACCATCGAATGCACCACGCTCTCCGGATGCACCACGACGTCGATCGCGGCATAGGGCAGATCGAAGAGGAAATGGGCCTCGATGATCTCCAGCCCTTTGTTCATCATGGTGGCCGAGTCGACGGTGATCTTCGGTCCCATCTTCCAGCGCGGATGGGCAAGAGCCTCCGTGATGGTCACTGCCTCGAGCGAGGCAAGCGGCCGGCGCAGAAACGGGCCGCCAGAACCGGTCAGGATCAGGCGCCGGACTGCGTTCGATTTCTCGCCCCACAGGCATTGCCAGATGGCACTGTGCTCGCTGTCAATCGGAAAAACCTGCGAGCCATGCTGACGCATTCGCTCGCGGATCAGCGGGCCGGCCATGACCAGCACTTCCTTGGTCGCCAGCGCGACGTCCTTGCCGGCCTCCAGCGCGGCCAGTGTCGGACCCAGTGCGGCGCTGCCGGCCACCGCGACCACAACCAGGTCGACATCGGGATCGCACACAGCCTCGTCGATCGCGCGCGCCGTCGCCTGCCCGTCGCCTGGCTGCGCCAGCAGCGCATGCGCGGTCGGGTGCCGCCGTGCGATGGCGTCGAGCGCGGCCGTGTCATGACCGCCCACCAGCGCGTGCAGCGCAAAGCGCTCGGGATGGCGCTCCACCAGATCGCAGACCTGGCGTCCGATCGACCCGGTCGCGCCAAGCAGGGCCAGGCGCCGGAACGATGGACGATGGGCTTTCATGGTGTACACGCGGGAGACACCCGCATCAGCTGAAACGTCGGCTTTGAAGGGGTCATTGCACCGGCGGCCTCACGCCAGGTGCAAGAACGCGAGGTAATAGTACACAAGCGCTCCCACGGGAAGCAGCGAGTCGATGCGATCGAGCACGCCGCCGTGACCCGGGATCAACTGGCTGGCGTCCTTGACGCCGGCGGTTCGTTTGAGCTGAGACTCGACCAGATCGCCGACCTGGGCCGCGGCGCCAATCAGCAGGCCGAGGAGCAGATTGTGCGGAAAACCGATGTGCAGAAAGAGCGCGGCCACGCTGAAAAACGCGGCGCTGACCAGCAGTTCGGCGACCGCCCCCTCCGCCGTCTTCTTGGGGCTGATGCGCGGGAAGAACCGGTGCCGTCCGAATCGCATCCCGGCCAGCATGGCGGCGGTGTCGCCGATCCAGATCGTCACGAAAACGATGATGACCAACCAGAATCCCTGTCGCGTCGGGTCCGGTTGATGGCGAAAGTAGAGCGAGGCGTAAAAACTGAGCAGCAGGCCCAGCCAGAGGCTTCCGCCGATGGCGAGCGCCCAGCGAGTCAGGCTCGCCTGCCAGTCGCGCAGGAAGACCATGGCGCCGAGTCCGACCACGCTGGCCGCCGCTAAGACCAGTGTCAGGTTGGCTGACGCCGGCAAATGGTCGCGGAGCAGGAACGCGTAGCTGAGCGGAAACAGCAGCCAGAGTGGCGCCGGCGTTTGCAGCGCGCGCGTCAGCTGCCAGTACTCGATCAGGCCTGCTCCGAGAACGACAGCCAGCGCGGCGTAAACCCAGACGGAACCGGCGAGCAACACGAGGAGCACGACGGCGATCAGCACCGCGGCGGTGAGGATCCGGATCAGCAGGTTGGAACGCCGAGCGGAAGCGAGCGCCTCCGAGTCCGCCTGGGCGTCAGCGACCTCGATGCGGAACCTCCTCCGGGCGGGCCCCGAAGCGACGGACGCGTCGCTGATAGGAGGCCAGCGCCTCATCAAAGTCGGCGCCGCCGAAATCGGGCCAAAGGGTCGTCGTCGAATAGAACTCGGAGTAGGCGGCCTGCCAGAGCAGGAAGTTGCTCAGCCGCATCTCCCCGGCCGTCCGGATGACGAGGTCGGGATCAGGCAGATCGCGGGTATAGAGGTGGGACGCGAGCATCGCCTCATCGAGGTTCCGGAGATCGGCGCCTTCGCGCGCCAGCTCGCGCACGGCGTCCACGATTTCGATGCGGCCGCCGTAGTTGATGGCGATGTTGAGCACCGCCCGCGCGCTAACGCTCGTCCGTTCCGTGGCCTGCCGCATCTGCTCCTGAAGCGCGGGCGAAAGCTCGTGGACGCGCCCCGAGAAGCGCAATGCGATCCCGCGCCGGGCCAGCTCCTCCACCTCACGCCGGATGGTGTCGGAAAACAAGCTCATCAGCGCATCGACTTCGTCACGCGGACGGGACCAGTTCTCGGTGGAAAAGGCGTAGAGCGTAAGAACCCGAACGCCACGCTGGTCCGCCGCCTCCGCCACGCGACGGATCGACTCGATGCCCGCCTTATGTCCCATCACGCGCGGCAGCAACCGCTCGCGGGCCCAGCGGCTGTTGCCATCCATGATGATCGCGACGTGCTGTGGCGGCGGCAACTGGCTCAACCCGGACTCCTTGGCGCTCAGACCTCCATGATCTCGGCTTCTTTGCGCGCCGCCATCTGATCGACGAGCGCAATGAAGCGATCGGCAGCTTTTTGCAGCTGCTCTCCGCCGCGTCGGGCTTCGTCGGCGGAAATTTTCTTCTCTTTTTCGAGCGCCTTGATGCGATCGATCTGCTCCCGCCGGATGTTGCGGATCGCGACGTGCGCGTCTTCCGCATAGCGCTTGACCAGGCGCGCGTACTCGCGGCGGCGCTCTTCGTTGAGGGGCGGAATTGGAACCCGGATCAGCTGGCCGTCGTTGCCAGGATTGAGGCCGAGCTCCGATTTCTGAATCGCCTTCTCCACCGCACTGATGATGGAGCGATCCCAGGGCTGAATGAGGATCATCCGCGCCTCGGGCACGGTGATCGTTGCCAGTTGATTGAGCGGCGTCGGATTGCCGTAGTACTCGACCGGGATCTTGTCGACCAGCGCCGGGCTGGCGCGACCGGTCCGGATGGTCAGGATCTCGCGACCCAGCGCCTCCAGGCTCTTCTGCATCTTGCCCTCGGCATCTTTCACATTGGCCTCGATCATGCGGCGGCTTTCCCCACCACGGTGCCGATCGGCTTGCCGGCGATCACACCCTCGAGGTTGCCGCTTTCCGAGAGGTCAAAGACGATGATCGGGATGTTGTTCTCCCGGCAAAGCGTGACGGCGGTGTGGTCCATGACGCGCAGATCGCGATTGATCAGGTCGAGGTAGTCGAGGCGCTCGTAGCGCTTGGCCTTCGGGTTCTTCTTCGGATCCGAGTCGTAAATCCCGTCCACCTTGGTCGCCTTGAGCACGACCTCCGCCTCGATTTCGACGGCTCGCAGGGCGGCAGTCGTATCGGTGCTGAAGTACGGGTTGCCACTGCCGGCCGCCAGGATCACGACCCGGCCCTTCTCCAGGTGCCGGACGGCGCGCCGGCGGATATACGGCTCGGCGACCTGAGCCATGCCGATGGCCGTTTGGACGCGGGTTGGCTGGCCCATGTTCTCGAGCGCGTCCTGGAGCGCCAGCGCGTTGATCACCGTGGCCAGCATGCCCATGTAATCGGCGGTGACGCGGTCCATGCCCTGCTTGCTGGCGGTGTCGCCGCGGATGATGTTGCCGCCGCCGACCACGATCGCGAACTGGGTATCGAACTCTTTCTTGACATGAACGACGTCGTCGGCGATCTCGTGCACGATGTCCGGATCGATGCCGAAGCCCGCCTTGCCGGCGAGGCCCTCCCCGCCCAATTTGAGGAGCACCCGTTTGTAGCGCGGCAGCGCCGACGGCTTGATCACAGCATGCAGTGGACTAGCTGGCTTCTCCGACCTTGAAACGCGCAAACCGCGAAATGGTTATGTTCTCCCCCAGCTTGGCGATCGCCTCTTTGACCACCTGGTCGACGGTCCGCTTGTCATCCTTGGCCCAGGCCTGGTCCATCAAGACCTCGCGCTTGTAGAAGTCGTTCAGCTTTCCCTGGACGATCTTCTCGACCACCTGCGGCGGCTTCTTCTGATCGGCCGCCTGGCCCTCGTAGATCGCCTTCTCGCGGTTCAGCACCTCTTCCGGCACTTCGTCCCGCCGGACGTAGTGCGGTTCGGCAGCGGCGATGTGGACCGCCACCTCGTGAGCGAGGTGGCGGAACTCGTCATTTCGCGCGACGAAGTCGCTCTCGCTGTTGAGCTCCAGGAGCACGCCCAGCTGATGGTTGTGGTGGATGTAGGTGGCGATGATACCTTCCCGCGCGGTGCGCGCCGACTTCGCCCCGGCCTTCGCCATCCCCTTCTGGCGCAGCCAGTCTTTCGCTTTCTCGAGATCGCCATTGGTGGCTTCGAGGGCACGCTTCGAGTCCATCATCCCGGCGCCGGTGGCGTCACGCAACGCTTTGACTTGCTCGGCTGAAATGGCCATGGCTATTTCTCGTCGTCCAGGGCTTCGTCCTCGTAGAACTCGGCCTCGTTGACGGTGGGCATTCCGGCAAACCCTTTCTCGTCTTCGTCCTCTTCCTCTTCTTCGTAGGTGTACTCGGGCATGGCCGGCACCTCGGGCGCGGCGGCGAGCTCCTCCGGACTGATCAGCTGGCGCGCCTCCAGCGCCGCATCGGCGATCTTGGAGGTGATCAGCTTGACCGCCCGGATCGCGTCGTCGTTGCCGGGGATGACATGGTCGATCTCATCCGGATCGCAGTTGGAGTCGGTGATCGCCACGATCGGGATATTCAGCTTGCGGGCCTCGGTGACCGCGATGTGCTCTTTGCGGGGATCGACGACATAGACGGCACCGGGCAGTCGCTTCATCTCGGACATGCCGCCGAAGAAGCGCTCGAGCCGCTGGTATTCCTCCTCCAGTCCGGTGATCGTTTTCTTGCTGCCGGTGAAGCCGCCGTTGTTGCGGATGGCACGCAGGCTGTTGAGCCGCTCGATCTGGCGCCGCATCACGGAAAAGTTGGTGAGCATCCCCCCCATCCACCGGTGGTTGACGAAGGGCATGCCGGAGCGCCGCGCCTCCAGCTCGATCGATTCCTGGGCCTGCTTCTTGGTGCCGATGAAGAGCACCATGCGGCCGCTTCCGACCACATCCTTCACCCAGTTCGAGGCGTCATCCAGCAGCTTGACCGTTTGCTGCAGATCGATGATGTGGATCCCATTGCGAGCGGTGAAGATGTACCGCTTCATCTTGGGATTCCAGCGGCTGGTCTGGTGGCCGAAATGGACCCCGGCCTCCAGCAGTTGCTTGAGCGTCACGAGTGGCATACGACGATGGACCTCCTGTGTTTACCTTCCGCGCTCCTCACCCGGCGACCGGACCTCGTGCGAGGCAACCCGAGCACCGTCAGAACGCGTGCTTAATTACGCGTGGCCAAGTATAGCCCGGAGTTTCCTCAGGCGGCCGGCACGGTCGGCTTTTTCGCCCTTGGCCGCCGCGCCGAGGTTGTCTTGGCGGCTCGTTCCGGCTTGCAATTCGGGTAGTCGCTGCAGCTCTTGAACTCGCCGTAGCGGCCCTGGCGCAGTACCTGAGGCTTGCCACAGCGCGGGCAGGGATCGTCCATCAGCAGCTCGTGCGGCTCGGGTGGCTTGATCGTCCGGGCTCCCGCCTCCAGATACCGGCAATCGGGATAGCCCGAGCATCCGACGAAACTCCCGAAGCGGCCTTTACGGTTGAGCAGTTGCTTGCCGCACTTAGGGCAGACGCGATCGGGAACGACATCTTCGGGGTTGATCTCTCGCTTGACGAAGCGGCACTTCGGATAGCCAGAGCAGGCGACGAACGGACCCCGCTTGCCTGTCCGCTTGACCAGCGGCTTGCCGCACTTGGGGCACATCTCGCCGGTTGGCTCAGGCGGGGCCGCCTTCTCCTGGCCCTCACGGCCCTTGATGTAGTCGCACTCCGGGTAGAGCGAGCAGCCGATGAACTCGCCAAGCCGGCTCATTCGATAGACGAGGCGACCGGTTCGCCCTTCCTCTTTGCATTTCGGGCAGTCTTCGCCCGTCTCCTTCATGGGGACCTTGACGCGCGGTCCCTTCTCGGCCTTGACCAGCGTTTGGGCGAAGGGCTTATAGAACTCACGAACGATCGGCACCCATTTGCGCCGCCCTTCTTCGACGTCGTCAAGTTCTTCCTCCATGCCGGCGGTGAACTTGACGTCGACGATTTCCGGGAACTGATCGATCAGCCAGGCGTTGACCGTTTTGCCGAGCTCGGTGGGATAGAGCCGGCGCTCCTCCTGCTTGACGTAGTGGCGCGTCTGGATGACGTCGACCGTTGGGGCGAAGGTGCTCGGCCGCCCGACGCCGAGCTCCTCGAGGGCCTTGATCAATGAGGCCTCGCTGTAGCGCGGCGGAGGCTGCGTGAAGTGTTGCTCCGGCTTGAGCTCCTGGAGGTTCAGGACCTCTCCGACGGTGAGCGCAGGCAGATCCTTCTCCTCGTCATTGTCGCTGTCGCGTTCCCACACCCGATAGAAGCCGTCGAACACGAGCACCGAGCCGTTCGCTCGGAACTGGTAGTCGCCGGCTCCGATGTCGACGCGGGTTTGCGCGAAGCGCGCGGCGGACATCTGGCTGGCCGTGAAGCGCTGCCAGACCAGGCGATAGAGCCTCAGCTGATCGGCGGTCAGATACTGGCGAACCGCATCGGGGGTGCGGGTCACATCGGTCGGCCGGATCGCCTCGTGCGCATCCTGCACCGGGCCTTTCGATTTGAACTCGACCTTGTCGCGGCGCGCGTAGGTGGGCCCGTAGTGCTCGGTGATGAAGCGGCGAGCCGCGGTCGACGCCTCGTCCGAAATCCTGAAGGAGTCGGTTCGCATGTAGGTGATGAGGCCGACCGGCCCCTCGCTGCCGAGCTCGATGCCTTCGTACAGCTGCTGCGCCAGGCTCATAGTGCGGTTTGGCTTGAGGCGCAAACGTGAGGAGGCGTCCTGCTGCAGGGTGCTGGTCTTGTAGGGTGGCGGCGCGTTGCGCGTCGAGTCCTTGGTCTCGATCCCGAGCACGGTGTAGGTTGCGCCCTCGAGCGCGGCGACGATCCTCTGCACCTGCGCTTCTTCCTTGAGCTCGAGCTTCTCCTCGCCCTGCTGGATGAGCCGCGCAGAAAAGACGCGGTCGGCAAGATCGCGCTTGCTGAGCATCGCGTCGAGTGTCCAGGACTCGACCGGCACGAACTTCTCGATCTCTTCCTCGCGCTCGCATACCAGGCGCACCGCAACCGACTGCACCCGGCCCGCGCTGAGCCCCTTGCGGATCTTTTTCCACAGCAGCGGACTGAGCTTGTAACCGACGAGCCGATCGATCACGCGGCGGGCTTGCTGCGCGTCGACCAGGTCGAGATTCATGGGGCGCAAGGCGGCGAGCGCTTTTTCCACCGCTCCGGGGGTGATCTCGTGCAACTCGATGCGCCGCGGATCCTTGAGATGCAGCACATGCGCGAGGTGCCAGGCGATTGCCTCGCCTTCGCGGTCCGGATCGGAAGCCAATAAGATCTCGGAGGCGCCCTTGGCGGCAGCTTTCAGTTCCTTGATGGTCGACTCTTTGCCGGGGATCGTGACGTACTCGGGTTTGAACGCGTGCTCGACGTCGATGCCCAGCGTGCTCTTCGGTAGATCGCGAACATGACCCATCGAGGCACGGATCTCGTACTTGCCGCCGAGAAAGCGGCCGAGCGTCTTTGCCTTAGCGGGGGATTCGACGATGATCAGTGGGTTTGCCATTTCAATCTTTGGGTCGACGGATGACGCCAGCGGAGTCGCCGATTATATAGCCGCTCATTTCCAGTAACGTCAAGCGCCGATTCAGTTCTTTGATGTCCAGCCCGAGCGCGGCGGCCAGATCATCATGATGCCGCGGTTCTACCCAATCCAGCAACTCCCAAACGACAAACACTTCCGGATCTTGCGGTTCTGAATCCGCGCGCGTGCGCGCACGCGTACGCGCGTGCGTATGCGCCTGCGCGCGCGCAGGTGCGCGCGCGAGCTGTGGAAATTCTTCCAGCACATCCTCGACGGTTTCGATCAGCTTGGCGCCGTCCTTGAGCAATCGATGAGAGCCGACGGCGACAGGATTGTCGATACTGCCCGGCACACAGAAGACCTCGCGCCCTTGCTCGAGCGCCATGCGGGCCGTGATCAAGGCACCGCTGCGCTCGGCCGCTTCCACCACCACGACGCCCAGGCTCAGGCCGCTGATGATGCGATTGCGCACCGGGAAATATCCGGGCAACGGTAACGTTCCTGGCTCCGCCTCGGTGAGCAGCGCGCCATTGCGCGCGATCGATTGCGCGAGCTCCTTGTGTTCCGGCGGATAGATCCGATCGAGTCCGGTTGCCATCACCGCGATCGTCGGCGTCGGCCCATCGAGCGCGCCGCGATGGGCCGCCGCGTCGATGCCGCGCGCCAACCCGCTGACCACGATCACCCCGGCCTCAGAGAGATCGCGGCCGAGGCGGTGCGCGACCCGTTGACCGTACGGCGTCGCCCGGCGCGACCCGATTACCGCAATCATCGGTCCGACCGGGATGCGACCGGCAACGAAGAGTCTCGGTGGCGGGTCGTGAATCTGGCGGAGCAGCGGCGGATACGCAGGGTCGGTGACCCAGGTGACTGCCGACGCGTTTGCCGCTGCCAGGTTGGTCGTTTGCTGCTGAGCGCTCACCCGCTCTCGCGGTATTGCAGCGCTTCCGCGACGTGGGCCTGGTTTACCGTAGGGCTGGCGTCCAGGTCCGCGATGGTGCGCGCCACCCGCAGCACCCGATGCAGGGCCCGCCCGCTCAAATGCAACCGTTCGCCCGCTTGCTCGAGCAACGCCTGACTGGCGGTATCGAGCTGGACGTCGCGGCGCAGCTGCGCCCCCGACAGCCCTCCGTTGAGCGGTCCATCAGGA
This sequence comes from Candidatus Dormiibacterota bacterium, assembly GCA_036782775.1. Taxonomy (GTDB): domain Bacteria; phylum Chloroflexota; class Dormibacteria; order CF-121; family CF-121; genus CF-13. Next base: position 27,879 of record DAIPYJ010000006.1, on the reverse strand, counting down.
CGACGTTCGAGCTGCCGAGCGCGCGCGGCCATCACCCGAGCCTTGACCGCTGGACTGCTCTCCGGCGAGCCATCAGGGCGTAAGAGCTCGCCGGCAGGCTGGCGCGGGACCGTCACCTGCAGATCGATTCGATCGCGGATCGGTCCCGACAGCCGGGCGCGATACCGCTGGCGCTCCGGCGGGCTGCATTCGCAGATGCGCCCTGCATCCCCGGCGAAACCACAGGGGCACGGATTCGAGGCGGCGACCAGCATGACCCGTGCCGGAAGCACGGCATGTCCGCGAGACCGCGCGACCGCGACGCGGCCTTCTTCCAGCGGCTGCCGCAATGATTCGAGGGCGTCCCGATGGAACTCGGTGATCTCGTCCAAAAATAGGACACCTCGATGGGCTCTGGTGACCTCGCCGGCGCGCGGCGCCGCACCGCCGCCACCAATCAGCGCGGCTGCCGAGATGGTGTGGTGCGGAGCGCGGAATGGCGGCAGCTCCAGCAGGCCAGTCCCTGCTGGGAGGCTGCCGACGCAGGACGCGATCGAGGTGACTTCAACCGCCTCTGAGGCCGTCAGCGGCGGCAGGATCCCAGTCAAGGCTCGAGCGAGCAGGGTTTTGCCGGCACCAGGCGGGCCGACCAATAAAAGATGATGCGCTCCAGCGGCGGCGATCTCGAGCGCGCGTTTCGCATGCGCCTGGCCGCGGATCTCCGCCAGGTCAACCGGAAGGGCGGGATCGGTCGGCGGGGCGGACGTGGTCGGAGTCGAACCGGCCAGGGGGGCGCCATCTTCCCAGTGCGCTTTCAGGTCGCGAAGGTGATCGATGCCAACCACCTCGGCCCCGGTCGCGATCCTGGCTTCGGCCACGTTGCCAGCCGGAACGAAAAAGCGCCGCACGCCAAGCTTGTCCAGATGCGCGGTGATGGCCAGCGTCCCGCGGATCGGGCGGATCGATCCGTCGAGCGCCAGCTCACCCAGCCAGGCGGTATCCGCCGGAAGGCTTCGCTCGTCGGCGGCGTTGACGATCGCAGCCGCCATCGCGAGGTCGAATCCGGTCCCCTCTTTCGGCAGTTGCGCCGGCGCCAGGTTGACGGTGACGCGTCGGCCGGGGAACTGAAAGCCGCTGTTGTTGATCGCGATCTTTACGCGTTCGCGCGCCTCCTGGAGCGAGCGATCGCCCAGCCCGACGATGTGAAAGCCGGGGAGCCCGTCGGCGATGTCGGCCTCTACCTCGACCCGAACCCCTTCCAGGCCGAAGAGGCTCCCAGAGAGCGCCCTGGCCAGCACCAGCGCATCTTACACTAAACTGTGTATCTGTATCGACAAGTTATCCGGGCCAATCGCTCGGGGGGACGTCGCCAACGCTTGACAGCCGAACATATGTTCGATATAATGCTAAGCGTTGATGATGGGGGAAGGGGGGAATCGGCAGGCGGGCGACGCGAGCATCGCGCGAAAGACGGCCGCATTCCTGGGGGAGCTTTTCCAAGATCTCGAGCCTGAGGACTACGCGCAGAGGCTCGTCCTCGAGCGGCAGGTGGCTGATTACGTCGAGCTGAGGTTCTCCATCGATGCGGCGGCCTTGGTCGAATCGAGGGCTTTCAATGAAGGTGACCCAGGCGATGATCCGGTCCATTGGCTCCGGCAGGAATGCAAGATGCAGTACGGGGTCGCTGCTGACCGCCTCAACGTTGGCAAGCACCTTGGCGCGCTAACGAAAAGCGCCGACGCCGTTACGGCAGGGGAGATCGGCTTTGCGCATCTGTCCGTCATGGCAAGCACGCTGCGCTCGGTTGAGCGAATCCCAGCCGAGATCGATTTTCCCGAGGATGAGCTGCTGGAGAAGGCAAAGTGCTCGACGCCTGGCCGCTTCTGGCACTACTGCGTGCGCGTGCGGCATGCGCTCAACGCCGCGGCGGTCGCCGAAGAACAGCGCATAGCCGCTGAGGAGCGGTGGCTGAAGATCATGCCACTTGAAAACGGCTGCTCGCTGATCAGCGGTCAACTCGATTCCATCGGCGCCGCCACCTTGCGAACCGCCCTCGAGCCCTTGGCCCAGCGCAGTGGGCAAGGCGACGACCGCTGTCTCGACCGCCGTCAGGCGGACGCCCTGGTGGAGATGGCCACGCTGGCCTTAGATGGCGGCCGCTTACCGCATCGGGCCAGTCAGCGGCCTCATCTGCAGGTGACGACCACGCTCGAGACGCTCCGGGGATTGAGCGGGTCGCCCGCCGCCGACCTCGAATTCTCGCAACCCGTGTCGAGCCAGACCGTACAGCGCATTGCCTGCGACTCGTCGATCGCGCGAGTCGTGTTCGGACCGGCGAAAGTCGTCTTGGAAGCGGGCCGCGCCCGGCGGGTCGTCTCCGGTGCCATGCGGCGTGCTCTCAATGCTCGGGACGAGCACTGCCAGTGGCCAGGATGCGAGCGCCCGGCGTCATGGACGGCGGCCCATCACCTTGTGCATTGGGTCGCCGGTGGAGCGACCGACCTCTCGAACCTGGTTCTGCTCTGCCTTCGCCACCACTGGATGGTGCATGAGGGTGGGTGGCAGCTGGTCCGCGCTACCGATGGGGAGCTGCGCAGCGTGGCCCCTAGCTACGACTTTCTGCATCCGGCGCGAGCGCCGGATCAGCTCGCCGCCGCGTAAATATCCGATTACGCTTGCGAGGTCGACAAAACCGTGAACTGGAAACGCCGCGCGGCTCGCGCGCTGGGTTGGATCACAACGATGCCCTACAGGCTGCAGTCGCGCCACGCGATAGGCCCAGGGCTGCTCGGCAACGGTCGGCTGCGGCTCAGCGGCCCGGGTCGTGTCGTCCTGGAAACGGGAGTTAATGCGTGGTCCCACGCCGAGGTGAACCGGCTGATCACGACCCGGCCCGAAGCCACGATCCGCATCGGCGCCAATGCCAGGCTCAACGGCTGCACCCTGATCGCCGCCGATCGGATCGACGTGGGCGCCGATTGCGTGCTCGGATCCTGTGAAGTCCGCGACCACCTCGACTACTCCGAATCGCCAGTCGATCGGCGGCAACCGCCCGCGCCACAACCCGTCCTGATCGAGGACAACGTCTGGATCGGCGGCCAGGTCTCCGTGCTGCCCGGCGTGAGGATCGGCCGTGACTCCGTAATCGGGATCCAGGCGGTCGTCCTCAGCGACATTCCCGCCGGCGTGATTGCAGGCGGCAACCCGGCGCGCGTGCTCCGAGCGCTGGAGCGTCTGGATCGCCGGAGATAATCGAGGCGTGAAGGCGAACCCCCCGCCGACCGTCTGCGACCAGTGCAAGCACATGCCGCGCTGGGAACGGATCAGCGGACCGGATCAGTCGGTGCGGCTCGACGACGGCAGAACCGTCACCCGGCGTGGCCAGGTTTGGGTGTGCACCCACTGCGGCCACCAGGTCCCGGTCTCGTTCGAGGCATGGACCTAAGGGCGCGGCCGGCGTTGCACCGGGACGCCCACACCGCGGATCGTCTTGATCGGCTTCAGCGACTTCTGCATGAACGACTGCGACGCGACATCGAGGTCGAGCCGCCGCTCGCCCGCGCCGGCGTGCTCGTGCCGATCTTCATCGGCGCCGCCGGGCCGGAGTTGCTCTTCACGCGGCGGACCGACACCGTGCTAACCCACAAAGGCCAGATCTCGTTTCCCGGAGGCCAGCAGGAGGAGTCGGATCAGCAAATCGTGGAGACGGCACTTCGCGAGAGCTACGAGGAGATCGGTCTGGAACCGTCTCGGGTCACCGTGCTGGGTGAGCTCGACGACGTCTTCACCTCGGTCAGCGGGTTCGTGATCACGCCGGTCGTCGGGGTGGTCGAAGGCGGCGTCGAAAACCTGATCCTCGCGCCGGACGAGGTTCGCAGCGTATTTCTGGTGGCGCTATCGAGGTTGCAAGACGGCGACGTTCACAGCACCGAGACCCGCATCTTGGACGATCAGCGTTACCGCATCCACTATTACTCGGTTGGGGAGGACGTGATCTGGGGCGCGACCGGACGCGTGGTCTACCAGTTCCTCAAGGCCTGGGACGAGGCCAACCGCTGATCTCGGAACCTAGTCGATCGCGTTTCGGATGTGGTCGACGCGCGACAGGCGGCCCTCGCGCATGGTGAGGCCGATGACGTCAAAGCGCACCGGGCCGCGGTGGGGCCGCAGTTTTAAGTAGTACAGCGCGAGCTGGCGAAGCTTCCGGATCTTCCGGGCGTCGACCGACTCCTGGGGGAGGCCGAAGCCATGCCCGGCGCGCGTCTTGACCTCGACGAAGACGAGCGTCTGTCCGTCGCGCGCCACCAGGTCGAGCTGCCCCAACGGCGTCCGGACGTCGGCGGCAATGATTTCGTAGCCCAGACCACGGAGGTGGTCCGCTGCCAGTGCCTCGCCGCTAAGGCCGAGCGGATTGACTGGCGTAGGCGGCAGCCTCGAGTTCCGCGCGGGTCCGAATCGAGATGAACGACCGCCGGTGGAGCGGGCTCAGCCCGTGCCGGTCCATCGCCGAGAGGTGCTCGGGCGTCGGATAACCCTTGTGCACCTCGAAGCCGTAGCCGGGAAACTTTTCCGCGAGCCGGACCATCAGCCGGTCGCGCGTGACCTTCGCCAGGATTCCGCCGCACATGATCGAGATCGAGCGACGGTCGCCCTTGACGATCGGAAGCTGCGGGGTGAGTGACTCCGGCAGCAGGAAGCCATCGATCAGCAGGTAATCGATCGGGCGGCCGAGTTGCTGCAACGCGATGCCCATTGCCCAGCGGTTGGCCCGGGTGACCCCGACGCGGTCGATCTCGTCGACCTGGACGATCCCGACGCCCCAGGCCTCGGCGCCTTCGAGGATGCAGTCGTAGTAGCGGTCGCGCTCTTCCGCCGTCAGGAGCTTGGAGTCGTCGATGCCCTCGCAATGGAAGTACGGCCGCATAATGGCGGCCCCGGCGACCACCGGTCCGGCCCACGGTCCCCTCCCCGCTTCGTCAACCCCCGCGACGCAGGCATAGCCGAGGCCGAAGGCCTGGCGCTCGAAGACCCAGAGGTCGCGGTCAGCTTTCCGCGGCTTCGGGCGTTTCTTCGCTGCCGGTGGGTCGCTCGGCGCCGCCGCCGCTGGTGACGGCCTGGCGCTTTTCGCGGATGCGGGCGCTCTTCCCAACTTTTCCTCGCAGGTAATACAGCTTGGCCCGTCGAACCTTCCCATGGCGGACGACATCGATCCGGTCGATCCGGGGCGAGTGCAGCAGAAAACTCCGTTCGACGCCCACTCCGTGGGCGATGCGACGCACGGTGAAGGTTTCTTTGCTGCCGCTTCCACGAAGGCCGATCACGGTTCCCTCGAAGATCTGGACCCGTTCGCGATTGCCTTCGACGACGCGCGCGTGGACCTTGACGGTGTCGCCGGCCGTTAAGGCGGGGACCTTTTCCTTTCGGGCCTCGGCCTGCAGCAGGTCGATGACGTTTGGCACGGCGTACAAGGATATCACCCGTTCGCCGATCAGTCGCCGTCAGGTGGGGTGATTGCCGGCCAGCAGATCGGGCCGGCGGCGCCGGGTGCGCTCGGCAGCCTGCTCGCGGCGCCAGCGCTCGATTTCGGCGTGGTGGCCTGAGAGTAAGACGTCCGGCACCGCGTGTCCCTCGAACACCGGAGGGCGGGTGTAATGCGGGTACTCGAGCAGGCCTTCGGCGAACGACTCGTCGAGGGGTGATTCCTCGGAGCCAAGGACGCCGGTGACCAGCCGGCTCACCGCATCGACCACCACCATCGCGGCCAGCTCGCCGCCGGTCAGGATGTAATCGCCGATCGAGACCTCCCGGTCGACCAGGTGCGCCGCGACGCGCTCGTCGACACCCTCGTAGCGGCCGCAGATCAAGTACAGGTCGTCGTGGCTTCCGAGCTGTCGCACCACCGCTTGGGTCAGGCGCTCGCCCTGCGGACTGAGGAGGATGACCGGCCCTTTGCCTTCCCGGGCGCGAACCGCCTCGAAGATCGGCTCCGGCTTGAGCACCATGCCGGCGCCGCCGCCATAGGGAACGTCGTCCACCTGGCGGTGGCGATCGTGGGTGTAGTCGCGGAGGTTGTGGATGCGAAGGCTGATCCGTCCCGCGGCCATGCCGCGCCCGGTGACGCCGGAGGTCAGCGGCCCTGGAAAGAGGGTCGGGAACAAGGTGAGGACCTCGAAGATCACGCCTCCGTCTCCTCAGGAAGCTCGACGATGATCCGCCCTTCGGCGGAATCGATCGAACGGACCACGCTCTTCAGCATCGGGATCAAGACTTCTGTGTTTCCGTCGACCACCCGCAGCACGTCATTCGCGGCATAGCTCAGCACCTCGGCGACGCGCCCTAACTCACGCTGGCGTCGACGATCGAAAACCGGCAGGCCAACCAGCTGAAACTGATAGAAGCGGTCGGCCGGCAGTGGCTTGGCCGCGGCAAGCGGCAGCGTGCAGTAGGCACCGACCAGTTGCTCGGCGGCGTTCCGGTCGTCGACGCCCTGAAAGCGCACGATCAGGCCGCCGTCGCGCTCCTCGGATCCGGCAACCACCATCGAGCGACCTCCAACCTCGAGCTCGCTGCCCGGGGCAAACCGCTCAGGAAAATCGGTGAGAAGCTCGACCCGAAGCGCACCCTTGACGCCGTGTGCCTTCGAAATGCGACCGACGCGCAGCTTGGGCCGAGCGACGCTCACACGATCTCGACCATCACCCGATCGTGATTTTTTAGCGCCGCGGCGCGAACGACGGCTCGAATCGCGTCGATGTTGCGACCGCCGCGTCCGATGACCTTGCCGACGTCGTCGTTGGCGAGGGTGACTTCGACGCGATTGGTGCGCTCCCCTTCCACCATGGCCACCTTGACCTCATCGGGCTTGGAGACCATCGCCTTGATGATGTAGCTGACCAGGTCCGTGTAATCGTGCACGGCCTAGCCCTCCGCGGTCGCGGCAGTGGCGGGCTGCGGAGCACCCTCGGCGGCGGCCTGCTTGCTCTTGGGCGGCTTGGTCGGCCGCTTTTTTGCCGACTCCTTGGGCAGCAAGCCCTGGCCGATGAGGAAGGCACGAGCCGTGTCTGACGGCCGCGCTCCCTTTTGCAACCAGGCCTTCACCTTCTCCTGGTCGATATTGAGCTTGACCGGTTCGGTCATGGGATCGTAGGTCCCCAGGATCTCGATGAATTTGCCGTCTCTCGGTGAGCGGGTGTCCGCCACCACCAGGCGGTAAAACGGGTGTTTTTTCGCCCCAATCCGTCGTAGTCGAATTTTTACCGACACCTGAAACCTCCTTTATTTGGCACGCGGCCTTTCCACACCGGGGCCGCTATCGTAAGAGCTGCGCCGGGTCGATCGGCAATCCTTTGATGCCTCTCCCCTTCCCCATCTGTCGCATCAATTGCTGCATCTGCTGGAAGCCCTTCAGCAAACGATTGACGGCAGCCAGATCAGTGCCCGATCCCCTGGCAATCCGCCGGCGGCGGCTGCCATCGATGGTCTCCGGGCGTTCCCGTTCGGCCGGCGTCATCGAGAGAATGATCGCCTCCATTTCCTTGAGCTGGTCGTCGCTCGGCATGGCACCGGCAAGATTCTTGATCTTTCCCGCACCGGGCAGCATGCCGATGATGTTCTCCAGCGGCCCCATCTTCTTGACCTGCTTCAGTTGCTCCATGAAGTCGGCCAGGCTCAGGTGGCCCGCGCGCAACTTCTTTTCCATATCCCGCGCCGTCGACTCATCGACGTGCTCCTGCGCTTTTTCGATCAGCGTCAAGACGTCCCCCATGCCCAGGATGCGCGAGGCCATGCGGTCGGGATAGAAGATCTCGAGGTCGGTCAGCTTCTCGCCAACACCGATGAACTGAATCGGGCACTGCGTCACCGCCCGGAGCGAGAGCGCGGCGCCCCCGCGGGCGTCGCCGTCGAGCTTGCTGAGGATGGCGCCGGTCAACGCGACCGTCTGCTGAAACGCTGAGGTGACATTGACCGCCTGCTGCCCGGTCATCGCGTCCAGGATGAGCAAGCGCTGCTGCGAGGGAATGGCCTGCGTGATCTGCTTCAGCTCTGCCAGCAGATCCTGATCGACCTGGAGGCGGCCCGCCGTGTCGATCAGGATCACGTCGGCATTCACTCGGCGAGCCTCAGCGACCGACTCTCGCGCGATCGTGACCGGATCCTTGCCGCGAGGGGCGTATGACGGCGCGTTGATGCTTTTGGCGAGCGTTTCCAGCTGTTCCATCGCGGCGGGCCGTCGAACGTCGGTCGAGACCAGCAAGGGCCGATGGCCCTCGCGACGGGTAAAGAGGGCGAGCTTGCCGGCGGTGGTGGTCTTGCCCGACCCTTGCAACCCGGCAAGCACGATGACCGTGGGCGGTGACGACGCGTAACTCATGGGGACATGCTCGCCGAGCAGCCGGGTGAGTTCCGCATCCACGATCTTCACCAGCTGCTGGCCTGGATTGAGGCTCTCCATCACCTCGGCACCGACGGCGCGGGCGCGGATCGCGGCGATGAAATCCTTGACGACCTTGTAATTGACGTCGGCTTCGAGCAGGGCCAGCCGGACTTCACGCAAGCCGACGTCGACGTCTTCCTCGCTCAGCTTGCCGCGCCCGGTCAGCTTCTTTAAGGCTTTGTCCAGCCGGTCGCTCAGCGAATCAAACACGTTGTGCCCGCTCCAGGCCGAGCTTGCGCTCGTAGTCGTCGAGGTTGGTCGTCGTCCGGCGGACCAGGTCATACACCGCCGTGCGGGAGACGCATTCCCGCTGGGCGATCTCGCCATACGACCAGTCGAGCTCCCAGGCGAGGTGCAAAATTCGGCGCTGGTGCTCGGTCAGGAGCGTTCCATAGAGGTCGAGGAGGCGAAGCTGGCGTTGGCGGCGGCGGGCACTGTCAAGCATTAATCCTTGACAGTATAGCTAGCTGCGCCCGCCCTCCCGACGCTCCTCGTTGCCGAGGACGAACTGGATCAACCAGAGGATGCCGGTGACCGCGGCAATGAGGGCCACGGCGGCGACGATCGCCACCAGGATGACGAGAAGAATGCCGGTCAGACCTGCTCGTCCTCGGGAGGCTCGACGCGCTCATCTTGAAGAATCTCCATCGCCCGAGTAGCTTGCTCTCGAGGCACCCAGAGGTCGACCGCCGCCAGCTCGCCGACGACTTCAGGAATCACCGTCGCCATGGCTTCATGACGGAGATAGACCGAGATGCCGGAAGTCTCAAGGACCGCTTTCCAGGTGTCCGCCTCGACGAGCCCGTTCGCGGTGACCAGCTTGACGTACGCCTTCGAGTCCTGCTCTGAGTTCATGCGGCCTCCTCTGTTCGTAACAGCGCATCGAGGTATTGTCCCGGGTCGAATCGATTCAGGTCGTCGAGTCCTTCGCCGATCCCAACCAGCTTGACCGGAACGCCAAGCTCCGCCTCGATACTAAGCACCACGCCGGCACGCGCGCTGCCATCCATCTTCGTCACCGCCAGGCCGGTGAGTCCGACCGCCTCGGCAAAGACTTTCACCTGCTGCGCGGAGTTCTGTCCCACGTGGGCGTCGAGCACGGCAAGGACTTCGTGCGGCGCACTCGGATCGAGGCGCCGAAGCACCCGCTGAATCTTGCGTAACTCCTCCATCAGGTCGCTTCTCGTGTGCAGCCGGCCGGCCGTGTCGATCAGCACGGTGTCCGCCCCGCGAGCTCTCGCCGCCTGGACCGCGTCGAAGGCCACCGCGCCCGGGTCGGCACCGGGCTGATGGGCCACGACCTCGACCTGGGCACGTTCTGCCCAGAGCTTGAGCTGGTCGATGGCTGCGGCGCGAAAGGTGTCGGCAGCGGCAAGGAGCGGTCTCCTCCCCTCGTCGCGCAACAGGTGCGCCAGCTTGCCGATCGTCGTCGTCTTCCCGGAGCCGTTGACGCCGACCACGAGCAGCACGGCCGGCGTCGCGGTGAGATTGAGATCCCGGGAACGAGGCTGCATCTCGCTCAGCAGGTCCTCCTTGAGAAAGGCAAGCGCCTGCGCCGGTGATCGCAGGTGTGCGCCCGCTGCCTGACGCCGAAGCTCCTCGACCACGCGCTCGGTCACGGGCATCCCAGCGTCGGCTGCGAGCAGGGTGGCTTCGAGATCGTCCCAGAATCCGGCGTCGAGGGCCGGACGGCCGAACACCTCCTTCATATCGGCGACGTAGGCCTGGCGCCCAGCGTCGAGCGTATTGGCGAATCGCTTCCAGAACCCTTGTCGGGTAGCCTTCTCCGGCTCCGCCGGCATGGACTCGATGCTAGGCGGAACGCTCGGCAACCGGCACCAGCGTGTCCTGCTGGAGCCGGACGGAGACGATGCGCGAGATGCCGTGCTCGCCGAGGGTCACGCCGTAGAGCGCCTCGGCGCGTGCCATCGTCGAGTGGTTGTGGGTCACGACCAGGAACTGCTGCTGCTCGGCGAGCCGCGAGAGAACCCGATTGAAGCGCACGACGTTGGCATCGTCGAGCGCAGCATCGACCTCGTCGAGGACATAGAAGGGGCTGGGATTGACCGCTTGCAGCGCGAACAGGAAGGCCAGCGCGGTCAGCGCCCGCTCGCCGCCGGAAAGCAAGGTCAGCGGCTGAAGCCGCTTGCCGGGCGCCTGGGCCAGGATTTCGACGCCGTCGTCCAGCGGGTTGCCCTCGCCTTCTGCCGGGTTTTCCAGGCGCAGGGTGGCGCGACCCCCGGGAAACAGCTCGGAGAAGAACTCCTGGAAGTTGGCGGCGACCGCCTGGAAGACGGTTCGAAAGCGCCCGTCGATTTCGTCCTCGAGGCGCTGGCGAAGCTCGGTCAGCTGCTGCGAGGCCTGCTCCAAATCGGTCAGCTGGGTGCTGAGGCTCTCGCAGCGCTCGCTGGCTTGCGTGTACTCATCGGGCGCCAGCAGGTTCACGGCACCCATCGCTTCTAGCCGGCGTTGCAGGCGCGACACTTCGCGCTCGGTTTTTTGCCAGTCGACCTCCTCGGGCTGGTCGGATTCCTCATCGATCGCCTGTCCTTCCTGGCGCAGTACGCCGGCACAACGATCGACCTCGACCTGCGCGGCTTCGCTTTCCGCACGGGCCGACGCCTGGGCATCGTCGGCATGCGCCAGTTGCACCTGGAGGCTGACATTCCGCTGCTCGTCATCGCGCACTTGCGCCTCGAGCAGCGCGATGCCCTCGTCGTCGGGAAGCGGTAGCGCTTCGAGCGCGTCGAGCTCGGTCTGAAGAACAGACGCCCGCTCGAGCCATTGATGCCGCTCCTCGTTGATGAGTGCGGGCTGAACCGCGAGCTCTTCCTCGGCGGCGCGGCGCTGCATCAGCTCGTCGCCGTGCGAACGCAGTAGGGCTTGCGCTTGTTCGAGCTGACGGGTCAAGTCTTCCGACCGTTGGCGGGCGAGCGCCGCCCGCAGCTCAGCCTGCTGACGGCGAGCGACGCTGTCGGTGACGCTGGCGGACTGCTCGGAGATGTTCCGCTCAACCGTGTCGATCTCCTGCAGGACGGCCTGCTCCTGCTCGGTTAGCGAGCTCTGCCGTGCCGTGGTTTCGGCGCGAAGCGACTCGGCCTGATCGAGCAATAGCGTCATCCGCTCGAGCTGCTGCTTCAGCTGCGATCCGCGTTCGTCCTCGCGCCGGACAGCCTCGCTGACGGCAGCAAGGGCCCCCGCTGCCTGACCGGCTTCGGTGCGGGCGGCGTTCATCAGGTCGGCCAATTGCTGCCGCTCGCCCAGCATCCGGAACCGATCGGCCACCAGGCGCTCAACATCTTCCACCGCCGCCAGCGAAAAGCGGCGTTCGACACCGAGCGCGTCCTCGGTTTCTCGAATGCGCGCCTGCACCGCAAGCACCGGATCAGCCGCCCGTCCGCCCCGGTACGACACGGCCGTGATCAGCTCTCCCGACGGCGTGACGGCGCGGAGCTCCGGATGATCACGGACCATCTCGCTTGCCTGGTCGCGATCGCTCACCAGCACGACACCATCGAGAAGGTGCTCGATAACCCCCATCAGCTCAGGTGGGGCGTTGACCAGCGACGCCGCGGCAACCAGGCCGGCTGGTATCGCATGGACCGGCACCACGTCGCTCGACCAGAGCAGCGTTTCCCGGGCGTCTTCCGATTCCTGCAGACGGCGCGCCCCGTGCTCGAAGTTCGAACGGTCACCCGCGATCCAGCCGTGCAACCATCCCTCGAGCGCTGATTCCACGGCGGCTCGATGCTCGGGATCGACCTCGATGACCTCGAGCAGGCGTTCCCACCGCTCGCCGCCGTCGACCGGGCTCCGTCGTTGCGCGCCATCGAGAAGTGTCCGTAGCGCCCCGAGCTCGGCCTCGAGGCCACGCAGTCGCGCCTCATGCGCCGTCACACGCTTGCGCGCGACGTCGAGCGCCTGCTCGACCCCTCCGAGGCGCTCATCAATGGAGGCGGCTCGAGTCCCGACATCTCGCAGCTGGTCTTCGGCGACGCTGGCGGCTCGTTGGCGGCTATCGAGTTCATCGCCGATCGCCGTTCGCCGAATCGTCCACGACTCGAGCTCGCGGCGCAACTGGCCTTGCTGATCAATCAGGAATTGCACCCGACCATCGAGCTGCCGGAACTCCGCGCCCGCGGCCAGTGCTTCACGTTGCAAGCTCTGCGCTCGGGCCTGCAGCTGAGCTCGCTGTTGGTTGAGCGCAACCTGGGCCTCGCTCGCCGCAGCTTCGGCCGCGAGGGCCTCGGCAAGCTTCGCGTCGGCACTTGCCAGCTCCGTGGCGGCAGCTTCGGCCGCGCGCTTCAATTCCTCTACCACGCGACCCCCCGCCTCCTCGGACTCGCTGAGCCGGCGGAGCTCGCGTTGCAGCGCCTCGAGCGCCTGGACCGCGGCGAGGTTGCGCTCCTGCGCGATGCGAGCCTGGTGCTGGGCGTCGGCGAGCTGCAGTCTCGCGGCGGCGACCGATTCCTGCTGCCGCCAGCGCGCCTCGCGGGCGTCCAGCAATTCCTGGCGATGCGCCGCATAAACGGGTTCGAATTCCTGCAGCGCCTCGGTGGCTGACGCCAATTTCTGTTCGGCTGCCTGGACACGACTCTTTGCCCGACGCAGCTGCACCATCGCCTTGCGCCACGCGTCCCGCGCGAGGCTTCCCTGCAACGTCTTGACCTGGTCAGCGATCCGCTGATACTCGAGCGCGGCCTCAGCCTGCGCGCGCAGCTCCTCGGCACGGGGCGCGAGCTCGTTGAGGATGTCGCGGGCACGCCGCATATCGCGATCGGCTTCGAGCAGACGGTTGACGGCTTCCTGCCGTTGCTCGCGCAGGCGCCGAACGCCGGCCGCCTCTTCGATCAGGTCGCGCCTGATGCCGGGGGCTGCCTGGATCACGTAATCGATGTCGTTCTGCGCGGTGACGGCGTAGCCGTCCTGGCGGAGCCCGGTGCTGGCGAGCAAGGCATCGATGTCCTTGAGCCGGGCGCGCGATCCGTTGATCAGGTATTCGCTTTCGCCTGAGCGGAAGAGCCGCCGGGCGACCTCGAGCTCATTGAACTCGACGTTCAGCCGCTGGTCGGCGTTGTCGAGCAGCAGGCTGACCTCGGCCATGCCCATCCCGGACTTTCCCGGACCACCGGCGTAGATGACGTCTTCCATGCGCTGGCCGCGGAGACCGCGCGCGTTGCGCTCGCCGAGCGCCCATCGGATCGCGTCGACGAGGTTGGACTTGCCGCTGCCGTTGGGGCCGACGATGGCGGTGATGCCGCTGCCGAAGGTGAGCTCGGTGCGACGCGCGAAGGTCTTAAAGCCCTGCAGTCGCAGCGACTTTAAATGCACAGGCTAAGCCGCAAGCAGCATGGCAGCGCTCTCGCGCCTTGTTGAGACGTAAGCATGAACCGCGGCGCGGGTCACGCGTGTATTAGACCACGGAAGGTTGCCGCGAGGCAACGCAAACGTGGGCGAGGCTATCCCTGTCAGCTCTGAGCTGGATTTCCGCCGAACTCGAAGCGATTCCCGTCTGGATCGCGATATGACGCTTTGCGTACGCCATTCGCGAGGGTTTCACGTTCGAACGGCTCGATGCCGCGCGCGGCGATCTGCGCGATAGCGGCCTCGAAGTCGTCGACGAACACGAGATGCCGGGCATGACCGGCACGCTGCGGGCTGACTTCGACAAACAGGTATCGGTGCGGGGCAAGCTCCCAGACCGCCTCAGCGTCGTTGGGCAGAAATGACGGCGCCTTCCCGAGCAGTCGTTCGTACCATTCGACCGCCCTTGCCCGATCCGTGACGGGAACTCCCGCAAAGAGATCTGCCGTATCAGGCAGCATAGACATCGATCTCGGTCGCCTTGACGGCGATCCAGACCTCCTCACCGCGATCGAGTCCCAGGTCGCCGATCGCTGCGCGCGTGACTTCTGCGGTGATCGGAACAAGCCCGGCCAATCGCACCCTGACGCGATCACCGATCAGGTCGAGATCCAGCGCGCGCCCCTGCCAGACATTTCGCGGCGTTCCGTCTGGACGCGTGCGATAGAGGGCGACACTGCGCGGGTGGACGATGGCGAACACCTCGCCCTCGCTCGCGGTGGCGATCGTCAGTGACCCGCCATCGGGGAGTGTGATGTGATTGCCCGAGGCGCGACCGCGGAAGAGATTGACGCCGGCAAGGTCGGCGACGTAGCGCGAGCGTGGCCGCTGGGTCACCTCGGTGGTCAGGCCCTCCTGCACGACCCGCCCGCCTTCCATGACCAGCAGCCGATCGGCCATTGCGAGCGCCTCGACCGGGTCGTGCGTGACTAACAGCCGCACGCCGGCGTAACCAGTGAGCTGGCGACGCAGCTCGCGTCGAAGGCTGACGCGCGTGCTGGCGTCAAGCGCGGCCATTGGCTCATCGAGCAGCAGCAATCGCGGTTTGGTTGCCAACGCCCGCGCCAGGGCAACCCGCTGGGCTTGCCCGCCCGACAACGCGCTGGGCCGTCGATCCGCATACTCCCCCAATCCCAGGCGCTCGATCCACCCACCGGCCTGGCGCGCTGACTCGCCGCGGGACAAGCCGCGGGCGCGCAATCCGAACGCGACGTTGTCGGCAACGGTCAGGTGCGGGAACAGGAGGTAATCCTGAAAGACGACGCCGATCGGGCGCCGTTCGGGAGGCAGGTGCACGCCGGTCCACACATCGTCGAGCACCGTCTCATCGAGCACGACTCGCCCGTCGGTAATTGGCAGCAGGCCGGCGAGGGCGCGCAGCACCGAGGTCTTTCCGGCGCCGTTCGGCCCGAGCAGGGCAATCGTCTGGCCGGCCGCCGCCGTGATCGCGAAGTCGAAGTCGAATCCGGCGATAGACGTCCGGAAGCGCGCGTCGAGGCTCATAGGGCGGCGAGCCAGCGATGCCGAAGCCCGACCAGGATCGCGAGCGAGACGGCGAGGAGGATCAAGCTCAAGACGACCGCGCTGCCGGGATTTGTCTCCAATGCGAGGTAGACGGCGAGCGGCATGGTCTGCGTCGTCCCGGGAAAGTTGCCGGCGAAGGTGATGGTGGCGCCGAACTCCCCCAGGGCTCGCGCCCAGCTGAGCACGGCCCCGGCAATCAGTGCCGGCCGGATCAGCGGCAGGGTGACCCGCCAGAACACCGTCCAGCGTCGGGCGCCGAGCGTCCTCGCGGCGTCTTCATATCGCCGGTCCATTTGACGCAGCCCGGCTTCGACGGTGACGACGAGGAATGGCATGGCCACAAAGGTCTCGGCCATGATCGCGCCAGCTGTGGTGAAGGGCAGATGAATGCCGAACCATCGCTCGAGCCAGCCACCGATCAGTCCAGTGCGCCCAAAGGCAAAGAGCAAGGCGACGCCACCAACAACCGGCGGCAACACCATCGGCAGCAGGGTGAGCCCTCGCAGCAGGGCGCGGCCTGGAAATGTAAGACGCGCCAGCACCCAGGCAAGCGGGACGCCAAGCAGGACCGCGATCAAGGTAGCGGACAGGGAGGCAACCACTGACAACCGCATTGCGGTAAGGCTGTCGGCTGAGGTGAGCAACTGCCATGCCGATGGCCAGGGCGCCCGGAAGAGAAGACCGATGAGTGGAAGGATGAAGAAGGCCGCGCCGAGCGCGGCAAGGATCAAAAAGCCGGCGGGTGCCCGGGTGTCACGGTCCAAGGAATCCAAACTGGCGCAGCGTCAGCTGGCCGCCTCGATGAGCTTCGACGTTCTCGAGAACGTAGGCGACGAATGCCTTGGCGAGGGGGAGATTCTGCGAGTCCTTGAGGATGGCGATGGGATAGCTTGCGATCACGTTCTGACTGTCGGGAATGACCACCCCTTGAACCGACGAGCCGCCGGCTTTTACGTCGGTCACGTACACGATCCCGGCGTCTGCTTCGCCCAGGGCGACCTTGCTGATGACGGCCTTGACGTCTGTTTCGAGGCTGGCTGGCTTCACGCTGACGCCCGCCGTCTGCAGCGCCTGGCCGCCGTATCGGCCGCAGGGGACCGCCGGCGCGCAAAGCACGACGATCAGGCCCGGCGCGGCCAGATCGCTGAGGCCGTTGATCCCTTTTGGATTTCCGGCGTGCACGACGATTTCGAGCCGGTTCCGGGCAAACGTCTGCGGTGTCCCCTGATTGAGTGCGCCGTCGACGATCTTTTTCATGTTCTGCTGGTCCGCGGACGCGAAGACATCGGCCGGCGCACCCTGCTGGATCTGGGTGGCCAACGTTGAAGATCCGGCAAAACTGAATTTGACCGACGTCCCAGGATGCTGGGATTGAAAGTCAGCGCCAATTTTCGTGAACGCGCCTGTTAGCGACGCGGCGGCGAGCACGGTAATCGATCCGCTGTAGCCCGGCGATGGTGAGTCTCCTGTCGAGGCGGTCGTGCCGCATGACACCAGCAGCAGACCTGCCAGGAGGAGACCGAAAACTCGGCGCATGTCGAATCAGTCCTTCGGCAGCTCGATGATCACGTTGGTTGCCTTGACGATGGCGACGGCGCGTTTCCCGGGAATCAACCCGAGATCGTCAACCGCCTCGCGCGTGATCACCGAGACCAGCCGGTGCGGGCCCGCCTGGATCTCGACCTGGGCGGCGACCCGGTCTTTGATGACCCGGGTGACGATTCCTGGAAACTGGTTGCGCGCGGAGCGGCCGACGATCGGCTCAGTCTTCGAATCACTCGGCGCGGCAGCCATGTAGCGAGCTAGCGCCCGTCCGTCGACCATTCGCTGTCCGCCGCGACTGCGCACCGTCGGAAGCTTGCCGCTATCGGCCAGCCGGCGAACGCTGTCGACGCTAATGCCGAGCAGGTCGGCAGCTTCGCCAATCTTGTAACGGGCCACTGCCAAAAGTCTAGCAATAGCGAGAGATTAGCGCCGAAAAGCTCGCTATGTACGAGCTTTGGTCAAGCGGTGCTCGGAGCGCGGCGGGCTTCCGCAGCTACGGCCTCCAGCACTTCGTCCGCCGCTCCCGGCGCCTCGTCGAGCGCACCCAGTGCCGACAGCGCCTCGCGAGCCGCCATCTGTTCCGCGGCCCGCTTCGTCCTTCCGTTGCCCACGCCGCGGATTCCGTCGCCGAAAACCACCTCAGCGGTGTACTCCCGGCGATGCCCTGGGCCCGAGGCGGCGATGATGTCGTACTGCGGCGTGGTCAGGAATCGCTCCTGCGTCACTTCCTGAAGCCGGCCCTTGTAGTTATCGTCCGGCCAGGCCTGGACATCGATCAAACTGCGGCTGAAGAGGCGGTAGGCGGCGCGATAACCCTGGTCGAGGAAGATGGCGCCGATCACGGCCTCGAAGGTATTGGCGAGGATCGATTGCAACGACCGCGCGCCGGTTTTGTGCGCGCCCTTTCCCAGGAGGAGGTAATCGCCGAGGCTGAGCCGAGAAGCGAGGCGAGCCAGGCTCTTGGTGTTGACCACCGACGCGCGCAGGCGCGTCAGCTCGCCCTCGTCCGAGGTCTGATAGGTGTGAAACAGGTGCTCAGCCGCGATCAACTCCAGCACGGCGTCGCCCAGGTACTCGAGGCGCTCGTTGTCGGCGGCTCCGCTTTCCGGGTGCTCGTTGTTGTAGGAGCGATGGGTCAGCGCCTGCCGGAGCAGCGCAACGTCATGAAATCGGATGCGGAGCGTTCGCTGGAGTTTCTGGAGCGGCTCGTCAGCCTGAGCGACTTTCGGCTCAGGTGGTGATGCCGAGTTTCTCCTGGACGTAGTCCCAGGCGGCTCCGACGGTCTGAATCTTTTCGGCGTCCTCGTCAGGTATCTCCATCCCGTATTCTTCCTCGAACGCCATGATCAGTTCGACCAGGTCGAGGGAATCCGCGTTCAGGTCGTCGACGAACGAAGCGTCGGGGGTCACTTGCTCGGGCTCGACGCCGAGCTGCTCGGCGATGATGCCCTTGAACTTCTCGTAATTGTTGCCGTCCATGGATTCCCCTTTTGGCTATTGCGAGCGGGTCAAATTCTAGTCGAAGCCCCCGCCATCGTCCTAAATTGGCAGACCCCCGTCAATGCCCAGAACCTGGCCGGTAATATACCCGGCCTCCCGCGAGGCGAGAAAGACGATCGCCGGCGCAACGTCGGCCGGCGTGCCGATCCGCTGGATAGCGGCGGCCTGCCGGGCCCGCTCCAACATGTCCGCCGGCACCGCACCTATGAGTTCAGTCTCGATGAACCCCGGCGCCACCGCGTTGACCGTGATGTTGCGTGACCCAACCTCCTTGGCGAGCGCCTTGGTGAGCCCGATCAAGCCCGCCTTCGAGGCGCTGTAATTCGCCTGGCCGGCGTTGCCGGCGACTCCGGCGAGCGACGACACGTTCACGATCCGGCCGTATTTCTGCCGCAGCATCGGGCGCAAGGCGGCTTTGCTCGCCAGGAAGGCCGCCTTCAGGTTGGTCTGGAGGACGACGTCCCAGTCGGCCTCGCTCATCCGCATCACCAGGGTGTCGCGGGTGAGACCGGCATTGTTGACCAGCACGTCGAGCCGCCCAAACTGCTTGACGACGGCCTCGACTGCGACCGCCGGCGAGGACGAGTCGGCGAAGTCCGACTGGATCGCCAGCGCTTTGCCCCCGCGGCGCGACACCTCTTCGACAAAATGGTCGGCCTCGGCTTGGCGGCTCTTGTAGGTGATCGCCACGGATGCCCCTGCCTCCGCAAAGAGCTCGCTGGCCGCGCGGCCTATCCCCCGGCTGCCGCCGGTGACGAGCACCACCTGCTCGGCGAACCCGTCAGGCATGCGCGGCTTGCAGAAACGCGTCGAGGCTGGTCATGTCGTCGATATTGTGGAGCACGGCGTCCGGCAGGATCTTCTTGACCAGGCCGGTCAGCGTGCGTCCCGGCCCGATCTCGACGAATGTGTCGACCCCGAGGCTTGCCAGCTTACGCACCGACTGCGTCCAGCGGACCGGCCCGGTGAGCTGGCCCACCATCAGCTCCCGGATCTCGGCGGCATCGCGATGGACCTCGGCGTCCGCATTGAAGACCTGGGGCAGCTGGAGCGGCTGCAAGGGAATCTTGTTCCACGTGCTGCGGAAGGCTTGCGCGGCTGGCGCCATCAGCGGCGAATGAAAAGCGGCGCTCACCGGAAGGCGAATGACGCGACGAGCGCCCGCTTGCTGGAGCGCCGGCGTTACGGCCTCGAGGGCCTGATCGCTTCCCGAGACGACCACCTGCCCGGGCGCATTGTAGTTTGCCGGCACGGCACCCGGGACGCCGGCGCAGGCTGCCTCGAGCGCCTGGTCCGCCAGACCGAGTACGGCAACCATGCCCGAGCCCGACGGCGCTGCGCCGGCCATCGCCTCGCCCCGGGCGCGCACCGCGGCCAGGGCGTCGAGCGCGTCGAGGCCTCCCGCCGCCACGAGGGCTGGGAATTCGCCGAGGCTGTGCCCCGCCACCGCGGCAGGCTGCGTCCCGGCCGTCCGAAGACGCCGGAGCAAGGCAAGGCTGTGAAAGACGATCGCCGGCTGTGCATTCTGCGTCGCCTGCAGCTCGGCGTCGGGCCCTTCGACCATCAGCCGGCCGACGGGTATTCCAAGGCGTTCCTCGGCGATCGCGAGGAAGCGCCGGGTTTCCTCGTCCTCCTCGAGCAGGTTGCGGGCCATCCCGACGAATTGGGCGCCCTGGCCTGGGAACAGGAAGGCGAGCGTGATGTGGGTGACCTAGTCGGTCTTGATGACTTCGCGCCCGTCGTAGTAGCCGCAGTTGCGGCAGATCGCGTGCGGCCGCTTTGGCTGGTGGCACTGCGAGCATTCGACGAGCGCCGGACGCTTCATCGCCAGGTGGGCGCGCCGCTCACCCTGGCGGGCATGGGCATATCGAGTCTTCGGAAGGGCCATGGACGAGCAATTATACGGTGATTTGGTTCGAATCCAGTCGGGCCAGCCATCGCCTTCAAGCGCCCCCTCGGGCCGGACCGGGAGAGTGTGCCACGCGCAGCCAGGAGGCAAGTGACTGCCAGACGCTCCGTTGCCCTACCTATGGCGAGCATTCATGACCTGGTGACTGATCTCGAGGAAGGTCGCATCGATCTCGGTAGAGCTCAGGAAATCGCTTCGAGGCTCGAACCGGAGGAGTCCACCAGGAGGGAGCTCGGAGCGCTGGTAAGCGAAGCAATCGGCGCCTATGACGACGGCAAGACACAGCGAGCATGGGCCGCGGCCGTCATCGCGGCTGCCGTGGCGAAGGCGTGGAGCGACCGTCCGGCCCGCCTCTGGCCGCGGCGCATCGCCATTCGGGAAAGCAGCCTGGACGTCCGGGGGCGAGCTCTCGGTGTACTCGCCTTGATTGCGGCTGACCGCGGTGATGAGGATGCGGCTGCCAACCTGAACCAGGAGTCGGAAACCACGCTTCGGCGAATGACGGCCAGCTCAACAGGGGCCCGTTTCAGCATTGGTGCCATCGCTGCTGAACGCGCCCTCCGAGTGCGGCGCGCCGACGAGGCAAGGGCGATCCTCGAGCGAGTGCTCAATCTTCCCTCGCTCAACCATGCTCAGCGGGCTGCTGCCCAAGCCCTTCAATCCGCGGCTTTCCGCGCCAGTGGTCGGTCGGGCGAGGCGGACCAGATGTTAGAGAGGTCGGCAGAGTCGTTCCGGGATGGGGGCCAACCTTGTGGGGAGCTCGCGGCGGACTTCGAGCGCGCGGTCTGGGTCGTGCAGAGTGGCGACCTCAGTGCTGGTCGCTCCTTGCTCCAGCGGGTGGCCGATGCAGCCGAGGTATCAGGGTGCGACAAGGTCGAAATCAGCGCGCACCTTCACCTCGGTCTGCATACGCCGAACAAGGAGCACCGACAGGCAGCCACGCACTTTGAGAAGGCGGCGAGTGCCGCGCGGCGGATGGCCGACACCTCGTCACTAATCATTGCGCTCAGGAACGCGGCCAACGAATTGCGCCAGGCCGGCGATTTGGTTCGTGCCGACGAAATGTTGGCAGAAGCGCTTTCGTGGCCCGAGACTCCTGCTTTGATCGTCGAGCGAGCGAAAACCAGATATCACCTCGCCGTTCTTCGTCGTCAACAGGGAAGGGCCGAAGAGGCGAGGCGGCTCCTGGACGAAGCCACGACGGCTCTCGAAGACAAGCTGTCTGACCTTGGGCCTGATGGCAACGCCCTTGCCCGACAACATCTGGAACGTGAGTTGCGCATCGTGGCGTCCTTGCGTGAGCAACTGTCGCGCTGATGCTCATCAACGAGGCCTGACTGGCCGACCGTCATCGCCGCCGCGAGACGTGTCGAGGAGATTTACGGGCGACGGCGGCGCTCACGCGACCGCAAGGTTGCGGAGGCTCGGTTGAGCTGAATCGCTCTCGCGCCCGGAGTCAAACCGCTATAGAGCGAGGTGCAGGCGCAGGGCTTCGTCGACTTTGACCAGGATCCCGTTAGAAGTGATCGGAACCATCGTTACCACGCCGCGTCCTAGGCGAGTCGCGACAGCCCGGGAGTTCGTCCGCTAGCCCGAACTGCGCGTTCCTGAACCTGCCGGGACCGTGACTCGGTCGAGGAAGGCGACCACCCGATCCCAGAGCTGCCGCGAGGCGGCGGCATCGTACTCAGGCAGGCTCTTGTCGGTGAACAGGTGGCCTTTCCCAGGATAGAGAAACAGCTCCACATCAGCCGTTTGACTGGCGAACTCCCGCGCCGCCGGAAGGTCTTCGGCAATCCACGGGTCCTGCTCCATCATGTGGATCTGCCCTGCAATCCTGACGGCCAGGGACTGCCGAGCTGGTCGGGCGAGACGAAGGCGTGAAACAAGAGCGCGCCGCGAGCCCCAGGCCGGCTCTGAGCCAGCTTTTGCGCAGGCAGGCCGCCCAAGGAAAAGCCGGCGTAGACGACCTCGTTCGGCAATCCCGCCGCGGCTTGCTCGCCTCGCTTGATGATGGTGCCGAAGCCCACTTGCTCCTGCACGTGTCGAACGCCTTCGTTGACGTCGGAGAAGGTGACCCCCTCGTAGAGGTCGGGGGTATGCACCGTATGGCCGGCGGCGCGCAAACCGTCGGCGAACGCCAGCGTGCCCTGCGTCAGGCCGAGCGCAGGATGAAAGAGCACGATCTCGGCCACACGAGCAGTCTAATGGGTGGCCCGCCGCAAGTATTTCGGTATCCAGGCGTCATCACCTGCGCCTATGAGTTCGAAGAGGTCGGGGGTCGGTCGAACGTTGAGACCTGGAACCCGAAAGCTCGAGCTACGGCTGCGGTTGGTAGCGGGCCTCCTCATGTTGCTTACCGGAGGCTTGTGGCTGATCAACGCCGTGGTACGGCACTATGTGTTCGGGCTGGTGACTGCCGCGATTTTCTCGCTGGCAGGCATTGCGTTCATCGCAGGCTGGGTCAAGTTTCGCCGGAAGTTGTCCAGCTGATTCCCAGGTCCCCATGGCCCGTTTTACGACCGGCCGCTAACAACCTCGACTTCGCGTGCGGCGCGGGCCGCCGGAACGCGAAGCGCCTCGGCGCCTTTCTTGACGGTGCTGATGGTGCGCAGCAGCTGGCCCTCGAGGTTTTGCATCACGTCCCAGGCGTATTTATCGGCGGCGCGCTTCGTCTCATCGGCTTTGGCCGCCGCCTCTTTGAGCATGGTCTCGGCCTGCTTCTCGGCTCGTCGAAGCAGCTCTTGCTGGCCCATCATCGTCTGCGCTCGCTCGCTGGCCTTGTTGACGATCCGCGCCGCCTCGGCCTGCGCCTCGGAAAGAAGACGTTGCTGCTCCTGCAGGGTCCAGCGCGCCTGCTTGACCTCGTCGGGCAGGCTGAGGCGAAGATCGTCAATGCAGGCCAACGCCTCTTCCTGGTCAATGACGGCGGTGCGGGTGAGAGGAATCTGACGGCTGTGGGCGATCAGGTATTCGAGGCGGTCGATCGCTTCATGGATGTTCATGCTGCTGCTCCCTTGTGGCAAGACGTTGTTTGAGTGGTGCGACGACGTTGGCTGGAACGAATTCTGCGATGTCTCCTCCAAATTCGGCAAGCTCCTTGATCAGGCTCGAGCTGAGAAAAAGATGTCGCAGGCTGGTGGGAATGAAGACAGTCGTGACCTCGGGTTCGAGACGGCGGTTCATCAGCGCCATCTGAAACTCGCTCTCGAAGTCCGAGACGGCACGCAGTCCGCGAACGATCGCGTTGGCGCCCACGCGCCGGGCGTAGTCGATGGTGAGCCCGTCGAACGTACTCACCTCAATACCCGGGCGTTCGCCCAGGCTCTCACGGATCATTCGGACGCGCTCATCGGTGCTGAACAGCGGACGTTTGCTCGGATTTTCGAGCACCGCGATGATCACCCGCTCGAAGAGCCGGGCCGCGCGATCGACGACATCGAGATGCCCATGCGTGAGCGGGTCGAAGCTTCCGGGATAGAGCGCGGTCGTCATAGTGATCGGAGGAATGTCAAGCGGGTGGTTCCATAGTCGCGATCGCGAACGTAGGCGAGGCGCTGTAATGGCGGCAGTGGCTGACTGCGATGATGCTCGACGACAACGAGCGCCTGCTCTCGCAGGCTCGCCCGATCGAGGTGCTCGAGGGCGGCCTGCAAGCCGCTGCTGTCTCGGTACGGCGGATCGAGAAGGAGGAGGTTGTAGGTGGCGAGGTCGTCAGCGTGCGCCCTCAGCCAATCGGTAACCTCGGCGCCTGCAACGTCGCCCTGCTGGGCGAAGCCGGTTGCGGCCAAATTCTCGGCGACGATAGTAGCACAGGCTCGATCACGTTCCACGAAGGTCGCCCACGCAGCGCCGCGCGACAGGGCTTCGATGCCCAGCGTTCCGGCGCCGGCGAAGAGATCGAGAACCCGCGCACCGCGTATGCTGTCGCCGATGATGTTGAAGAGCGCCTCGCGCACCATCGATGTCGTCGGTCGAGTCGAGCGCCCCGGTGGAGTCTTCAGCAGTCGTCCCCGACTCGCTCCCGCCGTGATCCGCGTCGCCGGTCCGCTCACGCGATGAGTAAAGCAGCCGGCCGCCGGCCGGTGCGATTGCATCGGAGACCGGCATAGTCGTCGTCGACGCGGTGGTCGGCGTGCTCCTGGTCCTTGGCCTTCCGATCGTCGCCGGGCTTTTGATGGGCCGGCTGTTGAGCATGATTCGGCTGCGGCGTCCGTCGGCGCCACCGGCCTCTCCCCCGCCCGCTAGTCCAGGGCGTACACCCGACGATACGCCGCGAGCTGGCGGCGGAGCGCCGGCTCGCCGGCCAGCGTCGGGTCGCGCTCCAAGAGGCGGGCGGCCTCGCCCTGGACGTCGCTGATCAAGCCAGCGTCGAGCAAACTTGCCATCTTGAACTCATGGCCGTGCTGACGAAGTCCGTGCAGGTCACCCATGCCCCGCAGCTTGAGGTCGATCTCCGCAAGGTCGAATCCATTGGCATGGCTGACGACCGCGCTTAGCCGTCGGGTCGTTTCCGGATCGTCGACGTCGGTGAAGAGCATGCAAATCGATTCGTGGCTGCCGCGTCCGACCCGGCCGCGGAACTGGTGCAGTTGAGCCAGCCCAAAGCGATCGGCCCCTTCGATCATCATCACCGTCGCATTCGGTATGTCGATGCCAACCTCGACGACCGAGGTGGAAACCAGGATGGCGATCTTTCCCTGCTGGAAGTCCGACATGATCGCCTCCTTCTCCCCCGCCTTCATGCGGCCGTGCAGCAGGGCAATCCGGTCGGCCAGCTCAGGAAACACCGCCGTGCGAAGCTTCTCCACTTCTTCAGTCGCCGACCGGACGCCTAACTTGTCCGACTCCTGGATGAGCGGACAGATGACGAAAGCCTGCCGGCCGGCGCCAATCTGCTCGCGGATAAACGCGTAGGCAGCCTGCCGTTCGTCGGGCGGGACCAGCTGTGTGGCCGTCGGCGGCCGGCCGGGTGGCATCTCGTCGAGCACCGAGATATCGAGGTCGCCGAAAAGTGTCAAGCTCAGGGTCCGCGGGATCGGCGTCGCCGTCATCGAGAGGAAATGCGGCCACCACTCCCCCTGGCGGACCGAGAGGCGCTGTTCGACGCCGAACCGGTGCTGCTCATCGATCACCGCAAGCGCCAACGCCTTGAAGCGCACATCCTCTTGGAGCAGCGCGTGTGTTCCCACCAGCACCGTCACGCTGCCGTCCGCGACCCGTTCGAGCAGGGAGCGACGGGCGGCGAGTCGTGTGCTTCCCAGTAAGAGACCCACCTCGACCTTGAAGATCGACATCAGGGATTGGATGACGTCCGCGTGCTGTCGTGCCAGGAGTTCGGTTGGAGCAAGCAGCATCGATTGATAGCCGGCCTTGGCTACGTGGTGCATGGCCATCGCGGCCACGACGGTCTTACCGCTTCCGACGTCGCCTTCGAGAAGGCGGTTCATCGGCTCCGGCCTGGTCATGTCTTTCAAGATCTGCCAGGCTGCCTTGCGCTGGGCGTTGGTCAGCTTGAATGGCAGCGCCGCGACAAAGGCGCGTGCGCCCGCTTCGTCGAAGGGGATCGGACGCGCGGGATGCGCCTTGCGGGCTCGCTTGGCGAGCTGAACGGCAACCTGGTTGACGAAGATTTCTTCGAAGGCGAAGCGGTCGCGGGCCTGCTCCAGCAACTCCATCGAGTCCGGGAAATGGAGCTGTCGAATCGCCGCCGCGCGCCCCATCAAGCGGCGCCGCGAGACGAGCTCGCCTGGAAGGATTTCCTCGAACTGCTCCGCCAGGTGCAGCAGCGGCAGGACCTTTGGCCGTAACCAGCGGGAGGTCAAGCCTCTGGTCTCGGGATAGATCGGAATGATCCGGCCCGCGTGCATTCGGTCTCTCGACACCCGCTCGTACTCCGGGTTTTTCATCGTGAGGCCGCCGTTCATTTCGACCGTACCCGCCAGGAGGATTTGGTCGCCTGCATGCAGCTGCTTGGCGATGTATGGCTGGTTGAACCAAACGACCGTGAGCCGTCCCGAGTCATCGGAGATGGTCGCACGAGCCATCGGCATACGCTTGCGCGACGTCCTGAGCTGCTCGATGCGGTACACCTCGCCCCGCACCGTCGTGCGCATTCCCGGACGGGTCCAGGCGATCGGCGTGACCGAGGCAAAATCCTCATGCCGCCTCGGAAAATAAAGCAGCAGATCGCGGACGGTTCGAACGCCGACGTGATCGAGTCGGTCACTATAAACCTTGTCAACCCCGGTTAGCGCGGTTACCGGGTCGTCGAGCGTAAGCCCGGCCACGTCAGGCCGTCAGATACACGAAGCCGATAACGCCCGGACCGGTATAAGTCCCGATTACGGCACCGGTTTCGGCGAGCGGAATCTCGAGCCCGGGATAATTGCCCGACACGCGATCGCGCAGCTGCTCGGCCTCCGCCCGCGCTCCCCCGTGCAGCACTGCCAGGTCCCTGAGTTTTCCGTCTCGCCCGAGCAGCTCGACCAGCTTGTTGATCGCCTGCAGGTGGCCTCGCGCTCGCCCCAGCGGCGCCACCTCTCCATCCTGGAGCGTGATCAAAGGCTTGAAATTCAGCAGCGACCCGAGCAGGGCACGCGCCCGGCCGATTCGGCCGCCACGCTCGAGGTAGGTCAGGGTATCGATCGCCGCGAGCACCTTGGCCTTCGGCACCAGTCCCCGGATGTGATCGGCAACCTCACGGCGGTTTGCCCCATTCTTGGCCAGCTTGGCGCCCGCGATCGCGAGGAAACCAAGCGCCATCGAGGTCGTGAGCGAGTCGATCACCTCGATGTGCTCGCTGTCGACCGCTTTGGCGGCCATCTCCGCCGCCCCATACGTGCCCGAGACCTTGCTGGAGATGAGCACCGCCACCACCTCATCGCCGGCCTCGCGGAATTTGCGGAAGACCTCTTCGAAGGCGCCGACCGGCGGTTGCGAGGTCTTCGGTAACTGGGAGGAGGCTTTGAGCTTGGCAAAGAATTGGTCGCCGGTGAGCTCGACGTGATCCTTGTAAACCTCGTCGCCAAAACGAACATTGAGGGGAACGACCGTGATCCCGGCACTCTTCTGCTGGGCCTCACTGAGGTCCGCAGTGGAATCCGTAACGATGCGGACCACGAGTGGAGTATAGGAAGGCCCCCCTCCCTGCCCCTCCCCCCACTGCGTGGGGGGAGGGAATTGAGGATCCGCGGCTTGTTAGGTGGTGCGCAGGGTTGACCCGGCAACCTGTGAGGTGCGATGGCGTCGCGCACGCAGATCCTGGCGGATTCCCGGCTGTGCCAGCTGCTGACGCTGACCGGTTTTTTGGGCTTTCAGCTGATGGACGCCGTCACGACGCACGTCGGCCTCATCAGCGATCATGCCGAGCTGAACCGCATCATGGCGCCGATCATCGCCGGCGACGGTGAGCTGGTGGCCTATGCGGTCAAGGGCACGGCGGTCGCCGTGCTGCTGGCATTACTGATGCTGGGCTCGCGGCGCGTACCGCAGATCTGGCATGTCTACCAGGTCGCCGCGATCCTCACCGCCATGGCCGTCGTCGCAAACCTGCTGCAGCTGATCTAGCCCCCCTCCCTACCCTCCCCCGCAAGCGGGGGAGGGAATGACCCGCCCGTGAGCG
>DAIPYJ010000005.1:0-82088 GCA_036782775.1 Candidatus Dormiibacterota bacterium | reverse complement strand
CCAGAGCGGGGCAGGGAATCCCGCAACCGGGTTGGTACCCGCCGGTTGCAATCCTGGAAAGGGCGCTAGACACCCCGTAAGTCCCCGCCAATAGCGTCGATTGCGTGGGCCTTGCCCCTCGGCAGATTCAACCTGAGTTCGACCGCGCTCCGACACCGCCGGCTCGCCGATCGCTGAGCGAGCGTTTGTGGAGCGTCCTGATCGGCGCGCTCGTGTTCATCTCGATCTTCATCGCCGCGCTGCCGCTCTTCGCCATCGCGCGCGGCACCTCGGCGGGTATCGCGATGGCCCGTGTCGGTGGAGCGAGCCTGCTCAGCTGGATCGGGCTCGAACTGGCACTGGTCGCGCTCGGTATGGGCGCCTTCTTCTTCGTCTACTCACTCAAGTACTACCTCGGCACCGCCGTGATGCTCTTGCTCGCGTTCCTCGGCCCGGGACATAAAGAAACTACTCGGGATGGTGACCGCGGCGTCAGCGGGCTGGCGCGCATCGCCCGTCGCTGGTCGGCAAGCTCGAACCCGATCGCGCGCCGATCAACGCGACTGGATCTGGGATACGAGCCCTTTATCTCGATCCACATCGCGACCTACAACGAAAAACGGGTCGTTGGCCGCCTGCTGGAAGCCTGCTCGAAGCTGAATTACTCGAACTATGAAGTCATCCTGGTCGATGACTCGACCGATGGCTCCATGGAAGTGCTCGAGCCCTGGACCCATCACAAGAACTTCAAGATCATCCACCGCGATACCCGCGATGGATACAAGGGTGGCGCCCTGACCCATGCGTTGCGCGCCATGGATCCGCGGACGCAATACGTGGCGATCTTCGACGCCGACGCGGTCCCGTTCCCGGACGTCCTCCACGATTTGCTGGGCCACTTCTACAGCGAGGAAGGCGGCCGCCCGCAGCCCATCCCCCAGGTCGGCGCCGTTCAGAGCTACCAGTGGCACGTGCTGAACAAGGGCGAGAGCTGGCTGACCTCCGCCGTGCGCACCGAGTATGCCGGCAGCTACATGATCGAGCGGCCCTTCCAGCAGGTGCTGGGCTCGATGAAGATGATCGCCGGGACGGCCTACATGATTCGCGCCGGCCTGCTGCGCGAGCTTGGATGGGGGCGCAGCCTCACCGAAGACTGGGAGCTGACCCTCCGACTCTATGCCCGTGGCTACAAGGTCGTCTACACGCCATACGCGGAAACGCCGGCAGAATGCGTCGCCACCTTCGGCCGTCTCGCTCGCCAGCGCATGCGCTGGGCGGAAGGGCACAGCTACAACGTCAACCGCTGGTTCGTGACCCTGCTTCGATCACCACACCTGAGCCTGATGGAGAAAGCCGAATTCATCTATTACGGCCTCTACTATCTGCAGGCCGCGGTTTTCATGGTTGGATCGGCCGCCTGGTTGGTCTCGGACCTGGTGCTGCAGGTCCGGATTCCCGAGTGGACGGCGATGCTTGGATGGTCGCTCGTCTTCTCGAACATGTTCGCCCTTCCACTGATGAACCTCGCCGGACTCTTGCTCGAGGGAGCGCCTCGGCGCGATTACACCGGCGTCTTAGGGGCGGTCG
This sequence comes from Candidatus Dormiibacterota bacterium, assembly GCA_036782775.1. Taxonomy (GTDB): domain Bacteria; phylum Chloroflexota; class Dormibacteria; order CF-121; family CF-121; genus CF-13. The sequence goes on along the minus strand of DAIPYJ010000005.1, from coordinate 80,522 downwards.
CGCTTTCCTTCCTGCTCGTCCCGTTCCAGGCCTGGGCCTCCCTCAAAGGCCTGTTCGAAAAGAGCGAAGGGCCCTGGTTCCGCACGCCCAAGACGGGCCGGGTGACGGAACGCGTCGACCACCTGCCGCAGAAACGCAGCATCCAGCGATGGCTGCGCCCGCGCGTTTCAAACGCTGGCAGTGGGTCGGGACGCGGGTCAGCCGATGGCTGGCGGCGCCACACGATCCGCTTGATTTGCATTGCCGGGCCGGTGATCATCCTGACCATCCTCGGGCTCGGCGCGGCGACCGCGTCCAGCGTTCTTGCGGCCAACATCTATTACCTGCACAACCCCGCCACCGTCTACACCATGGACAACACCGCCTCCCAGAACGGCACGCCGGCAAAATTCGCAATGGACACGGTGGGCGCAACCGAGACCTGGGCCACCACCATTGCCTACACGGGCCAGACGATTCCGGCCGGCAGCTACACGTTTACCTACTGGACCTCGGGCCAGGGTAGCGCCACCGTCACGGCGGCCCTGATCTTTGGCTACAGCCTCTCCTCCAGCTGCGGCACCATCGTGCCGATCGCCAGCTGGACGGCCGCCATGCAGCAAGGAAGCGGGTCGTCAATCTCGTCGACTGTCGGGGCAACGCCACTGCCAGCAAACGCATATCTCTGCTGGCAGATCACGGTGCTGTCCACGACCGGCGGCGGGCTCGACCTCCGGTTCGACGGAAACAACCAGGAGAGTTCGATCGCGACTCCGTCAATCGTCGTGCCGGAACATGCAAGTCCGGTGGTCGGGCTGGCGCTGCTGGCTCCCTTGGCCATCGCCTGGTGGCGGCGTCGGGATCCGGCTCGGGCTCGGGTGACCGTCCGATGAGTCAGCCTCGGACGACCCCGGTCTACGCCATGCTAATCGCCGTCAGCGCCGTTCTCTTGGTCGTGCTGCCCTTTGTCTCGACCTTTGATGATGTCCTGACCAGTCTTGGCATGAGGCTGGGCATCGCCACGCCGCTCCAGGTGATCGTGCCGGCCGAGGTCCGTCTAACGGTCGCCCTGCTTGGGCTGCTTGGGATGCATGCGGCCGCGGCAGGCAATGAACTGGTCGTCTGGAACGCGAGCGGCGCGCCGCAAACCCTCTTCATCTCGTGGAACTGCGTCGGGTGGCAGAGCCTGATTCTGCTCGCCTTGAGCCTTATCGTCGGACTTCGCGGGCAGATGCCCGGTTGGTCACGGCTCGAAATCATCACCTTCGGCATCACCGGCACGATCCTGGTCAACTTGGTCCGGATCGCGTTGGTCTGCCTGCTCGCCGCCATCGGCGGCTATCTGCCCGCCGTGCTTTTCCATGATTACGGCGGTACGCTGTTGATCGTCGGGTGGCTGTTCAGCTTCTGGTTCATCGCGTTCACCTGGCTGGTTCCACCGGTGAGCCCTGTCCCGCAACGCTGACCTCTCGACGGCTCAAGCGCTGAGACACGCGGGATGGTCGGCGGCGTAGTGATAGAGGTTCTCGAGGAACTGGTGCGGGTTGACCGTGCCGGCATGCGCGGTCAGCGGGTTCTTCGATTCGATCACCTCGAAATGGACGTTCGCCGTATCGCTAAAGCCGGCTCCCGGATCGTCGGGGTCGCCTCCGCTCTTCGCAATCAGCGCGCCGCCGACGACGTGCTGTCCGTTTTCCACATCGAACTCCCGGGTGTGGCCGTAGAGAAAAGCGACCGGCTCGCCGCGATCGTCATCGAGCACGTCGGAGACGACGACCACTGCCCATCCCTGCGGGCCGCCCGGAAGGGTCCAGTTTGTGAGGCGGTAGGCGGTCCCGGAGGTCACCGCAAAGAGCGGCGTGCCGCTCGTCAGGATGATGTCGATCGCGTTGTGGCCGGACATTTCCACCAGGGTGCCCGTCGTCACGTCATGAACGGGCAGTTGTTCGCGAACACCTGCGCCGTCGTAGGCGCCGTAATCCTCGATCATCGAGCCTTCCGCATCCCCAGGCGTGCCCCACGGAAGGCGGAGATGCAGGAGCCGGCTATCCCTGACATTAGTCGTGAAGGCCAGCGCGAGCGGCATCGACTCGCAGGCTACGGCCGACGTCGTGGCAACCGGTCTCACCGAGGCGGTTGGCGAGGTCAACGGTCGAACGCCCGATGCCGCACTCGCGGCGCTGACCTGCAAGAGGACCTCGGCCAGCGTCCCGAGCGCGAGCCCGGCGAGCAGTGCCGCTGATTTCTTGCCCATCGTCGACCACACAACGCGAGGTCGGCGCAAATTGGTACGACATTTATGCGAATGCCTCCATTCGTAACCGGCACTCCTTATCGGTCGTTAACACTAGGTTGGGTTATCCACACGCCGCGAAAAAAATCTGTTGCGTTGCCTGGCAACGCTGATAAAATTTCCTCAGCGCTGCTTGCTGGCAGCATCCACCTTCAGAAGGGCAGGCACAATTTGCAACAGCTTGAGGAACATGGCTGCCTTACGCAGCGCTCGCAGCTCGACCGGCTTCGCTCGATCGCCGACGACGCCACCCGCGATCTGGTTCGGACGCTCGAACCAACCGAGCTCATCAACGCGATCCTCTTCGTCATCGATCGGCAGGGAACCGAATCCAGGTGGGACCTCGATCGATTGCCGCTGGCGCGCTCCGCATCGACCGCCGTTCAGCTGCCGCTTTATCCGGAGATTGCGCTCGACAATCTCGCCCCGACCCAGACGATCATGCGCATCGTACGAAACACGGGCGCATCGGCCGCCGCATTGGTCGCGCCGGCAAGCGTTTCGATGGTCGCCCTGCAACTGGCCGATCTCGACCATGAGCAGAGCCTGATCTCGCGCATCGAGCGCGCACCGGACGAGGTCCCTCGCCTGGGAAAGTGGGATTTCGGCAAAGCGGCCTGGGCGGTCCGGCTGCGCCAGGTGCTGGGCGCCGCTCGGGCGGCCGACGACGACGGCGAAGAGGAGGCGCCGACCCGTCCGGTTACCGCGGCGCCGGGCGTAAGGCCGGCAGAGCCGACACCGAGCCGGCGCAATCACCGGCGCGAGCTGCGCGAGCAGCTCCATCGAACGCCGGCATCGGCGCCATCCTGGTTGCAGTAGGGCTGCTAGCGGCTGGCGACTGTCGTAGCGCTGCCGCGTAACGCAGCAAGCGGAATGCCGCGGGCGCAGAGCGGGCATTCGCTCGGCAAGTAGGACGGAAAGTCCAGGGTCAGACAGGCAAAGAACGGCAGATCGCTTCCAGTACGACCTCCGGTGCGATCGGCCAGCACCCCGATGCCGATCACTTCGCCTCCCGCATCGCGGATGCAGGCGGTCGTCTCCGCCAGCGATCCTCCGGTCGTCACCACATCGTCCACGACCAGCACCCTCGCACTCGGCGGAATCATGAATCCCCGGCGCAGCACGCGTCCGCCGTCCTCACCACGCTCGACATAGACGGCGTTGACGCCTAGCTGGCGCGCGACCTCGAAGGCGAGGATGATGCCACCGGTCGTCGGGCCAGCGACCAACTCAGGCTGAGCGCTGCGGAAATGCTCGGCGATCATCGCCGCCAGGGTCGCCGCCGCTGCCGGATCCTCGAGAACGCGGAACTTCTCGAGGTAATCCGCGCCATGGCGTCCGCTGGTGTAAACGAAATGCCCGCGAAGAAACGCTCCCGAGGATACGAAGGCCGCCAGCGCCGCCTGCGAGTCAGACATGCGCCAGCTCAGGTATCGGGCGCAGGGCTGCGTCACGAACCGAGCGAAAGTCGCGGTCACGCAGATAGGCGGTGACCCCATCCAACACCTCGCGCGCCGCCTGCGGCCTCACATAGTTCACCGTCCCGAGCTGAACCGCCGATGCCCCGGCCAGCAGGAACTCGAGCGCATCGTCGGCGGTCATGATGCCGCCGATCGCGACCACCGGGATGGAAAGCGCCTCGCTCAGGCTCCACACCGCATGCAGGGCCAGCGGTTTGATGGCGGGTCCGCTCAGGCCGCCGCTTCGGCGGGAGAGCATCGGCCGGCGCCGGCGGATGTCGATCGACATCCCGACATAGGTGTTGATGGCAGACACGGCATCGGCGCCGGCATCCTCGACGGCACGACCGATGGCGACGATGTCGGTGACGTTCGGCGTGAGCTTCACCATCAGCGGCAGCGACGAAGCGCGCCGCACCGCGGCCGTGAGTTCGGCCGCTAAGCCGGCATCGACCCCAAATTGCAGCCCATTGGCGACGTTGGGGCAGGAGATGTTCAACTCGAGGCCCGCGATGCCGGCGACGCCGTCGAGACGCGATGCGACCATCGCATAATCCTCGATCGAGTCGCCGGCGACGTTGACAATCACGGGAGTCGGCCAGCTTGCCCAGATCGGCGCGTAGGCACGCGCGACCTGCTCGACGCCGGGGTTCTGCAGGCCGATCGCATTGAGCATGCCGGAGGGCGTTTCGGCGATGCGCAGCGGCTCGTTCCCGGCGCGCGCTCGCGGGGTCGTGCCCTTGGTGATGATGGCGCCGAGTGCTGAGCGATCGACCTGTGGAGCATCGAAGCCGTAGCCAAACGTCCCGGACGCGACCAGTACAGGCGTCGCCAGCCGAAGACCGCGGCCGACGTCGACCCGCAGGTCCGGCGGCCTAACCGTGGAAGGCATCGGTGATCCGGCTCCAGTCGATGCGGTCCGCGCGCAGGCAGGGACCATCCGAGCACGTCAGCAGGTAACCGCCGTCAGTGCTGGGCGCGACGCAGCCAAGGCAGGTCCCCAGGCCGCAGCCCATCGGGGTTTCCAGCGCCGCCTGAATCGATTGCGGGGTGATGCCCAGCCGTCCGGCCTGCTCGATGAGTGCCCGCAGCATCGGCGTTGGGCCGCAGGTGAGGATGTCAAGACCCCCTCCCGGACCCTCCCTGAAAGGGGCAGTGAAATTCAGGAGGTCTATCACCGATCCGTGGTGGCCGGCGGTGCCATCGTCCGTAGCAACCTGCACCTCGGCGCCAGGGAAGCGTTCTGGCGAAAGCAATTGGGCGGAGCTTCGCGCCCCGCAGAGCATCAACACCTGACGTCCCCGCTGCACGAGGGCCGCAACCACGCCGGGGAAGACGGCGATGCCAAGACCGCCGGCGACACAGACCACCGGACCATCGCCATCGAGCTCGAACCCGCGGCCAAGCGGGCCCAGCAAGTTGAGGCGATCGCCCGCCTCCCGCGCCGCCAGCCAGGCGCTGCCCGCGCCAACAACATTAAAGATGAAGCCGAGCCGTCCGTTCTGCGGGTCCGCCCAGGCGGCGCTGTATGGCCTGCGCAGCAGCGTGCGCGGCGCGTCGACGGCGATCTGAAAAAAATGGCCCGGCCTGAGCGCGCCGGCGGCAACCGGCGCGTCCATGACCAGTTCCACGGCGCCCGCCATCGGTTCGGTTCGCGCCACGACGTAGGCGTCGAGTCGCTGGCCAATCCCCAGGTTCGGGAGGGTAACGACCGTGGGATCAGAGACCAGGCTCATGCGGTGGTCGCCGCCTCGACCCTGGAACCAACGTACTCACCCAGTACCCCGACGCCCATTTGCGCCTCGCGGCGCCAGGCGCGCAAGGCCTGCACCAGGGCGCGTGCCGTATCAAGCGAGGTCAGGCAGGGGATCCGCCGCTCGACAGAGGCGCGGCGAATCTCGTAGCCATCACGAAGCGGCACGCCCGATCCGTTCTCGATGCGCGGCGTCGACGAGGAAACCGTATTGACCACCAGATGGACCTGTCCCGAATGAATGACGTCCACGACGTTGGGATGGCCATGGCGCAACTTCTGGACGGTCGTGGCTGGAATGCCGGAGCGGTGCAGCATCGCCGCCGTTCCCTCAGTCGCATACAGCGCAAAACCGAGGCCATGAAGCGCCCGCAATACCGGCAACGCCTCGTCCTTGTCGGCGTCCGCAATCGAGCAGAGGGCCGCGCCATCGGGCGGTAGTTGATGCATGGTCGCGAGGAATGCTTTGTACTGCGCTGTCGCCAGGTCTTCGGCGATCCCCATGGCCTCCCCGGTGGATTTCATCTCCGGCCCGAGCACCGCATCGACGGCGGGAAGTTTCGCCATCGAGAAGACGGGAGCCTTGACAGCAAACAGCTGGCGAGCGGGCTGCAATCCGGGCGCGAAGCCCTGCTCGCTGAAGGGCCGGCCAAGGGCAGCCAGCGTCGCAAGCCGAACCATGGGCACGCCCGTCACCTTGCTCAAGAAGGGCACCGTGCGGCTGGCGCGCGGGTTGACCTCGAGGACATAGGGGATGCCTTCCTGGATCACGAACTGGATGTTGATCAGGCCGACCGCTTTGACCAGGCGCGCGATCAGGGTGGCCGCCTCGACGACGCGTTGCGTCTCGGCGGAGCTCAGGCTGATCGGCGGATAGACGGCATAAGAGTCGCCGGAGTGGATTCCGGCACGCTCGACGTGTTCGAGGATGCCGGGGATGAGCACGCTCTCGCCATCGCAGATCGCGTCGACGTCCAGCTCACGGCCCAACAGGTACTTGTCGATCAGGATTGGGCCGCGAACGCCGAAGGCGATCGCCGCTTCGACGTACCGCTGCAGGTCCTCGGGCACGTGGACGATCTCCATGCCCCGGCCGCCCAGCACGTACGAGGGTCGAACCAGGACTGGATAGCCGACGCGCGCCGCAACCGCGAGCGCCTGCTCGACGCTGGTGGCCGAGCCGCCGGGCGATTGCGGAATGCCGCTGGCGCGCAGCAGCGCCTCGCAGCGGCGCCGATCTTCGGCCAGGTCGATGGTGTCGACCGATGAACCCAGGATGCGCACGCCTCCCGCGGCGAGCGCATCGGCCAGGTTCAGGCCGGTCTGGCCGCCGAACTGCACCATCACGCCCTTGACCGGGTCGCGGCGCAGGACGTTGCGCACGCCCTCGACATCGAGCGGCTCGAAGTAGAGCCGGGTCGAGACGTCGAAGTCGGTGCTGACCGTCTCCGGATTGCTATTGATGAGCACGCTGTCGACGCCGCTCGCTTGCAAGGCGATCGAGGCGTGAACGCTGCAGTAGTCGAACTCGATGCCCTGCCCAATCCGAATCGGGCCGGAACCGATCACGGCGACCGCCGGATTATCGCCTCGGATGACCTCGTCTTCGTCTTCGTAGCTCGAGTAGTAATAGGGGGTAACCGCTTCGAACTCGGCGGCGCAGGTATCGACCTGGCGGAAGGTCGGCTCGATCACGGTTGCCGGCAGCCTGCCCTGGCTCAGCTCGGCAATCCGGCCGTCGTCGAATCCGGCGCGCTTGGCCCGCAGCAGCAGGTCGTCGAGCGGAGCTTCCGAATGCAGTGCGGCCTCGATGGAGACCAGGTACTCGAGGCGATCGACGAACCACGGCGCGTACTGCGTCGCGGCGCAGATCTCCGCAAGCGAGGCGCCGTCCCGCAGCGCCTGGAGCGCGGCGAGCAGCCGGCGGTCATTGGGCTGATGCAGCAGATCGGGACGGCCGCGCAGTTCGGCGGCGTCGGGAAGGCGCTGCTCCAGCGATCGGATCGCCTTCACCAGGGCGGCCTCGAAGGTCCGCTCGATCGCCATCACCTCACCCGTGGACTTCATCTGGGTGCCGAGCACGCGGTCCGCGGCCGGAAACTTGTCGAAGGGCCAGCGGGGAATTTTGACCACGCAGTAATCGAGCGCCGGCTCGAAGGCCGCGCTCGTCTTGCCGGTGACGGCATTGGGAATCTCGTGCAATAGCTTGCCGGCCGCGATCTTGGCCGCCACGCGCGCGATCGGGTAGCCCGTCGCTTTCGAAGCCAGCGCCGATGAGCGGCTCACTCGGGGATTGACCTCGATTACGAAGTAGGCGTCCGATTGCGGGTCGAGCGCGAACTGGACGTTGCAGCCGCCTTCGATGCGCAGCGCTCGAATGATGCGCAGGGCCGCCGAGCGCAGCATCTGCACCTGGCGATCGGAGAGCGTCTGGCTGGGCGCGACCACGATGCTATCCCCGGTGTGGACGCCCATGGCATCGATGTTCTCCATGTTGCAAACCGCGATGCAGGTGTCATTGGCATCGCGCATGACTTCGTACTCGATCTCTTTCCAGCCGGCGAGCGAGCGCTCGATCAGTACCTGGCGGATGGGACTCGCGGCGAGCCCTTCGCGTGCCACGGCCTCGAGCTCGAGGGGGCTGCCGGCCATTCCGCCGCCCGTGCCGCCCAGCGTATAGGCCGGCCTCACCACCAGCGGGAAGCCAATCTCCGCCGCGAATTCCTGCGCCGCCTCGACCGTGGTCACCGTCCGGCTCTCCGGGACCGGCTCGCCAAGGTCGAGCAGGACCTGTTTGAATGCCTCCCGATCCTCGGCCTCGCGAATCGCCGACAGCGGCGTGCCGAGCACGCGCACGTTGAATTTGTCGAGCACGCCCGCATCGGCGAGAGCGACGGCGAGGTTCAATCCCGTCTGGCCGCCAAGCGTCGCCAGCAGCCCGTCGGGTCGTTCCCGCTCGATGATCGCGCTGACCGCATCCAGCGTGAGCGGCTCGATGTAGACGCGGTCGGCGATCTCCGAGTCGGTCATGATCGTCGCCGGGTTCGAGTTGACCAGGATGGTGCGAACGCCTTCTTCGCGCAGCGCCTTGCAGGCCTGGGTGCCGGCGTAATCGAACTCGGCCGCCTGGCCGATCACGATCGGACCCGAGCCGATGACGAGCACACTCCTCGGCCGTGGCGGCCGGGCGCTCAAGCGAATTGCATCGCTGCCGCGGCCCGCCACCAGATCGAGAAACTCGTCGAAGATCGACTGGTTGTCCTGCGGCCCTGGACCGCCTTCCGGATGGAACTGGACACTGCGCACCGGAAGCCGTTCGTGCACCAACCCTTCGACCGAGCCATCGTGCAGGTTGCGATGGCTGATCCGGAAACCGCTGTCCGGCGGCATCGACTCGGCATCGACCTGGAATTCGTGGTTCTGCGAGGTCATGCTGACGCGGCCGGTCCGAAGGTCGATCACCGGATGATTGCCGCCGTGATGACCGAAGCGAAGCCGCGAGGTCTGCGCCCCGGCCGCACGCCCAAGGAGCTGATGGCCCATGCAGATGCCAAGTACCGGGATCCGCCCGATCAGCTCGCGGGTCATTCGCACGGCGCCGCCGAGCTGCGCCGGATCACCCGGACCATTCGAGAGAACGACCGCAGCCGGCCGTCGCGCCATCACCGCGTTCGCGTCGGCGTCCCACGGCAACACTTCGACTTCGACGCCGCGTGACCGCAGCGAGCGCAGCGTGTTGCGCTTGACGCCGTAGTCGACGACGACGACGCGAAGGCCCGGATACTGTCGGAACCCCTCACCCGGACCCTCTCCCCTCAAGTGGGGAGAGGGAGACTCGAGCGCTGGATCGAGCGGCTCGGCGACATCGATGAAACCTTCGGAGACCTGGCGCACGAGATCCTGCTCCTCGAGCGGCGTCACGGCCTGGACCCGCTCCCGCAAGGACGGCAGCTCATGCCGGGGGCCGATCACCGCGCGCAGGGCGCCCGTGCTTCGGAGATGGCGCGCCAGGCGGCGGGTGTCACATCCGGTCAGGATCGGAATGCCGTAACCGTCGAGCCAATCGGCGACCGATTGATGGTGGCGCCAATGTTCGGCGAACGGGCTGAGCTGCCGCGTGATCAGGGCGCGCGCCCAGGGCCGAGCCGACTCGAGGAATTCCGGCGCGACCCCGTAGTTGCCGATCAGCGGGTAGGTCATGACGACCATCTGCCCGGCATACGACGGATCGGAGACGACCTCCTGGTAGCCGCTCATGCAGGTGTTGATCACCGCCTCGCCGGTCGCCGAGAAGGTTTGGCCGCCCGCTTCCCCGAGAAGCGTGAAGCCGTCCTCGAGGACGAGCGCCATCGCCTCAGACACGCTGCACCATCCGCTCGAACAGCACCTGGCCGGCGCAGGCGGTCATCACCACGCGCCCCCGCAGGCGGCGGCCCTCGAAGGGCGTGTTCTTGCCGCGACTGCGAAACGACGAGGCGTCGACCGTCCAATCGAGCTCCGGGTCGATCAGCGTCCATTCGTCGTCGATCGGTTGGCCCACGATTTGTCGCGGTCGCTGGACGCAGGCACGATAGAGCACGCGGTCATCCAGCCCGAGGCCGAGGACCACACCCATCGCCGTCTCGAAGCCATGGAACCCGTTCGCGCCGGCAGCTTTGGCCGCAGCCTCGTGCGGCGCGTGATCGGTCGCGATGACGTCGATTACGCCCGCGGCCACCGCCTCGACCAGGCAATCCCGGTCGCGCCGCGATCGCAGCGGCGGATTGACGTTGCCTGCCGGGGCCACGCCCGCCGCGTCCTCGGCGGTCAGCGCCAGGTGATGCGGCGTCGCTTCCGCCGTCAGCCAGAGGCCGTCGCGCTTGGCGTCCGCCACCATCCCGGCGGCGGCCTGCGTGCTGATGTGCTGCAGGTGAAGTCGGGCACGAGGGACCTCACGCAGGACCTCGAGCGCCTCCTCGACCGCCGCATTTTCGGCCTCCGGCGCGCTTCCCAGCGATTCCTTCTGCGGATGGATGAAAACGGGAATTCCCGCGACGGCCGCCCCCTCCATGGCCCGGCGAAGCGTCGTCCGATCCAGCGCGTGCCGGCCATCATCGGAAAGCGCAACCGCGCCGGCGGCGCGCAAGGCGACGGCATCGGTCAGCTGCTGCCCCTCGAGCCCGACGGTCAGTGCGCCCACAAAGCTCACCCTCACCGGCTGGATCTCGGCACGGGCGACCAGGTTGCGCAGGAGCTCGGGCCGGTCCGTAACCGGGCTGGTGTTCGCCATCGCCACCACGTGGGTGAAGCCACCGAAGGCGGCGCTGGCACAGGCCGTCGCCAGCGTTTCTTTCTCAGAAAAGCCGGGGTCGCGCAGATGGGCATGGAGGTCCATCCATCCGGGTGAAAGGATGAGCCCGCTGGCATCGCGGTCATCCGCATCGTTGATGGGAAGCTCGACCGTCATTGGCGCCGTGAGCCCCTGGGCGCGGAGCGTGCGGACGTTGTAGAGCCGCATCAGCGCTCCGGCCGCTCGAGGATGCGGACCGCATCCTCACCGTCGAGCTCGCTCAGGTGCACCTCCACCCACTCCTGGCGCGAGGTGGGCACATTCTTGCCGATGTAATCGGGTCGGATCGGCAGCTCGCGATGGCCGCGATCGATCAGCACCGCGAGCTGGATCTGGGTGGGGCGGCCGGCGGCAATGATCGCGTCGATCGCGGCGCGAACCGTGCGGCCGTTGAACAACACGTCGTCGACCAGCAGCACCGGCCGCCCGTCGACGGCGTCCTTGGGCAGGACGGGAACGGGCGCATCGACGGCGCGCGGCAAGTCATCGCGATACGCTCGAACATCGAGGCCGACCACCGGCACGCGGACGCCCTCGAGCTGCTCCAGGTTCGCCGCCAGCCGTTCGGCCAGCGGCATCCCCCGCCGCACGATGCCGATCACGCTCAGTTGTCTTACCGCGGGCTGTCGCTCGATCACCTCGTGGGCAATGCGACGCCAGGCACGCCGCACGCCTTCCGCATCCAGGATCACGGCCTTGACGGGGGGCTTCGTCAGCATTCAGCCGCCCAGCGCCCAGTCGAGCACGGCCATGCGGATCCAGAGCCCGTTCCGGGTCTGCCGAAAATAGGCGGCACGCGGATCACCGTCCACCTGCGGATCGATCTCGCCCACCCGGGGGAGCGGATGCATGAGCAACGCGTGTTCGGGCAGACGGCGCATCAGCCCCGGCGTCACGACGTAGACGCCGCGATAGCGCTCATGGGCTTCCGGCGATTCGAATCGCTCCGCCTGGATCCGCGTCTGGTACAGAACGTCGAGTGACGGCAGCACTTCCTCGAGGTCGGACGTCTCTTCTACTTCGGTATCCCCGAGCTCGGCCCGCACGTCCTCTCCGAGGCGGAGTCCGGGCGGTGACACCAGGACGAGCTCGTTGTCGGGGAAGCGGGCGAGCAGCGAGGCGAGTGACCGTACGGTTCGGCCATGCCGAAGGTCCCCAACCAATCCCACCCGGAGCCGATCGAGCCGGCCCAGCTCCTTCCGGATCGTGTAGAGGTCCAGCAGTGCCTGGGTCGGATGGTGACCGGCGCCATCCCCCGCGTTGATGACGGGAACGGTCGCCGACCGCGCGGCGCGTTCGCCGGAACCGATCTCGGGATGCCGGATTACGATTGCGTCGGCGTATCCGCTGATCACCCGGATCGCGTCCTCGAGCGACTCACCCTTCGCGGCCGAAGAGGCTTTGCCCGCGCTCTCGGCGGAGAGGACCTGCCCGCCAAGGCGGTGCATGGCCGCCTCAAACGAGAAGCGCGTGCGGGTGCTCGGCTCGTAGAAGACAGTGGCCAGCAGGCTTCCCTGCCGCCGGTCGTCTGGCCCGCCCAGCTCGAAGGCGAGGGCGTGGTCGAGCAGTTCCTCGATCAGCAGGCGCGAAAGACCCGATGGGCTGAGGAGGTGTCGGGGAGTGGTCGCCACCCGCGCCGGGGCAGCCACGACTTCGCGCATTCGATGCTCCTTTCGGTCTCGCTGGACCGGGTTAAAGGACGAAGGTCCGGGTAAGTGTAGGGGCGCGACGCCGGCCGTGTCAAACGGCTCGGGATGAGCCCTGTTATCGAGCTTTTCGATCAAAAGTATCGGAGAAAAGAATTGGACAAATAGCAGGTCCATTGATAGTCTTGATATAGCTTTTTGATAGCCGTAGTATCAAATTCCTGTTTGCTCGAAGGAGAGCCGGGCGGCAGAACGGAGGCGTAAGGGCGAATGGATGTGATCGTCTACACTCGGCCCGACTGCGAGAGCAGCCGGCGGATCAAGGAACTGCTGACCGACCGCGGCGTCGACTTCAAGGAACATCTGTGCGCCGACGGCAAACCCGGTCCGAAGGAGCTGCGCAGCCTTGATCTCGACGTGAAGGACGTGCCGGTGACCGTGATCGACGGCGTGCCAATCCCGGGCATGCAGCGGGCCGAGATCGAACAAGCGATCGGCTGGATCGGGTTCTAGAACCCAGCCCTCCGAGCGAGGGAACCAGCGGGCGCCGTCGTTACGATCAGTAGATGCCTGACGTTGGCAAGCTGCTGATCATCGTCGGAGCCCTGATCGTGGTGGTCGGCCTGGCACTGACGATCGGACCCCGCATCCCCTTCCTGGGACGCCTTCCCGGCGATATCGCGGTCGACCGGGGCAACGTCCACTTTTACCTCCCGCTGGTGACCTGCCTGATCCTGAGCGTGGTCCTGACGGTCGTCCTCAACCTGTTCTTTCGGCGCTAGCTCGAGCGCGCCTGGCGGATGCCCTCGTAGAGCTCATGCAGCTTGGGTGTCAGCGGCTCGGGTAAGCGGATTTCGAGCGTCGCGTAAAGATCGCCGGCGAGCCCATCCTTGAGCCCGGGCAAGCCTTTGCCCTTGAGCCGGAAGACCTTGCCTGCCTGGCTACCGGCCGGCACTTTCAGCTGGAGCTGGCCGCCGGTCAGCGTCTGGATCGTGACCTCGTCGCCGAGGGCTGCCTGGTCATCGAGCACGGTCAGCGGCGTATAGAGGTCGCGACCCTTGGCCGCGAACTTCGGATGCGGTTGCAGGTGGACCCGAAGGTAGAGATCCCCGGCGGTGGTGCCCTTCTGCCCCTCCCCCTTGACGCGAATGCGGGAGCCGGCGGTGACCCCGGCGGGAATCCTGACCTCGATCTGCCGGCGGGTGGCGCGAACCCCCTGGCCCCCGCAGGTCGGACAGGTGACGCTTTCCATCACCGTGCGATTACCGACCTTGCGCCGCTCCCCGACGAAGCCGGATCCGCCGCAATGGGGACAGGTCTCCGGCACCTCCGTTTGGATCGTCCGCTGACCGCCGCGCGCGGCCTCCTCGAGCGTGACGTCGATCGGGTGCTCGATGTCCTCACCGCGCTCGGCGGTAGCCGTCCGCCCACGGCGGCCGCCTCCGAACTCGAAATTGAAGTCCGAGAAGCCGCCGCGTTCGCCGGCGAAGAAGGTGTTGAAGAAGTCGCTGAAATCGCCATAACCGGCGGCGCCCGCCTGGCCGGCCTGCGCCTGGTATTGACGCGCGTATTCCTGTTCGCGTTCAATCCGCTCCCAGTCGGCACCCAGCTGGTCGTACTTCTGCCGTTTAGCGGGATCGCTGAGGACTTCATAGGCCTCGTTGATCAGCTTGAAGCGCTCGGTCGCCTTGGGATCCTTGTTGACGTCGGGGTGAAACTGCCGGGCGAGTTTCCGATAGGCAGACTTGATTTCCTTCTCGCTCGCGCTCCGCGAGACGCCGAGCGTCTGGTAATAGTCCTTGAAGCTTGGGGTGGCCATCGCTTACGGGCAAGGATGCCCGAAACGGGCGCCGCCCAAACTCAGCGGGCGTGCGCTAAGGCGTACTCCCGGCAGTGCTGCACGAACTTGTCAACCAGCAAGGGGTTCTGCCCGAAATGGAGGTGCACATAGCTGGCCAGCAGGTTCGGCCCGACGAAGCCTTCGTAACCGATCAAGTCGCCCTCGGCATTTTGCATCTGATAGGCAGGCTTCAGCCTCCCGTTCTGGCTGACAATCCGGCTCCAGTGAAATTCGTGACCGCGATAGAACTGGCCCTTGGGGGACAGAATGCTGTCCTCCAAGGTGAGGAGCTGGCGGTACCCAAAGCGATGGATCTGGCCGTCCATCTCGACATCGACCGGGAGCACGCCTGCCATCTCATATCGAGCCCCGCTCTCGGTTTGCAACGAGCGGCCGAGGTACATCAGGCCGCCACACTCGGCATACACCGGCATGCCGCTGCGATAGGCGCGCTCGATCGATTCCGCCATCGAGCGATTCTTTGCCAGCGGCTCCACGAAGACCTCGGGGAAACCGCCACCGAGATATAGCCCGCCCGCATCCGCCGGAAGATGGGCATCCTCGAGCGGACTGAAGGGAATGACTTCGACCCCGTGCTCTTCGAGCAGCTCGAGATTCTCCGGATAGTAGAAGTTGAACGCCTCGTCGTAAGCAACGGCAAGCTTGATGTCGCGCGCGCCCGCCGGCGTTCCCTGGAAGACTTTCTTCGGCACGAGCGGCACGAGCTCCGCCTTTCGGGCGATGCGCAACAAGAGTTCGAGATCGACGTCGCGCTCCATCGTTTCAGCCAGGACGGCAATGATCCGATCCCACGCTTTGTTCTCGGTCACCGGCAGCAGGCCGAGCTGCCGTTGTGGGATGTCGAGCTCCGGCATTCGCCGTAGGGCACCGAGCACCGGGAGCTTCGCCGTTTCCCAGATCGCGTCTTCGACACTGCGCCGGTGGCTGTCCGACCCCACATTGTTGAGGAGCACGCCGGCAATCCTGGGCGAGTCCCCGTAACTCTTGAAGCCGAGGGCGATCGCCGCCGCCGTTTCCGCCATGTTGGCGACGTCGATCACGAGGACGACGGGCGCCTTGACCATCCGAGCGACCTCAGCAGTACTGCCGCCCTTGCTATCGCCGCGGCCGTCGAAAAGCCCCATCATGCCCTCGATCAGCGCCAGGTCGGCACCGAGGGCGCCCTGTGCGAGCACCTGGCGAAGCGCGCCTTCCCCGAGCATCCACGAGTCCAGGTTCCGGCAGGGACGGCCGCTGACGTGAGCAAGGTACGCGGGATCGATGTAATCCGGACCAACCTTGAACGATTGGACGGTGAGACCGCGGCTTTTGAATGCCGCGATGAGCCCGGCAGTGAGCACCGTCTTGCCGACGTTGCTAGCCGTGCCGGCGATAACCAGCCTCGGAGTGCGGACTTCGTCCAGCATCCTTGCCTCGCTATATGTTGCTAAGCAAGGTGCCTCTTCCCCACTGCACCTGCCAACGGCTACCGTAGCACAGCCGCGGCTGTGGAGTAAAGGCGTTCAGGCGCTGTTAAGCACGAGCGCTGGCTGCAGCGCGGGGCGCAGGTCGCGAAGGTGGAGGCGAACTCGCTCCAGTCCATCCCAGCGATCGCAATCGAGCGCGTAGACGACGTCGAGCCGGCGCCCGGTGGGAAGGTGCGACGCCGTGGCGCCCTTGTCGAAGGCGATGGCCTCGGCGGTGGCGGTGCGATCGCGCAGGTGGACGCGAAGGTGCCGGCGGTCGGCGCCAAAGGTTTCCGCCCGGAGAACCTCAACCTCCCGGCTGAGCAGGAGCGGTTCGCGATTGCCGACCCCGAACGGCGCAAGGAGCTGGATCTCGTGGTGCAGGCTTGGTTTGAGGTCGGCCAGGCAAGGCGTAGCTTCGATGGCGATCGGGCGGCAGAAGGCGTCGCCATCGAGCCTCGCCGCCGTGTAGGACTCCAGGCATGCTTTCATCTCGGCAAACCGATCGCGCAAGACGGTCAGGCCGGCGGCCATCGCGTGGCCGCCGTAGCGCTGCAAGAGTGAGGCGCATTCGCGCAGGCATTCGACGAGATGAAAGCCGTCGATGCTGCGGGCCGAGCCGCGCCACTCGTCGCCATCGGTGTTGAAGACAAAGGTCGGCCGGTAAAACTCCTCGACGAGCTTGCTCGCCGCGAGACCGAGCACTCCGAGCGGCCAGTGAGTGGCGCCCATCACGATCACGGCGGCCGTGTTGTCGAGATCGGCGACCTCGACCCTCGCCTCGCGAACGATGTCCGCGGTGAGCTGCTGCCGCTGGGCATTCTGATCCTGCAGCCGCTGGGCGAGCGGGTCGGCGCGCTCGCGGTCGTCGGCCATCAACAGGTCGAGCGCCAGCATCGCGTCCTCCATCCGGCCCGCCGCGTTGATGCGGGGGCCCAGCTGGAACGCGAGGTGCTGGGCCGTGACCGGGGCCTTGATATTCGCGACTGCCAGCAACGCCGCAGTGCCGGCGCTCGGTGATTGGCTGAGCCGACGCAGGCCGGCGCGCACGATGGCGCGATTCTCGGCATGCAGGGGGACGACATCGGCCACGGTGCCGAGCGCGACGGCATCGAGGGACGCCGCTGGGTCGAGCTTTCCGGGAAACGTCCCGCGCTCAAGGGCAACCAGCAGCTTGTAGGCAACGCCGCAGGCTGCCAGGCCGTCGAAGGGATAAGGACAATCGGGTTGCTTGGGGTTGATCAGTGCGTCGACCGGCGGGCGCTGCGCTCCAACCTCATGATGGTCGGTGATGATCAGCCGCATGCCGCGGGGTCGGGCGCTGGCGACATCGACCGCATTCGTCCCGCAGTCGCAGGTGATGACCAGGCGCGCGCCCCGGGCGTGCAGCTCGTTCAGGGCATCGAGATTGAGACCATACCCTTCGGTGAACCGGTTGGGAATGTAGGTGATGACGTCCGCACCCAGCGACCGCAAGCCGCGCGCCAGGGTGACGGTGGCCGTGACCCCATCGGCGTCGTAGTCCCCGTAGACGGCGATCCGCTGGCCGTCTCGCACTGCCTCGGCAATCAACTCGCAGGCGACGGTCATGTCTTTGAGGAGAAATGGATCGGGCGCGCGCTCGAGATCCGTTTCCAGCCAGGGCGCCAGCTGACTCTGCCGTGTGACCCCGCGCCCATGCAAAATCTGTCGAAACACTGACGAGAAGGCCTCCAGTCCTGGTTGCGCCCGCAGCGGCTCGGGGAGGATCCAGTTCCGGCGTTCCTTCTTCAAGACCGCGCGCATCATCGCACGGATCTTTGACAGCTGCGTGTCGGAGTTTTCCACTGCATCGCTCCACAGGCTTGTGGAAAAACGAGGCGTTTATGGAACGGGCTTACATTCCTCGAGGACGCGACGAGCGGAGGCGAAGTGCCCGGCCTTCGTCACCAGAACGCGAACGATTGGCAAGTCAAGGCCGGCGGCTTGCCGGTCGAACGCGGCGCGGGCTTCGCCCGGTCTCCCGGCAGCGCCGATCCGATTGGCAACGGGCATCGCGCCGGCGGACATCGTTTGCGCTTGCTCGAGTTGCTCGGCAACGCCCATCCGCTCGAAATGCCGCCGATACGCAGGGAACCGCAGGTAACGGGCAGCAGAATTTGCGACCGTCCGCTCGGCGAGGGACGCGTCCGGGTCGACCGCGGTGCGAACGTATTGAACGATTCGGGGCGTGGGACGTCGAGCGGAAGCCGCGGCTGCCGTAATCTGCTCGCGAGACGACCTGATCTGCTCTGGCGTGCACCAGTTCAGCGAGACGCCATCGGCAAGCTCGCCGGCCACCTGCAGCATCAAGGGCCCAAGGGCAGCGGCATACAGCGGCTGGCCATCGGCCAACCGGCTGCGAACCTGCGGCAGGTACTCGCGCATGCGCGCCGCCGCTCGCGACCAGGTCCCACTGCCGACCACCAGTGTGAATTTGCCTCCGGTCGAGTCAAATAGCCGTCGAGCCTGCGCGGCGTAGAAGTCCGGTGGCTGTCCGTTCGCCGGGACCGCTGAGATCCCGGTGGGCAGCCCGCTCACCTCGTACCACCGAAAGCAACGGTCGAAGGCCGCTTGATCCGGACCGCTGTTGGTCCACGCAGAGGCGTAACCGAGCTCAGCCGCAAGGCGCATCAGCCGCAGCTCGTCCTCCGGGCTCAGTCCCTGATCCGGGTCGAGCGCAACGCCTACCGGCATCAACTCATGATGCCGGACCGCTGCCTTGCTATGCCGCTTCTTCGCTGGCGACGACGACCGGCGGCGTCCGTTCCTTGGTGTAGTTGAGGATCAGGATGACGACGATCAGCAGCAGCGTTCCGAGGAACTGGGGAAGGTAAAGCGGCTGATTGAAGCCGTAGGGCGGCGGCGCCGAGGCGACGAAGGTGGCTGTCACCGGATAGGCCAGCTCGGCAATCGTCGCCAGGGTCGCAGGGGTGCTGGCCAGGGCGCGGTAATACAGGAGCAACGCAAGCAGCCCGGGGATCAGTGCGATGCCGAGGAATGGCCAGATATCGGCTGCCTGGTAGTGACTGAAGCCGGCCACGCCGTTCTGAAAGAGCACGATCACTACGAGGATCGGCAGCGCCACCGTGAAACGCAGTGCGGTCGTGGTTGGAAAACTCAATGTGCCAAGAACAAACCGGCCAAGAACCGTGCCGCTGGCCCACAACGCTGCAGCGCCAAGCGCGAAGAGCCCAGCTTCCAGCCGACCGTGCTGCAGATCGGAGAACGGCGCCCCGAGGTCCTGCGCGAAGACCACCATGTAGACGCCGGCGATCGCGAGCGCGGCAGCCGGCCAGAACCATCGCCGACGGCGCTCGCCGAGGATGACCCAGGCAAGCGCGATCGCAATCAATGGCTGAGTCTGCTGGAGGACGAACGTCTCGGCGAAATGCCTGTAGGAGAACGACTTCGTAAAGAGGATCGTCGCGATCGCCTGAGGACCCAACCCAATCAAGCCAACCGCCAGCCACTGTCGCCATTGCAGGCGGCGCATCTCCGGAATTCCGCGGACCAGGAAGACCAGCAGGAACACGGTGATCAGCGCGTCCTCGATAACCACAATTTGCGACGCGGTCAGATGGCCGATGAGCTGGGCTCGGAAATAGGTGTCGGACGCCCACATCGCCGCGGCGATCGCCACCAGCACGACTGAAAACCGGTCGATCAGGCTGCGCGAGGGCGCCTCAGGAGAGGCTGCGGACTCGCTGATCGGAATCGCCGGCTGTCGTTTCATTCTCTTGAGGGCCGGCGGGGCAGCTGGGCGAGGCTGGAGCCACGCCCGAGGGCCTTCTTTCATCCCGACTGTACGGTCGGCCCCGGAATGGGCATTCGCCTTCACCGGGTCATGCGCCGTAAGGCGCTCGCGGGCTATACCGCCGATCGGGGATTCTCACCCCTGCCCCGAAGACCGCTTCTAGCTTACTGCAATTGGACGTGGATCAAGAGCGGGGCAATCATCAGCATGGCGAGGATCACCACCGCTACAAGGAGCGCCAACCATGTGCCCCGGCGCGGTTTCCCATCAACGATGAATGGATTGGTGACAGGGATTCGGCCAGTACTAAACCAGGAAGCCTTCACGGATTCAGCTCCATATCAGCATGAACGCAGCCGGCTGTCCAGCGCTGGCTAATGTCTGAAATGGCGCTGGCCCGTCAGCACCATCGCGATGCCGGCGGCATCAGCCGCGGCAATGGCCTCGCTGTCCTTCACCGAGCCGCCCGGTTGGATGATGGCGTGGATGCCGGCACGAACCGCGACTTCGACGCTGTCTGGATAGGGAAAGAAGCCGTCGCTGGCGAGCACGCTGCCACTGGCCTTCGATCCGGCGCGACGGATCGCCAGCTCCACCGCTTCGACCCGGCTCATCTGTCCGGCACCAATCCCGATCGCCGCCTGCCGTTCCGCCAGCACGATCGCATTCGAGCGCACGTGCTTGACCACCGTCCAGGCGAACTTCAAATCCCGCCAGGTCGCCTCATCGGGGCTGGCACCGGTAACAACGCGCGCCTGGTCGAGCGACCCGCCGACATCGGGCGTCTGCAATAGAAAACCGCCCGTGATGGCTCGCACCTCGAGGGGCGGATCCCAGCCGCCATCTCCCGGTTGGAGCACGCGCAGCTTCGGACGCTTGGTGAATACATCCACGGCGCTTTGATCGAACGATGGCGCAACCACCACTTCGAAAAAGGGCTCGACGATGGCCCGTGCCGATACGTCGTTGACCGGTCGATTGAGGGCGACGATGCCACCGAAGGCCGAGCGCCGGTCGCAGTCGAGGGCGCGGGCAAAGGCCTCGCCGATCTCATCCGCGACCGCAGCGCCACAGGGATTGGCGTGCTTGATGATGGCGACGGCAGGCTCGGATAGGTCACCGACCAATGACCATGCGGACTGTGCATCGAGCAGATTGTTGTAAGACAGGTCGAGGCCCTGATACTGCCTGGCGCCCGCGATGCCGCCGCCACCGACGGTGCCATAGAGGGCGGCCGCCTGGTGCGGATTCTCGCCGTAGCGAAGATCGCGCAGCTTGTGACCGCCGAGCGCGTAGTCGTCGGGCATGGTCGCAGCCGCCATCGAATCGGCGAGATGATGCCCGATCGCTGCGTCGTATGCGGCGGTATGCGCGAACGCGATCGCGGCCAGGTGTCGCCGCATGGCCGCCGGAACGCCCGCGGGATTCTTCAAGGCCTCGAGGACAGCCGGGTAATCGCTCGGCCGCACCACCGGCAGAACGTGATCGTGATTCTTGGCGGCCGCCCGCAGTAACGTGACGCCCCCGATGTCGATCGACTCAATCGTCTCGGCGTGGCCAGCTCCAGCCGCGACGGTTTGAACGAAGGGATAGAGGTTGACGGCAACGAGGTCGATCAGCTTCATGTCACGATCGGCGAGCTCCTGCAGATGCCGAGGCTCATCCCGGCGCGCCAGGATGCCGGCGTGGACGCTTGGATGAAGCGTCTTTACTCGACCGTCGAGCAGCTCAGCAAAGCCGGTCAGCTCGGCCAGCGGGTGGACGCGGACGTCTGCCTCGCGCAAGGCGCGCTCGGTTCCACCGGTCGCGTACAGCGTGACGCCGAGTTGGTCCAGCCCACGCGCGAAGTCGACCAGGCCGCGCTTGTCGGAAACGCTCAGCAGGGCGTTCACACGGGGATCGGCAACGGCTGGCCGGCCAGCCTTCGAACCACCTGCGGCAGGAGAACATGCTCCTCGGCCTGGATCCGGTTCCGCAGCGTCTCGACGGTGTCATCGGGGCGAACTTCGACCCGCCGCTGCTCGAGGATCGGTCCCTGGTCGACGTCCTTGGTCACGACGTGCACCGTGCATCCGGTTTCCGTCACGCCGGCTTCGAGCGCCATTTCGATCGCGTCCATCGTCCCGGCGAACTGCGGCAGCAACGAGGGATGGAGATTGATGATGCGGCCGGCGAAGCGCCGGATGAAGGCCGGGTCCAGGATGGCATCGTATCCAGCGCAGACGATCAGCTCGGCATCGTGCTGGCGGAGCATCTGGGCCATCGCCAGGTCTCGCTCCCTCCGGTCCGGGAAGTCGGCGAGACGAAACAGGCGCCGGCTGACGCCCGCCTTGGCCGCGAGCTCGAGCGCGGCGCACTCACGATTGGCGCACACCAGCACGACACGCGCTGGATAGAGCGGATCCTTTGAGGCCTGGATCAGCGCCTGCAGGTTCGTGCCCTTACCGGACACGAGGACGCCAACCCGAAGCCGGCTCACTCGACGATTTGGACGCGGCGCTGGTCAGAGACGACGACATCACCGACCAGGAAGATCTCACCGGGCAGCGTTCGGAGTGCCGTTTCCGCGCTCGGCTCGTCGACGATCACGATCATGCCGATGCCCATGTTGAAGGTGCGCCAGAGCTCCTCGTCGGAAACGAACGGCGCCAGGTAGGAGAAGATCGCCGGCTCGGGCCAGGTGCCGCGTTGGATTCGAGCGCCGAGTCCAACCGGCAGGATGCGCGGCAGATTGCCGACGATGCCGCCACCGGTGATGTGTGCCAACCCCTTGACGGTGACCTGTTCGCGCAGCCGTCGCACCGGTTCGAGGTAGGGGCGATGGGGCGCGAGCAAGGCATCGAGCACGGTTTGCTCCGAGCCTGGCATCGTCTGCGCCAGCGCCTGCCGCGGGATGACGCGGCGCGCCAGGCTGTAACCGTTGGTGTGCAGCCCACTCGAGGGCAGCGCCAGCAAGGCGTCGCCCTCTTTGATCGCGGTGCCATCGATGATCGACTCGCGATCTGAGACTCCGACCATGAAGCCGGCGACGTCGTAGGTGCCCGCCTGGTACAGGCCGGGCATCTCGGCGGTTTCGCCTCCGAGGAGCGCGCAGTTGACCTGGCGGCAGGCGTCCGCCATCCCGGACACGATCTCGGCCACCATGCGCGGCTCGAGCACGCCGGTCGCGACATAGTCGAGAAAGAAGAGCGGTTCGGCGCCGGCGGTCAGGATGTCGTTGACGCAATGGTTGACGAGATCGGCGCCGACCTGGGCATGCCTGCCGGCGCCGGCGGCGATCAGCACTTTGGTTCCGACCCCATCCGTGCTGGCGATCAAGACCGGCGAGCGGAAGCGAGATGTGTCCAGCGCGAAGAGCCCGCTGAAGGGGCCAATCCCCGCCAGGACTTCTGGGCCCTGCGTCGTCTCGGCCAGCGGCCTGATCAGGTCCACGGCCTGATTCCCGGCGTCGATGTCGACGCCCGCGTCCCGGTAGGTGGTCACCGGGCGACCGGTTCGAGCGCCAGCTTGTCCATCTCGAGCTGCACCGGCACCGGCACCGGATAGTCGCCGTCGAAGCACGCCATGCAGAAGCCGCTGGTGTTCTTGACCGCGCGCAGGAGTCCCGCTTTGCTCAGGTATTTCAAGGAATCGGCGCCGATCAGGCGCTCGACCTCGTCGACGCTTCGGCCCGACGCGATCAGCTCCGAGCGGCTGGCGATGTCGATCCCCATGAAGCAGGGCCATTGGATCGGCGGGCTGCTGACCCGCATGTGCACCTCGCGGGTGCCGGCGCGCCGGAGCTCTTCCACGATCTTGCGGCTGGTGGTGCCCCGCACGATCGAGTCGTCGACCAGCACCACGCGCTTGCCGCGCAGGATCTCGCGGAGCGGGTTGAACTTGAGCTTGATGCCGACGTTGCGCAGCCGCTGGTTCGGCTGGATGAAGGTGCGGGTGATGTACCGGCTCTTGATCAGGCCCTCGCTGAACGGGATGCCGCTGGCTTCAGCGAAGCCCACCGCCGCCGGCGTCCCCGAGTCCGGAAGCGAGATCACGATGTCCCCCTCGGCTGGAGCCTCGCGCGCCAGCTCCCGGCCCATGTTGCGCCGGGCCTCGTAGAGCGACTGGCCTTGCAGCTGCGAATCCGGCCGCGCGAAGTAGATGAACTCGAACATGCACATCGCCTTGCGAGCCGAAGGCAGCAGCGGCTCGGCGACCGGCATACCGACGCCAAGCATGACCGCTTCACCGGGTTCGATCTCGCGCACGAACTCGGCACCGACGGTGTCGAGCGCGCAGGTCTCCGAGGCAACGATGTGCCCGCTATCCCCCAGCCGTCCAAGGCAGAGCGGGCGGATGCCAAATGGATCGCGAACGCCGACCAGCCGGTCCTTGCTCAGGATGAGCAGGCAATACGCGCCCTGCAGCCGCGGCAGCGCCCGGCGCATCACGCTCAACAGGTCAGCGCCCGCGGTGCGCGCCAGCAGCTCGGCGATCACCTCGGTGTCGCTCGAGGTCTTGAAGCGCACGCCATGCTGCTCGAGATCGCGCCGCAGCACTTCGGTGTTGGTGAGGTTGCCGTTGTGCGCGATCGCCAGCGAGCCCAGCTGTGGGTGCTCCACCACGATCGGCTGCGCATTCTCGAGACGATTCGAACCGGTCGTCGAGTAGCGGGTATGGCCCAATGCGAGGTGTCCGCTGAGCCGGTCGAGCGCGGGCTGGTCGAACGCCTGCGCCACCAGTCCGACGTCCTTGTGCATCCGCAGGCTGCGGCCGTCACTAGTCGCGATGCCGGCGCTTTCCTGCCCCCGGTGCTGCAGCGCGTAGAGCCCGAAGTAGGTGAGGTTGGCCACTTCCTCGCCGGGCGCGTCGATGCCGAACAACCCGCAGGCCTCTTTCATGCGCTCGTCCCCCAGCCAGTCGCGCATCAAAACGGTGTCTCCCATGCCTGGCGCAAGATCTCGAGCGATACCCGGACGTCCGTCCCGATCTGGAATTGCTCGCCGCCGACGACGCCCATGGCGTGAATCGGAAGGTGGTGATGCATCATCAGCCGCTGCAGGTCGGGCACCCGCCGGGGCGACACGCTGACGATCACCCGCGCTTGCGACTCGCCAAAGTAGAACGCCTCCCGACTAACCGCGCCCACCGCATTGGGGCAGCGCAGCCCCCGTCCCGAGAAGAGAGCGCACTCCGCCAGCGCGACGAGCAGCCCGCCGTCCGAGACATCGTGGGCCGAGCGTAGCACGCTTCCGGCAATGGAATCGAGCAGAGCGGTTTGTAGACGAGCCTCCATCTCGAGGCTCACCGAAGGCGGACGCCCCTCGAGCGGTGCGCCGAGCACCCTCAGATACTGGCTTCCGGCCAGCTCCTCGCGGGTTTCACCGAGCAGGAAGATCAGATCGCCGTCATCCTGGAATCCAGCGGGGCAGCGAAGCGCCAGGTCATCGAGCAAGCCAACCATGCCGATCACCGGGGTGGGCAGGATGTTGCGCTCGCTCGTCTCGTTGTAGAGGCTGACGTTTCCACTGACGACCGGCACAGCAAAAGCGCGGCAGGCGTCGGCGAGGCCGCGAACGCTCTCTTGCAGCTGGCCGAATATGGCCGGGCGGTCGGGATTGCCGAAGTTCAGGCAGTTGGTCACAGCCAGCGGTCGCGCGCCGGTGCAGACGATGTTGCGGGCGGCCTCAGCCACGGCGGCCTTCGTCCCTTCATATGGATCGAGAGCCACGTACCAGGGATTGCCATCGGTCGTCAGCGCCAGCCCCTTGCTCGTGCCCTGGACTCGCAACAGCGCTGCGTCGTATCCCGGACCGATCACCGTGTTGTCCTGCACCTGATGGTCGTACGTCCGATAAATCGACCGCCGGCTGCGCAGGTTCGGGCTTGCCAACAGATCGAGCAGGATGGACTCGGGCTCGGCGATCGACGGCATCTTCGGTGATGGTGGACGGTCGGGGAAGCGGGCCAGCGGCGAACGTTGCGGCACGCCGTCGACCAGCGCCTTGAGCGGCAGTTCCGCCACCAGGTTGCCGGCCTCACGGATTCGAATCCGACCGGCGCCGGTGATGGTGCCGACTCGATCGGCGTGCAGCTCGAAGTGGTCGAAGACCTGACGGGCCGACGCCTCCGCGTCGGGACGAACCACGACCAGCATTCGCTCCTGCGACTCGGACAGCATGACCTCGTAGGCGCGCATTCCCGCTTCGCGCCGGCTCACGCGGTCGACATCGAGGTCGATGCCACGCCGGCCGCGATGCGCCAGCTCAGTGGCCGCGCTGGTGAGACCGGCGGCGCCCAGGTCCTGGATCGCGGTCACCCCCTCGAGCTCGTTGAGGACGAGGCAGGCCTCGCAGAGCAGTTTTTCGAGGAAGGGATTGCCCACCTGGACGGCCGGCCGGCGTTCTGCCGAGCGCTCGTCCATCTCGACCGAAGCAAAGGTCGCACCGTGAATGCCATCCCGACCCGTGTCGGCGCCCACCAGCAGGACGGCGTCGCCGGCTCGGTCGGCGCGGGCCCGCCGCAGACGATCGTGGGAGACTAGCCCGACACACATCGCGTTCACGATCGGGTTGTCCGTATAAGCGGAATCGAAGTAGACCTCGCCACCCACCGTCGGGCAGCCGAAACAGTTGCCATAGCCGCCGATGCCGGCCACCACGCCCGAGAAGAGATGCCGGTTGCGGCCGCGATCCAGCGGCCCGAAGCGCAAGGCGTCGAGAATCGCGATCGGCCTCGCGCCCATGGCGAAGACGTCCCGGAGGATGCCGCCGACCCCGGTGGCCGCGCCCTGGTACGGCTCGATCGCCGATGGATGGTTATGCGACTCGATCTTGAAGACGACGGCCAGCCCGTCGCCGATGTCGATCGCGCCCGCGTTTTCACCAGGGCCCTGGAGCACATGCGGGCCTTCGGTCGGCAGCTGGCGCAGCAGGGCTTTCGATGTCTTGTAGGAGCAATGTTCGCTCCAGAGCGCGCCGAACATGCCGAGCTCGAGCTCGTTCGGTTCCCGGCCTAGCCGCTGGACGATCGCCTCGTATTCCTCTTCGTTGAGCGCGACGGCCGCGAGCTGCGCGCGACGGGTTGCAATCATGCGACCACTCCCACCAGCGCGTGGATCGCCGATTGGAAGATCAACAAGCCATCCTCGCTCCCCAACAGCGCTTCGCTGGCGCGCTCAGGATGCGGCATCATCCCGACGACGTTGCCGCGCGCGTTGGCGATGCCGGCGATGTTGTTGAGCGATCCATTCGGATTCGCCTCGGCGATCGGATGGCCGTCCGGCGTGCAATACCGGACCACGACGCGCGACTCGTCTTCGAGCGTGCGAAGCGTCTCAGGATCGGCGAAGAAGTTGCCTTCGCCGTGGGAGATCGGGAGGCGCAGCACCTGTCCGGGGCGGCAGTCGAGAGTGAAGGCGGAGCGGTTCTGCTCGACTCGGAGATGCACCCACTCACATCGAAACTCGCAGGACGCGTTCCTGAGCAGCGCCCCGGGAAGCAAGCGGGCTTCCTGCAGGATCTGAAAACCGTTGCAGATGCCGAGCACCAGGCCGCCACGCTCGGCAAAGCTCGCGACGGCGGTCATCACCGGGGTGAAGCGCGCGATCGCGCCGCAGCGCAGGTAGTCACCATAGGAGAAGCCGCCGGGCAGCACGACGAGGTCCAGCCCGTCGAGACTGCGCTCGCGGTGATCGATGTAATCGATCCCCTGGCCGAGCACCTCGCCCAGCGCGTGGCCGCAGTCCCGGTCACTCCAGGTGCCGGGAAAGACGACGATGCCGGACCTCATGAATCGAGCAGCCTGATGCGATAGTCCTCGATGACTTCGTTGGCGAGCAACTGGCGCGCCATCGCCTCGATCTGCTCGCGCGCCCGCGTCTCGTCCGGCTCGTCGAGCGTGAGCACCAGGAATTTCCCGGAGCGGACATCGGTCACGCGGTCGAAGCCAAGCGCGTGCAGGCCACCGCGAATCGTGAGGCCTTCGGGATCGTTGACCACCGGCTTCAGGGTCACGACCACCTCAGCGCGACGCATGCGCTCCCACGGCCGCCTTCTGCGCCGTCAGTCGTTGCAACGCCTCGAGATACCGCTGGGTCGTGCCGGCAACGACCTCATCCGGCAGCGCCGGCGCCGGCGGCTGCTTGTTCCAGCCGATCGACTCGAGGTAATCGCGCACGTATTGCTTGTCGAAGGAGGCTTGGGGGCCGCCCGGTTGGTACAGGTCGACGTCCCAGAAGCGCGAGGAGTCGGGCGTCATCACCTCGTCGATCAGGATGAGCGCGCCATCGAGCGCGCCGAACTCGAACTTCGTGTCGGCCAGGATGATGCCCGCCTCGAGCGCCCGCTCATGGCCGAATCGATAAAGGGCGAGGCTGAGCGCTTCCAGCTTCGTAGCCAGCTCGCGGCCGGCGCGATCGGCGAGCTGCGCGCGCGAGATGTTCTCATCGTGGCCGGTTGTGGCCTTGGTCGCCGGGGTGAAGATTGGCTCCGGCAACCGGTCGCTCTCGCGCAGCCCCGCCGGTAAGCGCTCGCCGGCAATCGTTCCCGTCTTCTGGTAGTCCTTCCAGCCGGAGCCGGAGATGTAGCCGCGCACGACGCACTCGAACATCACCGGTTGGGCGGCGCGCACGCGCATGCTGCGCTGGGCGAGATCGGGGAACCGCTGCTCCAGCGCCGGGGGAAGGGATTGGTCGGGGCTGAGATGGTTGGCAACGATTTCCGTCGTCTGGGCAAACCAGTTGAGCGAGAGCTGGGTCAGCACTCGGCCTTTCTCCGGGATCGGCGTCGGGAGCACCACGTCGAAGGCCGAGAGCCGGTCGCTGGCGACCATCAGGAGCTCGCCTTCACTGAGCCGGTAGGTGTCGCGGACCTTGCCGCGAGACAAAAGCGGCAAGGGTAGGTCGGTCGTCAGGATCGCCGTCATGCATTCCTCCCTGAACCTCCCCGCACCGGGGAGCGAGAACCCGAAGTGGATACGAGGCCAACGCGCTGAAACGTCACCCCAAGGTGACGGAGATAGAAGGATGGATCGAAGAGTTCAGCGAGCTCATCCGTGGTGAGCCGCTCCCGAACCTCCGGCGCCTGGCCGACGATGGTCCGAAAATCCTGGCCGTCGTCGAGCGCCCGGAGCGCCGCTCGCTGCACGACACGGTAGGCATCCTGCCGGGACATGCCCTTCTCGACCAGCGCCAGCAAGACGCGCTGGGAAAAGACGACGCCGCCGCTGCGATAGAGGTTGGCCCGCATCCGCTCGCGATTGACGGCGAGCCCGTCGACGATGCCGCGCATCAGCCGCAGCATGTAGTCGAGCAGGATGCAGGCGTCGGGGATGATGATCCGCTCGGCCGAGGAGTGGCTGATATCGCGCTCGTGCCAGAGCGCCTGGTTCTCGAGGGCCGTCAGGGCGTACCCGCGCATCGTCCTGGCCAGGCCGCAGACGCGCTCGCTGAGGATCGGGTTCCGCTTGTGGGGCATCGCCGACGATCCCTTCTGCTCTTCACCAAAAGGCTCCCGGACCTCGCCGACTTCGGTCCGCTGCAGCTGGCGGATGTCGGTGGCAAATTTTTCCAAACTGCCGCCGACGATGGCGAGCGTCGTCAGAAAGGCAGCGTGGCGGTCGCGGGCGATGATCTGGGTGCTCACCGGCGCGACCTTGAGCCCCAGCCGGCCGAGCGCATACTCCTCGACCTGGGGATCGACGGTGGCATGGGTCCCCACCGCGCCCGACAGCTTGCCGACGCGAACGTCCTCGCGTCCCGCGGCGATCCGGCCGCGCGCCCGTTCCAGCTCGTCGAGCCAGCCGGCCAGGACGAAGCCGAAGCTGACCGGCTCGGCGTGAATCCCATGCGTGCGGCCGGCCATCAGCGTGTCCTGTTCCTCGATCGCCCGACGCCGGACCACCTCGACTACGCGATCGAGGTCGGCCAGCAGCAGGTCGGCGGCCTTGACCAGCTGCAGGGCGAGCGCCGTGTCCAGCACATCCGAGGACGTCAGGCCACGATGCAGGTAGCGGGCGTCGTCGCCGAGCGGCTCCGCCAGCGAGTCGAGGAAGGCAATCACGTCATGCCCGACGCGCTCCTCGAGGCTGGCGATCCGATCGACGTCGATGGTGGCCTGCCGGAGATGGTCCAGGGCCGCCCTGGGCACCTGTCCCAATTCGGCCCAACCCTCCGTCACGACGAGCTCGACCTCGAGCCATAGCTGGTATCGCTGCTTGGGCTCGAAGATGGCACTCATCTCCGGGTGGGTGTATCGCGGAATCAAACGGCGGCGGGTCTCCTTGTGGGTGGCAGGCCGTCGGTGACGTGGCAAGTATACCGGCGTACCGAGGGCAAACCCTCAACGGGTTTTTGGTATTCGGCCGGCGGCTAGCGTAACCTAGCTCCCCTTGCGCCACTTCTGTATTGACGGGGAGTTGCGGATAATTTGGGCGGACTCGTAACCAAGTGGGGGCGTCTCCCGTTCACTCAACAGCGGGCGCCCCGAAGGGTGCCCTGATGCCGAACGGATTTGAAGAGCGGGAACTCGTCGAACGGGCTAAGGAAGACCCCGACGCGTTCGGGGCTCTTTACGACCGGTACTTCCCGCAGATCTATCGCTTCGCGTACTCCCGCGTTCGAGATCAATCACTGGCTGAGGACGTGACATCGGAGGTGTTTTTCAAAGCGCTGCGAAACATCAAGCGGTACACGTATTCGGGCCACCCCTTCTCCTCCTGGCTCTACCAGATCGCGCTCAACGCGGTCGCCGACCATTACCGCAGCCCGGTGGGCAAAGAGGTCGAGCTCGAAGAGGGCGCCGGCATGCCCAGCCAGGAGCCGGCGGTCGTCGATGAGGTGGTCCGCCGTGATCGCAGCCGCCGCGTCTGGGCGGCCATCGACCTGCTGCCGCAGCACCAGCGCACCGCCATGATCCTCAAATTCAGCGAGGACAAGAAGATCGAGGAGATCGCCGTGATCATGGGCAAGAGTGCCGGCGCCGTCAAACTCCTGCTTCACCGCGGCGTCGAACGGCTTCGCAAAGAGCTGCCGCCGCAGCTCGAGCCGGAGGTGAGCCTCCCATGATGGACGACCCCGAGCTTCAGGAGATCTTCACCGATCCGGCGCACCAGGAGGTCGTCGACCTCCTCAAGACGGCGCGACCCACGACGCCGCCGCTGGACCCGCATTTCCGCAGCTATCTCCGCGCCAAGCTGATGGACGAGGCGCGGCGCAGTCTGCCGCGACCGAGCTCGCGCCCCTGGTATGCGTTCGGCTTCCGTGGCCGGACCGTCGCCTTGTCGATGGCCGCCGTCGCCACGGGCTTCCTTGTGGTGCTCGGCGTCCAGGTCTACCTGCACAAGCAGCCGCTGCCGACCACCGAAGGGGTGGCAATGATTCTCCCACCGATTGCCAACAAGACCAACGTTGCCACCGCCGCCGAGCCGATCCAGCTTCAATTCACCGGGCCAGTCGACAAGAACGCCGTGGCAGATTCCGTCGTGATCGAGCCCGCCACCTCGGTGACCAAGCAGTGGGTGGGCTCGACGCTGGTGATCATCCCCACTCACCCACTCGCCCCGAACACGAATTACACGGTCAGCCTCAAGCCGAAAGCGGCTGCGCCGGCCGCCACCACGCCCGCCGCGATCAAGCCGACGCCGACGGTGGCGCCTACACCCGTCGTCCTGCACTTCAGCACGGTCCGGGCGCCGATTCCACCGGTGACCCCGCCGTCGTTCAAGACCGGCAACCTTACTTATGGCAGCGACAACCGCCTGGACAGGTCCGGAACCATCCTGAACGCGGTCTGGACCAGCGGCGGACAGATCCTCGCAACCCGACCCGCGGGGTTGGCTGGGCCGGGCGCGCTGCCGACGCCCTCGATCACCCCTACGCCGTCGGGCTCGTCGGCGAGCGGCGCTGGCACGGACGTCTGGCTGCTGAGTCCGAGCGGCACGCCGCTCCATAACCTCGCACCCGGTTCCACCATGCCGTCGGCACCGACCTCGGGCAATCTGTTCGCGGCCTGGACCGTCCGGGGCGGGCAGGCGAGCCTGGACGTTCGCGACCTCCAGGGCAACCTGGTGGGAACCGTCGCGACCGTTAACGGCACGCCGGACCGCGCCCCGATCTGGGTTGGAAGCGACAAGCTCGTCTACCTCGACGGCGGCAACCTGAAGCTGGTCGATCTCCACGGCAACCAGCTGGCGCTCCCCACCCTGAGCAAGGTGCAGCAGGGCAGCATCGAGGCCTCGCCGAGCGGGACGCTGCTCGCCGTCGAAACCGTCGATGGCTCGGTTGTCGTCGACCTCAGCATGCCGGCCGCAACCGTGACGCAGCTGGTGACCGGCGCGACGGGCTTCGAGTGGTCGTTGAAAGGCGACCTCGCCTTCCTCGTCCAGCAAAGCTCCAACAGCAACCTCTACATTGCCGCCGACGGCAAGCGCGCGGTCAGCATCGCGACCAGCTCGAACGGTCAGCTCTGGAGCGACCTGAACTGGGCACCCGACGCGTCCTCACTGCTGCTCGCCAGCAAACCCACCGGACAGACCGGCATCTCGGGAATGGTGGCGATCGATCGCGACGGCAGCGGCCTGACGCCCCTGGGCGCGAAGAGCCTCGAGTACAGCCAGCCCGAGTGGTCGCCTCGCGGTGACCTGGTTCTCTTCACCCGCCACGATGACGCGACCGGAGGGATCACCTTCCAGGTGGCTTCGCTGTCGACGTCGGGCGCCAATCCCGCCGAGCAGCAGGCGATTGCCGAAGTCGATCACTTCATGCAGGCGCGGCTGGCTGGCGACGCCGCGGCGGCGCAGGCCGAACTGGACACGAATGGCCAGGCGGCCTATCAAAACAGCGGCGCCTCGATGCTGGCCGCTCCGGACACCAGGTTCGACCGCTATTACCCGGTGACGGTGCAGCTCACCAAGAGCAACCCGATCACCTTCTTGATCGGCGTGCGGACGTTCATTGCCAAATCAGGGACCGAGACCAGCTTCTTCGAAGAACAGCTCACCGTGGTGCAGCAAGGTCAGCGGTATGCCATCGACGGCGTCCAGTCGTCGGCAACCCAGTCTTTGAACCACGGTCCAACGGTGGTCTCGGTCGAGGTGCTGCAAACGCCTCCGGGCCAGCAGGTGCAGGTCAGCTTCGATGCCGACCTGATGCCGGCCAGCGTCACGCCGGGGACGATTCTCATCAAGGACGAGAAGGGCAAGTCGGTCGAGGAGAGCGTGAGCTTCGACGCCAACAGCCATCTGGCCACGCTCTCGGTCAAGCTGCGGCAGGGAACCTACCAGCTGGTGGTGACGACCGGCGTCACCGACATCAACGGCGTGCCGATCGCGCAGGAATATGACGCGCCGCTCGTGATCAGCCGCTAAGCATGAAGCGGTAGTTCGGTCGTTTCTGCTGCCACCGCGAGAAAAAACCGGTAGGCCCACTCCTCGCCAAACTTTCGCGAGCCGGCAAAGATCACCGGCACCTCGGGATAGCGGACGGCGAGCCGACTCAGCATGTCGGCGAGCCAGGGCCCGCGACCCGGCTGCTGGCGAAAGAGATCCTGATAGTCGCCTTCGATGACGACGGCGGCCCGGCCGGCCTGGCCGAGCTTCTGCAACTGAAAGGCCAAACTTCCATCCGACAGTGACGAGGCAAGATTGACGAGCGTCTTCCGCTCGACGATCCCGACCACGCGATCGTCGACCAGAACGCCGTAATCTCCCGCCGGAAGTGCCCGCCGCTCGGTTTTGATCGGACGACCCGCAAAGCGCCAACCATATTTCTCCCGACTATCGACCGCGATCGTCGCGCTGTCGGTGCCCCGGCCCCGCGGCACGCGCGCTCCGGGATTCGCCGCCTGCGCCGTAGATTGCGTCTGCCACCAGATCGCGGGACGGCCGCGGGCATTGGTAAAGACAAATTGCGACCGTGCCAGGCGAGGGCGGTCGAGCACGAGATCGATCGCTGCGCCACGCCGGCGGCAAAGTAAGACGGGTGCATCATCAATGAGTTCGGCTGATTCGTCCCACCCCGAGCTGACTTCGCTGCAAAACACGCGCGCGTACCGCGGCCAGGGTTCCCGCGCCTTGAGAACGAGACCCTGACCGACGGGCAGGGATATGAGATAGGGGAGCTTGCTATTGGCGTCGGAATTTCGTGCGACGCGGAATCGCGAGCTCATCCACCTCCCGCAACGACGACGCCGGCCGCGATCGCGGCCGCAACGTCGGCTCCCCCGTAAAGCGGCTCGAGCGGCGACGGCTGCTCGGCAAATTGTCGAGCCCGCGCCATCAGCGCCGGGTGCTCGTCGATAAATCCGGTCGAGATCTTTCCGGCCACGAAATCCGGCTCGTCCAACAACGCGCGATGGAAGGGCACCGTCGTTTTCGGCCCGGTCAGGACCAGCTCGCCGAGCGCGCGGCGTCCGCGACCGATCGCGGCATCCCGGTCGGCGGCATACACCACGAGCTTCAGCAGCAGCGAATCGAAATGCGGCGACACGTCCTGATGCGGGCGGATGCCGCTGTCGACCCGAACCCCTGGGCCGGTTGGCGGCGCATAGCGCTGGACGCGCCTGGGCGCCGGCATGAAGTTGCGCAGCGGATCTTCCGCATTGATCCGGAACTCGATCGCATGCCCGCGGGGCGTGCCGTATCCGTCGGCTGGAACGCGTTCGCCCCGAGCGATGCGGATCTGCTCGCGCACCAGGTCGACGCCAAGCACCGACTCGGTGATGGGGTGCTCGACCTGCAGCCTGGTGTTCATCTCGAGGAAATAGAACTCGCTGCCGGAAACGATGAACTCGATGGTGCCCGCGTTGGTGTACTTGACCGATGCGGCGGCCCGCACCGCGGCCTGCGCCATCGCCTGCCTCATCCTGCTGGTCAATCCGACCGCCGGCGTTTCCTCGAGCAGCTTTTGATGGCGACGCTGGATCGAGCATTCCCGTTCGCCAAGAGCGAGCGTCGTGCCGTGACGGTCCGCGAGCACCTGCCACTCGATGTGCCGCGGGTGCGTGAGATAGCGCTCGAGATAGACATTCGGACTGTTGAACGAGCTCTGCGCCGCGCGCCGGCAGGCCTCGAATGCGCCGGGTAGCTCCGCGGCGTTCTGCGCCACCCGCATCCCGATTCCGCCGCCGCCGGCGGCGGCCTTGACCAGCACCGGATAGCCGATGCGATCGGCCTCCTTCAGCGCGGCCTTCTCGTCGGCCAGCTCGGAACTGCCGGGGACCACCGGCACCCCCGCCTCCACCATGCGCCGCCGCGCCTCCACCTTGTCACCCATGGCGTGGATGCTTTCCGGGGAGGGGCCGATGAAGGTGATGCCGGCATCGGCGCAGGCCCGAGAGAAGCCGGCGTTCTCGGAGAGGAAGCCGTAGCCGGGGTGCACGGCGTCGGCGCCGTGCTCGCGCGCCACCCGCACCAGCTGCTCGATGTCCAGGTACGCCTGGCGGGGCGAGGCAGCGGTCAGCTCGGCGCGCTCGTCGGCAAAATAGACATGGGGCGCGCGCGCGTCGACCTCCGGATACACGGCCAGCGTCGGAATCGCCATCTCGCGGCAGGTGCGCATCACCCGCAGGGCGATCTCGCCCCGATTGGCGACCAGGACCTTGGTGACCTTAGCCAATCGTCATCAACACTTCATTGGGCGCGACGATCGAGCCCTCACGTGCGAACACCTCGCGGACCGTTCCGGCCACGGTGGCGACGATGTCGTTTTGCATCTTCATCGCCTCCAGGATCACGACCACGTCACCCAGGCGCACCCGATCGCCCTTGCCGACCTTGACCTTGACCACCATCCCCTGCATCCGCGCCTGGATGGCGCCGTTGGTGGATGAGGCAGCGGGTGCGGCCGGCGCCTCACTCCGCGAACTGGCCGGGGCGGCGGGCATGACGCCGTCGCCGCCAATCACCCGGACGCGGTAGGGTTCGCCGTCGACCTCCACCGTGAATTCGCGCGCAGCAGCGGTCGCAACAGCGGGCTCGGCAGTTGGCTCGGCGGCGGTGGCGGCGGCGGGCACCGGTTCGGCGGCTGGCGGCGTGGGTGCAGCCGGAGCGGGCTCGGCCGTGCGCAGCGACGGGCGCATGATGCCGGGCGCATCTTCGGGAAAGAGGATGTAGGTCAGCACCTGGTCGACCCCCGAGGGAGACAACCCCTGCTTGCGCATCTCTCGCCGCGCCCGGTCGATGCCAGGTTCGAGCAGGTCCGCAGGACGAAGCGTGATCGCTTGCGACGATCCGAGCACGCGCTTTCGGACGTCGGGATCGATCGGCGCCGGCGGTGCGCCAAACAGGCCCTTGACGTAGTCGCGGAATGGCTGCTCGATCTGCTGGTACCGCTTGTCGCTGAGGGTGTTCGCCAACGCCTGATGGGCGGCGATCCGGTTGATCGGCGCCGCCATCGGCGGATACCCCATCTCCTGTCGCACCCGCATCAGCTCCTGCATCAGGCGCTCGTAGCGATCGATCGCCTTGCGCTCCCGCAGCGTGCGGATCATGACCGCCAGCACCGGCGTCGGCAGCTGATGTTGCAGCACGTCGACGTCGTTGCTGAAGGCGATCGGGTCCTGGAACTCGAGGTATTCATCGTGGATCTCGTTGAAGTACTGGCTCGCCTGGCCGATGCGCGCGATGTCGAGCCCGGTATCGTGCGGCCCGCCCTGGAGCGCCGCGACCATGGTCTCGGTCGCCGGCTGTGAGGCTCCCCAGGCAAGCGCCGACAAAGCCGTGTCGACGCCGGTCGCCCCGGCCTCGACCGCGGTGAAGTAGGTGATCGGCGCAAAGCCGGTCGTGGAGTGCGTGTGGATGCTCACCGGAAGGTCGGTCGCTTTCACCAGCGCGGCGACCAGCGAGCGGGCGGCCACCGGCGCAAGAATGCCCGCGACGTCTTCCACGCCGATCCAATCCGCGCCAAGTTCTTTGAGCCGAACGGCGGAGCGCGCGAACCACGTGTCGTCTTGCGCGGGGCTCGGCGAATAGACGAGTGCGGCGATGACCCGCGCACCTGCCTTGCGTGCCGCTTCGATCGGGACCTCCAGGTTGCGGAGATCATTCAGTGGATCGAAGATGCGCACGATCCGGATGCCATCCTCGACGGCCTGCTGGAT
This sequence comes from Candidatus Dormiibacterota bacterium, assembly GCA_036782775.1. Classification (GTDB taxonomy): domain Bacteria; phylum Chloroflexota; class Dormibacteria; order CF-121; family CF-121; genus CF-13. The sequence continues at coordinate 43,906 of DAIPYJ010000005.1, read as the reverse complement.
GAATGCGCGCACGACGTCATCGGGTTGATGCGTCTGGCCGATCAGCGTCTGCCCACGAATCAACATCTGTAGCGGCGTTTTCTCGATCGCACCACGCAGCGCTCGGAGCCGCTGCCATGGGTCTTCCTTCAACGCGCGCACGGTTGCGGCGAGCGCCCATCCGCCCCAGGCATCGAGGGCGTGGTAGCCGATCTCGTCGAGCGTCTGCGCGATCGGAAGGATGTGTTGCAGCTTCAGACGGCCCTGCAGCAGGCTCTGCTGCGCGTCGCGCAGCACAGTCTCGGTAATCAGGACCCTGGGCACGCGGTTAGTCTACGCCGGGTTTTTAGGCAGGCTTTCGCGCCCGGCCGGCTTCCCGACGTGCGGCCAGCTTTGAGCGCGAGGCGGGGTCGTTGAGTGCCAGAATCGCCGTCGCCAGGTGGGCCGCATTACGCGCGCCCGCATCGCCGATGGCAAGCGTTGCCACCGGGATGCCCGCCGGCATCTGTGCCATCGAGAGGAGGGCGTCGAGTCCGCCGAGCGCGCCGCCGGCCATCGGCACGCCGATCACCGGCAGGAGGCTCCAGGCGGCGACCGTCCCTGGCAGCGCCGCTGCCCCGCCCGCCGCAGCGATGAGAACTTTTAGACCGCGCCCTTCCGCCGAGGTCGCCCACTCACGACAGCCCTCCGGATCGCGATGCGCTGACCGGACCACGACTTCATAGGGCACCCCGTAGGCCTCGAGGATTTCGGCGCACTTGTTCATGGTCGGCCGGTCCGACTCACTGCCCATGACGATGCCGACCAAAGGGGCGTCGCTCATGAGACCGCCATCGCCTCGACTTCGCGCAGCGCAAGGTCGCTTCGGTAGCTGACGCCGTCAAACCGAATGCGTTCGGCGTTGCGGTAGGCACGCTCGCGCGCCTCGGTCATCGACTTGCCGGTGGCGACCACCGTCAAGACCCGCCCACCGTCGGTTATGTAGCCGGACGCATCGGTCGCCGTGCCCGCGTGGAAGACGAGGACGCCAGGGTCGATGCGACCGAGGCCCTCGATGGAGTGGCCGCGCACGTACGGACCTGGATAGCCCCGAGAGGTGAGGACAATACCCACACTTGCCTGAGACGACCAGGTCGGCAATGCCTGCAGCTGCCCACTGGCCGCCGAATGAAGCAGTTCGATCAGATCATTCTCGAGCCTGGGTAGCACCACCTGCGTCTCCGGGTCACCGAAACGCGCGTTGAATTCGAGCACCTGAACCCTGTTTCCGCTGACCATGAGCCCGGCGTAGAGACAGCCGACGTACAGGGTGCCCGCCTCCCGCAGTGCCTCGACGATCGGCTTGAAGACGCTATTCACCGCGTTGGAGACGTCCGCCTCGGAAAAGAACGACACGGGTGAATAGCCGCCCATGCCGCCGGTGTTCGGTCCGCGGTCGCCGTCGAACGCGCGCTTGTAGTCGCAGGCCGGAGCCAGTGGCATGATGCGCTCGCCATCGACCAAGGCCATCAACGAAACCTCGCGGCCCTCCAGCTTTTCCTCGAGAACGACCTGGTCGGCTGCGGCACCGACGGTCCGCTGCAGCATCAAGGTATCGATGCACTCCAAGGTTTCCGCTGTATCGCGTGGGACCAGCGTCCCTTTGCCTTTCGCGAGTCCGTCCGCTTTGACGACGAAGGGCCGATCCTCACCGCGAACGAAGGCCTTCGCCTTGCCCGGATCGTCAAAGACGCGGAACGCGGGCGTGGGAACTCCGGCCTGCGCCATGAGCGACTTGGCGAACGCCTTGCTGCTCTCGATTCGCCCCGCTGCCTGGCTGGGACCGAAGACCAGGCGTCCGTTGTCTCGAAGGCGGTCTGCCACGCCGGCAGCGACGGCAGCCTCGGGGCCGATGATAGTCAGCTCGACATCTCGCTCGGCAACGAATTGCGCAATCGCTTCGACGTCGGTTGCGGCAGTGTCGGTATTGATCGCGATGGCCGCAGTCGCCGCATTTCCGGGGGCACAGAAGACGGCGGTGGTCAGCGGGCTCTGCAGTGCCTTCCAGGTGAGCGCATGCTCCCGGGCGCCGCTGCCGATGATCAGGACGTTCACTACCCCTCTCCCTGACCCTCCCCTAGTGGGGGGAGGGAATAACGACTATTCCCATTCGATGGTCGACGGTGGCTTGGAGGAAATGTCGTAGACCACGCGGTTGACGCCCGGCACCTCGTTGACGATCCGCGTCGAGATCTTGGCCAGCAGCTCGTAGGGCAGCCTGGCCCAGTCGGCGGTCATGCCGTCCTCGCTCTGCACGGCGCGTACCGCCACGACATTGCCGTAGGTGCGGAAGTCGCCCATGACCCCGACGCTTTGCAGCGGGGTGAGAATCGCGAACGACTGCCAGAGGGTGCGATAGAGTCCGGCGGCCTTGATCTCGTCGACGACGATCCAGTCCGCGGCCCGCAGCGTCTCGAGACGCTCGGCCGTGACCTCCCCGATGATGCGCACCGCCAGGCCTGGGCCGGGGAACGGCTGCCGGTGAACCATATCCTCGGGCAGCCCCAGCGCGAGGCCGATGGCGCGCACCTCGTCCTTGAAGAGGTAGCGGAGCGGCTCGACCAGCTTGAAACGCAGGTCGGCCGGCAGCCCCCCGACATTGTGATGCGTCTTGATGCGATGCGCATTGACCGTGTCGTGGCTGGTGCTCTCGATCACATCGGGATAAAGCGTTCCCTGGGCCAGGTAGTCGACGTCCCGAAGCCTGGCCGCCTCTCGCTCGAAAATCCGAATGAAGGTCGCGCCGATCTGGCGGCGCTTCTCCTCGGGATCGATCACGCCCCGCAGGGCGGTGAGAAATTCCTCGCTCGCGTCGACGGCGCGCAGATCGATGCCGAGATTGCGCTGCATCACCTCCTCGACGCGGCGGCGTTCGTCGCGGCGAAGAAGGCCGTTGTCGACGATCAGGCAGGTGAGCTGACCGGGGATGGCCCGATGGACAAGGGTCGCGCAAACGGCTGAATCGACGCCGCCCGAGAGCGCGCAGAGGACTCGGCCATCGCCAACCTGTTCCCGAATGGCGGCCGTCGCTTGCTCGATGAAGGCGGCCGGCTTCCAGCTGCCACGACAGCCCGCAACCTCGTAGAGAAAGTTCCGCAGGATGTCGCGACCCTGCGGCGTGTGCATCACCTCGGGATGAAAAGCGATGCCGTACAGGCCATTGCCGTTGCTCATCGCGGCAACCGTGGAGTTTTCGGACTCGGCGAGCGCATGGAACCCGGGTGGCGCGCTGATGACGGTATCGCCGTGACTCATCCAGACGGGCAGCTCCGACGGGAGGTCTTTGAAGAGCGGCGATGCATCCGCGACGCGGACTCGAGCCGGCCCGTACTCCCGCTTGCCTGCACTCGCGACGCGGCCGCCGAGCTGATAGGCAAGGAGCTGCATGCCGTAACAGATGCCCAGCACCGGGATTCCCGCCTGCAGCAGGGCCGGATCCGCGCGAGGAGCATCCTTCGCGTAGACGCTGGAGGGACCGCCCGACAGAATGATGGCGCGCGGTGAGCGAGCCTCGATCGCGGACCAGGGCGTCGCGCCGTCGATCAGCTCGCAGTAGACCCCGGCCTCCCGAACCCGCCGCGCGATCAGCTGGCTGTACTGCGAGCCAAAGTCGAGAACCAATACGAGCTCCGCAGAGACCCCCACCCTACCCTCACCCGCAAGCGGGGGAGGGAAAAGCTCAGTGGCTATGAGCCCATCCCGACTTGCTGAGCCTGCTGGAAGAGCTTGCCTTCGCTCTGGATCGCCGGCGCGATCACCATCTCGGTCTGCTGGAAATCCCGGATGGTTCGCGCGCCGCAGACGCCCATCGCCGATCGGATCGCCCCGACCAGGTTCTGCGTCCCATCATCGACGCGGGCCGGTCCGAGGAGGACCTCGCGCAGCGTGCCGCGCTGCCCGACCTTGATGCGCGTGCCTCGCGGCAGGTTGGGGTCCGGAGTCGCCATGCCCCAGTGATAGCCGCCGCCCGCCGCATCGGTGGTGCCGGCAAAGATCGAGCCGACCATCACGCCGTCGGCGCCCGAGGCAAAGGCTTTGGCGATGTCGCCGCCGACTCGCATGCCGCCGTCCGTGATCACCTGTACCCGGCGGCCACTCTCCTGTAGGTAGGTCTCGCGCGCCGCCGCCACGTCGCTGGTCGCCGTCACCTGCGGCACCCCAACCCCGAGCACCCCCCTCGTGGTGCAGGCCGCGCCCGGTCCGACCCCGACCAAGATGCCGGCGATGCCGGTGCTCATCAATTCCAGCGCCGTCTCGTAGTCGACGCAGTTGCCGGCCACCACCGGGATGCCAACCTCGCGGCAGAGCCGCTCGAAGGAGAGCTGCTCGTAGGAGCGCGAGATATGCCGCGCGGTCAGCACCGTTCCCTGGACGACGAGGCAATCAGCGCCCGCCTCCTGGACGAGCTTGGCCCGCCGGCTGGCCTGCGCCGGGACCGTCGAGACGCCCACCGGGACGCCGGCGCGCTTGACTGCGGCGATCCGTTCGCCGATGAGCTGCTCGCGCACCGGAGCCTGGTAGACCTTTTGCAGCAGCGCGTTGATGCGCTCGCGGGGGGCTTCCGCAATCTCACCGAGGATGCTGGCCGGGTCGACGTAGCGCGTCTGCAAGCCATCGAGGTTGAGGATCGCCATGCCGCCGAGCTTTCCCATTTCGACTGCGAAGCGGACGTCGACGACGCCATCCATCGCGGCGGCGAGAATTGGGATCTCCAGGCGCAGCGGCCCGAGCGTGAAGGAGCTGTCGACCTCCTGCGGGTTGATGGTCACCCGGCCGGGGACGAGCGCGACTTCATCGAAGCCGTAGGCCCGGCGAGCGCGCTTGAAGCGTCCGAGCTCAAAGGTGTCAGCCGACTCGAAGGCTGACGTCCTGGCGGGCGCACGCACACTCACCGGGATCGCCTGCTCGTTCGCATCGAGGTCAACAGGTGTGCGTGTACCTCAGAATGTGGTTGGTTTTGGCGGATTATAGCCCATCGCTTTTTTGATGGAACACCTTTCTGCGCCACAGCGTGTCCTGGCCACCTTGCGCGCTGCGGGCCTAGAAACCGAGGTTCGCGAATTCGCCGAATCGACGCGAACTGCGCAGGACGCGGCCGCAGCGATTGGGACGACGGTGGCTCAGATCGTCAAGTCACTGGTCTTCTTGAGTGGGGATCGGCCGGTCCTCGCTCTGGTCTCCGGCTCCAACCAGCTGGATCCGGCGAAGCTCGGCCGATTGACCGGCGGAGAAGTGCGGAAGGCGGATGCGGCCTCGGTGCGCGGAGCCACCGGCTATGTCATCGGGGGCGTTCCGCCCGCCGGATTCCCTGGGCCCATCGACACCTACATCGATCGGGACCTGCTGCGATACGACGAGCTATGGGCCGCCGCTGGAACGCCGCACCATGTCTTCCGGACGACACCCAAGGACCTGATCCGGCTGACGGGCGGCGCGACGGCCGATCTCAGCGCACAAACGTGAAGAATCGGAAGCTCCGGACGAATGGCTTCGGGTTGGCGCTGAGCCGGCTGACGCCGACGCCCATCTTCGCCTCAGTGTCGAGCGCCTCAAATCCCAGGTCGTCGAAGCCGCTTGCCTGGAACCATTTTCGAATGCTGGTGATGAGATCCGGTTGTTTCCAGTGGCGCGTCCAGATCACGGAGGCGCCCGGTCGGCACAGCATCGACAGATGGCCAACCGTGTTCTCGAGGTCGCCGTCGGTGATGTTGCCGAAAATGCCGCATGCGAGCAGGATGTTGGCCGGCGCGTAGGGCTCATACGGATCGCTGCTGCCGGCATCGGCTTCGACGACCGTGACCGTGTCCAGCCTGGCGTCCGCGGCCAACTGCCTGGCGTACGCGGCGTTGTCGTGATCGATTTCCAGCAAGGCCGCGCTCACGTCCGCACGGCGTGGATGCCGCGCGAGAACGGGAATCAGATCGCGGCCCTGGCCGGCACACATGCTGATGACGCGGACCGGTCCCGGCGCGAGGGCGTCGAGCCGCTCGCGTAGCCGTTGTTGCACCACCCGCAGCCGCTGCGAGAGTTCGGAAGCCGGATCGTCGTAATCGCGATGCCAGGCTTGATAGTCACGCATCGGGGTGCACCGGACCGACCCCCGCGACCGCAAGCAGGCCGTTGAGAAAAACGTTGATCCCGTCCGCCAGCAGGTCAGCCGGGAGGCGGTCCGGATCAGCCAGCCGTTGGTAGACGAAGCCGTCGGTCATCGCCATCATCATGGTCGCCACCTGATCGCTGGGCGTCGCTAGCCGGACGCCGAAGTCGGTTTCGACCCGGTCCACCACGCGGGCGATCACCTGGCGGCATTCCTCATAGGCCGCGGCAAGTCGCTCGCGCATGCGAGGGTCCCGAACGCACTGCGAGAGCATCTCGCTCGACAGCAGCATCCAGTCGACCTGTTCCTGCACCATGCGTGTCAGGACCTCGCCACCTTTTTGCAGCCGGTCGGGCAGTGGTTCGGTGCCCTCATATGCACGAGCGACTGCGATCGTCCAGTTCCGGCTGCGGTCGGCGACGAGTTCCATGAAGACGTCTTCCTTGCTCTCGAAGTTGGAGTAGAAGGCACCCTTGGTGAAACCGGCTTCGGCCGCGATGTCGTCGACGGTGGCGGCGTGATAGCCCTTTCGACCGACCACCTGTGCGGCCGCATCGATCAACTCGGCACGCGTTCGCGCTTTGCGCTCATCCCGGGTCAGCCGCTTCGCCACAGCTAGACGGTAGCAGCCAAACTCGAGTTTAGATACCGGGCAGTACCCGAACTTGCCTTGAAAAGATACTTTATGGTATACCGATACTAACAGGTATCCGAATCACCGCGAAGGAGCTCATCCAATGAGAGGCCAGACCATTCGAGCGATCGAGGGGATCGGAACGCTGACGGCGACCGAATGGGAGACGATCCGAATTCGGGCGCTGAACGCAAAGGTCGGCGGTTACGGCTGGGACGAAGCCTGGCTGGCGGCGAGGATAGGTCATAACGCCGGGTTCGAGGCGCAGCGGCGCGCCACCGAACATGGAGCGAGCATGGTTGCGGCCGCGGCGGTCGCCGGAGCCGTCGCCGCGATCCAGACCGCCAACCTCCTCAGCACTGACCAATATCGGATGCTGACCGACCCGGTCGGCGACGCGCTCGGCCGACTGCGACCGGAGGAGCGAGCCGGGCGGCAGCGCCTCTGGCGGTCCTCCCGCCTCTGCCCGATTGCGGCTGCGCTCTACGGGTAGATGCCGCGGATGGTCGTCGCCTGCGCAACCTTGTCGATCGCGAGCACGTAGGCGGCGGTGCGCATCATGATCTTCTTTTCCTGGCTCACCTGAAGCACGCTGTCGAAGGCACGCAGCATGATCCGCTCCAGCCGCTCGTTGATGTCGTGCTCGTCCCAGAAAAACTCCTGAAGGTCCTGGACCCACTCGAAATATGAGACGGTGACGCCTCCGGCATTGGCGAGGATGTCGGGAATCAGGAAGACACCCTTGTCGTGCAGGATTTCATCGGCCTCAGGGGTGGTCGGACCGTTGGCACCCTCGCAAATGACCTTGGCCTTGATGCGATTGGCGTTGCCGCGGTGGATCTGGTTCTCCAGCGCCGCCGGGACCAGGACGGTGACGGGCAGCTCGAGCAGCTCCTCGTTGCTGATGAACTCGCAGACCTTCTGACGCAGCCGGCCATTGAGCTCCTTCTCGCGAACCACTTCGTCCAGCTCGATGCCGCCATCGTTGTAGCAGGCGCCGTTCGAGTCGCTGACGGCGATCACCTTGCAGCCCTGCTCGGCGAGCAGCTTGGCGGTCGTGTAGCCGACATTGCCGACGCCCTGGACCGCGACGGTTGCATCCTCGGGGCGGATCCCCAGGTGCTTCAGCGCCGCCATCGTCGTCAGCATGCACCCGCGGCCGGTCGCCTCGGGCCGTCCTTCAGATCCGCCGATGCCCAGCGGTTTGCCGGTGACGACCGCCGGTACCGAATGGCCGGCGTGCATGCTGATCGTATCCATCATCCAGGCCATGATCTGGGCGTTGGTGTTCACGTCGGGCGCCGGGATGTCACGATCAGGGCCAATCAGGATCGAGATCTCGCTGGTGTAGCGGCGGGTCAGGTTCTCGAGCTCGTTGCGGCTGAGCTTCTTCGGATCGACGATCACGCCGCCCTTCGCGCCGCCGTAGGGAATGCCGACGACCGCGCACTTCCAGGTCATCCACATCGCCAGCGCCTTGACCTCGTCGATGGTGACGTCCTGGTGATAGCGAATCCCGCCCTTGGCCGGCCCGCGGTCGACGTTGTGATGCACGCGGTAGCCGGTAAACATCTGGACCGTCCGGTCGTCCATCAGCACCGGGAAGGTGACGGTCAGCTGCCGCTTGCACTCGCGCAAGACCTGCCGCATGTTGGGATCTAACCCGAGCGCCTCTGCCGCGATGTCGAACTGCTGCTGCGCGTTATGCCAGGGGTTCGCGAACTGGGGCTGCGCCTCGGCATAACCTCGGATCGGCGACGTCTCAACCTTCTGCGCCATGCTTCCTCCCGCAAATTGTTGCCGCGCTTAACTCGCCCTGGAGCGGCAAACCGCACCCATTACACTACATGCCACGTTGACGCCTCGCATGACGGTCCTGGCGAGCGTTGCGCTCGCCTCGTTCCTCGTCACCAGCCTGGCGGCGACCCAGTTCCGGAGCCAGCCGCTTCCGCCCTCCAATCGGGTCGCGCGCGATGAGGCGCTACGCAAGAGCGTCACCCAGCTGGAAGCGCAGAACCGCTCTCTGAAGGCGCGGGTCCAGAGCTTGCAGAGCGCGGTCAAGACCGGCGAGGATGAGAGCGCGCGTCGGTCGAGTGCCGCCCAGCAACTCAAGGCGCAGCTCGACGACCAGCGGACGCTGGCCGGGCTGGCCGCGCTCCATGGACCGGGCTTGACGGTGTTGCTCCACGATGGCCCTGATCCCAACGACCCCAACGACCGCTCGCTCGGCTGGCTCGTGCACTATCAGGACCTGCAGGACATCGTCAATCTCCTCTGGGCGAGCGGCGCCGAGGCGGTCGCCGTCAACGGCCAGCGCATCGTGCCCACCAGTTCCTTCCACTACGCCGGCGTCAACATCCTGGTCAACAACGGCAGCCGGATCAGCGGCCCCTACACGGTGACCGCGCTCGGCGACCCCTCGGCGCTGGCCGATGGCGTCGATGATCCCAATCAGCTCGCCGAGCTGAAGAGCCGGAACCGCGTATACGGCCTCGGCTTCAGCTGGCTGAAAACGACCAGGGCCAGCGTGCCGACCTACGACGCGACCTTTCTGGTGAAGTATGCTCAGCCGCTCGGCTGAAGCCACCGCCCGCCTTCAGCGGCTGATCGTGATCAGCTTGATCGGCGTCATCCTGGGCTTTCTCATCGTCGTCCAGTTGCGATCGCAGGCGACCGTCGCTGCGACGCTCGCGGCCCAGGACGACACCAGCATCGCGCTGCTGATCAACGACCTGAACAACGCCAACAACCAGTTGATGCAGCAGAGCGCCAGCCTTACCCAGCAGGAGGCGCAGCTTCGGCAGGGATTGAGCTCGGGCGGCAGCGACGCGCAAGCCATCCAGAAGGAGCTGACCACCCTGCAGCTGGTGAACGGCGAGCTGCCGGTACACGGACCCGGCATCACGATTCGGATCCAGGGCAGCGTGCTCGACTTCGAGCTGCAGGACGTGTTGAACAGCCTGCGGCAGGCGAGCGGCGAGGCGTTCGCGCTCAACGGCTACCGCCTGATCAGCAGCACGCCGGTGATGACCAGAGGCGACGACCTGCTCGTCGCCGGGCATTCGGTCGGAACCACGCTCGTTCTCAATGTGATCGGCGACCCCCAACAGCTCGGGCCCGCCGCCGACCTCGCGGTCGCCAGCCTGCAGACGCGGGTACAGATTCAGATCGAGCGCAAGAGCGACCTCGCGATCACCGCGGTGGTCTCGCCTGAGCCCCTGGTCTACGCCCAGCTCGGTAAATAGCCCCACCATGCCTCTCCTTTCGAAGGGGGACTTCTGACTAAACTCGAACAGCAATGACCCGCATCGTCGAGCTGCGCAGCGACACCTTTACACAACCAACCGAGGCGATGCGCCAGGCGATGGCGACCGCCGAGGTTGGCGATGACGTCTGGGACGAAGACCCGACGATCCATCGCCTCCAGGCACGCGCCGCGGAGATGGTCGGCAAGGAGAGCGCGCTCTTCGTGCCAAGTGGCACGATGGGCAACCTCTGCGCCCTGCTGAGCCATACCCAGCCGGGTGACGAGGTCATCCTCGAGCTCGACAGCCACATTTTTCAGAACGAGGTCGCCGGCGGCGCCATGGTCGGGGGCCTGCAGCTCCGTCCGCTCGACACCGCTGACGGGCGCATTCAGCCGGAACAGGTCCGCAAGGCGATCCGCGAGCCGGACATCCATGAGCCACGCACCGGATTGCTCTGTCTCGAGAACACGCACAACCGGAAGGGTGGCATCTGCCTCACCCCGCGACAAACCGCTGTCGTCTGCGAGGTTGCGCACGACGCTGGATTCCCGGTGCACCTCGACGGCGCGCGAGTCTTCAACGCCGCGGTCGCGCTCGAGGTCGATGTCCGCGAGTTGACCGCGCCGGTCGACTCCGTGATGTTCTGCCTCTCCAAGGGGCTCAGCGCCCCGGTTGGCTCACTGCTGGCCGGAACTGACAAGTTCATCGGGCGAGCCCGGCGGACGCGCAAGATGCTGGGCGGCGGGATGCGCCAGGCCGGAATCCTGGCGGCAGCCGGCCTGGTCTCGCTCGACCAGATGGTCGGCCGGTTGGCCGACGACCATCGCAACGCCCGCCGGCTGGCGGAAGGATTGCAGGGCCTCCCGGGCATCGACGTCGACCTCGCAAAAGTCGAGACGAACATGGTCTTTGGCGACTCCCGGCCGCCGCTGACGGCTCGCGCTTTTTTAGAGCGGTGCCGTGAGGTCGGCGTCCTTCTCGACATCGCCTCGGCCTCGCGCTGGCGCATGGTCACCCATCGCGGGGTGAGCGAAGCGGATATCGACTACGCGATCGACGCGGTTCGACGGGTGATGGGCGTCCGCCCGGTTCAGGTCGCCAGCTAGCTCAGCGGATCGGCAAGCCGGTCGCCGGGTCGAAGGCCGGCCCATGAAACATCGCGGCTGGCAGCAAGAGCAGGCTTCCAAAGGTCTGCCAGTCGCCCGCGGTGTCGGTGACGATGCCGGCAGGCGCATCGGGCGAGCCGGCGAGGGCCAATCCCGCGGGCGGCTGGGGCAATGTCCATGAAGCGGGAGTAAACGGGAGAGCGGCATCCGCGCCGCTAAAGGAGTGAATCGTCCCGAAGTTATCGAGCATGAGCCCGCTGACCTGCCCCGGGAAAAGCGCCGCGTCGGTGATGGTCGCGCCGTTTCCGATGTAGACCCCAGGCGCCGAACCACCATTCGGCAGCGCCACGCCACCGTCGCCGCCGATTGCCATCAGCGTTCCCCGGAGTCCTCCAAGGAGGCGAACCGGCGCGTGCACCGTGAATCGCGGCCCCTGCGTCCCATCGCCCGACCAGGTCGTGCCATCGGCGAGGAGCACGAGCGAACCCGCGTCCGTGGTCGCGATGTCGACGGCCGGCGCCGTTGAAGTCGGCGAGGCCGTTGGCGCGGTGCGGCTGGCCCCGAGACCCTCGATCGACGCGTCACCGCCAAGCGCGAGTGCGCCGTGCAACGAGGGATGCTCCTGCCGCAGACCGCCGATCCGCACACTGCCAGAGGGCAGATCGGGGAGTGCCCCAAGAATCGCCTCGTCGTTTACGGTCGCCGGTGCGGCGGCTGTGGCCGGGACGGCAGCGCTGATGATCACCGGTGCCGCGGCGTTCCTCGCCGCATCCCGAAGCGTGACCCGGAACTGGTAGCTGCTACCAGCCTGGCCGAGGAAACGCGCCCCACCGACCGAGGTGCCAGCGGAGGGCTGATCGACCGACTGCTCAAGCCAGGGGCGGAAAGCGCCGCCGTTAGTGCTGACGTCGATCGACACGTCCTTGATGCCGGACAGGGCGTCGGTGCCCGACCAGTGGAGCGGCACGGCACTCGACCTGACCGGCTCGACCGATACCGACGAGGTCGGCGGATCCACGTCATATAGATATAGGTAGGTAAGGTCTGCCGTCCGCCCGGCGCGGTCCCAGACCCGCAGGTGCAGCGTGTGGGAGCCCGGTCCGGGCACCGCGGCAGTCCCGCTGAGCGTCTGGCTGCGTGGTGCATTCACACCCGGATCCGCATCCCATTTGACTGCCGAACCGGCCAGCCCGTACTGCCCCTGACGTAGGTCCCAGGTCACCGGTGACGGCGGACCGTCGGCGCCGTACCAGTAATTCCAGCGAGCTCCGCCGAAAAAGGCGAGCGGCAACAGGAAGGGCACCGGTGGATTACTCGTAAACAGATATCCCTCGTCGTAGCTCCATGGATCCGGGCCTTTCCCGGTCCACCCATACGGGTCGATCGAATGCCAGTTCGTCTGCAGGTCGCGCGCCTCGAAATGGACGTGCGGGCCGGTCGAATTTCCGGTGCTGCCGCTGAGGGCGATCAGCTGACCACGCGAGACATGCTGACCCTCGTAGACAAAGAGTTTGTTGTTGTGGAAATAGGCGGTGCGATCGGTCGCATGCTCGATGACGACGCCCCAGCCGCCATCATTGCTCCACTCGCTGTAGGTGACCGTGCCATCGTCGGCCGCCACCACCGGCGTGTTCGAGGGGACGGCGTAATCGATGCCCCGGTGTCCGTCGTAGGCATAGCCGGTGGCGCCGTCGAAGCGGATCATGATGCCGTCTGACTGGCGGGTCGGGTAGTGATGGTCCATGTACGAGGTGATCGTCGGGTTGGGGATGTTGAAGGGCAGGGTGAGATTGCCCGCCGCATCGGCGGTCTGCACGGTAAGCACGCAGAGCACCGCCGCCAGCGTCACGGGGCTGTACGACCTTAAGAACCGCATAACAACAGGCCCGTAACAAGACCTGAAAGAAAGCCGCAACAGGGCCGCGACGGCGCCGTCACGATGCGCGCCCTCTCTTGGGGTCGCGACAGGCTTTCGCATAGGCTGGCGTTGAACTGCGAAGGAGTCCGAGGATCTCACGTGTTTTGTCATGGATTTCGCGCGCTGCGACCCGGCGATTTTAAGCGCTTGGAACAGAAAGGAATGAGGAAAACGCACTCACGTTTACGCGGGAAGCGAGCGCAGGCGCTCGCCGAGATGGCGGTCATGGTGCCGTTCCTCGTGATCGGCATGATGGGCATGCTGGACCTCGGCCGCGCCTTCTACTACCAGATCGCCATTACCAACGCGGTCCGGGAAGGCGCGCGCTATGCTGCCACCCCGTATTACCTCGGGCTGAATCCAATCTGCCCCTCGGCTTCGAACTGCCCGACGCCCAGCAACGCTGCCATCATCGCGCGGGTGAAAAACGAGCTATACGGCACCGGCATCACCGTGCAGGACAGCGATATTCAGGTGTTTCCAGATCAGAGCACGCGCGAGAATGACATCACCAACGGGACCGGCTCGCAGTATGCGATCACCGTCCAGGCCGCTTTTAAGTTCAACTTCATCACGCCGATCATCGGCGCCTTGATCGGCGACCCACTCACCATCAACACCAGCTCGGTGTTCAGGGCGGAGTACTGATGCGCAAAGGCCTGTTGCGCCGCCACGGTGGGCAGTCGATGATCGAGTTCGCACTGCTCGCTCCGATCTTCTTCCTTCTGCTGCTGGGGACCATGGACCTTGGGCGAGGCATCTATATCTACAACAGCATTTCGGACGCCGCCCGGGAGGGGACGCGCGCCGCCATCCCGTTTGACTCTCCGCTGCCGAACAACTCGACCGTCATCGCCGCCGTCCAGAGCAAGCTCGGCGGCGCGTTCGCGCTCTCGCAGGATCCCTGCGCTGGCACGGCTCCGGCGCCTGGGACCTGCCCGACCACGCCGACAAACCCGAACACCGGCTACATCTGGTACAGCCCCGGGATCGGCACGCCCGGCCGTCAGACGGTCTCGGTCAGGATCTCGTACCTCTTCCAGCCCTGGATTCCGGTTGTCCGCGACGCGGCGGGCAACGGGGTCGTGATCTCGGCTGAATCCTCGATGGTCACGGAGTACTGAAATGATGGTCAACCTTCGCCGTAAGAAGCGCGCGCAGAGCCTCGTCATCGTAGCCCTGTCGGCCACGGCGCTCTTCGGCATCATCGCCCTCGGGCTCGATGGCGGCCGGCTGTATTTCCAGCGTCGCGATGTTCAAAACGCGGCCGACGCGGGCGCGCTGGCCGGAGCGCAGGATCTCATCCCGACGCAAGCGGTCACGACGCCCGGTCAGCAGCAGATCAACAATGCCGATTGCGACGCGTCGGTTTATGCCTTGAAGGGTCTGGGCGACACGCCGGTCGATGGTAGCTCCTGCAACCCGGCGTCAGCGACGTATCAGCCCGCCAGCTTCGGCGGTGGCTTCACCGAGCGCGCCAGCACTCTTTCGGCGACCGTCCAAATCTGGACGCCGAGCCGGAGTAACAACAACGAGATCCACGTGCGGGTCACCTACAACGTGCCGCTGACCTTCGCCTCGATTCTCGGGTTTTCGAGCGCGGCGGTGGTTGCCGATGCCTACGCGCACGGCGGCTTCTTCAACAAGACCTACACCATCTTTGGGTTTGACGCGGGCGGTAATGGCAACAGCGTCAACTACGACCAGAACGGAAACATCCAGATCGACAATGGCGACAACGGCAGCGACATCTGCAAGCCGGATCCCAATCAGGGGCGGTTGGTGTCGAACGCCAAGTGGCACGCGCCGAACCCGGGCGGCGGCTGGAACAACCTGAACGGACAGTTCTTCTATTCCCAGGCGTCGGACACCCATGCGCTGGTTACCTACTGGTATGGCAGCGTTGGCGTCTCACAGCCCGTGGAGCAGACCCCGAACTACGAGCCGCCGCTGAAGCCGGCCGATGCGCTGCCGCCAACCGGCACAAACCCGGTCATTTATCACGCCGGCACCTACCACAGCAATATCAACCTGACCAACAACAACGTCCGCTACGAGTTCGAGAACGGCATCTACTATTTCGACAACGTCAATTTCACGATCACCGGCGGAACCGTCTCGAACACCAGTGATGGCCTGCCGCATTGGGGCCCGTTTGGCGGGGTCACGGACCTGCCGAAGGCTTCAGATGGCACCAACGGCGTGGTTTTCGTCTTCGATGGCAACTCGAAGTTCAGCGCCAGCACCAGCGGCAACACGTCGCCAAGCGTGTTCTTCGTCGGGCCCAGCTTCGTATCGAGCGGGACCGATAGCATCGTCTTCTTCATCAAGACGACCGACACGATCAGCGGACCGAATGGCACCCCTTGGTCGGAAACGATCGATGGCACCAAGGCGACGGCGGGCGGCTATCCCTTCCAGATCTGGGGCTCGATCTTCGATGCCGATACCAACGGTTCCCACGGTACCGTCGTGACGCTGCAGGCCGTGTACGCCCTCCCGGCGAACCTGGCCCAACCCAACTGGTCCCAGAACAACGCCTACGCCGTCAACGGCGAGGTGATCGGCCCGCAGGTCGACCTCGACGGTGGCAACCTGGCCAACGGGAGCTACACGGCGAGTGCGCCCCTCCCGCCGCCGAACTGCAAGGCGAACCAATACCAGACGAACGCGGCAGGACTGATCGACCAGTTCAACCCGCATTACGTGCCGCACTTCCGCGGCCTGGCCTACCTGGTCAAGTAAGAATTGGTGGGCGCCACGCCCTACAATGCGTGGAGCGTGGCGCACGCGATCTACTGCTTCCTCGACGGCGAGACGCTCCACGGTGACCCACCGCGGCGGGAGCTGGAAAGCCCCTTCATCTCGACCGAGGTGCGTAACGTCGGCACCAACAATCGCGGTGCGTTTGTCCCGCTCAGCAGCCTGAAGTACGTCCTGCTCGATTCACGGGCGCCCTCCAACCCGGTCGACATGAGCGAGTATCAGCGGGTCGCCATCCATTTCGTCGACCACGAGGTCCTGCGTGGCTACAGCGACCGCATGATCCGCCCTTCGCGCTACGGGGTGACGCTTTCCCTGGTTTCTCCCGACCAGACCGAGATCAAGGAGCTGGCCATCCCCTTCACCGCGCTCAAGGGAATCTTCTATCTGAAAACCTGGGACGGCGGCGACTCTCCCATGATCGAGTCCGACTGGGTCCCGCGCGTGCTCGAGGCTCGCGAGGAAGAGCAAATCAAACGGCAATACGGCGCCTCGGGCAAGCCGCGCCATCGAATGCCGTTACTAGAAAGGATCATCCGCCGCCGCAAGATCGCCGACTGACGCGCCGGAGATCGCCTGATATGTTGGAGTTCGAGATGCAGCCTGCCGCCGTCCCGCCGCAGGCGCCGGTGGCCCGATCTCCGCTTCGCGAGCGCCTGCTCGATCCGCGAACCCTTATCTCGTTCGCGATCCTCGCGGTCGTCCTCTTCGTCGTCTTCACCCACGTCCAGCTGGACTACGGAGCGAGCCTCAAGGCGATCAGCCAGACGAACCTCGCGATCTACGCGCTGGCGATCGCCGCGTTTTATTTCTCGTTCGTGGTCCGCAGCGTACGCTGGGAATTGCTGCTGCGCAACACGGGAGAACGCAATCGCTTCGCCGAACTTTTTCACATCATCATCCTCGCCTGGTTCGCCAATTGCGTGCTGCCGGCCAAGATGGGTGACTTCTACCGCGCTTACCTGCTGCGCCAGCAGACCGAAGTCTCGGGCTCCAAAGGGTTGGGCACGATCTACAGCGAGCGGGCGCTGGATTTTCTGGTCCTGATGAGCCTGCTGGTGATCAGCGGCCTGATCAGCTTCCGGGCCGCCGTCCCGAAGACGTTCGTGCCCGCCTTCATCGTTGGGTTGGTGATCTGCGCCGCTCTGATCGCCGGCCTGATCGCAATTCGTTTCAGCGGCCACCACATTGCGAACGTTCTCCCTCATCGCCTGCGCGATCGCGCCGGGCGCTTCATCCACGGGCTGCTCAGCGCCTTTTCCGGTCGCGTGCCGCTGCTGATCGCCCTCACGGTCGTGGTCTGGATGGCGGAGTCGGCCCGCCTATTTCTTGTCGTCCAGGCGCTGCCCTTGCACATCTCGCTCAGCATCGCCCAGATTGTCTTCATCGCTCTGGTGGCCTCGTTGCTGACGACCATCCCCGCCCTCCCCGGCGGCCTGGTGCTGGTCGAGGGCGGCATCATCGCGGTGCTCGCTTTCTTTGGCCTCAGCACCGCGCATGCCTTCTCGATCGCCATCCTCGACCGCCTGATCAGCTACTGGAGCCTGATCGGGGTCGGCCTCGTCGTCTTCCTCCTCAGCCACCGTCGATGAAGCTCCTGGTGACCGGCGGGGCCGGCTTCATCGGCTCGCACGTCGCCGAGCGCATGCTTGCCGACGGCTACGACGTCGTGATCCTCGACGACCTGAGCACCGGCCACGTCGAGCACCTGCCCCCGCGCGCCCGCTTCTATCAGATGGAACTCGGCTCGCCCTGGCTTGATGAGCTGTTTCGGATCGAGCGGCCTGAAGCGGTCCTCCATCAGGCTGCCCAGAAGAGCGTTCGGATGTCCGTCCAGGATCCCGTTTTCGACGGGCAGGTCAACGTGCTCGGCACCATCGCGCTGCTCCAGGCGAGCGTGGAGCACCAGGTGAAGCGCTTTTTGTTCGCATCGACCGGCGGGGCCATCTACGGCGACACCGATCGAGTGCCAACGCCCGAGGATGCGCCTGCACTCCCCGTCTCGCCGTACGGCGCCGCGAAGCTTGCCGCCGAGGTCTATCTGCGCATGTTTCACGATCTGCATGGCCTCTCCTATGCCGCGCTTCGCTATGCCAACGTGTATGGACCGCGCCAGGATCCGCACGGCGAGGCTGGTGTGGTCGCAATCTTCAGCCAGAAGCTCCTGCGAGGCGAGCCGGCGCGCGTCAACGGCGACGGCAAGCAAACCCGCGACTTCGTTTACGTGACTGATGTGGCCGACGCCAATGCGCGCGCACTGACCTCAGACGCGGTCGGGTCCTTCAACGTAGGTACCGGCATCGAGACGGACATCAATCACATCTTTGGGCTGGTCCGGCGGCTCGCCCGCAGCGAGCAGGAGGAGCTCCATGGTCCTCCGATGCCGGGCGAACAGCGACGCTCCGTCGTCGATGCCTCGAAGATCGGCACCGTGATGGGCTGGCGCCCGACGACTGGCCTCGAAGAGGGGCTCAGCCAGACGGTGCAGTACTTTCGTGAGGTGATGGCAGCGACGCCGGGAGTTCCCGCGCAGCCCGTGTGAGCGCGGCGTCGCCGGCATCGAGCAGGCGAAGAGCAGACTCCCGAATGAGCGGGTTGCGCAGGCTCTCGCTGCCGATCATGCGGCTGCCCCAGTCGTAGGCTTCGCAGGCCCGGCCGAGCTCATCACGAGCTGCTCCGAGCACATCGGGGCCGCTGCTCGGGCGCAAGCGCAGCGTCTGGTAGTAGCCGGTCTGGAAGATCTTCCTCCCCTCGCGCGCCGCCGCTTCGAGGTCGGCCTCCGGCTCGCCGAGCGCGGCCCGTAGCCGGCCGGCCGCTCGCTCGACGCTGGTCGCCACATCAGCCAAGACAACGGCATAGTCGCGCGGCGTCAGCCGCGAGGGCGTCCCCAGGAGGCGATAGACCGCGATCAGGCCGCCGGCGGCCGCGATCAGGAGGACGAAATAGAGCCAGAGCATGATGCTGCTTTGAGCCTACTGGAACATTCCCCCGGATTCGGGGAACGGAGGTCTGGGCCGGTTACTTGTAGCGGAAGGTGATCCGGCCGCGGGTCAGGTCGTAGGGCGACAGCTCGACACGGACCCGGTCGCCAATCAGGATGCGGATGTAGAACTTGCGCATCTTGCCCGAGGTATAGGCGAGGATCGTCTGCCCGGTCTGGAGCTTGACCTTGAACATGGCGTTGGGAAGCGGCTCCACGACCTCGGCGTCCATCTCGATGGTCTCTTCCTTGTCGGTCGGCGCCTCTTTCTCTTCCAGGATGTCGATACCGGGGCGCAGGGTGGTCGGGCCGCCGCGTTTCTTCGGATAGCTACGTTTCTTGCGCAAATCGTCGCCATCTTACCCAAGTTCGCCGTGAGACAATCGGGGCCGTGCGAGTGACCGCCGAGCTCACCGGCAATTTGTGGAAGCTCGTCGCCAAGGAAGGACAGCAAGTTCAGGCGGACGAGACGCTCATGATCCTCGAGTCGATGAAGATGGAAATCCCGGTGACATCACCCAAGGCGGGGAAGGTTTCGAAGATCCACGTCAAGGAAGGCCAGACGGTGCAGGAAGGCCAGCTCCTGGCCGAGGTCGACTAGGCCGCCGCCTGTTCGCGCTGCACCGGGGCGAAAAAGGCGATCCCTACCACCGACATCCCCTTCTTGCAGAAGCGGCAGAGGGTAACGCTCACGCTCTCCCGGCTCTCCCAGCGCCGCTGGTCGCGTCGCCCGCAGTGCTGGCACACGAGATCGAACATCATGTCGGCCACGACCTCGCGAACGTAACACCGCGCGTCGGATTTGCCCGACACATTCACGCCACGGTGGCGTACAGAGTTGTAAAGGTCGCCATACAGCCCCAGCTCAGATACAAACCCAACATGTGTTCATGAGTGCGAAGGTGAATAAAGCCGCCACCAATCCAAACAACCCGATGGAGACGTATAGCCCCGAGACTGCGAATTCGAGCGAGCGTGCCGAAAAGAATTCGAAACTTCCCACAAGCATTGCCACGCCCACGGCGAGAAAGGCAATACCGCCGAGGAGGCAGAGAATCAGGAAGGGCCAGGGATTCTGAAGCCCGGTGGGAGCGCCGGCGATGAGGGCCTCGACCGCTAGCAGCGCCAGGATAACCGGAGTGCCGAGCATGGCCGTCCGATTCAGCAAAATCGATCGCACTTCTGAGCTGTCGGTATGTCGGGGGTTGAGGATGAAGCTTGCTTCAGCCGAGCAACTGGCTGACGGCCGCCGTGAGCTCGTCGCTCGCGGTTGGACCCTCGAAGCGCGCCCGGATGATGCCGTTGGCGTCGATCAGGAAGATCCAAGGCTCGCTCTGGAGACGCCACTCGGTCACGGTCGGGGCGATCGTCCGCTTCGAGGGATCCGGCTTGTAGTTGGCGTAGATCTCGATGTGGATGAAGGTCAGGCGGTCTTTATAAGTCGGCTCCAGGCTCTGGACCACCTTGACCTCCGGCCCGCAGGCCCGGCTGGTGCAAAAGGCGGGCGAGGCGAAGACGACCAGCGTCGGCCGATGCTGGGCGATCGCCTCCGCGATCGAGAGTTGGTGCATGTCGTCCGGCGGATCGCCGGAGTCGATGGTGGAAACGTCGGGATGGTCGCGGACAGTGGGGCTGTTGCTTCGCGGCGCCGGCTGACCGACAGCGGGCACGACCGGATTGCTGATCACGTTGAAGGCGAGCTGCTGGCTCAGTCGAGCACCGGTTGGACGGGATGCGGTGATCTCCAGGCCCCAGTCGCCTGCCGGCATTAGGTCGAGGTGGGCGACGTAGACGCCTCCTCCTTCCAAACCGGCGCCCTTGAACGGTGCGTCGGACTCACCCTTGAAGACCGCCTGATTGCCGTTCTGCAGCAGGAAGGCCCGGACGTGGACGGTCGCGTCCGAGATCGGCGTGTTGTGGTCAGTGATGCCAATGGGCACCCGCTCCTGCGGGCCGGCCACCAGCTCGGTCGCGATGATCTCCGCCTGCAGCTGGCTGCGGTCACTACCTCCGGTGTTGGGCGTCGATGTGGGGGTCGAGCCGCAGGCTGCGAGGACAATCCCAAGGGCAAGACCGAGCCCCACGCTCAGGGAATGCCGCATCCTTACTTGCCTCGAGCGCGCTCGACGTACAGCTGGGGCCGCTGAATCTCAGCCATGGTAGGCAGCCAGTCAGGCCCCTCCCACACCTTCGCCAGCAGGGCAGGTCCGCCCGCGTCGCGAACCGCCTGGCAGAACCGCTCCCCCTGAACGTACTGGCGCATCTTCATCTCCATTCCCGTGAGCCGGAGGAACATCTTCTCCAGCGGCGTTCGCTGCTCCTGCCGGCGCCGGTAGGCGCCCTCGAGCAGAGCGAAATGCGGCAGTTGCCGGCGGCCGATATCGTTCATGATCAGGTTGCTGTAGCCCTCGAGCAGGCTCATGACCGCCTGGATCTTGCCGATCGCCTTCCATTGCTGGCCGACGCCGATCGTCAAGATGCGGACGAGCTCGAGCCGGCTGGGTTTATGCCCGTCGGCCAGACGGCCAACCAGGACCTGGCTCAGCAAGCCCTCCAGGTAGCCCTGCAGCCAGGGGTGCGCCTTGAACTCCCAGGCGTGCGTCATCTCGTGCATGGCGAGCCAGCAGCGCAACTCGTCGAGGGGAAGGTTGTCCTTCTTGGCCCACGCCTGGACGTTCGGCTCGACCAGGATCAGGGATGAGCTCTCGACCGGCTCCCGGCCAAGCAACGCTGGATCGTACTGGCCAAGGACACGTCGGGCGAGCAAGCCGAGCAGCAAGCCGATATATCGGCTGATGCCCTTTTGCCCGAAGCTCAGCATCAGCGAGCCGGGAATCAGCCGCTGCAGCTTCTCCAGCGGCTCGAACATCTGCCGAAAGATCCGAATGTTGAAGCGGACCCACTGCCGCCGACCGACCGCCTGCAGACCGGGGTACAGCCGAGTCCCGGGTGCCGACGTGCCCGGCCCGAGCGCTTCGATCAGCACCGGCTCGAGCTCAGCTTGAATGGCCTGGTAAGCCTGGTCGGGGCTCAGATCCGCAGGTGGATCGCTGGCCTCGCCGCAGCGGCTCAGGGCCATGGTTTCGACCCGCTGCCAGTCGATGAGCTGGGCTTGCTCTTCCCTGGGCCGGACCAGCTCGCGGAGGACCACCGCTCCCACACCGATGGCAACCCCCCAGGCCATGGCGCGGCCGACGCGTCGAGTGGGATCAGGCTGGGACATGGGCATGAAGAGGGGCCGCCCACAAGGCGGTGATCCTGATTCTAGCGGCTGGCGCTCGGGCGCCCCGACTGCTAGCACTCGGCGTTTAGGAGTGCTAAAATGCGGGTACTTACCGCACCGACGACTCGCGGTTTGCCTGCTCAAAAATAGCCTGGAAGGAGGACGATCGATGGCGAAACAACTGGCTTACGATGCCGATGCCCGCTCCTCGCTGAAGCGCGGTGTCGACAAAGTCGCCGACGCGGTTCGAATTACCATCGGCCCCAAAGGCCGAAACGTCGTACTCGACAAGAAGTTCGGTTCCCCGACCATCACCAATGACGGGGTAACGATTGCGAAGGAGATCGAGCTCGAAGATCCCTTCGAGAACATGGGGGCACAGCTCGTCAAGGAAGTGGCGAGCAAGACCAACGACATCGCCGGTGACGGCACCACGACCTCGGTCGTGCTCGCTGCGGCGATCATTGGCGAGGGCCTGCGCAACGTGACCGCCGGCGCCAACCCGATGCAGCTGAAGCTGGGCATCCAGAAGGCGGTCGACGAGGTCGTCAAGGCGATCAAGGAGCAGTCGGTCCAGATCTCCGAGCGCGAGCGCATCGCGCAGGTCGCGACGATTTCCTCGGGCGATCCCAAGATCGGCGAGATGGTCGCCAATGCGATGGAGAAAGTCGGCAAGGACGGCGTCATCACGGTCGAGGAGTCGAAGGGCATCGAGGACGAGCTGAAGCTCGTCGACGGGATGCAGTTCGACAAGGGGTACATCTCGCCCTACATGGTGACCGACGCCACCCGGATGGAAGCGGTCCTCGAGGATCCCTACATCCTCATCACCGAGAAGAAGATCTCGGCCGTTGCCGACCTGCTGCCCGTGCTCGAGAAAGTGGTGCAGAGCGGCCGGCCGCTGCTGATCATCGCCGAGGACGTCGAGGGCGAGGCGCAGGCCACTTTGATCGTCAACAAGCTGCGCGGCACCTTCACCGCCGTCGCCGTCAAGGCCCCTGGCTTTGGTGATCGCCGCAAGGCGATGCTGCAGGACATCGCGATCCTGACCGGCGGCCAGGTCATCTCCGAAGAGCTTGGTCTCAAGCTCGATTCGGTCCGCCTGGATCAGTTGGGCAAGGCGCGCCGCGTGACCATCACCAAGGACGACACCACGGTGGTCGAGGGCGCCGGCAAGCAAGACGAGATCAAGGGCCGGATCAACCAGATCAAGGCCGAGATCGAGAAGACGACCTCGGATTGGGACAAGGAAAAGCTCCAGGAGCGGCTGGCCAAGCTGGCCGGCGGCGTCGCGGTCATCAAGGTCGGTGCCGCGACCGAGACCGAGCTCAAGGAGAAGAAGCACCGGATGGAGGACGCCGTGTCCGCCACGCGTGCCGCGGTCGAGGAAGGCATCGTGCCCGGCGGTGGCGCCGTGCTGGTGCACTCGATCAAGTCGCTCGAGAATGTCAAGGTGTCGGGCGATGAGGCCACCGGCGTGGCGCTCGTTCGTCGCGCCCTCGAGGAGCCGATTCGCCAGATCGTGAACAACGCTGGATGGGAAGGCTCGGTTGTGGTCGAGAAGGTCAAGGGCCTGCCCAAGGGCCAGGGCTTCGACGCCAACAAGGGCGAGTACACCGATATGGTCAAGGCGGGCATCATCGACCCGACCAAGGTGACCCGTTCGGCGCTGCAGAACGCGGCGAGCATCGCCGCCATGCTGCTGACGACGGAGGCGCTCGTCTCGGATATCCCGGAAAAGAAAAAGGAAGCGCCTGCTCCGGCGATGCCGGATTACTAAACCGGAAGTTTCGACTGAGCCGCCCTCCCCCGGGCGGCTTTTTCTTTTCCACCCAGTTAGCAGAAGCAGCGAGGCCGCAGGCCGAGCCTTTAGCGTCCGGCGAGTGGCGGCCGCGCCGGCAATGCCCGACTACTAAGCCGACAAGGCAACGCGAGAAGAGCCGCCTTTCAGGCGGCTCTTTCTCTTATGGGGGCGAAAGCTGTCCTGACTTCTCGAAAGGAATGCCTTCGTGCAGCACTTGAAGGAACTCCTCGAAGGTTTCTCCGCAGGGCACGGCGGTGTCCGCCTCCGGGCTGATGAACGGAATTACGACATATCGGACTCTGTTCTTGTCCCGGCGATCCCAGGCATAAGCCTCTCCGCCTCCGTTAGAGCCGAAGAAGGTGAAACCAGGTGCAAACTCCTGGACCCGATACGCGGCGTTACTTTCAACAAGATCCTCCACTCTCCAAAGGACGATCCAGCTACTGCCAAACTCCCTGCTGCCACCGTTGGCGCGACGCATTACGGCGCGGTAGTCGCTCGGCAATTCGAAAGGCAACTGCGCCGCTGCTGCATCCAGCGTCAGCTCGGAGGCACCTTCGGCCTCGCTGACCGATGCAAGCCACTGTTCGGTCATGGTCACAAACGTATTTTCAGCCATCCCTTGGCGCTAGCATGGCGGCATGTCGGCGACCGGAATCGTCACGCTGCTCACGGATTTCGGCCTGGATGATGCCTATGTTGGTGCGATGAAAGGCGCGATCCTGAGTGTCAATCCGGCCGCATGCATCATCGACCTGACGCACGGAGTCCGCCCATTCGCGGTGCTCCAGGGCGCCTATCTCCTCGACAGCAGCTGGCGCAGTTTTCCAACTGGCTCAATCCATGTAGCGGTCGTGGATCCAGGTGTCGGGAGCAGCCGCAAGGCGATCGCCTTCCGCGCCGCTGATCACTACTTCGTCGGCCCGGACAACGGCCTCTTCACTTTTCTCAGCGAGCCCATTAGTGAGGCTGTCGATCTGCCGACACCGCCGGAGGCGGCGCCAACCTTCCATGGCCGAGATGTGTTCGGACCCGCCGCGGCCCGTCTGTCTGGTGGAGCGGCCCTTCGCGAGCTAGGAACCGCCCGCCACGGCGAGCCGATGCGACTGCCGGACGCCTGGGCCTCAAAGGTCGGCGAAGCCTGGCGCGCAATTGCCTTGCACTGCGATCGCTTCGGCAATGTCATCAGCAACCTGCCGATCCGCGCCCTGGCACGGATCAAGGCCGTGAACGGGAGCCGGCTCCGGACGGTCGAGACCTACGACGATGCGCAGCCGAATGAACTGGTTGCGCTGGTCGGCAGCAGCGGACGGATCGAGTTCGCACTGCGCGAGGGTTCCGCAGCCGCACGATTGCATGCAGCGCCCGGCGAAACCCTCGTCGTGACGTGACCTGGCCGACGGTTTCCTGGCAGCAGGTCGTTCCAGTTTCTTCGGCCGAGGTTCGCGCGGCGGATGCGGCCGCGCGCGAGCGCTACGGGATCGAGCCGATACAACTGATGGAGGTCGCCGGCTGGCAGGTCGCTCGCGTCGCCGAAGCCTTTCTTAAGGGCGCAAGCGCCAAGCGCATTCTGGTCGTCGCCGGCAGCGGCAACAATGGAGGCGACGCCCTCTGTGCGGCGCGTTTCTTGAAGCAGCGAGGCGCACTCGTACACGTGTCCCTGGTCCCGTCACGCGATCCAGCGAGTCTCGCGTCACATCACGCGGCGACCCTGGCTTCAATGGGAGCACCAATCGATCATGCTCCGGCCAGAATCAACGGCGACGCCGATCTCATCATCGACGGCCTACTTGGAACGGGCATCAGGCCACCACTGCGGGCGCCGGCACCCTACGTCATCGACGCGATCAAAGGCAGCGGTCGCCCGGTCATCGCCATCGATGTGCCCTCGGGAATGGATGCCGATGATGCCAGCGGCGCCGAGCAGGCCGTTCATGCCACGCTTACCGTGACATTGGCGGCACCGAAGCCCGGCCTGGCGCGAGCTCCGAATTCAGGGCGAATCCTGCTGGCCGATATCGGCATGCCGCTGAGCCTGTTTTCCACAGCCCGCGAGTCGTTGGAAGCCGCTTTTCGTCTCGGCGACCTTGTCGAACTCACCCTGAGTTGACGAAAGGCAGCGCGCTGACTAGACTTCAGCCATCTACTCAACGTCCCACTAATGGATCAAGCACACGTCCAGGCTCCCTCCGCGAGCACGCTCGCGGCCTCCGTTGAGCGCGAGTTCTATGCGGACTTCCCTCTCGTGCTCAACTACGTCGCCCGGCTGGTCGATGACATCGACGGCGCGACGGGCATTACCTGTGCCGCCTTCCGACAGATCACCGATGCGCTGCGACACCGCGAGGGCGCGGGCGGTGTTCGGAGAACCGATGTCTTTCGCGCTGCCACCGAGCTGAGCCGGCAGGCGCTTCGGCCCAAGCGATGGTTTCGGCGGCGCAGCCGCCATCAGGTGGATCTCGATGGTTTTCCGCAACCTGAGGCGCGTCGCGCACTTCGCCGCGATACGGTTCAGCGGGCGATCAGCGCGCTATCCTTCGAGGCGCGCGTGATGATCCTGCTTCGTGACTTCGCCAAGCTCTCCTACGACGAGATTGCCGAAGTCGTCGACCTCCAGCCGCGCAGATTGGTGCATGCGCTCGACCGCAGCCGGGCCGAGCTTTCGGAGATCTATGCCTATATCAAGTTCTGATCGCTGCACCCGCATTTCACCGAGCGCGATCCTCGATGATCGCCTCGACGGCAAAGATCTCGAATGGGCGCGCGATCACCTGCGCCGCTGTGAAGCCTGCCGCGATCGTGTCGAGGAATTCCGAGAAATGCTCTTGCGCGTCGGTCGGTTGCCCAAGGCCACCGTCGGGTCGACGGCCATCGACGAGGCGTATATGCTGGCCGTGCCGGAGCGACTGCGAGAGGAAGCGGGCGTGCGGTCCTTCGAGCTGGCCCCGGCCGAAAGCAACCGGACCTTCGCGCCCATCATCGACGTGCCTACCCCGGTCCGGCCCGAGGTGACCAGCGTTCCCGACCTGATGACCGAGCTCGAGCGGCAGATCTTCCATGATGAGCCGGCACAGGATCATCCGACGCCCATGGAGACGGCGCCGGAAGCAAGCGAAGGCGCCGGTCTTCCGCTGATGAACGCCGAGGAAGAACCGTCAGAGGAACCGGAGCCGCCCCAGGAGGTCGTCGCTGCTGCGCCCGAGGCCGTAGAACCGGCCTGGCGGCAGGTGCCGGTGGATTCGCATCAGGTGGTCGAACCTCCCGCGCCGATGGATACGGCGGAAACCGATTGGAGCCGGCTGCTGGAGACGATCGCGAACAGTCCGGAGCCCGAAACAACGCCAGCGGCAATCGTTCCCCACGCGAGCGCCGAGCCTCCGATGCCCGCGGTCCCAGTGCCTTCGGATCTGGTGGAGGCGGCGCCCGTCACCGCGGCTGAGGCCGTCGATGCTGCCCCGCCGACCATCGAGCACCGGAATGTAATCTTCGACGGGGAACCGGCCATCACGTTTGACGAGCCTGCGGAGCCGGCCACCGCGGCGCCGCCTCCGAAACGCGACACGGCGATGCGCCTGTTTGTCGGTTTTGGCGCGGCGGCGGTGGTGCTGCTCGCCGCAATCCTTTACGAGGGCGGCTTCTATCTGAAAAATCACAACCTCGGGGCGACAGCTCCAACGGCACGCGCCTCAGTCAAAACCTCGAAAACTCCGCACCCCTCGGCTTCACCAAGCATTGCACCCACACCGGCGCAGCCGCCCGTGACCGTGCTCTTCACCCTGGGCAACGGCGTGGCAGGCAACGCGGTCTTCCGCATCCGGCCCGGCACGGCGGTCGCCGGCTACACCCGGCTGGTCTTCGACATGCATGGCAGCGGCCTGCCAACCATGCAGATCACCCAGACCGACGCGAGCCATATCCAGGTGATCTTCAAGAACGCGACGGTGACCGGCGTCCCAGTGAATGGAATCAGCAGCTACCAGATCGCGGCCATCGAACCCGGCGTGCAGAACGGCGCCGACGGATCGTTCACGATCGACCTGGCGCATCCAGTCCGGGTGACCGCCTTCACCCTTCCCGCGACCGGCGGCTACGCGTGGCGGCTAGTGGTCGACCTCCACACTAGTTAAGCGAGGTTCGCGCCTTTCCCGCGACGGCGGCGTGCGCCACCATCTGCTTGAGCAGCACGATCTCCTTGCGCAGCAGCCGCAACTCTTGCTTCAAGCGCTCATCGGTGCGGGGAGTGGCCAGCAGTTGTTGCTTCTCCGGCACCTGGAGGTTCAGCGCCGCCGCAATCAGATAGGAAAGGAGCTCGGGTTCAATCGGCGGCTCCGGCTCGTCGGCCGCCTGTCCGACCAACTCATGCACGAGCTTTGAGTACTCCCGAAAGGCGAGGGCCGTGCTTTCGCTCAATCCCGCTGTGTCCTCGAGCTCATCGCCGGCCTCGAGCATGATGCGAATCCGCCCGCGGAGATACGGCCGGTCGCTGGCCGTTTCGAGGATCTCGAAGCGGGATGCTCCCGTGACCAGCAGATTCACCCGACCGTCGTCGAGCCGGTCGATCCGCATGATCTTGGCCAGCGTGCCTACCTCGAACGGGACGGCTGGACCCATCTCCTGGCCTTCTCGGATTGCGACCACGCCAAAACTATGACCCTCCTCGAGGCAATCGGCCAGCATCTGGCGGTAGCGCGGCTCGAAAATGTGCAGCGGCAAGGGCATGTGCGGAAAGAGCACCACGTTGAGCGGAAACAACGGCAGCCACTGCCCTGCCATCAGGCCAGTATATGGACGCTAGCAGCTGGCGGCGATGAATCCGGAAGCGCGGTGCGCCATCGCCATGATCGTGATCATGGGGTTGCTGCCCAGCGCGGTCGGAAAGGCGCTCGCGTCCGCCACGAACAGGCCCTCGACCTCGTGCGACTGGTGATCCGGCCCAATGGCTGAGCTCGCTGGATCGGGGCCCATCCGGCAGGA
This sequence comes from Candidatus Dormiibacterota bacterium, assembly GCA_036782775.1. Taxonomy (GTDB): domain Bacteria; phylum Chloroflexota; class Dormibacteria; order CF-121; family CF-121; genus CF-13. The sequence continues at coordinate 15,141 of DAIPYJ010000005.1, read as the reverse complement.
GCCCATCTGGTGCGCGCTGAGGTAGCTCATCTGGCCAGGGCCATACCCGGCGCGATCGACTTCGTCCATGAACGCCTCGATGCCGCCCCGCTGCCCCGGACGGTACGAGACAAACGGCGACTGGCTGGTGAAGACTTCCCTGGCGCCACCCGCCTCCATGATTCGCACGCTCGCCTCGATGCCGCGGCGCAGGTCCGAGATGTCGGGCTCCGTCATCCGGTAATCGACGCGGGCGGTGCCGTCGACGGCCTTCACTCGGCCGCCGCCGTGATCCCGCACCAATGGCGCGAGCACCGACATGTGTGGCAGGCTGTTCATCAGCCGGCGGTAATGGCTGGCGTTTCGCCAGGGCACGACCAGCGCCAGAATCGCGGGATGCATGGGCCCTGACTCGAGCTTGGTCCCATGGTGCTTCCCGTCGAGATCGGTGAACTGGTCGCTGAAGATCGCCTGCATGGTGCCCTGCCACGGACGCAGCTCCTCCTCGAAGATCCCGACGATCGCCGTGCCGGGGTGAAGGCGCAGCCCGCGACCGATGTTCCGGTTGCGTAGGCCAGACCGCTGAAGAAGCGCGGGTGTTCCGATGGCGCCGCCAGCCGCGACCACGGCGCGGCTTCGCACGATCAGCGTCCAGGCCGGCATCCCCTCTTGTCGAACGGTGGCACGGACGCCGACCGCATGGCCATCCTCGACCAGGACGCGGTCGACTTTGCAATTGACGATGATGCGCGCGCGCCGGCGGTAGGCATCGAGGAGATAGGTGCGCAGCGTCGACTGTTTGGCACCGGACTGGCAGCCGAGCCCGCAATACCCGCAGGCTGCATCCTGCGTACAGCCCTGGACGTTGCGCGGCATGCGATCGACGTGCCAGCCGAGCCGCTGCAGCCCTCGCACTAGGACCCGCTCCCGCGGCGGCACGGCGGTCTGTTCGCGGTTGACGCCGAGTCGGCCGCAAACCGAATCGAGTGACGCGGTGTACTCCTCGCTCATGAATCCCGGAAGGCCGTAGCTGGTCGCCCACTCCAGGCGCTGCCAATCGGGAGTCCGGAAGCTGGTGCTGTAGTTGACGACCGTGCCACCGCCGAGGCAACCACCGGCGACGATGGCGATCGCCGCATCCGAGGTGGCAGCGAATCCGCCCTGAAAATAGAGCTTCTGCATCATGGCGAGCTCGACCTGGTTGAAGTCAGCCTCGTTGTAGTAGCCGCCTTCCTCGAGCACGATGACGTCCTTGCCTGCAGCGGCAAGCTCCCCCGCGACGACCCCGCCGCCGGCGCCCGATCCCACGACGACGGCATCGCAGTTGAGCGTTGTATCGCCATCGAGCAGCGTCGTCCGGATGGGTTTGGGAACGGAGGGCGGCGACGAGATCGGACCCGGATAGCCGATTTCTGGCCAGACCGGGTTCGTGCCGTCATCGTCCGTGTCACCCAGGAAGGCCAGCAGGGAGAGCCTCTTGAAGACCTGGAAGAGCTGGCGGCGAATCGTAACTCGGCTGGTCGACCATGCGGCCATCGCTGCTACGCGCGCTTCTCGATCGCGACGCTGGAATGGGATGGCGCTACCGGTGAGCAGGAGGCACCCGAGCCGGGAGCCCAGCACCCGGACGACGAGCCCCAGCTGCCGACGGTCTTTGGCGGAGGGCAGGCGGGCGAAGGTTTCCTCCATCGAGCCGGCGACCCGGATCGGCGATCCCGGATGGCCCATGCCGCCGATGAAGGTGTCGGCCATGGCGACGAGAACAGGCGAGCGGCTATCCCGAGCGGTGGTCGTAGGCGGCGCTTTTACGCCGATGGCCATCTCAAAAACCCCCCAGCCGGCTGATCAGTCTCCCCATCATAAGCACTCGCCATAAGGATGGAAAGCCCAGAATGGTCGGTATGTGCTTCCCAATTGACGCCCGACCGCCGCTGCCGCCGATCATGGGGGGTTCATCCGATGAGACCGAGTTCGATCTTAAGACCGCCGACGGCAAGACCGTCAAGGCTTTCGCGGTACGCGCTGCTCAACCAACCGGAGCCGGAATCGTGATCATTCCGGACCCGCGCGGCCTGGCGCCCTTCTACCAGGAGTTGACCCGGCGCTTCGCCCAGAGCGGCATCGATGCGGTCGCGATCGATTACATGACCCGCCACGGCGTCCCTCATCCGCGGCCCGGGAATTTTGACTTCATGTCGGCTATCCGCCAGGCGACCAACGAAGGGATGACCAACGACGTGGCCGCTGCTGTTGAGTACCTGCGCTCCAAGGAAGGCGGTTCCCCGGGTTCGGTTTTCACGGTTGGCTTTTGCTTCGGCGGTTCCGCATCCTGGCGTCAGTCGGCTGAGCAGCCCGGATTAGCGGGCGCCATTGGCTTTTACGGCAGGCCCGAGCGAGCCAGGGATGTCATCTCGAAGATGACGGCGCCCTTGCTGCTGCTGGTCGCCGGCGCCGACCAGGCCACCACGCCCGAGGACAACGCCCAATTTGACCGAGAGTTAACCGAGGCGAAGGTTCCGCACAAAACGGTCGTCTATCCGGGAGCGCCGCATTCATTCTTCGATCGCAGCTTCGAGCAGCACAAAGACGCCTCGGACGACGCCTGGCGACAGATGCTGATGTTCATCAAGGAGCACACACGGCAGCCGGTCCGCGCCTGAATCTGGGTCGGGCCGGGGTCTGGCTGGGCTCGATGGCCAACCTTCCGGCGCAGCAGCTGCGCCGCGCCGTCGCGGAAATCGAGGCCATCGGCTACGGGACGATCTGGATCGGTGAGGCAATCGGCCGTGAGGCGATCGCGGCCTCGGCGCTCATCCTCTCCGCCACCAGCAAGGCAACCGTCGCGACCGGCATCGCCAATATCTACGCGCGCGACCCGATGGCAATGGTCAACGGCGCGCGCAGCTTGAACGAGGCCTGGGGAAATCGGTTTGTGCTCGGAATCGGCGTTAGCCATGCCCCGATGGTTGGCAGCCGCGGACATCAATACGACCGGCCGGTGACGACCATGCGGGAGTACCTCGAGGCAATGGAAAAGGCCGCCTGGCGGCTCAAGGTCGCCACCGAGATGCCCCCGATCTTGCTCGCCGCCCTCGGGCCGAAAATGATGGAACTGGCCCGCGATCGAAGCTACGGGGCGCATCCTTACTTTGTGCCAGTTGAGCACACCCGCGAGGCTCGGAAGATCCTCGGCAATGATCGCGTCTTGGCGCCTGAAGCGGCCGTCGTCTTTGCTGATGATCGCGGGAAGGCTCGCGAGGCGGGGGATCGATACATGAAGACCTACCTGGGCCTCGACAATTACCGACGAAATCTCGAACGTCTCGGATGGGCGGCTGAGGACTTGAAGCCGCCTGGAAGCGATCGACTATTCGACGCCATGGTGGCATGGGGCAATGCTGACAAGATTGCGGAATCGGTACGTGGGCACCTCGACGCGGGCGCCGATCACCTTGCGGTTCAAGTGCTGACGGCAACCCCCGACATCGCGCCGGTTGACCATCTCCGCCGCCTGGCGCCCCTTATTCTGTAAGCGATAGGGATGACTTCGTCGTCACGAGAGGGATTCCGGGGAGCGGTATTGCCGCTCCCCGTGTTTTCAGTTTGGGCGGAGGATTAGGTCGTGGCTACGTCGGCGTCGTGCACAGTTATGTGTCCGTTGATCAGAATCGCGTTGTAGCTGATTTCCGCCTGGCACGTATACGGATCGCCACCGAACGATTGGCCGATGGTGTCGGTTTGAGTATTGCCATTATCGTTGACGTCTAGAGTGGTGGTATCGTTCAACAACGTTTCATAGACGCCGGTCGCCGCGGTCACGATTCCCTTCAGCTGCGCCTGATTGCCCTCGACGGAGACGCAAGTCACGACCGCCTTGAATTTGCCCTCACACTGAGTTCCCGCCAGATCGCCAGGTTCTGGAATGGATTGATTGATGGTCCCGCCGACACCGGCTGTGGTCTGTTCGTTGTCAACGTGACCGCTAAAAGACAGATTTATCGGCGATGAACAGGGGCCTAAATATTGAACTCCGCCAACCGCGAAGTCGTGCTGTCCCCCGGATGGGTCTGACTGAGTAAGACTTGGATCGGCAACAGCTAGGCTGCAAGCCAAGTCCGTCGGATAGGTCGAGATGGCAGTCGTGGACAGGGACAAGCTGTTGAATGTCGCCAGGTCCAGACTCAGGGCGAGTTGAGTGCCATCGTTGCACGCAAAGGAGGCCGCCTGAAGACCGTCTGCCGATACCGCGATGGGAACTGCGAGTGATAGGCCGCCGATACAAGTAACTACGAACGCCAAGATTCCCCGTTTCATTTGCGTACTCCTCCACAAGAGCAATCCAACGCCATCGCGGTTCCCTGCATGGAACATGACTCCATGACTGTCCGATAAGAGCGTATCGCTCCTAGCACATAATGCGCAAGGCCAACGCGCTCTTAGACCCGCCCGTAGTAATGGCGGCGCAAGCTCCGGCCCCCGGATTGGCACTCTTAGCTGGATGCCAACATCAGGGATACTCGCGACAACCGCGCACCTCGTGAGAGAGGCGCAGGCGGGCGATGTGGCGGCCTTCACTCAGCTGGTGCTTCGTTATCAGGACATCGCGTTCGCCACCGCCCTTTCGATGCTGGGTGATTTTGGACTTGCGCAGGACACCGTTCAGGAGGCCTTTCTGGCCGCTTACCTGAACCTGTCCAGCTTGCGCGCGCCAAGTGCCTTTCCGGCTTGGATGCGCCAGGTCGTCCGGCATCACGGAGCCCGAGTGCTTCGCAAGCGCCGCCTGGATGCCCGGCTTGGAGAAGGCAACGGCGGCCACGATCTCGATCCCCTGGTCACCTTCGAGTCGCGGGAAGACCTGAGGCGGATTCTCGAGGCGATCGATTCATTGCCAATAACCGAACGGGAAATCACCATCCTTTATTACCTGAGGGATCGAACGCAAAAGGAGGTCGCAGCGCTCGTCGACCTCCCGGTGACGACCGTCAATAGCCGCCTCCATGCTGCCCGACGCCGACTGAAAGGAGAACTGCTGCCCATGATCAAAGCGATCCTGCCCCACCGTGCGCTGCCGAGAAGCTTTGCCGAACGAGTCGGCGAGATCATTCGCGTCCGCGCTGATCGGCTGCCGGAAACCCTTGCCGAGCTGGGCGCGAGCCAATCGACCAACGGGCCGATTGAAACCGGAATCAAGGTTCTCGACCTTCTCTGCCCGATCCCGGAAGGGGGATCGATCGGAGTCTTCGGAGATATGCACGTTGGCAAGTTGGTTCTCATCGACGAGCTCACCCGAAACCTGGCGCGCCGGCAGTCCAGCCTTCCCATATTCATCTTCGTGCGCAACCCGGACGAGGCTGAGCTGGTTCAGCGCCTGACTGAAAACACGAGCGAGAGGCTTCCAGCCGTCTTTGTGGCGCTCGACGACGCGGCCGAGCCCGCCCGCCGGCAGGCGGAGCCAAGCTTGGATGTCACGATCTACATGTCGCGACATTTGATTGATCGCGGGATTTATCCGGCAGTTGATCCGATCCGCTCGTCCTCGCGGTTACTGCGGGATGGGCTCGTGGAGATGGAACACGCGGAAGTCGCTCGACGAGTTCGAGAGGCAATCGCGAACAGTAATGGTGGGGGCCCAGACGGGGCTCAGGGGCGGCGAATCAGCAATTTCCTGTCTCAGCCATTCGTCGTCGCCGAACGTTTTACGAACCGACCAGGCGTCTTTGTCCCACGAACACGGACGATCCAGGATTTCTCCTTACTGGCCAGCGGTGCTTACGATCAGGTGGCCGAGGATGCGTTCCTCATGCGTGGAACGCTCGACGGTGTCATCGCGCGCCCCCCAGCGTGATAGACTGCGGCTCTCGATCATCACAAATCGGAGGTGAGGTTCGCGTGGCAATGAAGTCTGCGGTTGGCGTCTGCCCGGCGACCACCTCCCTGGAGCTGATCTAGCCAGCTCGTCTCGACAACCTCCTCGGACGGTGGACGTCGGCTGCCCACCGACCTTGATCAATTTCCGGGAGGTTCACCGTGTCATCAACCGATCCCAACCTGCTCGCCGAACTGGGATGGAATCCATCCTTTGCGGCGGCGCTCGAATCGCTTAACGATCCAACCCTGGCGCCGGCTCGAATCGCCGTCGACTACGGCCATCGATATCTGGTGGAGACCGTCAACGGCTCGGTCGAAGCCCAGGTAGCCAGCCACCTTCACGTACGCGCTCGGCTGGCCGTCGGCGATTGGGTAGCAACTCGCCCGCGTATGGATTCAACGCAGATCGAGGCGCTCCTGCCGCGCCGAACGGTAATCAGTAGAAAAGTGGCCGACCGCTCGATCGATGAGCAGGTCCTGGCGGCGAATGTCGACGTCGTCTTCCTGGCGACGGCGCTTGGTTCCGACTTCAACCTTCGCCGCATCGAGCGGCTGCTCACGGTGGCCTACCAGAGCGGAGGGTCGCCGGTCATCCTCCTTACTAAATCGGACCTGGAGAACGCCTTGACCTATGAAGCGCAGCTCGATGCCGTCGCGCCGGGCGTGCCGATCTTGAGCGTCAGCGGGTTGTTGGGGGAAGGTATCGACGCCGTGCGCGAGCTCCTTCCACCAGGACGGACAGGGGTGATTATCGGCTCATCAGGAGTCGGGAAGTCGACCTTGATCAACCGCCTCATCGGCGACGAGGTGTTGCGAACGAGCGCCGTGCATGCCAGCGGTCAGGGCCGCCATACCACCAGCCACCGCGAGTTGATCCGGATCCCGCAGGCTGGGCTGATCATCGACACGCCAGGACTGCGCGAAATCCAGCTTTGGGCGGGGGAAGAGGCGCTCGGCCAGGCCTTTTCGGATATCGAGGAGCTCGCCCTCGTCTGCCGATTTAACGACTGCCAGCATCAGAAAGAACCGGGTTGCGCCGTTCTGCTGGCGATCTCCGACGGCACGTTGGATCAACGCCGGTACGACAGCTATCGGAAGCTCCAGCGCGAGCTGCGGTCGATCGAAGTCCGCGCCGATGCGCGGCTACGACTCGAGGAACGTCGCAAAAGGAGGGTCATCAATCGTGCCGCGACTGAACGGATGAACGCCAAGCGGCGGCTGGGATGAGTCGCTCGCCTAAGGAGCCCTGCGGCGTTTTGGGCGCTCGAGCTGGCCTGACCGATCCGCGCCCTGCCATTCGACCCACGGGTCGTAATCCACCTCCAACGCTTCCTGAGGTGGACGCTCGGATTCCGGCACGTTCTTGAGATTGATTCGAATCCGGGTCCAGGTGGAATTGCGGCCTCGCATCGAGTCGACCAGGATGTCGGACGGTGCGAGGTGGGCCCAGACCTCTTGATGGCGCGAGCGCCATCGTTGCAATCCGGCCCGGGCCTCGGCCTCCGTCTTGGCCCTCGCAATCTCGATCAGGGGCATCGTGCTGTGGCGACGACCGGTTGGCCCCACCGTCTTCCCCGGCGCGGGCGGCGGGACATAACCCCCTCCCTGACCCTCCCCCGCACGCGGGGGAGGGATAACCCGGCTTTTGCGACGCGTCAATTGCACCCTCGACGGCTCACCTTCCTGTTTGACAAAGTGGGGCGGCCAGGGTGCGTCGCCGAACCCGGCGGCCTCATGCTGCGCCGCTAACTCCAGTAACGGTTCGAGCGAGCCAACGGCCTCGTCAATTCCCTTCGATGGGTCGCCCACCTTCTCGAACCGTTTGGGGACGGTGACGAGCGTGAACGCCGCCGGGTCGCAATCCGGCACCTCTGCCCAGGCCAGCGGCGTCGAGACTCGGGCGTCGGGCAGCGGCCGCACCGAATATTGGGATGCGACGGTGCGGTCTTTGGCGTTCTGGTTGTAATCGAGAAAGACGCCATGCCGCTCTTCCTTCCACCAGCGGCTGGTGGCGATTTCCGGCGCCCGACGCTCGACCTCGCGGGCCAGCGCCACGGCGGCACGTCGAACCTCAGGAAAGGTCCAGCGCCGTTCGATCCGGCAGTAAATGTGAAAGCCGCGGGAGCCTGACGTCTTGGGCCATCCCACGAGCCCGAAATCCGATAGCACCTCACGGGTCACGAGCGCAACGTCCCGAATCTGCGACCAGGGCACGCCGGGGACCGGGTCGAGGTCGATGCGCAATTCATCCGGGTGGTCGAGGTCGTCGGCGCGGACCGGATGCGGATTCAAGTCGATGCAACCGAGGTTGATGATCCACGCCAGTTGGGCGGCGTCGCGGATGACGATCTCCTCGGCAGTCCGGCCCGAGGGAAATGACAGCGTGACCGTCTCGATCCAGTCAGGGCGTGAAGTCGGCGCGCGTTTCTGGAAAAACGCCTCGCCCTCGGCCCCGTTGACGAATCGCTTGAGTGCCATCGGCCGTCCGTTGATGCCGCGCAGCGCGCCACCCGCCACCGCGAGGTAATACCGGACGAGATCCAGCTTGGTATGTCCCGCCTTGGGAAAAAACACCTTTTCCGGATTGGTGATAGTGACCTCGCGACCGGCGACCGCGACGACCTCTTCTTTGGTTGGCACCGTCAGTGAATGCGCTCGGCGGTATGGCGCGCAAGCGCCATGACACTCAGCATCGGATTGACGCCCGAGCTGCTCGGGAAAGCACTGGCGTCGGTGACGTACAGGCCCCGAACATCCCAGACCTGACCATCGGGATTCGCGACGGAACTGGCGCGGTCGCTGCCGATGCGGCAGCTGGCCATCTGGTGAGCGCTGAAGATGGTGAGCCGATTCGGCGCGACGCCCCCGGCCCTGATGGCTCTCTCGGCGGTGTCCATCTCAGACCGGCCGTTGAAGATCAGCGGCGGCGTGTGCAAGGTCCCAGCCCGCACCGCCCCCGCGGCCCCGTGAATGCGAATACCCTCGACCATCGCGCGGGTTAGCAAGGCGGCGGAGTCTGGCGCGATGCGGTAATGGATCTGCGCCTCGCCGTCTCGGTCGACAGTGACGCGACCACCCTCCCGATCGCGGACGATCAGGATGAACGGCGCCGTTCGGGCCGCCCGCGTCATTTCATCGCGGTGTTGCGCGCTTCCCCACCAGGGCAGTGAGGCAGCGAGGATGCCGGGTAGGGCGGGCGGACACTCGATGCGGAAGCCGTAGCCTGGAGTCAGCTCGTCGAACGCCTCGCTGACCACCGATTGGGGAACGCCCTGCCATGCGGGAATCGGATCCCGGTACTCGCCCGCGACGACCGCCACAGGATGCAGCGCGAGATGCCGGCCGACGTGGGCCCCGCCGAGACCCGAGCGCAGCAGGACCGCCGGCGAGAGCAGCGCACCGCCGGCCAGGGCCACGATCGGAGCGCGGACATGCAGCTCGCCGCCCGCCACGCGCGCGAGCACGCCGGTGACGGACCCGCCGGAGACCTCGATGCGCCGGGCTTCGCAGCCGGTCACGATCTGGGCGCCGTCTCGGCAGGCGTCGGCGAGATAGGTCCGAAGCGTCGATTGTTTCGCGCCCAGCCGGCATCCGTAGCCGCAATGCCCGCAGTCACCGCAACCGCGGACGTTGCGCGGAATGGTTCGAGCGCCCAGTCCCAACTCGCGAAGCCCTCGTTCGAGCTTGGCATTGGGACCGTTTCTCGGGCTCTCATCGGTGTCGACGTCGATCCGCGCTTCGACCGCGTCGTAATGCGGGTCGAGGCCATCGATGCCAGCGCGGCGCCACTCGTCACGAATCGAGGCGGGTAGCCGCAGGGACGTGCTCCAGTTAACCACCGTCCCGCCACCTACGGCGCTCCCGGCAAGCAGGGAGACAGCGCGATCTTCAGTAGAGGCGATGCCGCGGTCGAGAAAGAGCGTAGAGGAGCCAGCCAGCTCCAGCCCCTTGAAGTCGGCTTCGGTGCAAAGCGTGCCGCGTTCCAGGATCACGACATGCTTGCCTTTCGCAGCGAGCTCAGCGGCAACCACCGCGCCTCCAGCGCCCGACCCGATCACACAGACGTCGGCCTCAATGGTTTCGCCGGATCGCCCGGGACGCGCCACGAGCGGTGCCCTGGGAGCCGGCGAAGGAAGGGGCGGACGCTGGTAGCCAACCAACCTCCAGTAGGGCGAGTTTTCCGCTCCGTAGCTGTACAGCAGGCTCAGCCGTTTCATCACCTGGAAGGCGCGCCGCTTGAGCGGCAGCGGACTGCCCGCCCACCGCCGCAAGAATTCCTCGCGTTGCGGCTGGTCGAGTGCCGTGAATCGAACCGGTCGGCCGCTGAGGACGAGGTTCAACATTGGCGATTCGACGGTGTCGAGTAGCCGGTCCAGTTCAGCCACGAGGGCCGGGCGGTGCAGCGCGTCGAGCTCTGCGCGCAACCGTTGCGGCGTTGCGAGCGCAGTGGCGGAGGGTAAATCGTTCCCGTCGCCGGGCACGAAGGTATCGCAGATCGCCGCCAGCGTGAGGGTGCGGTCGGTCATCCTGCCTCCACCGCGAGGATACCGCGAGCGCCCCTAGCATTAACCGTGATGCCACCAGCGATGCGGTGGGTCGCGCTCGTCGCGGCGGTCATCCTATTGACGAGCTGCAGGTCGAATGGCGGCGCGCCGCAAGCCTCGCATTCGGCGACGGCGAGCCCAACGCCTCAGGCATCGCCGTCATTGACCACCTATGTGACTGCCAATTTCGCGACCGCCCTCGCATGGGCGCCCGACGGCCGGCTGTTCTACGCGGAGCGCAGTGGGACGATCAAGACGTTCGACGGTCACACCTCGCGCGCGTTCGCCACGGTGTCCCCCTCGATCTCCGGGGAACGCGGCCTGCTGGGACTGGCGATCAGCCCGAACTTCCGCAGCGACCACTACGTCTATGCGTTCTACAGCCGGTCGGATGACGAGACCCGCCAGCGCGTCGTGCGCTGGACCGATCAGGGCGGCGCGGGCGCCGGCCTGACCACCATCATCGACAATCTGCCGGCAGGAAACGATTGCTGCCACAAAGGCGGGCGGCTCGCGTTTGGACCGGACGGCAAGCTCTACGTGACGCTGGGCGAAAACCACCTCGCGTCCCAGGCCCAGGACCCATCGAGCCTGCGCGGCAAGATCCTGCGCTACAACCCGGACGGCACCGTGCCCTCCGACAACCCTTTCGGCGTCACCAATCCGGTTTGGGCGATCGGCCTGCGCAATCCATTCGGCCTGGCTTTCGCCCCCGATGGCGCGCTGTTTGTCACCGACAACGGACCGTCAGGCGACGATGGCAGTCCACCGACCGGCTACGACCGCGTGCTGCGCGTCGAAAAGGGCGGCAACTACCAGTGGCCGCTCTGCTACGGCGCGAGTGTGCTGCTGCATGGCTCGAGCTGTCCCGGGACGCCGCCGCTCTATCAAAGTGGCACCACGACGCTGGTGCCGACCGGCGCGACGTTCGTCAGCAGCCGCGGCCCTCGAGGCTATGCGGGTGATTTCGTGTTCTGCAGCTACGCGCAGGCGAAGCTGAAGGTCATGTCAGCCGACGGCCGGACGCCGCTCTTCGACGGGCCACGCTGCCAGCTCGACGTGAAAGAGGGGCCAGATCACGCGCTCTATTTCTCCGACACCTCGGCGATCTATCGCCTCGGTGCCTAGCCGAGCTCCCAGATCAGATCTGGTTAAAGGGGCGTTCCTTGACCGTCCACTCCGAGCCAACCGGCGTGTCGCGAATCTCGATCCCCAGGTCGAGCAGGGCATCCCGCAAACGATCCGCCTCGGAGTAGCGGCGCTCCTGGCGCGCCTCGTCGCGTAGCCGCACGGCGACTTCCACGATCTGGGAGATGGCCTGCCGCAACTCGATCCGGAGGCGCTCCTCCTCGGAAACCGGATCGATCGTCTCACCAGCGGGCTGGACCGGTCGACGAGTGGCAGCGGAATCTCGATCAAGGGATGTGCCAGCCAGCGCGAGGGCTTCGAGCGGCACCGATTGACCGGCTTCAAACCGGCGCTCGGCGCCGCGCCGACGGATGGCGACGAAGCCGCGGCCGCGAACTTCGAGCGTGCGGGCGTCGAGATCGATGATCGCGGCGGTGTGCTCGGCGATACCCAGAATGCTGAGCTCGCTTGGGAGCTGGGCCTCGAGCACTGCCAGGCGGCGGGCGCCCATGTAGCAGTAGCGGGTGTCGTGCGTGCCTCCTTCGGCATTGTCGTAGTGGGTGACGACGGTGACATCGAGGCCCACTGGGTGGAGTAGATCCAGACCCTCGATCCAGTGCGGCGGCTCGCCCACTTTGTAGATCTCGTAGACGGGCAGCGCCAGGCGGCCGACGGCGATCGCCGCGGCGCTGGCGAACGTGAGGCACCCACCCGCGGCCAGACGCTGAGCCAGCAGCTGCGGCACCCGAGACCGGCGCCACTGACGGACGGCGTACGAAGGGCTCCCCGGCCCGGCGAAGATGTAAGCGGCGCCCGCGAGCAGGCGATAGGCCCGCTGAGTGAGGAGCGGGTCGGCTTCATCGAGGTTGCGCAGCGATGCCACCTCGATCGGATGCCGGACCCGAGCTTCGAAGAAGCGTTGGGCGCGAGCGGTCAAGTCGTCGGCGTTCTCCTGGAAGCCATAGGAGGTATCAAGCATGACCGCCGGCGCGGCTTTTCCACCAACGCGGCGCAGCAGGTCGGCGTGCACCTTGACCATGCCGGGCGACATCTCGCCCGACCCCATCAGGCACAGCAGGCGTGGCTGGCCGGCGGTGATGCGCGTTTCCTGGCCCATGGTTACAGGGTAGCGGCGCGGATTACTCGGACGGCGCGGCTGACTCCTCCAGCCAGCGAGTCTCGCCCATTCCGATCGCCAGATGCGCCATCGCGCCACGGCGCGCCGCGCCGTGCCAGTGCTCCTCATTGGGCGCCGCCACCACCGTGTCGCCCTTCCGAATGCGCGCCGGCGGCTGGTCACGCAGCTGGACCCAGCCCTCGCCTTCGACCACATGGAGCACCTGGCCTCCCCCATGGCTGTGCCAGTGGTTGCGAACCCCCGCCTCGAAACGCACGATCGCTGCGAACATCGACCCGGCCGTCCCGGCACCGATCAGCGACGTGCTGCTCGTCCTGCCGGTGAAATGAGCCGGGTCCATGGGTTGCAGATTGCTGGTCGCGTCGCCGGCTGTGATCACTTTCACGACTGCACCTCCTCCACCGCTACGCTGATCACGATGCCACAGAAATGGCGCACCATGCTCGGCGTCTCGGTCGGGGCGTTGAGCGCCCCGCTCGCCTCGAGCACGATCACGATTGGGTTGCCGACCATCGGCCAGGGGCTGCACCAGGACATCACGGTGGTCGAGTGGGTGGTGGTCAGCTACCTGCTGGTGACAACCTCGCTGCTGCAGACCTTTGGGCGGCTGGGCGATTTGATCAGCATCAAGCATCTCTATGCGGCCGGGTTTGGCATCTTCACCATTGGCGCGCTGGTCAGCGGACTCAGCCACACGCTGCCACTGCTTCTCTTTGGTCGGGTCGTTCAGGGAATCGGCGGCGCCATGATGTTCGCCATCAGCGCCGCGATTGTGATTCGAGCCTTTCCGGCGTCGCAACGCGGCCTGGCGCTGGGCGTCAACGCCGTCTTCACCTACGCTGGCTTGAGCCTCGGGCCGCTGATCGGCGCCCTGCTCTTGCAGGCGTTTTCCTGGCAAGCCCTCTTTCTCTTCAACATCCCCCTTGGCGTCGTCGGGGTGGCGGTTGCCCTGCTGTTCATCCAGGAGGATGCGCCGGCCGGGCGCCGCACCCGGTTCGATCTCTGGGGTGCGACGCTCGGCTTCCTGGGGCTCTTCGCCATCCTCCTCTACCTGAGCCGCGGCCCGACGCTGGGATGGGGGTCAATCCCAGCGCTTGCGTTGCTTACGGCGGGGCTGGCGTTGATCGCACTCTTCATTGCGGTCGAACTCCGCGTTCCGGCTCCCGTCCTCGATTTGAGCCTGTTCAAGAATCATTTGTTTTCGGCCAGCCTGACGAGCAGCGTCCTGGCCTACCTGGCCGTTTCGGTGTTGACGCTGCTCGTGCCGTTCTATTTGATTCAAGGCCTCCATTACAGCTACGTCCAGGCGGCGCTGCTGCTGACCCCGGTTTCGGTGGCGATGATGCTGCTCGCGCCGGTCAGCGGCCGCCTCTCGGATGCGTTCGGCTCGCGCGCATTGACCGTCGGCGGCATGAGCTTGATGGTGCTGAGTTTTGTTTTGCTCTGGCGGATGGGCATGCATCCCTCGCCGCTCGCGCTGGTCGTGCCGCTGGTGCTCAATGGCGCCGGCATGGGGCTATTCACGTCGCCGAACAACAGCGCCATCATGAGTGGCGCCCCACCGCAACGGAGCGGGACCGCCGCCGGCGCGCTGGCAACCAGTCGCAATCTCGGGATGGCGCTCGGCATCGCGATGGCAGCGGCCGTGACCGCGGCTCGCGTCCCCGCCCACCTTGCCGAGCACCTCAGCGTCGGGCAGGCGACGGTCGCCGCCTATGAAGACGCGTTTCTGGCTGCCGCCGTGGTCGCGTTGCTGGCGGCGGGCGCCTCGCTCATCCGCCCAAGCGCCCGAGCGGCAGCCGGATCGGCCCCGCAAGTCGCCGCGATGTAACCCCTAGCGCAAGTAACTCGCCGGCGTCGCCAGATCCTCGCGGCGGCCGCGCCGCCAGAGGAGCACGACAGGGATCAAACCGACAATCGCGATCACGACGTAGCCGGTGATCCCGTTGAGCGAGTCGAAGATCGCGTGCAGCACCGCGACCAGGATGAGGGCGCCGATGATCCGCCAGCGCAAGGTCAGGTGACCTCTCGCCCGGGCCGCACCGAAGATGGCCCCGCCGACGACCGCCGACCAGGCGCCGTGGCCGAAAGGTGCCAGCACGCCGCGGATCAGCTCGGTGACGACGACGCCATCGAGCGAGAGGTAGAGCCGGTGCTGATAGACGACGAACAACGATGCCAGCGCGTAGCCGCTGCTTTCGAGCGCGGCGAAGCCAAAGCCGACGGTCGCGCCCAGCACCATGCCGTCTCGCAGATGGAATGACCGGATTCCCCACGCCATCACGTAGATCAACACGGCCTTGATCGCTTCCTCGATCAGCCCGACTTCCAGCGTGCCCAGCAAGCCGACGCTGATCAAGTAGTACTCGAGGACCGAGGCGCCGAGCACGCCGAGCACGCCGGCGATCAGGAAGGCCGAAAGGATCCGACGCGGCGACAGCTCCGGGCTCGAGTCATGATCGAGATACCACACCACCGCGGTGA